>JABXHM010000012.1 GCA_013373625.1 Alteromonadaceae bacterium | reverse complement strand
TACACTACTGGTTAAGAAAATGCCTAGCAGCGACTTAACCGCACCAGAAAACGACGGTAAAACGTTACAAGCCTGGATTAGCGAAAATGGTCTTCAGGACCACGCGGTAGCAAAAGAGCTACAGAGCCGTATCTAATCGGGCTCACCCCTTTCATGTTCGCCATGTACACATTCAACATGGTTGCAGGGACTTAGCAGTCCCCTGCAGTAAGAAGGCGCCGCAAGGCGCTTTTTTGCGTTTTCAGGCTCACTGCTATTTCAGCAAAGTAACGCTTAATTATTCGGCTACTTTCCAGGTGTTAGAGATGTCGTTTTAATCCCTGTCTACAAGCGTTAACAGTGCGGTACCTTTCTTTGGACTTTGTATTTAAACCGTTAAGCAATCCCATTTTTAATCCTAAGCATCACCCTGTATAAAGGCCTTTCAGACGATATAGCGACGTAAAGCAATGTTTTATTACGTAGAAAACGCGAAATGAACATTGTTACATAGCACTAAAATTTAATAAAAATCATAAACTTAAACAGTTAAGTATACTTAGCTATACTTACGTATCATTAATTTTGTTCATTTATCCACCAATTAAGTGTTTAATCCGCGCCATCGAAACACAGAAACAAGCCATTGCTTACCTTTATTGGAAACCGAACCATGTTAAAATTTACTAAAACTGCTGCTCTGCTTTTAACCGCTACATTTGGCATTAACACTGCTGCTGTCGCGGGCGTTGAAGAATCCTTAGCCAACATTTGTACTATCGTTGCTGCCGACGACAAGGCTGAATTACGTAAAAAAATGCGTACCATTCAAACTGACTACTCATTAAAGCTACGTGACTATTATTCAGGCATTTCGTGTAACGGCCAAAGTCTGATTAAAACGGCGATAGCCAATAACGCAATCGAAGTTGGCACATTGTTAGTTAAGCAAATGCCCAGCAATGATTTAGGTGCGCCTGAAACTGACGGTAAAACATTGCAAGTCTGGATTAACGAAAACAGTCTGCAGGACCATCAGGTAGCGCAGGCGCTGTTTGCCCGTTTGTAAATTTGTATAAGTGTTCGCTCCTATCAACACAGTGAGCCCATAGAAGGCGTTGAAAAACGCCTTCTATTAAAAATTATGACGTTGATTTAAAACGAATTTATATATCATTGTTATTGTTTGACATACCTATGTATAACAGTAAACATAGCCAGAATCGTCAGTGTGAGGTTTACTATGCCTTACTGGATCCTGAACCAATAATGCGAGTTAACGATGACAACTAAATTAGTTTCAACCGCCCTGCTGTTATTATCTGTTACTGCTGGTCCGGCCCTGGCAAATAACCAGACAGATGGCGAACAAGTGCGAACGCACACATCCATCAAGCTGATTAAGAAACTTCGCACTGACAATACCCGTTTACCGATAAAACAGTTATTAGGTAAACACATTACGCATAATACGAAACCAGCAAAAGCGTTAGCAGCGCCGAGCCGTCAATCGCAAACAAACTGGTTAACTGACAGCGCGCGTTAGTCTGTAATTTGCCGCTGTAAGATTTTTACTGCATTATTTAACTAGTCTGGCTATCGTTTAGCGGTATTTGGCACTACACTATGCCAAGTTTTTGCCCACGCATATCCGGATCGTACATGCATACAAACTGCGCCTTGTTTGAGCTCAATTTCGTTAAAAGCGGCTATCTGCTTCTCATCCTTGCACTGATATCATCCCCTGTACATAGCCAAACTGATACTGATAACAAACTTGAAGTCATTGAAGTTACCGCCCAGAAACGAAGCCAGAACCTACAGGAAGTGCCCGTTGCAGTAACCGCTTTGACAGGACAAGTACTGGCTGAAAAGGCCAGCTTTGATTTGTTCGATGTTGAACGTAGTGTGCCGACTTTGTCAGCATTTCAAAGCCAAACGGCTACCAATAGTGCCTTTGCCATCCGCGGTATAGGGACATCATCACAAAATTTCGGATTTGAATCGTCAGTAGGCTTATACGTGGACGGTGTGTACCGGGCACGGCAAAACTCAGTAATTAATGATCTGGTGGATCTCGAGTCAGTACAAATATTACGTGGTCCCCAAGGCAGCTTGTTTGGTAAAAATACGCCCTCAGGCGCTGTCGTGATCAACACAATAAAGCCAGGTTATGACGGCAGCGGATTTTTGCAACTCACCGCAGGTAACTTAAATACTGTCAATGTCAGTGGCGCTAAATCGCTTACGCTGCTGAACGATACACTTGCCATGCGCGTGAGTGGTTTTAGTTCGCAACGCGACGGTTGGGTTGATGATTTATGGCACCCTGGCAAACCGCTTAATAACCGCAATCGTTCAGGTTTTCGCTTACAAGCGTTACATACACCAGCTAATGATTTAGCAATCCGGTTGATTGCCGATTACGCCGAATTAGACGAGCGTTGTTGCGCCGCACTCACCTGGCAGGATAATCTTCAGGCCAAAGAGATAGCTGGAAAATTCGGAACGGATGCGTTGCTCGCGTCACCATTATTAAACGGCACCGTATTTACCCAACAACAATTTTACGACTACACCACAGCACTGAGCACGCCACCACGTTCTAAAATGGAAGACAGAGGTATTTCGGCTGAAGTCGATTGGGCACTCAATGACACGTTATCTTTGGTATCACTCACTGCCCTGCGCTATTTCGATAGCTTTGATCAGTCCGATACTGACTTTGCTGATGTCGAATTATTATCAACGACAAACGATGCTGCACAACAGGCCCTCACCCAAGAACTGCGATTGCATTACAATACCGATGATCTCACTGCTATTATCGGAGTTTTCTATTTCCACCAAAGTCTTGATTTGGATTTCACCAACAGTATTGGCGCAGATTTTCCGGTATTTTTTGCTGCCAGTGCTGCGCAGCTCGCGCCCCTGGCTCAAGGTCTGGACACCCTGAGCGCCCTCTCCGGCGGTTTGATAGCACCTACGGCACCAGCGACTCCCGGTGGCACCCAGTTTCCCCACAGTGCTGACCAAACCCAGGATAGCTACGCGTTATTTGCCCAGTCCGACTGGCAGTTTGCCCGCCATCTGACCGTAACCACAGGGCTACGCTGGACAACAGAAGATAAAACGCTTACCGGTAATTATCAGGAAACTGGCCCCGGTTTTAATGGATTACCATCGCCGCCTGACCCTGTAGCAGCGGGCGCAGCACTTGCCGCTATTGGCGCAGCGCTAAGTAATGGCCAGATGGTAGATAATGCATCACTGGCTGCCATTGCGCCTTTTCAACAACCCGGTTGGGGATTTTACTTTTTAGACACTGCATCGGTGTTACCGCGTCCAGCGCTTAACGAGTCACTGTCAGAAAATAACCTCAGCGGCACAGTTAAAGTGAGTTACCAAGCCAATGATAATCAGCTGATATATGCCTCCTGGGCAAATGGTTATAAATCAGGCGGTATCAATACCGATCGGATCAGTAGCGCCTTTGACCCGGTTTTTCGGTCTGAAACGTCAACAGCCTGGGAAGTGGGTATCAAGCAAGAGCTGCCCGAACATAATTTGCGCCTTAATTTCGCAATGCATAAAACAGATATTGATGATTTTCAGGCCTCAACCTTCACTGGCACCGGTTTTAACCTGCAAAATGCTGGGAGTATTGGCACCAAAGGGGTGGAGCTCGATGTAACCTGGTTCCCAGTCGCGTCAACTCAAATTACAATTAACTATGCCCGATTGCTGGCTCAGTTTGATTCCTTTGACAACGGCACATGTTGGGTTGCCTACACCTGGCATACCGGTATCGACGACCCGGGTCGGCAGAGTCCCGACACCCCTTATTGTTCTCGCGCTGGTGACCGTATAGGCTTTGAGCCACAAACCCGTTATACACTTGGCCTGGAACATTACCTCGACATAGCGGCTATCCCCACTACCCTGCGCATAGACTATATGTATACCGGCGATTTATTCATGGACGACACTAACGACCCCTATAAACATCTCGACAGTTTTGATTTAGTCAATGCAAGCTGGATGTGGGATCTGCCGCGCTGGGACAGTCAGATTATCGTATGGAGCAAGAACGTTTTCGATACTCGTTACGTTGCTAAAAATGGCTTTGATGTACCGGTACAGACCGGCAAAATAATGGCTTACCCGGGCATGCCGCGTACGTTTGGTGTGTCATTAAGAAAGCAGTTTTAACGACCTAATCAGTTTATAAGGGCCTGCAGATTGGGCAATCAAAAGGCCCTTATCTTCATAGCGCCCCGGTTGGCTTATCAACGTTCGCTAAGCAACCGGTTTATTGAACGAGATCAAAGTTACTTTTTACCAGTACTGTATGCTGTCAGTGATTGAAAAGCCTCCACTCCGGTGATTTTTAAACACAAACTATGACGATATCAGGCCATGCAAACCATTGACTTTTTTGATCCCGCACTGCTCAACAAATACAACCTTAACGGACCCCGCTATACCTCATACCCGACTGCACTTGAGTTTAATGAAAGTATTAACGACACGAATTTAATCAACGCTGCGCAAACCAGTCCCAACGGTGAACTGTCGTTGTACGTGCATATCCCCTTTTGTCATAGTCTCTGTTACTACTGTGGTTGCAATAAAATTATTACCCGTCATACCGAAAAAGCCGATCGGTATCTCGATTACCTGGCTAAAGAAATTGTTCGGCGAGCGCCTACATTCAACCATTACCGGGTTCAACAGCTACATCTTGGTGGTGGATCACCCAGTTTTTTAAGCACTAAACAACACACCAGGTTAATGGCTATTCTGCGCGCTGCGTTTCAATTTACCGACAACGTACAATGCAGTATCGAGATAGACCCACGCCGGGTTGACCCTGATTATCTCTCGTCTCTCGCCTCAATCGGGTACCGACGCCTGAGCATTGGGGTTCAGGATATCGACTACAACGTTCAGCAAGCCATTAATCGAATTCAGAGCACCCAGCATATTGCCGATTTAGTTGAACATGCCCGCCAGGTTGGTTTTGAGTCGGTTAACCTGGATCTTATTTACGGTCTGCCACATCAGACTGAAGACACCTTTAAAACAACCCTGGCAGCGGTGAAAGCCATGGATCCTGAACGGGTGTCCTTATTTAGTTACGCTCATTTACCAGACCGGTTTGCCGCCCAACGTAAAATTAAAGATGCGTGGTTACCCTCACCTCAAACAAAACTGGCGTTAATGAAACAGGCAACACAAAGCTTGCAGGAGGCAGGATATCAGCTAATTGGTATCGACCATTTTGCCAAAGCCAATGATGAACTGGCCATTGCCCAACGCCATGGCGCGTTGCACCGCAATTTTCAGGGCTATACTACGCGTGGTGATCTGGATTTACTGGGGTTGGGCGTGTCGTCGATTTCCGCAGTACACAATATTTACGGTCAAAACCCCAAAACACTCAATGAATATTACGCTGCTATTGATGCTCAAAGCAGCGTGATCTGTAAGGGGGTGTTACTTAGCCAGGACGACATGTTGCGTCGAGATGTGATTATGCAGCTAATGTGTAACCTCAATGTGGCAATCTGTGACATCGAGTCATTGTGGCAAATAAACTTTAACGAATACTTTGCCGCTGCCATTGATAGCCTCGGGCCCTTTATCGACGATGCGCTCGTGTCGGTTACCACGCAGCATATAAAAGTGGTGCCCCGGGCGAGATTGCTGCTGCGCACTATTTGTATGGCGTTTGATGCCTATTTAGGTAAACAACTTCACCGCCAACGCTACTCAAGGGTCATTTAAATCATGCCGGGTGGATCACAAATGGTACTCAAAGCGACTACCGAAGTGTGCGGTAACCGTGTCACCGGGACAAAGTGGAATTGATTTGATAACAGTACTATCAACCAGCGCTATCAGTAGTTGATCGGCGCAGGCTAAACACACTTTAACCTGGTTGGCGCCGCTGGGCTCCAGCGTCATTATTTTACCGGGCAAACTGTTTGACAGGCTTAATTGCGCATCACTGCGCTGGCTTAACACCACCTGGGACGCAGGCACTAACATAGCAATATGATTACTATTGTCACGCGCGGCAGCCTCACTGCAGTTTACAATATGCTGCCCAACCTTAAACTGAACTCCGCCGGGTGTCTGTGAATAAAAAAGTCCTTTAAGCACGCTGGCCATTGGCAATACCTGTTTATCAGCACAGGCCGGTTTTACCAACGAGTGCTGCTCGCTCAGAGTAGTCGCTATATCGCCCTGACTGAGCACTTTACCCGCACTGATCAACGCGATCTGCTGGCAGCATCGCATCATATCGTTCAAATCATGACTGACCATTATTACCCGGCAGTGACCAGCCCATTCATAGCGCAGCCGCCATTGAATGCGCTGCTTAAGTGCGGTGTCCATGGCACTAAAGCTTTCATCCAGTAATAACAGCGCTGGCGCAGCCAGTAACGCTCTGGCCAACTTAACCCGTTGCAACTCGCCCCCGGATAATGCACTGGTTTTCTTCCCTAATAACTGGCGGCATTCACAGCTATCGATAGCCCAATCTGTCTGCGCCTCAGTTTGCTGATTATGGTGTGCAACCAACTGCAAATTCCGGGCAACTGTAATGGCCGGAAAAAGTGGTGTCTGAGCGCTTACCAGCACGGTTTTCCCGGCGTCTGGCAGTGTCAGTTCGCCCCATTGCCCGATTACCTGAGCTGTGGATTCAAGCCCCGCAAGAGCCCGTAACAAAGTGGATTTACCGGCTCCGGAGGGCCCAAACAGGCCAATCCAGTTGCAACCAACTGGCAGCGTTAAGCGCGCTTGCAGTGCAAAAGCACCGGCCCTTTGGCTTACATGACATTCCATTTCAGCCTCCGTTTACCCTGCAGATAATAAAGTGCTATGAGCAGTAACAACGAAAATACCAGCAACACAGCCGCCAGCATGTGAGCGCTGGCATAATTGAGCGACTCTACATGATCAAACAACGCGATGGAGACGACCCGCGTTTCACCAGGGATGTTTCCGCCAATCATTAACACAACGCCGAATTCACCAATGGTGTGAGCAAAACTAAGACCCGCAGCAATAAAAATACTCGGTTTAATAGCCGGTAATACCACAACGCGTAAGCGCGTATACCAAGGTAAATTCAACATTCTGGCTGTTTCAAGATAATGGGGATGCAGTTGAGTAAATCCCGCATGAAGAGGCTGCACGGCAAATGGTAACGAGTATATGACCGAGCCCAGAAGCAAGGCCTCAAAGGTAAACGCCAAACGTTCACCGGTGATACTCTGCCACCAGCTACCAATCACACTATCAGGCGCAAAGGCCAGCAACAGATAAAACCCCAGCACCGTAGGCGGTAAGACTAATGGCAGCGCAACGATGGCCTGTACCACCGACTTAAACGGGCTGTTCCAGCGACTCAGCCCCCAACTCACCGGCAATGCTAATAACATAAGCAGTAAAGTAGACAGCCCTGCCAGTTTTAACGTAAGAATGATTGCTGTGGCTTCCACGACTAGAAAGGGTCCTTGTTGTGGGCATCTGCAACCAGACGGTAACCCATTTCGGCCAGTTGCTGCTGTACCGCAGTACTTTGCAGGTAGCGGGCTAACGAGCGACCAGCCAATGTTCTGGCTTTATTATGCGTGACAATGACTGCCATCTGTTGAATGACAGGTTCGTAGAGCGCCGGTACTGGCTTACAATCCAGCTGGTACGTGACACACTGTGATGCCGCTATCAAAGCAGCATCGACATTACCGGTTTGCCAGAATTGCAGGGTTTGCTGCACATTTGTGCCCCTAATCAGCCGCGTCTGTAACAGCGACCATACGCCGGATGCCTGCAGAAGTTCCCGCGCAGCACGCCCGTAAGGCGCTAAATCGGGATCGGCAATCGCAAGGCGTACCGAATCTGCCAGTAATGCGTGATCAGTCACGCTGTTTACCCGCCCGACTAATGCCAGCTGGCCAATCGCGTAGGTCGTTACAGCATTGGCGGGGATCAACGCGTTACTGACCAGCGCCTGCGGCCGTTTGCTATCGGCCGATAAAAAGACATCATAGGGCGCACCGTGTTGAATTTGTGCGAATAATGCGCCACTGGAGCCTACCGTCACCCGGGTTTGAATTCCCGTCGCCTGTTCAAACGCAGGCAGTAATGCATTTAACGGCCCGGCAAAATTAGCCGCTACCGCAATACTCAGCGGCTCAGAAAGCAGTTGTGAGAGCACCAGCCCGGACGGTGATAAAAGAGATTCCGGGCTAGCCTTCACTAAACCAGACAATCCCACCAATAATATTAACCACAGACGCAGAAGAGTGGTCAATGCTATGCCCCGGACTCGTCAGTATCTTTAAGCCAACGCATTGCTGCCTGACTATCGGTGGACGTTGCAGCCACCCACTGCGCTGCGCCGTTTGCCCATTCTTTTTTCCAAATGGGAACCGACTGCTTCAGCATATCCATAATGTAACTGGCTGCATTAAATGCGTCTTTGCGGTGAGGTGCACAGGTGCCCACCCATACTATCTGCGCGTGATTAGGTAACCGGCCCACACGATGCACAATGCCGGCATCAGACAATAAAAAACGTTGCTGAGCCTGCTCCAGCAGTTGTTGCAGTGCGGCTTCAGTCATGCCGGGATAATATTCAAGTTCAATCCCATCAATCGAACCCTCGGCGTTATAATCACGTACTCGTCCGGTAAACGTCACCACGGCTCCTGAGCGACTTGCGTTATCCGCAGCGCACAGCCTGTCGTACAGGTCCTGCTGGCGAAAATCGTTTGGGCTGACCTCAACAAACATCACTAGCCTCCGGTTACCGGCGGAAAAAAAGCCACTTCATCGTCGGCAGAGACTGGCGTTACCCCGTCACACAGGGTTTGATTGCGCGCGCACAGCACATTGGTTTGCAGTGCCTGCTGCCAGTTCGCGCCACGCGCCATTAATTGTTCACGCAAGCCATCAATGGTGGCCGGTACCGGTAAATCGCACTCTATTTCTTCCACCCCGGTCAGTTCTCGAATCTGGGCAAAAAATTTAACTTTCATTACGACTCCAGTGGCCTGATTTGCCGCCTTGTTTTTCAAGTACGCGAATAGCCCCCATGGTCATCCCCGGATCGACCGCTTTACACATATCAAACAGTGTAAGCAAGGCTATATTGACACCAGTGAGGGCTTCCATCTCTACGCCGGTCTGGCCATTCAACTTACACCGGCAGCGGGTAATAATCTGCGAATTTGCGGCATCGATGGTAAATTCAATATCAACTTTACTTAATGCTAACGGATGACACAGCGGAATCAGATTGGCGCATTGTTTGGCCCCCTGAATGCCGGCAATTCGCGCTACTGCCAGTACATCACCCTTGGCAGCGGTATTATTTTGCACTTGCTCAAGGGCCTCAGATGACAAACTCAGAATGCCCTCAGCCACCGCCTCCCGGGTGGTCACCGCTTTGCCGCTAACGTCGACCATATTGGCTTCGCCGTGCTGATTAACGTGTGACAAGGCCATTTAGTGCGTCCCTTTCAAATGACCCACAAAATTGCAGGGTTTAAAGGTTGAATCCAGTTGCGATTGAATAATCCCCTGCCAGGCGGTTTTACAAGCGCCGGTGGAGCCAGGTAAACAAAATATCACCGTGGCATTGGCGAAACCTGCCAGCGCACGCGACTGAATCGTTGAGGTGCCAATTTCCTCATAACTTAAATGACGGAATAATTCACCAAAACCATCCACGGTTTTATCAAACAATACACTCAAGGCTTCCGGTGTTGAGTCGCGACCGGTAAATCCGGTACCGCCGGTCACCAGTATGGCTTCGATCGCCGGATCAGCAATCCACGCCGACACAATGGCACGCTGTTGATAAATATCGTCGGCCACTATCTGCCGATCAGCTAGCGTGTGACCGGCTTCGGCCACCGCATCAGTCAGATACTGACCGGATGTATCGGTTTGCAGGGTGCGAGTGTCTGACACGGTAAGAATGGCAATAGCCAGGGATTCAGAGGCAGTAGTCATCATGCTCCTTAAAAATCTGCTGCGACGAGACTGTCGAATTGGTACATTATGCGTTGAATCGCAATAGGATCAAAGCGCTAACTATGCCAGATACCTTAAGTTATGCTCAAGCCGTGACATTTAACCGGCATATTGTTTTACCGCAGATAGATCTCGGCGGACAAGAAGCGTTGCTCAACGCCCGTGTGCTTGTGATTGGCATGGGCGGCCTGGGATGTCCGGCCGCGCAGCTGCTTTGCAGCAGTGGTGTGGGACAGTTAACCCTGGTCGACGATGATACCGTTGAGCACTCTAACCTGCCTCGTCAGATATTGTTCAGTGCTGCGCAGACCGGCCAGTTAAAAGTCGATGCGGCACGCGACCGTCTGCAGGCAATAAACCCTGACTGTCGCATTAACACTGTTCACACACGGCTTACTGATGATGCACTGGTTGACGCCATAAACAGCCATGATGTTGTGCTTGACTGCACCGATAACAGCGCAAGCCGCCGGCAAATAAACCGCCTGTGCTATAGCCAGAATACGCCTTTAGTCAGCGGCGCGGCTATTCGTTTCGAAGGTCAACTGCTGGTTGTCGACCCGGTGCAAAGCAGCCCCTGTTATCAGTGCGTCAGCCGTCTGGTGAACGAAGAAACACTGTCGTGTGTTGAAGCAGGCATTTTTGCCCCGGTGGTGACCACTATTGGCACACAACAAGCGCATATTGCGATGCTTCTGCTGATGGGCACTGAAGTATTAGCACCGGGTCAGTTGTTAACCTACGACGGACTAACGCTTAACTGGCAGCGCTTTACCGTGCCGTCTGATCCGTACTGTGAAGTGTGCAGCCACAAATAAAAAGTAGTCAAACTCATGTTAAACCAAGTCAGCAAGCAACATATCAAAGTGGCACAAAATGCCTCCGGCCGCAGTATGAATGTACCGGTATACCGTATTAAAGGGCAACGTCCCGGCCCTACCGTGTATATTCAAAGCTCTATTCATGGCGCAGAGGTACAGGGAAATGTGGTCATTTACCACCTTATTCAGTGGCTGCAGGATACGCCGGTAAGTGGCGAAATCATATTAGTGCCAAATTGTAATCCGGTCGGTACCAATATAAAAGCCGGTGAGTATACCCTAGGCCGGTTTGATCCGGTCAACGGTACTAACTGGAACCGCGGCTATTATTACGACGAACAACAAATTCAGATTTTTGCTGAGACAGTCACCGAAGAAGAATCCACCACCTCAATTAAACAGCGTTTTCGCGCACACTGGCATCAGGCTATCGCTGAAAAACTTGCCAGTCCCTGGGGGCTTGGTCTCGCACAACAACTCAACCTGCGTTTACAACAGCTCGCGCTTGACGCCGATTACGTACTCGATTTGCATAATGGTCCGGTATCCACCCGGCATATTTATATTCCACAATATGCCAAAGACAGCGCCCTTCAGTTTAATTTCCCCCACTGCATTTTTATACCGAATAAATTCGCTGGCGCCCTGGATGAAGCCACTTTTTGCCCATGGTGGACGCTAACCGATTTACTTAACGGGCGCGACAACCGCACGCTGGACTTTGGCGTGGAGGCTTTCACACTGGAAATGGGCAGTCAGGAAGTCATAGATTTTGCCGAAGGTGAAATTGATGCCACCAGCATTATCAGCTACCTCACCGCCAAAGGATTGCTACCAGAGAGTAAAATCACTCCTGCCAACATGACCCGCATCGGTGTAACGTTGGCCGATTACAAAACGTTATACACAGACTGGGGCGGTATGGTGGAGTACTGTGCCAGGCCCGGTCAGCATGTGAAAGCGGGCGAACTACTGGCACGGGTTCTCAATATTGATGAACTCGACAGCGAGAGCGGCAGTAAACCTGTTTATGCGCCCTGCGATTTAATTCCCATGCTGCACTTCCCGTCAGCCTCAGTGTTGAGTGGCACGCAGTTATACAAGTGTTTTACCAACTATTACACATTGAGTGAAGGTAATTAAGGCAGGCTAGTAAAAAACCAAAAGCGGCCCTCCCTATCGACTGCTCAACCCGCCAGTAAGGTGTGGAAAATCTAAGCCGGTGCGCGTAGCTTCGCCCAAAATAAAAACCCCGGCAAGAAGCCGGGGTTATCGTTGTTTCAGGCTTAGATGGGTGAGCCCGGTGGTAGGGGTTTAACTTCAAAGTCTAACGGCCACTCGCCGGTATCCCAGAATTGTTCGAGGTAATGCTCCAACGCCCGGTACCCCGGCACATCCTCTTCATCCTCCAGCCATTCGGTCAGCGTCATTAACTCAGCGGTGATCGCCAGTTTGACCTCTGGCGCGGTGTCTTTGGCTTGCAGAGACTGCATAACACTTTGTAATGCTACCAATTGTAAGCGTGAAATCAGGTTGCTATTGGCACGCTGCTGGCGATAAAAGTGCACCGAGAAAATCTTGCGAATTAAGTCATCAACACCAGGCACACTGGACTGGCGGCTATGCTGATAAACCAATCGATTGAGACGCTCAGGGTGCAACAGCAACTGCAGACTAAATGCGGCGGCGCTCTCGGCCGCAGAGATAGGATCCAGTACCCGTCCCATACGGCTATTAAATTGCTCGCGGGTTTCCGCTTCCGCAAATATTGGTGGCGTAATCAAATCTAACACCGCATCGGGCATAGCCAGTACTTGCGCAGTGGAGGCATCGATTAGGCGGGTCATCGCCTCAACCTGTGTTTCAGGGGCCACAGGTTTAACGCCTTTGGGTTTTGCAAAATCGCCTTTGCTTTCGTACTGGTAATGGATGCCTGCGACCTGTTTGGCAATAGCTTCGAGCTGAAACCGGTGCAGTAAATACACCGGTACCAGCGCATTTTCTAATGACGACAAACTCTCACCGGTTTGCAATGTATTCAGTCCCATTTTACTCAGGGCCAGCTTACGTACCTGCATAAGGTGGTCGTATTCAGCCAGTGGGTTTTCACCGTTATCCCAGAGGTGACCATCCGCTGAAGCGTGACGCGATGAACGTACATCGGCATCCGACTTATACTTTAATCCTAGTTCCCGGGCGGCGACTACCATTGAATCCAGCGCATTTTGTACATTGGTATCGTCTGCAAAATCCTGATAACCATAAGCAATAACATAGTTATCCCACTGCCCCATTCCCACATCGTAGGCATCAGCAAGTGAAATTTTACCGTCGATAATGTCAATTTGAGGGTGCGGATAATCCATGACCGACTCCCGGCCATTCTCACTCGCCGCAAAGTTATGGGCGATACCCAGTGTATGCCCGACTTCGTGGGCTGACAACTGACGAATTCGCGCCAGCGCCATCTCTTTTTGTGCCGTTGTGGTCTTGCTGTCACTGCTGAATGGACTGGTTAAACCCAGTGCAATCAGATAGTCCTGTCTTACCCGCAATGATCCCAACGTGACATGACCTTTTATAATTTCACCGGTCCGCGGATCAACCACCGATGAGCCGTAAGACCAGCCACGTGTGGCGCGGTGCACCCAGTTAATGACGTTGTAACGCACATCCATAGGGTCGGCGTCGGGTGGCAATACTTTTACCTGAAAAGCATCTTTATAACCGGCTGCCTCAAACGCCTGATTCCACCAGCTGGCACCGTCTTTTAACGCACTCATCACTGGCTCAGGAATACCCGGGTCCAAATAGTACACAATGGGTTCTACTGCTTCGCTAACTGCGGCGGTCGGATCTTGTTTGGCTAAACGGTGACGGCGGATATACGCTTGCTCCAGAGGTTCAGTAATTGGTGCAGAATAGTCCTGCCAACTGTGTTTCCAATAACCAGAGAACGGATGGAATACGCGCGGTTCATAGCCATCATCCGGTAAGGCAATAAATGAATGGTGCAAATGCACTGTCACGCTGTCGGCATCCGGAGTAACGGAGCGCAGGTAACTGCCGGTGCCATTGCCACCAAAGGTCACCAGGGCTTCAAGCTCGGTGTTTAGTGGAAACGCTTTGGTTTTGTCTATGTAAACACCGCTGCGGCTGGCATCAGGCTTGAAGCTCCCCTGATTACTTGATTTCAGGCGTTCGGCGATACCATGAATATCGCTAAACAACTGATCGGTGTAATCAATTATTACCGCACTGTCATTGCTGGCAACAATGGTAAAACCCGCAATAACCGAATCGGCAAAAGCTTCATCAATACTGGCTTTTTCCGCCGGATTTTCAGCGCTGGCGCGGTATTCAGTATTAAGTTGTTTAAGTAAAATTTTATTCCCGTATCGCTCAAACTGCACCAACCGGGTAGCCCCCAACTGGCCTCGGTCTAAACCGATATCATTGGAGCCAACGCCATGCGGCAGGCTTGACTGAAACAACAAGGGTTCGTTTAGCGTCTCTATTTGCAAAAACACTTTATCTTTGCTGGCATCATAATAAACCGGTATAAAACCCGCTTTTTTTGCCATTCCTTCGGTAAAAGAAGCAATCGTTTCTCCTTTCACCGGTGACAATCCTGCTACCAACAGGCTCACAACCAATACCAATACTCGCAACAGAGCGTCCTCCCATAAAAATGCTGATCACAACGGCGTTAGCGTTAAGCTACCTAATCGCACCAGGTAAATCCAGTCACACCTGACCAAATCACCAACTACACGGATAAACACCCATCTTGGTAATCAAGTCCAAGTCTCTCAATCACAACAAAAATAAGCGTATTTGTGATTGATCTGTATCAACACCATTTGGTGGTTTACTAGTACTCTGAGCCTCATACTTCTACACTTATTAAACAGATAACGTTAACCAGCTTTGAAATGTGCTTACTGAGGTCGCATGGGCGTCAATTTTGAACAACATGATTTCACGGATTCACAGCGCTCGGAATTTAATCAGCGAGTGCATCGGCAGTTGTCAGAAATGGCGGCTGAACTAACCCGGCCGTGCTATAACGACCCGCAAGTCAGCTTCGGCGCGGAGCTGGAGCTTTATCTGGTTAACCAGCATTTCAGTCCAGCCCCGTTAGTCGAGTACATACTCGACAGCGCGGGCATTGGCGGCCTTCAGGAAGAATTAAACCAGTACAATATTGAATTTAACCTTGAGCCGGTCAACGCCGGCGAGCACGCGTTCAGTCAGCTTCGGGCCCAGTTAGATAATGCGTGCCAGGCTATCGACAAGGCTGCATCACATTACGCCGGTCATGCAATGTCGATTGGCATACTACCCACATTGAGCGATAGCCACTTAAACGACAGCTATATGACTAACCGGCCTCGCTATGAGGCGCTTACACGTGAACTGAGTCAGCATCGTGGCGCCCCTTTTGATATTGATATTCGTGGCCAGGATAGGGTGAAAACCACCAGCGACGATGTCACAATGGAAGGCGCAAACACGTCTTTTCAGCTCCACCATAAAATGCCGCTGACACGTTTCAAAGATGCCTTTAACACCGCACAACTGGTCACTCCGCTGGTATTAGCGATTGCAGGTAACTCGCCATTTTTTATGGGCAAACGACTGTGGCAGGAAACCCGTATAGCTTTGTTTAAACAATCTATTGACTATCGCCATACTGATGCCAAAGAGTGGCGTCAGCCCTCCAGAGTGACTTACGGGCACGGTTGGCTGCGCAACGGCATTACCGATTGTTTTACCGAGAGCGTGGCCTTGTATCCGCCGTTATTACCGGTCACCTCTGAACGACTCAATGCACCGCCTTCGCCGTTTACCGAACTCAATCTGCATCACGGTACGGTGTGGAGCTGGAACAGAGCCGTTTTTGAACCCGGCGAACAAGGTCATGTGCGAATTGAGTACCGAAGCTTGCCGGCGGGGCCGACAAATCAGGACATGCTCGCCAATGCTGCGCTGCAAATTGGTTTAGTGGAAGCCTTGTCACCACGCTGCGAGGAATATTTGCAGCGGCTGCCCTTTCAGTATGCTGAATACAATTTTTATCGCTGCGCTCAATCAGGTCTGGACGCCAGGATACTCTGGCCACATTTGCAACAACGTAGCCTGGACGAAAGTCGCGTCACAGATATTCTGGCCGACTTATTACCCCTGGCAGACGAAGGGCTGGCGAATATTGGTATCAGCCGCGCTGAACGGGACTTGTATCTTGGCGTCATAGAGCACCGGCTGGCAGCACGTCAAACTGGTGCCACATGGCAGCTCGACACCTATCACTCTTTGCGCAGACAACACAGCGAGAAAGAAGCACTTGAAGAGTTATGTCGACGGTATTATCAGTTAAGCCGGAGTGGTCAACCTGTGGCCTGTTGGGAGTCACTATGACAATGCCCGCGGCTAATCCCAGCACCAGCTATGGCTTCAAAATGCTTAAAGCCCCCACACCTGAACAAATACCTGAGTCAAGCCTGGCTTTTTTGCAACAGATCGGTGAGCCGGGTATTATTTTTGTCCCTGGTCACACCCGCGAGAAACGAGTTGTAACGACTTTATTACATGGTAATGAACCGTCGGGGGTTGAGGCTATACACAAATTACTGCGTAGCGGCTTCAAACCCTATGCCGACACAATCTTTATTATAGTGTCTGTTGCCGCTGCTCTTCGCGAACCCGTGTTCACTCACAGGGCATTGCCCGGTTCCCGGGATATCAACCGGTGCTTCAGGCCACCGTACAATGACGCGCCAGGCCGCTTAGCCAAACAAATCACCGACTATCTGGTAGATCTGGCGCCACAGGCCATCATTGATATTCACAATACCTCTGGCAGTGGCCCGTCTTTCAGTGTGGCAACCCGATTAGACGACACACACCAAGCGCTTGCGTCACATTTTACCCGCTGGTTTATTCACACCGATATTGAGCTGGGTTCAATCATGGAAGTGCCCTTTTGCTGCCCCATTGTCACGATTGAGGCTGGTGGCGCATTGGATGAGCTATCTGCTGCGAATGCCTATGATGGTTTACAGTCTTATTTAACCGCTGAAGATGTGTTTGTCGCGCGCCAGGATATGGCGCTTTTAAAACAGCCTAAACGGTTAGAAATTTACAATGAGGTAAGCCTTGCGTATGCCGAACGACCAGTGTTCGGAGCCAACGTCACAATACGCCAGGATATCGAACAGCATAACTTTGGTATCACCCGGCCAGGCGATGTGCTGGGCTGGCTTGATCACAACAAACTCGATCATTTTCGCCTCGCAGGACACCAGGCCAACCAATTTATTGACGATTATTTCAGTGTTTATAACAATGAACTGACCGTTACCCGACCACTGAAAATGTTTATGGTGACCACGCGCGGTGATATCGCCAAATCAGACTGCCTGTTATATTTTGTTGATACCGATAGCAGCTAGTCAGATCCCCAAAATAGGTAACCGGTCAGAACATCGCGCCAAATATCTAAACAAACGCTTGCTGTAAACGTTCCACCAAACCGGTTTTACGCTGCTGTTGCTGCATAACAGCCTGTTTTAAGATGCTCTCGCTGGTCACCAGTAAGGCACCGTCCCTGGCCCGGGTTAGTCCGGTATAAATAAGCTCGCGGGTATAAATACTAACCGCATGATTAGAGGGAGCCTCTGGCAATAACAACATTAAGCGGTTAAATTCTGACCCCTGGGATTTATGAATTGTCATGGCATATACCGTTTCGTGGCGTGGCAGGCGCATCAGTGGTACCGCCCGAAATGATTGTTCACTGCCCATAAACCAGGCTTTCAGCACTCCGCGCTCATCGGGCCAAATCAACCCAACATCACCGTTATACAATCGCTGACCGTGATGATTTTCAGTGATCATTACCGGTCGTCCGCGGTAAAAGCCACGTTGTGCCGTGCCCGGCGTCAGTAATCGCTCTACCCGACTATTGAGCTGTTCGCTACCAAACTCTCCCTGACGAAACGGGGTCAGCCAGCGCACCGACTGTAATTGTTGCATCGCGTCCGCCAGGTTAGCGGCGTTGGCAATTGCGCCAAACCAGTGACGGGCAATATCAGTAAACTGTGTATCAAGCGCACTGAACGGACATTGGCATACGCCATTAAGTTGATCTTTGTGCCGTGCATCCGTCACCGCCAATTGTTGCCACAGGCTGTCGATCTGGCCCGCGTTTATCGCGGTGGCTACGGTTGCCAGTTGCCCCGAAAACCGTTGCGAGCGCTTAAGCTCAAAGTGTACAACAGGTTTTGGGGGCTCCGATTGCTGACGTGGCAATGTCGGTAAGTGCGGACACAGCGTTGCCAGTTGTCTTGCTGTGGCGTCATCCACACCATCACTGGCACTGCCGCCAAATGCTGCGATAATATCACCCAGCACATTCCCGGCTTCTACCGAGGGTAACTGCTTAGGGTCGCCCACTAATATTACCCGTGTGTGAGGCGCCAGAGCCCGAAATAAACGGGTCATCAGCGCCAAATCAATCATTGAGCTTTCGTCCACCACTACTACATCGGCGGCGATAGTGTTACTGGCATTGTGGCGACTGTTGATGCCCCAACGCGGCATACCTAATAAACGGTGCAATGTCATAGCAGGTTGGTGTAGTTGCGTTGCAAAAGGCGCTAAACCCGGCACTTGCGCAAACTGCGTCAGTGCCGCGTCCAGTGATTCGCTCAAACGCTGCGCGGCTTTGCCGGTTGGTGCCGCTAACACCACCGACAATTCACCCTGCCATGCCACCTGCAAGGCCATCAACAGGCGCGCAATAGTATAGGTTTTTCCGGTGCCGGGCCCACCAGACAACATACCAAAAGGCCGGTTAACACACAGTGCTACCGCCACCTGTTGCCAGTCTAGCTCCTGATGTGCAGATTGATTTGTAAACAGAGCCGGCCACACCTCATTAAGCACCTTGAGTTGCTCTGCTGAGAGCGTTAACGGTTCGCAACGCTGAGCGATTTGCGTCACCAGTTCCTGCTCAAATTGCCAGTACCGTGCGGTATACAGCCGCGCGCCTAGTAAAATCAGCTTACCATTAAGCTGAGGTAGCTTAGCGATCCCGCCAGCCAGATTGAGTAAATGCTCAACATCGCTAAATTGCCAGCCGGTATCTGCTTGTTCCGCATGTTCGAACCAGCGCTTACCGGCTATATCACTGAGCAACAGGCAACTGTTTCCGGTGCGTTGTGCTGCGCTCAATGCCAGTAACAAGCAAAATGTCTCTTCAGCATTTGCCTGGGGCACATCAGTACCAGCCATGCGCAGCATTTCGCGGGCGAAGAAGTAGTCAATGGCTTCAATGGCTGCAAATTTTGCGCTACAGGCGGCAAAGTCTGTGATTGTCATAGCTCTTCCTCAGCCTTATGAATAGACGCAAGCACCGTTGACCTGCCGGTAAGCGCGTGCTCCATATCGCGCAACAATGAGACCGACAAAGGATGGTAAAACACGCCACTTTGGGCAGGGTTGTGTGGTGCCATGCCTCTCAGGTAAAAATACGCCACACCACCAAAGTGCTGGCCCGGTTCGTAGTCCGGTATACGCTGAGTCAGGAACTTGTGCAGCGCTACGCTGTAGATCAGATATTGTAAGTCATAATAATGCTGCTGATTATTGCGGTTCAGGGCGTCAGGTTGATAGTCAATTGGAGAAAGACCGAGAAATGTCGATTTGTAATCGGCCACATAATAGCGACCGTGCGCAGTAAAAATCAGATCGATAAAACCATGCATCATACCATCAAGATCCGCGCCATCTAAGTGCGGCGGCAGCGCATCTGCCCCTATACTGGCGCGATGTTCGCGCAGTACATTCGCCAGTTCGCCCCGATTGACCTGTTGCAAAGGAAAATAAAACTCTGCTTCACGTAAGGTATGATCTGGTTTCAACTGATTAAGTTGCAGTACATTGTTGTCATGCAATGACATTGGCGTGGCCAGCACCTCGTCAAGCCAACTGAATAAGGCGGCGTGCTGAGTGTCCTCTATACCATATCGTTGCGCCACCTGCGCCCCCGTATTGTGCCAGTCTGGCGCAGTAAAGTCGGTCACTTCCAGTAAATCGTGAAGTAAATTGCCGCTCTGTGCACCGGCTTTTAGCTGATAACGTATGTGCTGTTGTGCCAGTCCGGCCGGCGTGGTGGCATCGGCGGGTATCTCCGCCTCGCGATGCCGATACTGCGTATGCGCCGCCTGACGGGTCAGTGCCGAGAACGAATAAAGCCGCCAGCTATCTTCAAATTTGCGTTCAAAAGGCGCGTAGGATAGCCCCGCTTCGTTATGATTAATGTCTGGCGCTGCGACTTGCTGAATATTGTCGATAAGGCCAATATGCTCACAGGGCTCCGCCATGATCTGGTGAATTGCGTGCTGCCAGGAATCACAATCAGCACGCCTGACAACCCGGCCAAGCGCCGACTGCTCAGTATGTTTACTTTCAGCAGCGCCAAGGTAGCAACGGTGCGACGCACGGGTAATAGCAACGTACAGCAATCGCATCGATTCAGCGTTCCCTTCCCGCCGGACCTGCTCAATCGTTGCCGGTGTCGCTCCCAGTGCCATGCGCTGCATACCAGCGCGTTCATCGTAAAAACGCAAGACCTCAGCCTGGCTGTTGCCAAACTTTACCGGATCGCGATAATCGCCCGCGAAGGGCACAAATACAATGGGATACTCTAAGCCTTTAGAGCCATGCTGAGTGACAATCTGGATCAGCCTTGCATCAGACTCCAGCCGCTGAATATGTTCCTGTGCCTGCTCTGGCGCCTGCACCTGTCGATGCAGCCAGTTGAGTAAATGGCCCGGCTGAGGATACGTTCGGGCTGTTTCCTGCAGCAATTCAGCCAGATGCTGATAGTTAGTCAGGCTGCGCTCTGCGTCACCACGAGTAGGTAAATAATGATTTTGCAGTAACCCCAGCACCAACGGCATTACTCCGCGCCGCTGCCAAATATCGCGCCACAGCACAATTTGCATCAGCAGCGTATCCCAATCGCTGGCATTTTCATCAATTAACATGGTTTGAATTTGCGCCGGTTCCAGGCCTAACAAAGGGCTGGCGATAATACCATTCACCAATCGCAGATCGTGTGAATGCCATATCGCATTTAAAACCAGCAATAAATCAGCTGCCTCACTGCTGGCAAACAAACTATTGCGGTTAGACAAATACACCGCCGGTAAACCAGCTTCTTTAAGTGCTTGCTGAATAACCGTTGCCTCGCTGCCGGTCTGCACTAAAATGGCAATGTCTGCGGGGCGCACCGGATGACCACCTAACTGTGCCTGAGTCAGTAACCGCATCACCTCGAGGGTTAGTAAGCGGGCGAGTTGCTGGCGCGTTTCCCCTTTATTGTTGTTTTCTGCGGTGGGCGAATTGTCACATAAAAACGTCAGCGCACGACGGTCAGATGCCGGGTCTATCAGCGGCGTTGACACCGCCTTGGCAGCGCTACTGGCTTTTACCGGTTCATACTGAATATTAAAATTAAACAGATCCCGTGCCGGCTGACGGCAATCGGCTCCCCAAAACAAGCGGTTATACCCGGCCACCACGGGCGCAACCGAACGCCAGTTGGTATCCATCACCCAGCGATATTCGGCTTGTCGGGCTGCTTGTAAGTAGGTAAAGATATCACCGCCACGAAACCCGTAAATGGCCTGTTTAGGATCGCCTATCATCATTAACGCTGGTGTTACCTCACGTTGTGTTGAAGCCTCAGCAGACGGATATACATTAGCCAGTATATGATACTGATCAGCATCGGTATCCTGAAACTCATCCACCAACGCTACCGGATATTGCTCTCGCAGCTGTTCACACAAAGGGGTATCTGGCCCGCTGATTTGTGACGCTAACATCCGAATTAGGTCGTTAAAGTCGACGATATTAAGCTGTTGCTTTTGCTTTCTTACGTGGGCTTGCACATAAGCAACCCCGTCAGCAACCAGTTTGTACACCGGCGCTTTGTCTAACAGCGTTTGCTTAGACTTTAAAAGCGATTTCACCGCCTTGTCGAGTTCAAGACGAAAAGATTTTAGTGGTTCAATAATCGCTTTTGCATCGCTAACGCCCTCGCGTTTGGCTTTGTAACGATTACCATTAGAAAATTTGCCTGCCTCAGGTGGAATATCGGCCAACGGCCCCTTATGTAACCAGTCTAAAATCACCTGCCATTCGTGTTGGCGAGCGTCATCACCGCCGATAATGGCCTGCTCAAACAACGCTTCATGACTGACCAGCGTCTGATAAATTCGCTCAGCCTGCGAGCGGAACTGCTCGTCGAGTTTTGCCAGCGCCTGAATAAACTCGTCTTCGATTTGCTCCGGCTCGGGTATAACCGGCTTATCGCCAAATTCGAGCAAGGTATTAAACTGCGCCAAAAAGCGTTCCGGGGTATGCCAGTTGTTACTGGCAAGCTGCACAAAGGCGTCACTGTCGCGGCTTAGTTTACGGATAAAATCTTCGCAACCCTGCAAATATAAAGCACGAGTATCTGTGGCCAGCGAGAGCTCCAACGGTGCGGCTGAGGTAAACGCCATATCGGCCAGTACCTTGTTGCAAAAGCCATGTATGGTAAATACGGCCGCATCGTCCAGTTCAAGCAGCGCTGCCTGTAGCAATGCCATTGCCTGTTGTGACTCGACCCGTTCATAAATAGCATCGAGTACCGGATCGGTCTGCGCCATAGGCTGATTGGCTGCCCGCTGCTGCCAGTACTGCATGGCATCGCGCAGGGTTGACGCGATGCGTCCTCTGATTTCTTCGGTCGCAGCTTTGGTGAAGGTCATAACCAGAATTTGCTGAACACTTAACTGTTGCTCAAGCAGGCAGCGCAAGTAGATGCGGGTAATATTAAAGGTTTTACCGGTACCGGCACTGGCCTCAATTAAATGACGACCGCGCAAGGGTAAATGGATAACATCTAAGTGCTGAGTGGTCATTTTTTTGTTTTCGCCATGCTGTTAAAAAATGGGCAATACAGCGCAGCCAAATCGGTCAGAGGCAGATCGTCCACTGTCGGCACCTGACTAAAGAACCAATTAAAGTAGGCGCTATTGCCAAGTTTACTGTAGGCATCGTTGGGATCCGTTAGCATATTCCAGCGCTTTTGCAGCTCTTCGTGCTGTTTCCAGTCGTCATTTTCTGAACACATCTTAGCAAACTTTGAAAATGCTTCAGCCACTGCCAAATGCACTAGTGTTGGTTGTTGTTCTATGCGTTCCAGCATTGCAACTAAGCGGCTCAAAATTGTCTGTGCCTCTTCACTGTCAAACGCTTCAAAGACCTCTGTACGGCGTTGTAGCGGCTCCTTGCTCCAGTCTATGTAGTGCAGGGAAAGCGGCAGCGTCAGCCCTTCACTATTGGCAACTAACATGGTGATCCAGGCAACAAAACTACGTCGCACCTGATGCTGGCCAACATGATAACTCACCAGCTCGTTGTGCAGTTGATAACAGCTGCCATAAAGATGCCAGCGGCCAATTTGTGTGGCTACCGTGGTCTGAGTGTCGTCGGTCAGCGGCGCAGCCTCCAGCAATAAATGCGCAGCCTCCTGCCATTGTTGTAATTCTAAGCGGCTCACCGGCGTGTCAGGCAGATCGCCACCGAGTAAAAACTGCTGAGTGAGTGCGTCGCTGCTACCAGACATTGCACCACAATTAACCAGTTCATCAACGTAGCGATAGCGAGTGAGTTTGCTGCTCTCAAACGGCTCACTGTCTTGTAGCAACCGATTATCAATGTCTAACCGCAATCCCAACTGACGGGCCAGCCAGGCCAGCGGATCGTCAAAACAGCGGCCCACTTCGACACAGCTAATACTGCGCGTTAACTGTTGGTCGCCGGCAAAGGATAGTGTGAGGACGTCATCAGTGCTGACCGGCTCTGCAACCGCCTGTGCCAGACGATGCCACCCTTTTGCATAGCTGGGCCACTGACCGCGAAACACATCCGGGCTAAACGGGTGAAGCGGCAGTTGCCGCACGGCCTGCCGGGCATCCCATGCATAATCCTGATGCAGAAAGTCCATCACTTCCTGCAGCACCAGACTGGGCTGACGCTCAGCATTATTCAGGGCACTGCGCCCCTGGTAGCTTAAATACAGCGCTTGCCTGGCTGAAATGATCGCTTCTAAAAACAAATAACGGTCTTCCTGACGCCGCGAGCGATCGCCTAACCGGCTGCCCTGACGTGCCATAATATTAATACTGCCAGGCGGGTTAGTGCGCGGAAACTCACCATCGTTGAGACCTAAAATCGCGATGACTTTAAACGGAATACTGCGCATGGGTAACATCGAGCAAAACGTCACCTGCCCGGTCATAAAGTGATTACCCGCATCAGGTGTTGCAAAGCGTCGGGTTAGCACCTCCCGCACTTCAGCCAGACTCAACTCGCCGGAGAACCCCGCCTGCTCGCATTGCAATGCAAAGTCTGCGATAGCTTTACCAATGCTTTCCCAACTGTCAGTGTCGTCACTCACCGGAGCAAAACAGTCATCACGCAGGCGATATAAATACTGCTGCCAGTCTAAGGCCGTACGAGACTGACCAAGCGCCTGGTTGTGACGCATTAATTGTTCAATAACCAGCATTAAGCGGCCAAGCTCAGCGCCAGCCTGTCCTTCCACATCAGGCACGGTGACACAATTGCCAAACAACTGTACGTGGTCTTCACTGACCATTCCGAGCATTAGCCGTTGCAATCCCCACTGCCAACTGAACATGGCGCTGTCGGTGGCGTTCTCGGTAACCGCCGATTTGTGCGTATCATTTAACCCCCAGTGAATATTCGCCTGCTCCAGCCAGTATTCAATAACAGTCAGGCTTTCTTCGGTTAATCCAAAGCGGCGCTGCAGCGGTGTTAAACTGAGATATTCAAGTATTTGCGTCACACTGAAGCGGCTATCAGGCAGTGACAGTAGTGACAGAAATGCTGCGATCAGCGGATCGGCATCCAGTGGCGAACGGTCGGCAATGGTGCATGGGATCCTCGGTGACACATCATCCTCACCGAAGGCAACGCCCACCCGGGCAAAGACCGCTTCGATGGCCGGTGCGTATTGCTCTATCGCCGGACACATAACCAGTATATCGCGGGGTTGCAAGTTTGGGTCGTTCTGCAACTGCAACAGCAAATAGTCATGTAACGACTGCACTTCTCGCAGAGCGCTGTGCGCGGAGCTGATTAAAATACTGTAGTCATCAGGTTGCCACTGGTAATTCGCGTCGCCGGCTCTGGACTCCAGAATATCCTGCTGCACCCGGCTTAACAGGCTGGTACCCAGCTGTTGTTCCGACGGTGGCGGTAGGTCAAAAGCGCTAATTTCGTAGCTTTGCAGTTCAGTGAGCTGATTAAACAAGTCCCTGCCCTGGCGTCCTAAATTCGCCAGTAGCGGATTGTCCTGTGACTGCGTCATCCAGGCTTCAATGCCTTCCAGTCTTAATAAGCGAGCCTGTTCACCCCGACCAGCCGCATTGCCCCAATAATTCACGCAGGGGTTTAAATGATATAAATGCACATCCACCCATTGTGCCAGCGCATCTAAAAACGCCACAAATTGCGGCGCCATTGTATTGATAGCAAACAGGATAATGCGCTCGGGCAAAGCGTCGATAAGCTTTTGATCAGGTTGCTGTAGCGCCGTGACCATACGCTCATGTAAACGCGCCGGATGGGTTGGCGTGTCGCTGACCAATTTGCGCCACACCTGCGCCTGCCAAACTTCATCGGCATCATCACCGGTTACCTTTTCATGGCGCTTCCAGGCCAGCAGCCAGTCTGGTCGGTAGAGCAGGTACTGCTCAAATAAATCTGCCAGTGATACAGCTAACTGCAAACGCTGGAGTTGACCGCCACCGCTTTGAGTACTCTTGGTCAGGAAACCAGCAACCCGGCTTAATGCCGGATCAGCCAGTGCCTCAGGATCAGAAAATAACTGGTAAATTCGCCAACGCAATGTTTCGCGCCTGAAAGGCGACTCTTTGGGCACAGCATCATCACCGAGCACGTCACGGGCAATGTCCCACATAAAGCGCACGGGCAGCGGAAACGATATATTCATCGCAATACCGCGCTGCTCGGCCAACTGCATACTCAGCCAGTGTTGCATCCCCGGACTTTCAACCAGCACGATATCGGCAGCTAAGCCGCGGGCTGGTTGTTGATCGAATAACGTCGCCAGCAGAAAACTCAGGTGTTCGAGCTTATTGGACGGATAAAGTGTTAACAATGCGCAGGTATCCTTTGACCGAATGAACAAACATCCAAACTGCTGTTAAGTATGCACTGATAGTGCGTGATAAGAAATAAGTAGTGAAATGACTGGTGAATTTATCAACAATCGTTTATAGTAGCGCGCGTTGGAATGTACAAATAACAAACAGACATAAAAAAACCCATACAGACCTCAGGACACGAAAAATCTGTATGGGCAAGGTTACGGGCTACATACTAACAACTTTGGCCGGCGTTGCCTGGCACCGGCTAAAGTTAGCGCCAGCATGTAACACTGTTAACGCTTTAACCATTGCAGAAAAAATGCCAACATTTAAAGTCAATAATAACAACAACTTAAAAACACCCCTCGCCAATAACGGGCACCTGAATTTCATCAATATGGTGCATCCGCTCCCATAAAGTGCATTATAAATGTGCACAATTGTCATTAAAAATGACCATTCACCTGGTGTGATAACTGTCTTTACCTGCCACCCGGTCATGTTAAACTTTGCGTTTAACGGTAATTCTGTGTCTGTACTCAGGCTGGTCATACTATTTCGGCACCCCCTCACTGCCATGGCTCAATTAAATAGGTAATTTATGCTGTCTCAACAACAACTCAATACAATGCTGTCGCTCCAAAACAAAATGAATATTAAGGTCAATCCGCAATGGCTTACTGCCGGATACGGGTATTTACGCGCAGCAATGGTTGAGTCAGTAGAAGCCATTGAACATCACGGCTGGAAATGGTGGAAGGCTCAACAAAAAGATTTGCCCCAGTTGCAAATGGAACTGGTTGATATCTGGCACTTTGCACTGTCTGCCAGCATTATCGACTATAAGGGTGATGTCGATGCAACGGCTCATGCCCTTGCCGCCCAGCTTGCACAACAAAAAGACCCGTTAGTCACTTTTGACGGCAAAGACTACTCACCGGCTTCGCTTTCATTACTTGACAACCTGGAGCTAATGGCCGGTCTATGTGCAGCCAAGCGTTTTAGCGTACCGCTGTTTATGTGTATTGTTGAACAATGTGAAATGAGTGGCGATGAATTGTATCGCCAGTATGTGGGCAAGAATATTCTTAACTTTTTCAGACAGGACAACGGCTACAAGGCCGGTACATATCAGAAAACCTGGCAAGGCCGCGAAGACAACGAACACCTTGTGGAGGTGTTAGGAGAACTGGACATTAACGCCGCCGATTATGCTGATTTGGTGTATCAGGGCCTGCAGCAACGCTACGCAAAATAGGACTTCCCCTTATTTCTATAATACAAAAGCCGGCGTTCAACTGCCGGCTTTTGTGTCTGTGGTTTTGGCTAAAACCGGTTTAACTTACCACTCAACAAATAACGCCTTGCTTACCGTTTGTGCCACACAACCGCTTCGCTGTAATCTTGCTCAATAACATCGGCAAAGCGTTCTTCCAGTACATGTCGCTTAACCTTCAGTGTTGGCGTTAACAGCTCATTCTCAATAGTCCAGGGCTCAGAAATGACAATCAGATGTGCAAGACGCTGGTGGCTTTCAAGGCTGGCATTGACCTTTTTCAGGGTATCTTGCAACGAGGTGGTAACACTGCCATTGCTGCGGGTTTGACCTTCTTCAGACAACACCAATAATGCAATAGGCTGAGGTAGGCCAGCGCCCGTTACGCACACCTGCTCAATATTATTGTTGTCCATTAATAACGCTTCAATGGGCGCAGGGGTGACGTATTTTCCTTTTGCGGTTTTAAAAATTTCTTTGATCCGCCCGGTGATATAATAGTACCCGTCATTGTCGATAGCGGCTTTATCGCCGGTACGTAAATAACCATCCTCTGTGAAAGCTTGTGCGGTGCGCGCCGGATCAAGATAATAGCCCTGCATGTTACCCGGCGATTTGGTCAGTAATTCCTGTTGCTCAGACAATCGCAAGGATACGCCGCCCCAGGGTCTGCCTATCGAACCTATTTTATCGTGATTAAACGGCAAACTCGCTGTACCCAGCGCGGCATTTTCAGTCATGCCCCACCCTTCGCTGATTTCGATGCCGAGCGCAGCAAACCAGGAGGTAATAACTGGCGCTAGTGGCGCTGAACCGCTGGCACATATTTTTGCTTTCCCAAGGCCCAGCCCAGTACGAACTTTCTTCTTAATCAGACCGCTAATGAAGGGTATTTTAAGCAGTATGTCGAGTTTTGCCTGGGGTAACTTTTGTAGGATCCCAAGTTGAAACTTAGACCACAGGCGCGGTACGGACACAAATAACGTCGGCTCACAATGTTGTACATCGCGCTGGAAACTATCCAGTGATTCAATAAAGTGTATCGTCAACCCGGCCTTGAAGCCGGCCATTTCAACCAAAACCCGCTCAGTAATATGTGCCAAAGGCAGGTAACTCAAAAGACGGTCCTGCGTATCGAGGTGTAAATCTATCATGCCCTGATTGCCGGCCCACGCCATAGATTCGTAGGTATGCATAACCCCCTTCGGGCTGCCTGTGCTGCCGGATGTGTAAATAATTGTCATGAGCGCATCTGGCGCAACCTGGGGGCTTTCTTTAAGCGGTTCAGCGGCAGTGAATTGCGCCCAGCTGTAATCGGTATCCAGGTTCGGGTAGGGAAACGCCACCGTCGCGACACTGTCAGGAATAGCGTTGAGTTGCTTATCGGTTTCATCAAGTTTGCCAACAAAAACCAGCTTCACCTCGGCATGCTTGAGCACGTAATCAATGGTGTCAGTTCCGGCGGTCGAAAAAATAGGTACCGAGACATAGCCTGCCATCATAATCGCCAGATCAGCCATTAACCACTCAGCACAGTTTTTTGACAATATAGCAATGCGGCTTCCCGGTTCGTAGTTCATGTCGATTAACTGTTGCGCAAGCTTACGTACCGTTGTGGCGACACTTAACCATGAATAAGAGTGATACTGTCCGTCGACAGGCTGCACCATACAAAGACTTTGGGGAGTGTGCTGTTCCCAATGATAAAGGCACGCTAATAAAGTGTTACTCGATTCTGTCTTGGGTACTGTTGACTGGTCTGGCATTGTGATATCCACCGGAAATAATTAATTATTATTGTAATAGCGCATTTTAACAAAGACTTTACAAAAACATCGATAATAAATTTAACAAATTGTAATGGAAAAGCGCTAACATTAAATGAATTTAATGGCTGTATTTATTACGAATGCAGTTTTTGGCTCTACCTGTATTGTCTGAGTAATGAAATATGATGATGTAGTAGAGTGCGCCATTTATACATGAGGAAAGCTATGAAAGTCATCATCAATGAACAAGAGTTTGACTACCAGGGTGACCCTGACATGCCCCTGCTGTGGTTTATACGCGACGATCTCAAAATGACCGGCACCAAGTACTCGTGCGGTATGGCTCTGTGTGGTGCCTGTACAGTTCATATTGACGGCGAGCCAACACGCTCCTGCCAACTCCCCATGAATGCCATCACTGGTAAATCTGTCACTACTATCGAAGGCTTGTCCAAAGATGACTCTCACCCGGTGCAGGAAGCCTGGCGCGAACATAATGTTCCTCAATGCGGTTATTGTCAGAGTGGGCAGATGATGCAGGCAGCAGCACTGGTTGATAAACAACAAACTCTGACAGATGACGATATTGAAAGTCATATGGCAGGCAATATCTGTCGCTGTGGAACCTATCCGCGCATCCGTGCAGCAGTCAAAACAGCGGCTCAAAAGGTGGTGGTAAAATGAATGACAACACAGTGTCACACTCTCGCCGTGCGTTCTTAAAGCGCAGTATTACCGCCTCCGGCTTTACATTAAGCTTGTCGCTGTTACCGGGCACTCAGGCGCAGGCCATGTTTGCAGGCGGTGCCAGCGACAGTGGCTTTACGCCCAATGTATTCATCCACTTTGCCAACAACGGTGAGGTAGAGATTACCTGTCACCGTTCAGAAATGGGCCAGCAAGTACGTACCAGCATTCCACAAGTGATCATTGAAGAACTTGGGGCTGACTGGCAATACGTAACCATTAATCAGGCCACTGGTAACGCCAAATACGGCGACCAGAATACCGATGGGTCACGCAGTATCAGACGCAACTTTAAGCGCCTACGGGAAACAGGTGCAATGGCGGCGCTAATGCTGTGTACGGCGGCGGCAAAAGGCTGGCAGGTAGACCCGGGCGAATGCTATACCGAAGCGCATCATGTAGTGCATAAACCAAGCGGACGACGTGTTCCCTTCGCTGATGTGATTGCTGTAGCAGCGACTCTTGCTCTGCCAGAGACGCAGGATGTTAAGCTTAAAGCCCGGCAAAACTGGAACCAAATAGGTAAAGCGGTACCCAGTATCGATATAAAAGACATGACCAATGGTAGCGCAGTATATGGTCAGGATGTCGTCCTGGACGACATGTGTTTCGCCGTTATTCAACGTCCACCCGTACTATTTGGTAAAGTAAAATCCTCCAATCAGGCCGAAGTGAAAAAGATGGCTGGTGTTGTTGATGTCATTAATTTACCTGAAGCATCGGCACCAGCCCTATTTAACCCTTTGGGCGGCATTGCCGTATTAGCCAGCAATACCTGGCTTGCCTGGCAAGCTGTTAATGCATTAAATACTGAGTGGGATAATGGCACTAATGCCAGTTATAATTCAGAAGCATACCAGCAAACATTACTGGAAGAAGCGGGCAAGCCTGGTGAGGTTGTGCGCAAACTGGGGGATTTTAATCAAGCCAGAGAACGGGCCAGCAACGTTATTGATGCCAGTTACTATGCTCCCCACCTGGCTCAGGCGCCCATGGAGCCGCCCGCTGCAACGGCCAGAGTAACCGCAGACAGTGCCGAAATCTGGGCCTGTGTGCAATCTCCTCAATCGGCACAACAACAAGTCGCCAACGCGCTGCAGATACCATTAGAAGCCGTGACCATTAACGTTACACTTCTCGGCGGCGGTTTTGGCCGTAAAGCAAAGCCCGACTTTGTTGTGGAAGCCGCGTTACTGGCGAAAGCTGCTGGACGTCCGGTCAAGGTTATCTGGCGTCGCGAAGACGATATTAAGCATGGCTACTATCACACCGTCAGCGCTCAGCGACTCAGCGCCACGCTCGATGATGACAACAATGTCACCGGCTGGTATCACAAAACTGTATTTCCGCCCATTTCCTCTACCTTTAATTCTTCGGCCAACAAGCCCAGCGATGGTGAACTTGATCTAGGCCTTATTGATACACCTTTTGCCGTGCCAAACTTACAATTAGAACGTGGTGAAGCTGATGCCCACGTCAGAATCGGCTGGCTGCGCAGTGTTGCCAATGTTTATCATGCTTTCGCGACACAGTCTTTTGTAGCAGAACTGGCGCATCAGACCAATACCGATCACAAAACGTTTTTACTCGACTTAATCGGCCCTGATCGACATATCGATTTTGCCAAAAGCAATGCCAAATACAGTAACTATGGTGATGACATTAGCGATTACCCGGTCGATACTGCGCGTCTTAAACAGGTGGTTGAAACGGTTACAAAAATGGCCGACTGGAACAATCAGGCGCAACAAGGCCGGTTTCTCGGTTTAGCGGTACACCGCTCGTTTTTAAGTTATGCAGCCGCCGTAATTGAAGTGAACATCAACGAACGTGGTGAATGGACTATTCCCAATGCATACATGGCATTAGACGCAGGAACGGTTGTTAACCCTGATCATGTAAAAGCCCAGTGCGAAGGCGGCCTGATTTACGGTATCAGCTGTGCCATTGGTCAAATAACGGCGCTCAATGGCGAGGTAACGCAGAGTAATTTCCATAATTACCTGGTAGCGCGTATGCCGCAAACACCGGTCAAAATTGATGTTGAAATTATACAAAGCGATGCACTGCCTGGCGGCGTTGGTGAACCGCCTACCCCTCCAGCCGCAGGCGCTCTGGCTAATGCGTTATTTGCTGCAACCGGTCAGCGCTTCAGGAACCTGCCAATTCCGCTTAATGTAAAAACCGCCTGATGTTAGCCCGCGCGGTGTTATCTACCGGGTAGGCCCGTCAGTCAGGGGCAGCCATTGCTTAAACAGCAATGGCTGCACTGCTTTATTGTTAACCGGGTGAGAAAAATAAAAACCTTGTAAACGCTGACATCCATGGTTAAGTAAAAAACGGACTTGTTCAGGGTGTTCAATCCCTTCTGCAATACAATCCATATTTAAGCTACTGGCCAGGTTAATGGTGGTTTGTACCAGCGCATTCTCATCTTCACTGACTTTCACATCATCAATAAACGATTTATCTATTTTTAAAATGTCCAGCGGAAAGCGCCTTAGGTAGCTGAGCGATGAATACCCGGTTCCAAAGTCATCCAACGCCAGTTTAAAACCAGCATCACGAATACGATTGAGTTCATTTAACACGCCATCAGATTTATCCATGAGTACGCTTTCGGTAATTTCAAAGCGTATTGCAGAATACGGAATGTCATGGTGTTTAAGCAATTCTTCTATATAGGCTAAATCGAAGTGGGTTTTAAAGTGCAACGCTGACAAATTAATTGACACATAGCCATCAAAGCCCTGCGCATACCAATCACGTAAATCTGCCACTGCATTAGCAATAGAGCTTCGAGTAAGCTCTAAAATATGGCGTAATTCCTCAAGTACAGGAATAAACGCCGAAGGGGGGATCCACTCATTATTAAAGTGGCAACGCAATAACAGTTCTACCCCTTCCGTTTTCCCGGTTGTCAGGTTAATAATAGGCTGATAAAAGTTTTGAAATGCTTTTTGATCAAACGCCGATTTAACAACATTTTCAAGTTCTAATCGCTGTATGGCACGCTCGTTCATTTCTTTAGTGAAATAAGTAAACGCCGTCAAATTGTTCTTTTTAGCGGTATACATGGCGACATCAGCTTGTTTCAGTAACTCTTGAGGCTCTGCGCCATCATTTGGGTAAAAAGAAATGCCAACCGAACAGGATACCCGCAGCACCTCTTTACCAAGCGCAATAGGTGTTTCGATTGATTCAATCAGTTGAGACACAAAGCTGGAAACCGCTGACTCATGCTCAACTTCTTCCATGACAATCACAAATTCATCACCACCGAGCCGGGCCACGGTGTCACTTTTTGAGGCCAGGTTAATCATACGATTTGCCACCACCCGCAACAGCTTGTCACCATAGTCATGCCCCAGTGAGTCATTGATCCCTTTGAACCGATCAAGATCGACAAACAAGACGGCGACTAAATGTTGATGAGTGTCAGCGGCACTGATTGCATGCTCCAACCGGTCTAGTAACAAGCTTCTGTTAACCAGTCCGGTCAGGCTATCGTAGTTAGCAATTTTTACCAGTTTCCGTTCAGCATTCTTTTGCTCGGTAATATTTGAAATGACTGCCAGATAATGGGTGCTGTCTAATTCGTTATCCTCGCTCATACGATTGATATCGACCAACACATCATACTCACGCCCATCCGGCATTTTTATCCGCTCTTCTCCCTTCCACTCATCGCAATCTTTGAGTAAATGAAGCTGTCCGGAAAGTTGTGACTCAAGCATTGGCACCTGTTGATATAAACGCAATAGTTCGCGATCCAGATTCTCCCGCGATGTCAGACCAAAAGCTTGCTCAAACGCGGGGTTTGCCGCTACGGGAACATATTGTTGGTCAAAAATGACAACCCAGTCACTGGTATGCCTGAAAGCATTGCCAAACAACTTCACTTGCTGCTGCGCATTCTTTAGCCGCATTATCTGTACATGTCGGCTAACCAGGTATGCGATAATCAAAATTGCCAGTGTCAATGCATAAAGTGTGTAGGCCACAGGGGATAGAAATGGTGGGTAAGCCATTGTAATTGATAGGCTGGCAGGTAGTCGTTTGTAGTAATTCAGTTGCGACTCAGGCAATACATCAAAGCGATACTCACCAGCGGTTAATGATGGCAACACTACCTTTGTATCATGAGTGATATCTTCACTGAGTATCTGGCCATTCTTGCGCAATATATATTTAAAGTTAGTATCTCTGGCACCATAATAATCCATCGCAGAAAATTCGATGGTTAGACCGTAGTCATCATGGTTGAGCTGAATATGGGTATTGGCCAGGTTTTTCTTGGGTAAATCCAATTGTCTCGACGCCAGTTTCAACCCCGTGATCACCATTTCCCGGAGGCTCTGCTGAAGACTGTTTTGTTGAATAACTGAATTTATTGCCTGGGGATCGAAAAACAGTAACCCTTTAGGCGAGCCAAACACAATTCTACCATCGCTTAAACGCTGATTAGCACCTTGATTGAATTCTGCAATGTTGAGTTCGCGGCCATATTCAAAACGAATAAATGAACGATCTTTGGCTGAGAATCGGTGTATGCCATTTAATGAACTAAACCAAAAATAACCATCGTCATCCTTTAACAAATCAAACATGACAGCGCCGTGCCCAACTATCTCATGGCCATAGTGAAAACGTTGGTTATACTTTTTTGCATCCAATCCAACCAAACCATAACCGGGATAGACCACCCACAACACTCCGTTATCCAACTTAACCTTATCTGGCCAAAAATCTGTATTAACCAGACGTTCAGGCAGCCGGTGTATTTGTTGTGCCTCCAGGGTCTTGATATTGAAAGACCATAAGCCATCATAGGTTGCGATCAACATTTCATCGGTATGAATAGGATTTGGCCCAATAAAATTCATGATCGTATGAAATGGGATTTGTGCTTCCAACTTATCTAACTGAGTCAGTTGCGCGTTGTCAAAGTCGTATCGATACAGATTATCGCCAAAAAAGTATAGATGCCCCTGAGCATCCAGCGCGGGCCCGGCAAGGTAAATAACTTCTTCTTCCTTGAAACCAAACTCCAGGCGTCGATACTCTTTGCTTTCGCGATCAAACAACAATAACCCTGCGAGGGTTGAAAGCAACAACTGATTACCGGGCAGGGGAATGATTTTTGATATGCTGTGAATACTGTATTGCTCAGTGCTGCCGGGGTTAACAATATAAAATTCACTTTCACCAGTACGCTGATTGTAGTGTGTTAACCCATTATCAGTGCCTACCCAAAGCGTTTGATCATCATCTTCATAAATAGACCACACCACATTGTCGCTTAACACCTTAACGGACTTATGGTCAGTGTAATTCTGTACCGTCTTAAAGTATAAACTTTTAGGTGACCAGTAAATCGCACCATTCAAATAAGAACCCAGCCACAAATCATTGTTAGGCGTTATTGCTAGTGCACGAATATCCTGACGTGAGAATGCAATGCCGTCAGTGGAAGGCTCCAGAATATACCGGGATTGCCAGCCGTCTTTATCGCGGCTCAAACGCAACAAACCTATATCCGTTCCAAGCCATAAGAGATCATTACTTGCGCTGATCATTTGCCATATGTTGCGCTGTTCAACGACCAATTGGGTTCCAAGCACAACCTCTGTTCCCGCCTGGTAAGCTTGTTTAACATTGTCCCAGGGCAAACTGAACAGGCCCATTACCGTGCCAACCCAGAGCGTTTCATTTTTTAATAGCAGTAGTTTGGCGTTAGCATTATCGATATTACGCTCCACACCGGCGCGATGTTCAAGACGATGAAAGGCCAGTTGCGGTGCATATTCAGCAATATACAGCCCCTCAGAGGTCGCCAACACCACCATTTCATCGATGAGCAAAAAATCGCGCAGGTAAGGTGCTCTGCCTTCCTCTGGAGACGCCACATGGTATAGCACTTCATGCTCTTTATTTTTAATGTCGTATTTGACAAGAAGCTGACGACTCAGCATTAATATGTTGCCATCAGGTAGCTCAAAAAATTTTTCGATCATCTGGAAATAATCAGGCAATTCCTGCGACGGAATTTTCGACACTACCTGTAACACATTGGTGTTCAGATTAAGCATATAAACGCCACGATACTGAGTACCAATCCACAAACGGTTGCTGCTGTCTAAAAACAGGGTTTCGACCGGCGTCGATGCAAGCTCACCATTGTTACCTACAATATGCTCCACTCTGTAACCATCATAGCGGTCAAGGCCACCATCGGTAGCAATCCAGACAAAGCCATCGTTATCAATCAGAATATCGGTAACGCTGTCCTGCACCAGTCCTTGCTGTGTAGACAACACGGATGACATTGGCGCTTTTATGAGCGGGGATGACACATTGGCCATGGCCGGTACTGACAATGTGAAAATGCAGAGGATTATCAGCAGGCGTCGGATCAGGAAAGGGAGCAATGAACCACTAATCATTAATAACTTAAACCTTCCCTGTTTCTCAAGGGCTTTGTTTCTGAGCGCGTTGTGGAATTACTCTAATTAATAGCACATAACTCCCCACATTTGTATGTTGACGTATTATTTATTCGTGTTGAATACCGCAATGCTGACGCTATGTACAGGCGGTTGCAGGCTCTTTCAACAATCAATATATTGTCATGGCGTCGTTTAATGCATTGCCACTAAGCATACATACGGTCATCCAATTAGCGCTCGGCTAATGCGATACGGCCTGTATGCACTCGCTGGCGCCGAATGCCGGGTTGCGGAGCAAGCAGGTATAAGTCACCGTTGCGTCCCACGTATGTGCGTCTTACCCCCATGGCCTGGGCTATTTCGGCATGGGCCTGCAGATGTTCCGGCTCGCCATGTACAGGAATTGCCATACTGGGTTGAGTCCACTGATACATGAGTTTTAACTCTTCAGCGCAGGGGTGACCACTGGCATGGATAGGTACCTCAGTATCTTCTGACTGCACCACTGTTACTTTCTTGTTTTGCAGCTTTTCGACGAGACGTTGCACGGCAACTTCATTGCCCGGAATAACAATGCTGGAGAAAATCACCGTATCCCCTTCACTCAATTCGAAGAAAGGTGAGCCATCAATAGCCAGGCGATTGAGTGCTGCACGAGGCTCTCCCTGACTACCGGTAGCAACTACCAGTACTTCGCTGGGTGGAAGGTAGCCCAGGTGTTGGGGATCAATAATCGCCAAATCATCCGGCCAATAACCTGTCTTGCGTGCAACACCCAGCATATTTTCCAGCGAGCGCCCGAGTAAGCCAAGGTATCGACCGGTCTTTTGGGCAATTCGGGCGATGGATATTAAACGCGCGATATTACTTCCAAAACAACTGACGACCACTCGCCCCGGACACTGCTTAATAATAGTTTGCAACCCTTCCGCACAAATCCGTTCTGAAATCGAAAAGCCAGGTTTTAAAGCATTGGTAGAATCGCCAATTAAAGCTAATAGGTTTTGCTCGCTCAATGCCCGGTACGCATTGGCATCAAACGGTTTACCTGTGATGGGTTGTGCGTCTATTTTCCAATCTGCAGTATGCAGAACCGTGCCTGCTGACGTAGTAATTAGTAGTGCCTGAGGTTCAGGAATAGAGTGAGTAATATCCAGCCATTTAAGCAAAAATGGACCAATTGTAATTTGGCTTTCAGGGTTTACCACATGTACAGGTACTTTACCGAGCAATCCTGCCTGGCCCAGTTTACGATACAGTATTTCAGCGGTGAAAGGCGTGACATACACCGGGCTGCGCAAGCGTGGCCAAAGCGCCGCGACAGCGCCTATATGATCTTCATGCCCATGGGTTACCACTAATCCGGCCAGGTGTTCTTTGTGTTCAACAATAAAGGTGGGGTCTGGTGCTACCACGTTATGTTTATTCGTTGGTGTGGTTGCTTTATTCAGATAAGGGGCTTGTAACGACTCGTCAAACGTGACGCCACAGTCAACCATTAACCACTTGCCAGCATGCCCGTACAAATTCAGATTCATACCAATTTCACCGGTTCCACCTAATGGTAAAAACCAAAAATCTGCATCACCTGGCACGAGTGCTGAAATAGTATTCTCCTTGCTAATGATAACTACCTCTGACTACGGTCATTTAAGAATTACCCACGATAAGTTGTTGCAAAGGCAAAAAGAAGCACATTGGGTTGGACGGGGAAAATCCCGGGTTATGCACACTGCCCCAGCTTCAACTTACCTGAGGCACGACAAAATGACGGTTGAATAACCGAACGTTAAGAAAGCTTTTGGGCAAACTCTTCTGGCAGCATTAGCTCGCTTTCCTCACCAGGTACAGGTGCCAGTATGACATGCAGTAAATCCTTGGTCATTCCCGATGTCCAGCGTTCGGTCCAAACCTCAAGACTAATCGCTTTTGGCTCACAATGAGCCCATTCCTGATCAGCCCACATACTCGCCAGACTGGCGGTTGGCCATACCGGCACCCCCTCTTCATCTTCGTCGGAGGTAAGCATGACGCAGCCAAGCTCGTCGTTCAAAATAAATAGTTCACCCTGCTCTTTAACAGTAGAGAAAAATACAGCCAGTCGTTGTTCTGGCTTCAGGCTAAAAAAATCTTCATCAGTGATCATAGTTGTTCTCTTTATCAATGCACTGCCTAAGTTAGGCGTTAACTATCCGTTGCAAAATTCTGGCTCACCACTTTCACAACTTCGGGCACAATAGCGCGTCTGACAGATTTCATAAAGTACATATAGAGTTTACATTGCGCCGTTGTAAATTGATCAATACAACGCACATTTTCAAGCCCCCATTGTTGCCAGGCGAGGCCCACTGGTAATACCGCTATGCCACCTTCCTGTGCCAACGTAGCCAGGGCAAGACGCAATGAATTAGTGGTGAATTTGGCATCCCGGTATTCAGCAAAACGAGTGAGTAACTCTTCACGCGCTTTACTGCCCCAATCAATCGAAACGAACTGAGAGGGTGACATATCCACTGTTGTCTGATTAATACTGAACAAGCCTAAAGGCGCGGCTTTGAGTAACTGGCCAGTGAACTCTTCCGACTTTAATGGCTCACTGGAAAAAGCAAGATCAATACTGCGATCATGTAATTGGCGGGATATTTGTTCAGAGGGTAATACTTCGGCCTTGATCGCCCACTCCGGAAACGCACTGTGAATGTGCTTCAGCAGATCAGGCATCCAAATTTCGTTGTTGAGCTGCCCCGCCCCGCATACTAAATATTCCCCGGCTTCTCGTTGCAATTCCTGCTTAGCTTGCTGCAAGGTAGCACTGAGTTGCTCAGCATAGGGCAACAAGCGTTCACCCGCTGGCGTCAGCTGTATGCTATTGCGGTGGCGTACAAACAAAGTGGTGTGGAAATACTCTTCGAGCTGCTTTATCCGCGCACTTACCGCAGATTGCGTCAAATAGAGATTTTCGGCAGCTTTGCCGAAATGACGTGTTTTAACTACTTCTACAAATGTCGTCAGAAAACGAATGTCCATGCTTATACGTACTATGACTCTCGTCCATACGCATAAGCTGGCACAAGTTTACCGCAAAGTAAAATAAAAACGTGCGTTAATCACGACTCCTCGTGAGCTATTCGAAGCTATCGAACTGAGCCCGCCGCTGTTTGTCGCGCTGTTGCATCGCTTTTTTCTTGTTTTTAACGGTCTGCTGACGTTTCAGGCTTTTACGCGGATCGTCAACATTATCCTCGTCATCTACCGAGTCCCATTCTTCCCTCTGGTAACGATAGTCTTTACTCATTGTCTTCTCTGGTGGTTACGAACTTTCACCATTTATTATTCCTTCCCTGCAAAAAATAGGAAATGAATAGTTTTTATCGTCACGACAAAGTTTATTTGTGGTTATTTTTTATACAAAAATACAGCCCGCCGGCATGTTAGCAAATAGTATTTAGCCACAGCTAGCCTTGGCCAAGGGCTTTAGATACAGCGATTCAGAGAAGCCAGGAGCAAAATTCAGCAGTGCGAAATATGTCACTTTTGTAAAACAATTTTTTTTATTGTCAGGAGAAAAATTTTTTGTTTTTCATTTCGCCATTAATAAATTAAAAGTGCACTGAAAATAAGCACGCAATGTTAATCGTGCAGCCATGTTGTTTAATTTATCGAAACCTAACCAGCTAATGACGAGAACATCATTATGAAGACGACAGATATTCGTTTACCACAAAAGCAATTTATCGACCGTCAGCATTTCCCATACGGATTTCGCAAGTCGGGCGATTTCAGCATTACTGAAGCCGATATTCTATCTGGTTACGGTAAAACCCTGGCCGCATTAGAATCAGGCGAATTAGTTCCTGAAAATGCTGAAGAGCAGCGTTTCATTGAGGTACTTAAAGGAGAGACACCCGCTTCCAGTACTTTAGAGAAAGCGTGGTTGAAATACATCAAACTGGCGCGCAACCGAAAACAGTTTTATACGCTGCATAGTTCGGCAAGCAATCAGTCTGACTTTGATGAAGATTACTCTGACGAAGAATTTGACGTCGCCTGATTTTTACCCATTTCATTGCTATTTCACCAAGCATGTCGGCAGGTTTATTCTGCCGACACCATAAATTCTTTTCGCCAAAACTCGCAGTTTATTGATCCTGATGCCATGCTATTGAATAGAAATGTTCAACAGCATTGACATTTTTGGAGGTCAGCATGGAAACTCGTTTCTCCCAACTCAAGCACTTTGGTATTCATGCCAGCGACGGCGACATCGGTGGATGTCAGGATGTTCTGATAGACGACGAACAATGGGTTGTCAGGTATCTGGTAGCCGATACGAATAAATGGCTGCCACTCAGCCGTAAGGTAGTTATTACCCCTGTATCGATTGAAAAAGTCGATCATACTAATGAAAAACTTCACGTTAATTTAAGTCAGGACGCGGTTAAAAACAGCCCGCCGCTGGAGGCTCACCAACCGGTCTCCCGCGAATATGAATCCCTGTTGTTCCGCTATTTTGGATACGGTTATTATTGGACAGGTCCAGGCACCTGGGGTGAATACGCCCATCCAATGGAGTTGGTGGACATCGCCGAGCAGGTTCACGAAACAGCGCCGGCCAACGAAGAACACCTTCGTTCTTGTGAGGAGCTCGAAGGTTATTCTATTGTACTTAACGATGGTAAAGCAGGACATGTTGACGATTTTATCGTGCAACTACCTGAATGGTCGGTCGCCGACCTAATCATAAACCTGAATGATTGGCTACCGGGTGGGAAGCAAGTTAAAGTTCCAACGCACCAGATTAAACACATTGACTGGGCCGGACATAGCATTGTGCTTAATATGGATAAAGCTGATTTAGAAAGCGCACCGGACGCAGACGACTAATAATAACTCGCCTGTAAAGTGACACCACTACCTCGAGTTCAGCGGCATCAATCTTCGCAGAAAAAACTGTAAAGTAACTGCATGGTTTTCCTGATTCGCTCATCGGCCAACGAGTAATAAATCGTTTGGCCAGAGCGGCGGGTTGCCACCAGTTTCGCTTCTCGCAATAAGGCTAAATGTTGCGACAATACCGGCTGTGTTACCGGTACGCTACTGAGCAGTTCAGTCACCGACCGTTCACCTTCGAGTAGGGAACACAGCACCATCAGGCGCGTCTTATTAGAAAGTTGTTTTAAAAACTGCTCAGCGTCTGCTGCTCTGCTCAGTATTTGACTGGGATCCATAGCGTTAAACCTTAGTTATTTCAGCGTCGTTACTACGCCTAAGTGTTACTGCAAGCTATCCTCTTTATTGAACGTCAATCTGCTATTTTTATCAAGAAATATTATTGTATTATCAGGGAAGTTAGTTTAAGCCATGCTCAATATATGGACTGTATGAGAAATTTTATGCAAGTTGACAGAACACCATCCCAACATTAGATTTAATCTATATTTTGATAAAATTTGAGAACAATTATGCTACTTACCCTGCAAGAACGTTTGGCCGCTATTGAACCTCAGCCTGAAAAAATCACCGCAGCCGAAGCCGCGGCAAAGAAAGCCCGGCATGATTGTTACGTCATTGATGTCAGGGAGCCTGCTGAGCATGCTAACTCACCGGCTAAGGGCGCCATCAATATACCGCGCGGTTTATTGGAAATGAAAATACTCGAATTAGTTACCGATCCGGGCGCAACCATTATTCTGCACTGTGCATCAGGGGCTCGAGCAATGCTGGCTGCAGAGCAACTGGCAAAAATGGGTTATCAGCATGTAGCTGTCATGAGTTGTGACATCCCCACCATTCAAAAGGCATTTAACTAATTAATTAATAGGTGTAATCTCTACGCATTGACGACTCGCCATGAATTAGGAATGGCAGCATAGCGGAGTGCCTATTAGATGTTGAAAGCAACGCTTGAACAATGGCGAATGTTTAAGGCTGTGGTCGAAGCAGGCGGGTTTAATCAGGCTGCGGAACAGGTTCACAAAAGTCAGTCCAGCATTCATCACGCAGTACAAAAATTAGAACATGCTCTGGGTCTTACGTTGTTTAACAACGAAGGCCGTCGGGTTACGCTGACTAAGGCCGGAGAGTTAATGTACCGCCGCGCTTGTTTTTTGTTGGAGGAAGCGCACAAAATTGAAAGCGTCGCAAACAGTCTCACCTCCGGCATCGAAACCTACTTACGCATAGCCGTTGACATTATATTTCCTACCGAGATGCTATACGAGGCGCTCAACAAAGTCTCACAAGAATACCCGCTACTAAGAATAGAGTTAATGGAAACCGTACTTAACGGTGCCAATACGTTACTGAAAGGCGGCGAGGTTGATATTGCTATTTCACCATTTTCTTATGACAGCGGATTTAGCGAAGACCTGTGTGATATCGAATTTATTGCTGTCGCTCACCCATCACACCCGTTACATTCGCTCAACCGTACATTAACGTTGGCTGATCTTAAAAGTTATCGGCAAATTGTTGTGCGGGACTCCTCTGCCGATCGAAAAGCCGATGCGGGCTGGTTAGGGGCTGAACAACGATGGACTGTCAGTCATGTACGTACATCCATCGATATCATTAGTCAGGGTTTGGGTTTTGCCTGGTTGCCGCTTGCCATTATTAAAAGCCAGCTCGAAGATGGTACACTAAAGCCATTACCTCTTGAGCAAGGCGGTTTACGTAAATCAATCGTGCATTTGTGCTTCGCAGACGGTGACCGTCTCGGCCCGGCTGCGCGAGCGTTTATTGGTGAATTACGTTATCAAACAATGTCTTTACCCAATGCAGAGTCCCTCGGTGACAGCAAGTAAATAGAGACAAAACGCTGCTTAATAAGTTAAAGTTAGCCATCCGGCCGCAATTTAAAATATTTTCGTTAATAAGGACTGAACGTTGTTAACAATTCTTCTCGTAGACGATGACACTGAGTTCACGGACGTCGCCTGCACCATTATAGAGTTTCTGGGTCACGAAGTACTGACTGCTGCAAATCTTGCCGAAGCTAAAGACTGGCTGAGTAAAGAATCATTTGATCACATTTTGCTGGATTTCATGTTGCCGGACGGCTCAGGTCTGCACTTACTTGAATCGCTCAATAGCGAGCAGAAGCAGCCTCGAGTCACACTGATAACCGGTCACCCTTCGGTTAAAGGTATCATCAAAGACATGTGCGGCGACAACGTCGACTACCTGGTTAAACCTATTCAGCGCGAAGAACTTGAGTCAGTTTTACAGCCGCAAAAAAAATCCGTCCCAAAAAAATCGACCAAACAGAGTGTCACCCGGCATTTTGGTCAGTTAATTGGCGAGTCTGCACCAATGCAGGAACTCTACAAGCTAATCAGCCGGGTAAGTAAAACCAATGCTAACGTGATGCTGTTAGGCGAAAGTGGTGTCGGTAAAGAGGTGGTTGCGGCAGCCATTCATGCCGCCGCAGATTGCCCTGGACCTTATGTCGCAACAAACTGTGGGGCATTCTCTAAAGAACTCATTGGCAGTGAATTGTTTGGCCATGAAAAAGGCGCTTTTACCGGCGCAATTGGCCGCAAGGCAGGTGTATTTGAACAAGCTGAAAACGGTACTTTATTTCTTGACGAAATCACTGAAATGCCAATTGATATGCAACCTAATTTGTTGCGCGTGCTGGAAAACAAAGTGGTTATCCGTGTTGGCGGCACCAAGGCTACACCGGTTAATTGCCGGGTAGTCTCTGCATCTAACCGCAGCATGGAAGAACTCGCAGAAAGCAAAGTATTGCGCGAAGATATTTATTTCCGCCTGGCAGTCTTTCCCATTACTATTCCTCCTTTACGCGAACGCAAAGAAGATATCCCTTTACTGGCGCGTTATTTTATTGATCAGCTCAATAGCGAGAATAACAGCCAATTCCGCTGGCAATCGGAGCAACTCGAAAAACTTTCGGCTTACGACTGGCCGGGTAATGTTCGGGAACTGCGCCATTTTGTGCATCGTGCTGCCATTATGAGCGAACCTGAGGGGGTGGACATTGAACTACCTAAAACTATTGAGTCACCTTTTGCCAAAAAGCAGACCTTATCAACCGGCCTCAAAGCAGGTCGTACTATCGAGGATGTCGAAAAAGAACTCATCTATGCGACCCTCGAAAAGGTAGATGGCAACAAAACTACTGCAGCTGAAATGCTCGGTATTAGTACCAAAACACTTTACAATCGTCTGCATGCTTACGGTGATATCACCACAGACAACGGACAATAACATTATGGATGACGAACAGTTTGCAATGTTGCAAACCGCAGTGCATGACGCCCGCCGCCCACTAAACCGAATTACAATGCAAGCTGAGTTAATCAAGCTTGCACTGGAGGGTGCTGTTCCGCCAGACAAAGCCTTGGCAGCATTAGACAAAATCATTGCAGGTTGCCAGGACTGCAGTGAAAGTCTCAGCCAAATCGTAGATAACTTCAATCCAACTAACACAGGCAACAATGAATGAGCCACTTTCTGCGCAATACAGCTTCCTGGATACTGCTAATTTCGCTGGTTGTAATTGTAATCGCTGCCAACTCAGCCTATACGATTCATACGCTCGACGAATTAGCGTCTTTAGAAAGACGACTTTTTACTACCAACAAAGTCATCAATTCAATCAATACACTTCATGTAGCGATATTGCGCGCCGAATCGGGCCAACGAGGTTATCTATTAACGCAGAAAGAAGAGTACCTCACTGATTATGAAACCACGCTGGATAGCGTCAACCGGTTAATTGAAAAAGTTGAGCAAAACGCCATCTCCTCAGACTTTTCTGAGCAAGAACAACGTCTTCAGCAACTTGTTGATCTTTCAAAGGTGAAATTAACATCGCTGATAGAAGTGGTCGAACTGGCCAGGCAAGGCCAGCGTGAACAGGCATTAACGCTGTTTTCAACTGACCGCGGCCTGGTACAGTATGATGAGTTTGAGACACTGTTCGTTAAAATCGAACAACAAGAGCGACAGCTACAAAGCCAACACGTTAATTCTCTTATGAAGTTACGGGCCGACGCCATTACTAACCTAGTCATTTCAGCCGTTACCACTGCTCTGTTGATTCTCGGTATCTTCTTTTTACTACGCATAAATATTCGCGAAACCATAAGCCACCAGCGAGAGCTACAGCAACACAATATGGTACTTGAATCGAAAGTAGAGGAGCGTACAGCAGAACTTCAGGTTTACGCTGAGGAACTCTCGCGCAGCAACCGCGAACTTGAAGACTTTGCGTTTGTTGCCTCCCATGACTTGCAAGAACCGTTACGCAAGATACGTGCTTTTGGTAACCGTGTCAGTACTGGCTACGAATCGGTTATGGATGAACGTGGTAAAGACTTTCTACGCCGTATGCTCAATGCTGCAGAAAGAATGTCAATGCTAATTAGTGACTTACTTGAATTTTCCAGAGTTACAACGCGGGGAAAAGACTTTGTCAGCACCGACCTCAATAACGTTATGGAGTCGGTATTAGATGATCTTGAAATTAAGATCGAAGAAACCTCAGCGGTTATTGACGTTGATGATTTACCCACCATTCAAGCTGACACCAGCCAAATGAATCAGTTGTTTTTAAACTTGTTATCCAATGCACTTAAGTTCATTAAATCCGATACCACCCCACACATCAGTCTTCGTTATGAAAGTTTATATTCAGAAAATGTTGAATCTTTACATTTACTTCCTGGTTTAAAATGGTTCAAAATAACACTGCAGGATAATGGTATTGGTTTTGAACAAAACTTTGCGGAGAAAATTTTTGCGCCATTCCAGCGTTTACATGGTCGTTCAGAGTATCAGGGCACAGGTATTGGACTTGCAGTATGTCGCCGCATTGTCGAACGCCACAATGGCACGATACAAGCCTTCTCGGAGCCTCAACAAGGCGCCAGGTTTGAAATATACCTACCAGAGGATGGACAGCCGTTTACCAATTTGCAACAACAGGGAGTAATTAGCCATGCCTAATAGTAGATTGCCAATTACCATATTAATGGCAGATGATGACGAAGACGATCGTTTGCTGGCAGTAGATGCCTTAAAAGAAGGCCGTGTTCTGAATAACTTACATTGCGTCGAAGACGGTGTTGAGCTGCTTGAATACCTGCGTCGGGAAGGTAAATTTTCTGATGCCGCGTTATCGCCGCGGCCAAGTCTGATTTTACTTGATCTCAATATGCCGCGCATGGACGGTCGCGAGGCATTGCAGCAAATTAAAGCTGACCCGACGTTACGCAGCATCCCGGTGGTGATTCTGACCACATCGAAAGAAGAAGAAGACATGTTACGCGGCTATGATATGGGCGCCGCTTCCTACATTACCAAACCCGTTAATTTTGAGGGACTGGTTGATCTAATGCAGGCTCTCGGCCGTTACTGGGTAGAATTCGTTGAACTTCCCAATAACACCTAGCGAGAGGGTTATGACCGACACTGTACGTATATTACTCGTTGAAGATGATGAAGATGATTATTTTCTTACCGCCGACTCTCTTGAACAATGTACCTCACCTCGGTTTGAACTGCACTGGGCCAAAAACGGTGCCGAAGCTATTGAGTTATTAAAAGCAGAATCCTTCGATTTATGTTTACTTGACTACTTGCTTGGCCAGGAAAACGCCATGGATGTATTGGCAAAACTAAAAAGCTTGTCGGTTAATATTCCCGTAGTGGTATTAACCGGACAAGCCGACAGTGTTGTCGATGATCGGGTGATGCGCGCCGGAGCGGCTGATTTTCTGACCAAGTCAGAAGTCGACACGCCTCGTTTTATGCGTACTCTTCGCTATGCTTTAGTGCGCCGCGAAATAGAAACAGAACGCCTTGAACGTAACCGGGTGGAGCAACAAAACCGGGCGAAAGATAAGTTTTTAGCCCACCTTGGCCATGAATTACGTACGCCACTCTCGTCGATTCTTGGTTACACTGAATTATTGCTCGATTCGCCAGAAAACGAACATATTAACTCAGAGCTATCAACGATCTTAAATAACAGCCAGCATTTATTGTGTTTATTGAACGATCTGCTCGATATGTCCCGGATTATGGCCAATAAACTTGATCTGGTGCGTACTGAATTCAATTTGACCGGATTTTTAACTGACCTCTACAGTTTAATGGTCATGCAAGCCAGCGAGAAAGGGTTACTATTGACCATCACCTCAGACTCTTTATTGCCAGAGTTTATTAAAAGCGACCCTACCCGACTACGACAAATACTCATTAACCTCACTAACAATGCGATAAAGTTTACTGATTCTGGTGAGGTGAATATTCATATTGAGTTTAACGAGTCCAGTCAGCAACTTTGCTTTGCTGTGAAAGATACCGGTATTGGCATGCCGCAAGATAAGCTGCAAACGATTTTCAGACCGTTTGAGCAAATCGAAGATTTAATGCAGGCAAATCATGGTGGAGCTGGCCTGGGGTTGGCAATTTCCAATGAACTTGTTCAACGTATGGGCGGCAATATCAGTGTTGAGTCTAAACAAGGTGAAGGCAGTCGGTTTTGGTTTACTGTCGATACCGGCAATTCAGGACAGGTCAGCACCGTACCACTGGATTTAGAAGCACCAGTGCGTCGTGCCAAGCAGTTTAAAATCAATCAGCAACTCGATGGCAGAGTATTAATTGTTGATGATCTAAGGGAGATACGTCGCCTTACCGGCAGATTAGTTGGCATGAGTCAGGCTACTGTGTCGTATGCCCAGAACGGACTCGATGCACTGGAAAAAGTACGCATTGCAGAGCAAAAGAAGCGACCATTTCATTTAATTTTGATGGATATTCATATGCCAGCTATGAATGGCATTGACTGTCTGCGGGCCATACGTGAAGAAGGCATTCAAACGCCGGTAGTTGCCGTTACCGCCGCGAGTCGTAAAGGGCTGCGTGAATCGCTTCTTAGCGATGGATTTGATAACGTCATCGCCAAGCCAGTTGACCGACGCGAATTGAGCCAGGTACTGGATACCTTTTTAATACCGGCGAAAGAGACGCTACCGGTAGTGGATATTGAGCCTGACAATACGAGCAATGAGCACCTGTTGGTGGTTGAAGACGACGAAGATGCTGCCGAGTTAATGTGCGTATTACTTAAGAGCCTTAATCATCAGGCAGATACTGCCCACAGTGGTCATCAGGCATTGCAAAAGGTCACGGCTAATCCAGACATGTATTGTCATGTATTGATGGACTTACACCTGCCAGATACCAATGGGTACGAGCTCGTTGCTGAACTACAGCAGATAGCGCCGCAACTCACATTTACGATTATCAGTGGTGCAAAGCCGGAACAACACCGTCTCGCTGATCTCCCGGTCAGGCAAACCCTGCTCAAACCTGTTACCAAAAACGATTTGGCTACTTTGAACTTTTGATAGCGCGGCTGTGCAAGTTTTACATAGCCGCCGGCTTCTGACGTTTAAGTTATGTATCTAATTATTATTTTTTCTTTTATTTCAATACGTTAAATTAATCACAAACGATGGCATAAGCGTTGCACATATCTGTTTAGATTATTAACAGATACCAACACAAGTTGACCTTAACAGGGAAATGATTATGCACAGAATTGTCAAACAGATAACAGCATTTAACGCGATAGCCAGCGTAGAGTTAAGTTTATTGGTTAAATTATTCAGTAATACGAATCTGGCAAAAGCGTTACTTGTAGCGGCATTCACTACCTGTATGTTGACCGGGTGTGCAGGTAGCTCATTAGTATCGACGCCCTATCAAGCGGCACCAAGTGCAGGCGCAGAGGGTTATTCCTCACACCGACTGTCTGAATCAAAATATAAAATCATGTACAAGGCAAATGCCGCGACCAGTACAGAACAACTATCGGCCTACGCTCATCAGCGCGCCGCTGAAATCGGCCGCACCAAAGGCTTTTCATGGTACAGGGTGATATCGGCAGACATGGTTAATCTACCTGACATGGAAGAGCAACAGGTTATGACAGCTGCACCGCAGGCAGAGACTGTGGATGGCGCGGCAACTGGCGATATCAAAACCACTGAGCTGCCAAAGAACCAACAGTGCACTGTATCAGGATGTGAACGTGTTACAACACCAAAACCTGTTGGTGCCGTATCAACAATGAATAGCGGTCCGGCGAAATATTACACTATGACCATTCAGCTCGGGAGCCATGAGCCAAGACCAAAACAAGCGATAATGGTTGATTAGCAAAACAGCCTTTCGTCTCATTCACCTAATTTATAGAGTAGTTATGATGCACGATAAGATCAATGCAGTAGACCATTTACAGGCGTTATTTAGCAAAGGCGCAGATTTATACAGTTCAGCGACATCGAACAACCTGTCAAGCCAACAACTGGCTTGTTTCAAACTACTGAAAGATGAAAAAAAACGTGCCCTGGAGCTTCTTACTCCTGACAATGATGAAGCAGACGACGACACATTATCTGAAGCGGTCAGCGAGCGTTTGCAGGCGATGTTAACCAGCTATCCATCACTGGATAAAATCGACGGTTTCATTGAACTGGAAGAACAATTGCTAACGTGCCTGAACGACAGTTTGTCATCACTGAAGCCCTCTGGTCTATCACTAAAACTGCGTCAAATTACGAATCGTCATCAGCAGTGCCTTGAAAAGCTAAATGCCCTGATTAAGGGATAAGGCACGAGCGTCCAAAAGGATATTGTACTGGCTTCCCCCTGCTACGGCGCAACAATATAAAATACAACCGATTACTGTGCACCCGTTAACCGGGCCACTACCACTGAGTGCAACCGCATTCAATGAAACCAGGCAAAATAAGGCGTTCTACTCAGGAAGATTTGAGATTGGCCTGGTTGGCGTTCTCGACCCAATCCAGATCCTTGGTCTGTTCATCCAGGGTCCCTTTGGCGTCTTCTAAGAAGACCTTACAAAAATAATCGACACAAGGGTGCAGTTCACGATATCGCGCCAGTTGAACTTCCATCTCTTCCATTGCATTTGAAAATTCATGGTTTGACTTAGCGAGCTCATAGTCGCATTTCAGATAAGCACAAAGTACATCTGCAGCTTTAGCTAATCGTACGTGATCATCATTTTTATCTTGGACAATCAACGGCTCATAGCTTTCCTGCAGAGCTTCCGGTAAGGTTTTGATTAACATTTGTTCAAACCGACGCTCTAACTTTTTGATCGCCTGGGTAGTTTCCGGATCGTGATATTTGACCGGGCTGGGAATATCACTCATACCTGCTATTTCGCTGCCCTCATGAAAAATCGCCATCGACGCCACGCGGTCAGGAACAATATCTTCGTTATACACTTCTTTAGCGATTACCCCGAGCATATGGGCAATGACCGAGGCTTCGTAAATGTGGGTAGATAACATTTCAGACTGAAACTGGGCCATCAACGGCCAGCGTTTAACATTGCGGGCACGTTGCATCAGCCCGATAAATGCTGAGTGAGTATTTGCCATTGGTACTCCGGATAAAAATAAACGTGTAATGGCGCGATCCTAAACCTAATTAGCGCGAATGTCAGCAAATGCGAAAGTAAGGCTGCCTGAACTGCCGTGTAAAAAATGCAAAAAGACTGTAACGATGTAGCACACAAGAAGTCCAAAACTTATTGGAATTAATTATTTTCGTTTAAATTCAACAACATACGCAATGGCACAAGACTAGCATAATATAAAGTGACATACGATGAAATAAACAAGGAGACATCATGTTAGGTTGGGCAATCACATTTTTTATTATCGCAATTATAGCAGCAGTTTTCGGTTTTGGTGGCATCGCTGGTGCAGCAACAGGTATCGCGCAGTTTCTGTTCTTTCTATTTGTTGTGCTACTCGTTATATCGCTTATTGCTGGGGCCTTACGCGGAAAAACCCCCAAGGCATAGTATTAAACATTAATAATTAAGGAATAATTATGAAAAATTTAAAGTTTTTAGACATGTTAAAAATGACCGTTATCGCCGCCTTTGCGTGTTCAGTTATCGCTTGTGGTGACGGTGAAGCAGAAGACGCTGGCGAAGCTATCGACGAAGCAGTTACTGACGCTGGTAACGCAGTGGAAGATGCTTGTGAAGATGTTAAAGAAGGCGTAGAAGCTGAAGACGACGATTGTTAATTAACGATCAGTCCGCTTAAACAGATAAGGGCAATATCGGCAGCGATATTGCCCTTTTTTTACATTAAACCCATCAACACGCCCTGGCATTGAGCCGGAAAAGTCACTACAACAAGCCGGTGAAACATACCGGGTTATTCTGTTAACCTCAAATCTATCCACACTAATCGGTGATCGGAGCTACTTAGACGATCTTTTACCAAACGATAAAGTGGTGAATCTTTGTCCGGCCAGAACACACCGGCTGCGGTAACGTCGAAGCCGGCTCGTGAGGGTAATACATAATCGGCACGTGCGCCCCAAGAGGCGGTGAAACGTCGGCTGTATTGCGCCATATCCGATGCATTTCCGCCATCACTTACCGGTATCACGCTATTATTTACCAGTGGATGTTCTGTGAGTTGCTCAATCACGTTTGGGCGGTATTTATCGCCAATATCTGCCGCATTAAAATCGCCAGCCAGTACAAATCTGCGCCCCGAAAAACTCCCTTTTCGCCCTGCATCATCGTAGATATAACCGGCTGTTGACGGCAATAAATAATCGGCCATCAAGCGAATTTCATCATGGTTTCGTTTGCCGTTTCTGTCCTCCGGGCCATCAAAGGTTGGCGGCGTAGGGTGCATTGCTAAAATATGTACAATATTGCCATTGACATTAACTGGTATATCCCAGTGAGATTTAGAACTTAAGCGCAGCGCCGCCCACTCTTCCTCGTTATACCAGGGGTCGCCTGACACCGGATCAACCGGTACCTGAGCTTCGGGCAAATGCTGCCACAAGAACCGTTGAAAGGTACGGATCCCCTCAACATCAATGGGATAACGGGATAACAGCGCCATACCATACTGGCCAGGATACAATCCCCAACCATAGGCGTCACCGCCATGGCCGGTTTTTTCGCCGTTATTATCTAAATCATAAGGCGTAGGCACGCCGGTATTCACCGGTGCAATATACTGGTATGGGTAATCTATTGGGGCCTGGCCTTGCTGGCTGATATTCAGGTAATTGGATACAAACAGTGCTGTTGCGCTGGGATTTGCGACCGGAGAATAATCAAACTCATTGAGTAATATAATATCCGGCGCCACACGCTGAATAATTTCGGCAATATTACGAATTTGCGGATGCTCAGCCGACCTTAAATGCGCCAGCAGTATGTTAGCATCGACGCCATCAGTATCACTTTGTGAATAATTACTGGCTTCCATACTGACATTGAAGGTCGCTACCCGAATTGAGTCTGCGTGTGAAGAAAGCACATACGAAGCACTGATAAACAGTGTTAATAAAGTAACTAAACCAGATTTGAACATTGTGAACACCACCAGAAATGATGGCATTATTGTACGCGAGCCGGCATAAATAAACACCAGGGCCGGTTAATCTTTGTTGTACACCAACGGTCAACAAGTGATGGCTACAAAGCACATTAAAAGGCTATGCGGCCTTTTTATTGTGTATTACCGGTAACATCGACCAGGTCACTGGATAATATTACCAGGGCTCAGGATTTTAGGCTAGCGAGCTGCGCGGCGTGTGCTGCACCGCGCAGCGTCCACAGGATTACCCGCTCGGCAACGCATTTTTGTCGCGGGTAAGGTGCAGAAAAACGCCTAATGACATAAGTAATACACTGGCAGCAACGACCACTGCCACCGGGTAAAATAAGTTACCTGCAAGGTCAAGCTGACTGTATTTTATAATCATAACTAACCCTTCAAGCACCAGTGCAATCACCACGACACTGACAAACCTGGTCACAGTGCGACGGATCGACAAAAATAAATCCCCTTCTTCACTGTGGCGATATTCTTTAAATATACCCATTGCAAGTTCATAGGTTGCCAGCGCGATAAACAGATCGTTAACCGCTTTGATCACCGCTGAGACAAAATCGATGTCTGCGCTAAAACCGGTATAAAAGTGAATACCAGACATAGCTACCATGGTGGCCGATACGCACAGAAACAAACCGGCAAAAAATCGGGCCGATAAATCCTTCAACGAACCAAACTTACTGTGCATGAGCCGCCTCCTCACTACTATTGGCGTAATCAGCTGCAACCCACTTATTCAGTAGCGCTGGCAGCAATGTTAAGTCTGTGACCAGTGCCATTACCATAGCCAGCGCTGTTAGCAAGCCAAAATAGACACTTGGCAGGAAGTCAGAAAAGCCAAACAATGAAAAGCCCACAGCTATGACGGTAGTGGTTAACAAAATGGCCAGTCCACTGTGTTTAAAAGCAGATTCCGCCGCTTGCGCTGCCCGGCTTGTAGATGCTGTATTAGTTTTATCACGCAGCGATGCAAGATAACTGTGAACAAAATGCAGCGTATCATCTACTGCTATCCCCATTGCGATGGCAGCTATAGTAATGGTCATAATATCAAGTGGAATGCCGGCCCATCCTATCACGCCTAAAATAGCGAGGGTTGTCAGGATGTTTGGCAGCAGTGCAATAAGCGCCACTTTTATAGATCGGAAGATCAGTAAAAAGACTAACCCCAACGCTACATAAACAATACCCAGGGTAGTAATTTGCGAGTCAAATAAACGGCTGAGTATATCCTGATACAGTACAAACAGACTGGTGAGCTGATAGTTGTCTTGTTCAACCCCAACCGTCGCTAAATCGTCTTTAAGCTGCGCCATAAACTGCTCGCGGTTTAACCCTTCGGTGGTATCCTGAATTCTGATAGCCATTCGCAAGCGTTGATCTTCTTCAGAAAAGTACGCCCCCACCAACTGATTCACCACTTTCTCATTCAAAAGATAATAAATACTGGACAGTTCGTATTCGGTTAACGGTCTGTTGCCATTCAGTTGCTTTGCCAGCTCAGTAAAGTTCACCAAAGAAGTGACGCTGCCGGTCGCCTCAAATGCAGTGACCGCGCTTTGCACCAACGTCAGCTGATTAACACTGTCTGCCCCGATCAGTAACGACGGGTCATCGGGCTTTTGCGGCACGTCAATAATAATATCCAGCGCCGTAGTACCACCAAACTCTTTATCGATATAGGCCAGTTCCTGATAAACCCGGGTGTCCTTTGCAAAGTAATTAATAAAGGAGTTTTCAACGTTCAGCCGTGAAATACCAGCACCGAGCGCAACAAAGATCAAAATGGCGCTAATGCTTGTTAAGCCGGGTTTATTCAGTGATAACGAGCGACACGCGGCCAGCGTACGTTTAATAAAACCATAGTCTTTGGCCTCGCTTCCTGATGATAACAACGCAAGTAGTGCGGGAAATAAAAGCAGACTAACCAGCTGTGAGATCACCATGGCAATTAACATCATCACACCAAAGGATATAACAGGTTCAAGCCCGCTAAAGAGCAAAGCTGCAAAGCCCACACTGGTGGTCAATGAAGCAAAGAAGCATGGCGCCAGTTTATCTTCCAACATGCGTTTCACGCGCTCATGCTGGTTGAGCTCAGGCTGTTCACGTGCGATATACCGATAACTGCCCAGCATATGAATCATCACTGCCAGCGTTAAAATAATTTGCAGCGCCACAAAATTAGCCGATATTACTGTAGCTCGCAGGTCAAACCACCCTAGCGCACCGATAGTCAGCGTCACACTGAGGCCACAGCTTAACAATGGAAATACCACCCATTTAACCCGCCTGAATAGCACCGCTAATAACAGCGCAATAACGACCGCAATAGCCAGACCAAACGTCACCAAATCGGCGCGGATAATATCAATAAGATGCTGGCCAACGACATAAGAACCACCCAAGTAGGTATTCGCACGATCATTGACTTGCTTAGTGATGGCATTGATTTGCTCAATTTCCTGTTTACGTTGACGGGTGAGTTCCGCACGCAATGGCTCAGCCCTTGATTGCAGTTGGGCAATCTGTGCTTGTTCTTCGTCGGTTAACGACCTCTCTAGCAGGTTTGCTTTGATGTTGGTGATTTGTCGCTCAATTTCAACCAGCTCCTGATTGGACTTAAAGACAATCTGAATAGATGTCGCGGTGTTATCACGGTTAATCAGTAAATCCGTAAAAATAGGATGACCGCTCACTAACTTACGCATGGTTTCAGGCGCATAGTGTTGATTTTGCCATGTTAGCGCGCTGACATCTGTTTGGCCGGTTAACGCATCAGCATTATCGATAAGCGGTACATTGAGGATTGACGTCGTGCTCTCAACGCGTTGTATCTGGCTGAGCTCATCTGACAACATTGCCAGATCGGAAAACGTCTGCTCGCTGAACACCTCGTGGTCGACAGGTTCGTACGCCAGTAAAATAAATTCATCGGGGCTAAACGTTTGCTGCGCAATCTGGGTTTGAATATACAGCTCATTGTCTTTTACTAACAAAGTGTCTGCGGACGCCGCAATTTTAAATTTTGGAATACCTGCAGCCGCCACTGCCACCAACAGCATAAAACTTACAATTATCGCCCAACGCCCTTTGACAATGGCGTTTGCTAAGTTATTCCTTAGTGTTTCGTTTTTCATACAACGTGTCCCTGGCCTGCCCTTGTAAATACTGGTTCCTAAAATACAGATAAGGATCCTGCGCTTCGTTATACAATGTCTGATAGGTTTCTGATTGTTTAGAAAAATCATCCACCCCATCAACAGCACGAAGCTGCAAATTCTGTGGCGAATCGGCTATTTGATTAACCGGATGAATCAGTCCTTCAGTCAGCACTGAAAAGCCACCACGAACATCGCTTTGGCCGAGTATAGGTAATACTAAGAATGGGCCGGACCCAACCCCGTAATGGGTCAGTGTATCGGCTATAGAACGACGCTTTTTCTCGATATCAAACCAACTGGTCGCTGGATCGAATAGCCCCAGAACACCCACAGTGCTATTGATCAAAAAGCGCCCTAAGTTACTGCCGGCATCATCGACATCACCGGAAAACAGATTATTTAATAAATTGAGTGGCTCACGAAGATTCGCAAAGAAATTGCCAACGGAAGAGCGGACCGGCTGAGGCAGAACGGCTTTGTAACCGTCTGTTACAGGAATTAGTACGTATTCATACGCTGCATGGTTAAAGCTAAACATGGAGCGGTTAAAACCTTCCCATGGGTCGTAATAATCGGGTGTAGAAGGTACTTGACCGGAAGATTGTTCGGCATTAGCAACAGCCACAACAGCGGGTTCAACACTGATCTCGCCCTGCGAGGTTGCAATACTGACCTTTTGTCCCTGGCTGAGCTGCTCGGTTTGTTCAGAAACTCGTTGTTGGCTTTTTTGTTGTTTCTGCGTTGCCGCCGTATTCGCTGTTGAAGTCTGCTCGGGAGGCGGTACCGATGAACATCCCGCCAGCACAACTAGCCAGAATGCAATTAACGTCGACTTATAATTCATAACCTTGTCCGGTTTTTACTTGATGGTGGCGTAGAATATTCGAGGCACGGGTTAAGGCTTCGTCCCGATTATATTCCCAGTTTTTTTCATCAAAGCTGCGCGCTTCGCTGAGGTAATACACTATACGCTTGAAACGCAATCTGTGTATGGTTCGTTTGGAATCAAAGTGTGTCGATTTCACTTCGTTTTCAAGGTCCGTGATGACAGCGCTAATAACGGGGTTAGCTGTTTGATGCACTTTTGTCGTTGAATCGTTGCCCGTCCAGCGAGTCACCGATTCAGTATGACTGGTAGCCAACACACCGCTGCATACCAATAAGGTGCCTAATATCCATTTAGTATATTTTTGCATTGGTATCACCATTGAAGTAGTTTAGAAAAACGACTGCGACTTCTGGTAAGAAGTCGCAGTCCTCAAGCTTATTCGGTATCAGTGACGGTTAACTGATCGTCAACTGATTCCACTTCAGCAGTGTTTTTGGCAATCTCCACGGCCAATGCCCGCTCAGATTCGCTCTCAACAGTACCTTTCAGCACGACGTTGCTGTTATTCACATCAACATCAATATCCAGCCCCGAAATGTCTGAATCCATTAAATAACGAGACTTCACCACGGTAGCGATTTTCGCATCGGTTAATTTTGCAGAGGTTTCCTCATCAATCATTGGCTCGTCATCATCGGAACTGCTAACAACTGTGAGTTGATTATCCACTCTCTCGACACCATCGATGCCAACAACCAGCTCTTCAGCAAGCTTCTTGTCTATCGTATTGTCGACTTTACCAGTGAGAATAATGACGCCATCCTGGACATCGGTATTGATATCAAAGGAATTCAGATGGGTATTGAACAACAGAGTCGATTCGGCCTTGCCATCAATCCAGGCATCCTTGGCTGTCTCTTCCCATTTTGAGTCCGCCAGAACCGGACCAGACGCTGACGCAGTAAGAGCACCAACAACGACTAGAGAAAGTATTGAACGTTTCATAATGTATCTCCGATTGAGAATTCAAAGATACTTATGCGACTTTCAGGCCAAATCTAACACATTGTTTTTAAATTAATTTTTTAAGGGGTTAAATTCTAAGGTGTAGTGTTTTCCATATAAATTGAAGATTTTACCCAGCAGAATTTACCTGGCCACCTGTTCGCTTGGTCTCAATAATTTGACGGATCGCTACACAAATATCTTCACGCTTTTTAAAATAACTCAGTGCTATCAATCGCTTGTCGTCAGGCCATATGGCTTGTTGTAACAACGTCTTGTCATGCTCGGTTAGAGTGGAGTCATCAAGCGCAATTGCAACAGCATTTTTGTTAGGTTTAAGCACATGCGGTGATGCACCCTCAACAAAGTGTTTATTGACCATTAAAAATTGACGCTTTACGGGTTCCTGAACAACACCTATGCGGTTTTGGTAGTAGATAATCGAGGGCCAGCCCTCAGCGATGCGACTCTGATAGAAAATAAGAAAGGTAAACACTAACAATATAACACAGGTCATCATCACAAAAGACGGCGAAAGGTTGGGTGCTACACTTACTAATCCACATATAGCTGCAACGAATATCACCCAAAAACCGAACACTCTTCTCAATACCGTGGGAGACACACCCGAAATCACTTTTGCGTGTTTTATTTCTTGTGGATCCATTTGTAATAGCACGACTGCTGCGTTGTTATTCACTTTTTATTAATCTGCATAGTTTTGGGGTTATCATTGACAGTATGTTACCTAAATGACCGCTCAGCACAAAATAATATTACAGCCAACATACCGTTGAACGATGATGACCGCCCCACCATGGATAAAGCCAGATAGTGTCCTACCGAAACACCCATAACAAAAACCTAACAGTCTCTGTTTATATATAGCTCTTTAAGAATTGTAGATGGGTAGTGCCTAAGCACATAACCCCGGCGCAGAATTCGTCGCAAAATTGATCAATAAACTTAACCCATCACACTCACGAATAATCAAAAAATATAAATCAACAACTTAACGAGGATAAGACTGAAAACGCTGTCATGATTGGCCCCCGTTGACTGTCAGATATTTTTACGCATCAAATTCAAACTTTCACAGGTCAAAATAAAAAACAATGAAAAACAACAGGTTAAATTTGTAATTGAAGTGTAAAATTATTGGCCTGAAATCTGCTTATATACAATCAGTTCCACTGACACCATTTATGAGTAGTAGGGTTAATAATGAAGCAGCTATTAAGATCGTTAATCTTGAGTGCCTCGGTGCTCACAAGTACTGCAATCGCCGCACCTTTCACTATTGAAATTGTAGCGGATAATGATTTTGCGGTATTTACCGGTACAGATTCTAATATCCATCACTTGTTATATCAAAACGATGTCACCTGGACAGAACAAATCGACGAATTGTCTTCCCTCTCGTTTAACGTGGCAACCGGAGATAATAAGTTCTATATACTGGCCATGGGTGGTGGTACGGATGCCGAGAATATCAGCGGATTAATTAACGGTGTTAATATGACAGATCCGTCGGTATCAGTGCGTATGAGCAGTAATATTGCTTCATTTTTGACCGGATACACAGACACTGCTTACTTGTCAAACGGTAGTACAGTGTATGCTGATGTGGAAGATGGTACCTATGATGCCTTGCTTACTGATGTGCAAAGTGCATTTTCATCACCCGGTTTCGCCTGGACGTCACCCACTTTAAATACTTCGCAAGGCGTTATTCAGGCCTCGGGTTTTGGCGCAGGCTACTCGTTTGGTTCACTTGAAGCACGCCTGTTTGAATTCGATATTGCCGATGTGAATGTTGAGGTGCCAGAGCCTCCTTTAATGGCTGTATTTGCAGTAATGTCATTCGCGCTTATACGCCGGTTTCGCTGCAAAAAGTCCTAGTTCCCCCCTCAAAGTTGGCTGTCTATCAGGCAGTCAGCTTTACTTTTTTTCCTGCCCGCTTACCATTGCCCGTTTCTCCCGCCTACGAAAGTGATAAAATATCTGGCCGTCAGAGTATTGATAACTCAGGCAATTCATTGCATGCTGCGTAACAAAATTGCTAGCACCCAAGACGCTGTAAACACCCTGTTTGGTATTGTTGAGCAACGCAGTCATCCATAAGCTAATCGTTGTATTGCTTACAACACGTTTTCGTGTTTCGCCAGTGGCGGTCAAAGGAGTTAATAATGAGTCATCACCACCCTACCATTGCGCAGTTTTTAACTGTGCTAGCTGAGGATCAGGTAGCCACAGGCGACCGTCGCACTGAGCACTATCGCTCAGGTTGGCGTTCAGGACAAGGCAGTGCGTTAGCCGTGTTGTTCCCCGATACATTATTAGCACTTTGGCAGGTACTGAAGATCTGTATAGACAATAACTGCATTGTGATTATGCAGGCCGCCAAAACAGGGCTAACCGAGGGCTCTACCCCGAGTGGTAACAACTACGACCGCGATGTAGTGGTCATCAATACGTTGGCAATGGATAAGCTCTATGTACTTGATCATGGCAAGCAAGTCGTGAGTTTTCCCGGTACCACATTACATAAATTAGAAACAACGCTTAAACCACTTTCGCGTGCCCCGCATTCGGTCATCGGTTCCTCGTGCCTGGGCGCATCTATCGTGGGTGGCGTCGCCAATAATTCAGGTGGAGCACTGGTTAAACGCGGCCCTGCGTATACCGAACTCGCGTTGTTCGCGCGGGTTACTGCCGAAGGAAAGTTAGAACTCGTCAATCACCTTGGTATTGATCTGGGGGAGTCGCCCGAGGAGATACTGACTAACTTGCAAATTGGCAACTTTGATCAGAGCAACTGTGTTACCGACAAGCAAGCGAGCGCAGCCGACTATATCGACCGGCTGCGGGATGTGGATGCGCCGACGCCAAGCCGTTTCAATGCCGATACAACGCGGCTTTATGAGGCCAGCGGTTGCGCCGGAAAGCTGGCAGTATTTGCCGTACGCCTGGATACCTTTGCCGTGGCAAAAAAGGAAAAAACCTTTTATATCGGCACCAATAACCCCGACACACTGACCCAATTGCGACGCCGTATACTCAGTGAGTTCAACAACCTGCCAGAGGTGGGCGAATACATTCATCGCGATATCTTTGATATCACCCGGCAGTACGGCAAAGATACGTTTCTCAGTGTAAAACATCTGGGTACTAACCGGTTGCCCAGAATGTTCGCTATCAAGGGCCGCATTGATGCCATACTCAATAAATGGCCGGTGCTGCCGAAATTTTTAACCGATCGCGTCATGCAAGGCATCGCCAGCTTGCTGCCACAACATTTACCTCAACGTATGCTGGATTATCGCCACCGGTATGAACATCACCTTGTACTGAAAATGAGCGATGAAGGCATCGCCGAGGCACAGGCTTTTTTACCGGCGTTTTTTACTGACAATGCCGCCGTAGGTGACTTTTTTGAATGTACCGATGAAGAATCAAGCAGTGCTTTTTTACATCGCTTTGCTGCGGCGGGGGCGGCTGTCCGTTACCAGTTATTAAATGAAAAAACCACTGGTGACATACTCGCGCTGGATATTGCGCTGCGTCGCAACGACACTCACTGGGTCGAAAAACTTCCTCAATCATTGTTAGATAAAATCGATAAAACGCTGTACTACGGTCACTTTTTTTGCCATGTTTTTCACCAGGATTACGTACTCAAGAAAGGTGTCGATGCCAGTGCCGTAAAAGCAGAAATGCTGACACTGCTCGATAACCGGGGCGCGAAATACCCGGCTGAACACAATGTCGGACACTTATATAAGGCCGAAGAGGGCCTGGCCCAGTTTTATCGCGACATTGATCCTACCAACACCTTTAACCCCGGTGTGGGTAAAATGGACAAGCATAAACGCAACTGTCATTGCTGCTAATAAAAGAAATTTGCCAAGTGCTAAAAGGAGATAACCGTAACGTGCTGTCAGCGGCTAATGCCAGACTTTCGCATAAATGGTTAATGCGAATAATTGGATTGCAATGTGTCATCTGGGCACTATCAGGCCTGTATATGGTGAGCATGAATATTCACTTCATTCATGGTGAATCGTTAAGCCGCGAGCCAGTTGTTAGTTTGCCTCTGGCAGAGGTCAATTATTCGTTTGCCGGGTTAATGACCGACTACCCGGACGCCAGCAATATCACGCTTACCCGGGTATTAAATCAAACGGTCTACCGGTTTCAGCTACCTGCTTCAAATGGACGCTGGCATTTGATTAACGGCGCAACAGGCACTCTGCTGCCTCCGATTAGCCAGCAGCAGGCGGTCAGAATAGCGCGCCAGCAGTATACCGGCACGGCTGAAATAGTTGATGTACAGCAACAAGCAGCCAATCAGTCAACCACATCAGGTTCCACCGCATTGTGGAAAGTTTCTTTTGCGGATTTAGCCCGGTCGACATTCTACATCCATCCGGACAGTGGCCAGGTAATTCGGCGTCGCCATCACTACTGGTATGCATTCGACTGGCTGTGGCGCTTACATATTATGGACTATGATGACGGAGAAAATGTTACCAATCTGCTGTTACGTATAGCAAGCATACTGGGGTTACTGGCAACATTTAGCGGTTTAACGCTGCTATGTTTACAACTTTCGGCAAAATGGCGGTCCAATTGGCGCTCAAGTCAATGAAGCAACGTGTAGTATTGAGTGTATGGCATAAATGGTTGGCGTTACTCGTAGCAATACAGGTGGTTATCTGGCTGGGTACCGGTCTGTATTTCAATGTCACCGAAGGCCAGGGCGATACAGCCCGACAGGTTCGCCAAACGGTTCATCACGTGGGTGATGTTGGCAGTGTTTCACTGCTCCCACTCAGGCAACTGGCCGCACCTGCACCGCTAAAAGCTGAACTAATCTGGAGCCTTGGTAAGCCTTACTACGTGCTATGGTATAACCAACCAGCGCATCGCTACTTTCCTCTTGAGCGCCGCGTTTATGATGCTCAGACCGGCCAGCCATGGCAAATTGGGCTCCAACAGGTAGCTTCTGTTGCACAACGCGCCTATCGCTCTGATAAGCAAACTGCATCGAATACCGTTATGTCTGCGCCAGTTTTAATTACCCCGCCTATCGATGATCTTAACAACCAGCAAAATCCACTGTGGCGGGTTAATGTTAACGATGCATTGAACACCAGTATCTATTTGGACGCGCTGACCGGCCATGTTGTCACTTTTGTTAACGACGATAGCCGTTTCAGAGCGTTAATGTTCACCCTGCATTTTATGGATTACGCGGGCACTGGTAGCTTTAACAACAGCATTATTATCGTGTTTGCCGTGCTCACAGGTATGTTAAGCCTTAGCGGCGCGTATTTGTTGTTTCATACTCATGCAGTAGCACGCCCCTTGAATGAGTTTGAGCCACACACCAATACTCAGTTGACCATACGAGACAAACACAGTCACACCCATTCCCTTTGCTTGTCTGAGCATGCAGGTGACAACTTGTATTTTGCCCTGCTCGCCAACGATATCAGCCTGCCATCAGAGTGTCAGGGCGCTGGTACCTGCGGTAAGTGCAAAATAGTCACAAACGCCTCAATGCCGGTAACGCCTGTCGAAACAGCACATCTGTCTACTCAGGCAATTGCCGATGGTATCCGGCTCGCATGTCAACATCCTGCCCGGCAATTTAGTGAAATAACGATCCCTGTTGCATTGCCAACCTCCCGCTCAGACCAATAATCACTTTGATGATAGTGCGACAATATGTCGCAGGCCATAACCACTCCTTTTCATTATTATTCGAACGGTCAAGTACTTAAAAATAAAACAAAGGCTTGGCATTGGTCTGAAAAACTGCCTGGAGTAACAATGACACACCGATTTCCTGCACTATTTATGTTAAACAGATTCACACTGGCACTGCTGACATTGAGCAGTCCGTTATTCGCCGATGACAACATTGAGCACATAAATGTTGAGGGCAGTACTGCTGGCCAAACCTTGTCTGGCCATAAGGTATTGCTTAGTAAAGACGACATTCAGCGACAATCTGCCGCGACCAGCGATACCGCCAGCCTGTTAACCGGGTTAGCCGGCCTGCATATTAATGCAACCGGCGGACTGTCTGGATTGCCCGCTATTCATGGGCTCGCAGATGATCGTCTGCGGGTTAAAGTGAACGGTATGGATTTGATCGCATCCTGTCCTAACCACATGAATCCCCCCTTGTCGTACCTGGCCCCTACTGAGGTCGGCCAGATTATCGTTTTTGCAGGCATTACACCAGTCAGCGTTGGTGGCGATAGTATTGGCGGTACGATTGAGGCATCGTTAAGCGCCCCTGAATTTTTAAGCCCCGGCAGCGCACCACAGTGGAGTGGCGAGTTTGGCGGATTCTATCGGCACAATAACCAGGCCAGAGGCACCAACCTGAACGTCCAGCATATTACCGACAACACGTTTATCAGCTATACCGGCAGTTGGAGTAAAGCAGACAATTACAGTGCGTCAAAAGCGTTTAAGTCAGAACGAGCCACCGGCAGACCAAACCATCAACTGCCACTCGATGAAGTAGGTTCGTCTGCCTTTGAGAACCAAAACCACACCGTACGCGTTGCTCATCAATTTGCAGATAACCTGCTTGATTTGCAGCTTAATTACCAGAATATGCCGCAACAACTCTACCCCAACCAGCGTATGGATTTACTCAACAACGAACAACTCAATCTCAACGCATTGTGGCAACATAATGTCGACTGGGGCACTGTGTCGATAAGGCTCTACCATGAGCAGGTTGACCACATGATGGACTTTGGCGCAGATAAACGTTTTTGGTACGGCACTAATGCCGCAATGGGACAGCGCTGCTCACCTATATCGTTTATGGGCGACCCGTCTGGTACTTGCGCCGCGGGTATGCCGATGTACAGTGAGTCAGACAATACCGGGCTCAGCGTAAAAACCCAGTATCAGATAGCCTCCAACGACGTCCTGAGAGTGGGCGCTGACATTCAGATTTACCGCTTGGATGACTACTGGCCTCCTTCAGGCGGCGGCATGGGCCCCGGCACATTTGAAAACATTAATAATGGTCAGCGCTCTCGCTCTGCGGTCTATGTTGAACGTGAGCAGAGCATGTTGAGTGACTGGATGATGCTCTATGGCGTGCGTTATGAGAACGTGACAATGGACGCTGATCCGGTACGCGGCTATGCTACCGGTGAAATGGCACCGGGCATGCAGCAAATGAACGCCACTGCGTTCAATAACAGTGACCGACACAGTACTGATCATAATCTGGATGTGACTATGGTCGCGCGCTATCGCGCGAGTGCCGAGCTCAGCACTGAGTTCGGCTACGCCCATAAAGTGCGCTCACCTAACCTTTATGAAAAATATACCTGGTCGTACTGGATGATGGCAGCAGGCATGAATAACCTTGTGGGCGATGGCAATGGTTATGTGGGCAATGTGTCACTGTCACCTGAAAAAGCCCATACGATTTCTGTCAGCATTAACTGGCAGGACAGTACGACTGACAACTCGCTGGTAATTTCGCCCTATTATACTTATATCAACGATTATATTGATGCCGTTGCCGCCAATAATATGTGGGTGGAAAATCAGTTTAATGTACTACGCTACGAGAACCAGACCGCCCGTCTCTATGGCGTGGATGTCACTGGCAACTGGCATTTAAGTCATGGTAAAACAGGACACTGGCAACTTACCGCATCCTTAAGTGCCACCCATAGCGAAAACACAGAGACTTCAAGCGCGCTGTATCAAATCATACCACTGCAAACTAACCTGCGCCTGAGTCATGCATATCAGGGTTGGCAAAGCGAAATTGAATGGCAGTTAGCCAGTAAAAAAGACGATGTTTCCGTTATTCGAAACGAAATCCAAACCGCAGGATACGGGCTGATTAACGTGCGTGTTGGCCATCAGTGGGATGCGTTTCGGGTGGATATAGGTGTCGAGAACTTACTTGATCAGTTTTACTTTAATCCAACCGGCGGCACTTACACCGGTCAGGGCGTAACAATGGCACTAAATGGTATTCCCTATGGCATTGCTGTACCGGGCATGGGTCGCTCCGTATACGCCGGATTCAGCGTTAACTTCTAAAACGATTGGCTTTGGTTTTATGCAAACCAAAGCCGTGCCTGACTGTGGCGGCACATATCGCATTCAGTTCGGCTTGTACACCTGAAGCCAAACGCATTATTTATCGCTATACTGCAACGAGCTATTTACCCCAAAAACAACTTAATTCAGGTACAAGGGACACCAGGCTATCATGCTATTGCTTATCTATTTGCTTTACTCCGGAGGCCGCAGGCCACCGGTAAGCATTATCTTAATGACCGTGGTGGTTGAAATTCTGCTGGTTAATGCGTCAATCGCAGTTAATGGTGCGGCCAGTAACCCTTTCAGCAGCATTTTATTAGTACCGCTGGTGCTGGGCCTGGCGCTGTTGCCCTTTAAATATGGCTTAGCCGTACTGGGTATCAGCATTGCGGCACAAGGTGCCCAATTAGTCTTGCCAACAGCGCATCGCCACGGCGATATGATGCAACAGCATGCCCAGGGCATGATTGTCAGTTTTATTTTAACCAGTTTGTTAATCGCTACTGTGATTTTGTATTTTCGGTTGCAGCTAAGCGCCAAAGCGGCAGCGATTCAAAAATTGCGCGAGCGCCAGCTACGTGATGAACAGCTGCTGGCCATCGGCACAGCCGCAGCGCAACTCACACACGATGCCGCCACCCCCATCCAAACCATGCACCTGATACTGGAAGAGCTGCAAGAAACGCCTTCCGCATCACTTGTTGATGATTTATCTGTTCAGTTCCGCCAATTGCAACACCTGTTGCACAACTGGCGACAGGTTGCTGACGATGTACGGGAATCACGGATATCGGCTTTTTCAGCAAGCGACTTAATTCGTGGTATACGCCGAATCCTGTTGTTAGCTCGACCTGAGGCAGATATAAACTGGCCCGCGCCGGACAAGGAATTAGCGGCCAGCGTGACAGCTGATCGTACCTTACTGCCAGCACTATCGAGTATCGTTATTAATGCTTGCGATGCCGCTAATGGCGCTCCCGTGAAGGTAACAACCTGGCTAGATGCTGATACCCTTTGTTTTAAAATTACCAACCCTGTTTCAGCCGACAAAACACTGCCTCCCGACTTCCTCGGTGCACGGCTGGTCGAAAGTCAGACCGGCTTTGGTGCAGGAGCCATACTGAGCAACGCAACCATTGAAAAGTTTGGCGGTAAAGTGAACTGGAACAGTGACAACCAACATGTCATTACTATCATCACCCTTCCAAGGGAGACTATATGACACCCACACTGCTTATTATTGACGATGATCAGCGATTAACCGAGGTGCTGCAGCGACGCTTCTTAGCGACCGGAGAGTTTGAAGTCATTGTATTTAATCAGGCGAGTGAGGCCTTGAAAGCGCCTCAGGTAAAGTGTTTCGGGATTTTGCTTGATATGATGATTGGCAACGAGCTGGGACTCGATTATATCAGTGCCTTAAAAGAACACTTTAACCCGGAGCACTTAATCGTGATGACCGGCTATGCCAGCATTGCGACTACCGTTACGGCCATGAAGCGCGGGGCTACAGATTATCTCGCCAAGCCGGCCAGTTTTGCAGAGCTACGCAAAAAACTGCAAAACAATAACAACGAAGAAGAGCCCCTATCCGGATTACAACATCTGACGGCAGCTCAGGTTGAATGGGAACATATACAACGAGTACTTAATGAAAACAATGGCAATGTTTCACGCACAGCCGAATCACTGGGCATGCACCGGCGCAGCTTGCAACGCAAGTTACAAAAATTTTCTCCGACCAAAAAATAAGCCCCGATAGAATCGGGGCTAAAAAGGCCCTCATAATAAGGGCTACAGCTCAAAACGGGAGAGCGACAGCAGTTGCTGCAAATATTTTCGTTAAGCGCTCAGGGCTAATTTTTGCTCAACAAATCCTGTTGTTTGGCGATATCCAGGTTTTGTTTTACCAGACGCTGACCTTTTGACTTTTGCTGCGCCCAGGTCAAATCCGCAATACACGCCTGATGGTTGTCGGTGAGGCAGTTCATTACAGCGCGGTTATTGAGTGCATAGACGTTGTTTTTACTGGTTTCAACTGCGGCATCACAATGTTGTTTAGCAGCAGATAGTTCACCCATGGCGACGTATGCTACACACAAGTTATTGTGTAACGGGCTGCGGCGAGCACTGACTGATGTTTTCGCTAACGCAGCTTTCGTGCGCGCTACACCTTTGGCATAGTGACCAGATTCGATTTCACGCACACCATTAACGTCAGCAACACTGGTTTTCAGGCGATAGGTATCAGCGGTAATGTGACCAGACGTACTGCCGGCTATGGCGCTACCCAACGTTAGTGAACAGCAAGCAGCAGCGATTAGTGATTTAGCAATGTGACGAGTAAAAGACATAGTTATTTCCTCAACGAACATGTTTTCTGTTAGGCTTTATCGTTCACAAAATACTTGTTAACAAAAAGCCACTACTTGTTAATATTTTTGTTGCGACTGAGTATGTGTCATCAACCATAGATACGCCTGATGAACAAATAATTAAATCCTAACGAATTACTAATAGATAAATTAATTCTTTAATTTATAATTAGTTACAGAAAAACCTAATGAATCTTCGGAGATAAAAAGGTTGTCTTTTAAGCCGCTGCCCGGCAAAGGGTGTTTTACTATCAATGATTTTGTTGTCGATATTGGCGATCATACTGTTCGTCACGGCAAGTCGGTAAAACGCGTCGAACCAAAAGCCGTACACGTACTGTATATTCTGGCCTGTGACGCCGGCGAAACCGTAGAACGCCACGAACTGCTCAGTGACGTATGGAATGGTAGGATCGTAGTAGAAGAAGCGCTGACCCGGATCATTTCTCAGCTCCGTCAGGTTCTCAATGACAGCCAGCAACGTCGACTCATTCAAACCGTGCCTAAAAAAGGCTATCGATTACGCGGTGAAGTCGTCTGGCAGGAAAAGCCAGCCATTAAATCATCTGTGCCAGATAGCCCTGTGACTCACATTGAAAGTGCCAGTCAACCGCAACCCACTACTCATACAAAAGCACCGGGCACGGATAGCTCAACAACACACAACCCAGCGGCTACCACGCAGTCATCGCTTCAGGATAAGACTGATAAAGCAAAGGTAACAATAGCGTTTAGGTCGGTTAAACAGCGCTGGACACTGGTTATAACCACGATTGTATTGTTAGCCATTAGCGGGTCTGTATGGCGCTATATGAGCACTCAACAAAAAGCGGATTTGTTAAACAATACAGCACCAATGAGTGTCTCGGTAGCCGTTATGCCTTTGCGGCAGTTAAGCAGTGACGAGTCGACGCTTTATCTTGCGGAGGGTATGACCGAAGAGCTTATCGATGCCCTGGCCAGTACTGCTGAACTCAATGTTCCCTCGCGATACTCTACTTTGGCGGTTAACACTGCCGATAAATCTCTGATGCAGATCGCCACCGAACTGGATGTCAGATACCTGGTTGAAGGTAGCGTCAGACGTATTAAAGATGAGTTTAAAATATCGGTACGTCTGATAGATGCCAATAGTGACCGCGTCGCATGGTCACAAAGCTATACCAATACGGCCAGCAGTTTATATGCCATTCAGCAGAATATTGCCGCGGCGATTAAGCAGGTGCTGCTGCCCCAAATTGCCGCTGACAGTGTGGATCAACAAACGCGATCGGTGAGTAATGTAGAAGCCTACCAATTTTACCTTAAAGGCAACTACTGGCTGATGAACGGTAAAACCAGCGAATGGTATTATCAAACCGAAGCGGCGCTACAAAAGGCGGTAAACTTAGCCCCTGATTTTGCCGCTGCACATGGTAAATTAGCCTATATATACGCCCGCTATAACTTTCACGATACCTATCTACCGCGCGGGGAGGCCCATAGAAAGGCCCGTAGCGCTATCAATACCGCATTAAAACAGGATCCTACCGAGCAAAATGCGTTGCTGGCACAAACCATACTGGCTATTGATAACGGCAATTTTAAACTCGCCGAAGCGACGCTCAACGACATACTGAAGCGTAACCCGCACAACGCGACAGCACTTTATATCCACTCTGAACTGGCGCTGGCCAGAAACCAGTTTGATACCGCTCTCACGTATGCGCGCCAGGCCTACGCACAGGATCCGTTATCACCATGGATAAACGTGAATCTTGCCATAGTGTATTATTGGCGTGGTGACTATGAGGCTGCCTTGCAATCTGCCGGGCAGGCAATTGAAATAGACGACAGCTATACCTGGGCATATGTGTGGCGCGCAAAAATACACCACCGCCGCGGTGAGCTAGCCGCCGCCATTGACACAATGCATCAGTCGAATCGTATAGATCCTGCCTCGCCGGTTAACAATGCCTATCTGGGTTTACTGTACATGGAGATGGGGCAGCCTGAAAACGCCGACGAGTGGTTTCAACATACCGCCAGGTTGCTTGGCGATACACCGCATGCGCGCTTTTGGCAGGGTTTTCAGCGCTTCACTCAGGCCCGGCAAGCACCTGAAATTGCCCGGCAACTGTTAGTGAATCTACCGTCGCTTGACAATACTATATTCAGCCTGGTGCCAGTACTTTTTAACACCTATATGCAGACAGGTAATACCGACGACGCCTTCGTGTTTTTTACTGGCCGCTTGCAGCAAGGACCAGATCAACGGGTAAATATCCACAACCACCATTTTGTCGCTGCACTCCTTGCCCTGCCTGACCAACCGGCTACGCAAAAATGGAACGAGCAGATGAGTCTGTTTATTCAACAAGCGCCAGCAGCAGCGCACCAACATCAGATATATTCTTTATTGCGCACAGCAGCCAACGCAGAATCACGGCCGGTACCCGCGCCAGCTTTGCAAGCCAATCCGGTATGGTTTGATTACCAATGGTTACTCCCCCTCACGCGCAAGCAATAACCAAAGTCCGTTTATGAGAGCGAAGCTTAATATTCTTTTTACAATGACGGGAATAGACAGGGGCTCAGGGCAAACAAAACGCCAGATTATATAAACGTTAGCAGGCTTTTTGCGCCGTTCTTTATAAAGCGCCAGTGCATCATGGGAGTAACTCGGTCCGCTTGTTGAGCGTTATTGGCGACTGTCATTTTCACATTACTGTAACCAAACCATCATAAACTTGGGATTAGTTTGTTATTTGCCAGTACCAATGTCCCGTTACCGTTTTCTGTTCATTACCAGTTTACTGATTTTCGTCGGGTTAAGTGTCAACTTGTATCTCACCCGACATGTTGCGTCATCAGTTGTCCTGGGATCGCTTAACCAGTTAAATTGCGCTACAGGTTCCAGCAATAAATCACTGCTGCACATTCGCCTGTATATGCCTGCAAAAGTGCAACAAGTGTCCAGGCGCTTATGCGCATCACCGGTTATCGCCGAATATTATTCCAGCGTCACTGTATCGTGGTTGCCACGCGAATCCATGTCAACGGTAAGTTTGCTGAACCAGGACTTTGATGTTCTCATGGGGCGCGCCCACAGCCTTAACGGGCTACTACCTGACTTTGACAATCTGTACGCGCCGCTTATTAACATTGATGGATTCTCAGTAAGCTGGTTCAGTCGTTATCCTATCAATTTCGCTGAACTCAACGCCCGCCGAATTGGTCTGGTTAACGACTCCCTCAGCCACACGCATTATTTATTGCCACTCCAGAGCCTCAAATCACATCAAATCGCAATCGATACGCTTAATATTACCTACTACTCAGATATCTACTCACTCTATAACGCATTTGAGCAGGGTGATATTGATATGCTAAGCACCATTGATCAGTTTGCCAACAGACATCCTGACGCTCGCTATACCTCGGTCATCAGTAGTAATAACAGTACCAGTTTCTTTTTTGCCCGGCACTTACCTCATCCCGTCACTTGCGAAATTGCGGACGCCCTGACACCACTGATTGAGTATATGTCGAAGCTGGTTGGCCTGAATCAAGCCCAGACCGAGCCAGAGGGTTGCCCACATGATTAGGCATTTTACGTTGTTTGTAGCGCTGTGGGCAGTAAGTTGTTTTCTTACCGTTGCCTGGTCAAAATGGGGAATCCTGAGCTCTATTGATCAGCAGTATCAACAAGCTTATACCTCGGTCACGCCGAGTAAAATTTATTCTGGCGGCGTAAATAACGATGCCGTAAGTTTTATGCTCAATAAAATTCGCCTGGAACTGGATACACTGCAAATTGACAGTCTGGTGCCGGTGCTCAGGGAATGCCGCATTACTAACATAAGTGTAGAGCCTGAAGTCACATTTTATTCCCGCCTGTTCAGACGCTTGCAATGGGAGTTGGTGCTTAACGATCCTCATCACCATCTCAGTTACGCAGGGGCCGCTGAGTGCCAAATTAACTGGCTAAACCTGCTTGGTAGTCAGTTTGTCTTGTGTTTACTTATTGCAGTTACTTTGTACTACTTACCTCACCCGCTTACCCGTCAGGAAACAGCACTGATTGCGCAGTACCAGGCATTAAACTGGTCACGTGCTGATATTGATGCATTACAACAATTACAGCCCGACCAGCAGCAATGGGTACAGGCGATTGCTAATCATCCCAAGCTATCAGCAATGCCCCTGAAGGCTATTATCAGTAATATAGCCGGGCATAACCCATGCCCGGTTTCAATACAAAAACTCAAATGGCTGGCTCTTGCATATAAGTGTACAGAAAACCCCCAACAGTCTTTTGCAGTGGCGTTTGATCACTACGCTACCTTAGCGTTTGATATTCCCCGCAGGGTGGTTGTCATACACGGCATTACCATTAAACTCACGCCTACGCCTTACTTTTATTACCTGTGGTATGCCCTCAAGCGCCAGAATACCGAAACAGGCTGGGTCCTGAATCCACTCACAACCAAAGCCGACCACTTACTGGCAGAGCAGCTTATAGCTTTGATGGAACAACATGGTGGCCATGCGAAAGCCATCAATGATCTGCGTCGCAACGGTCTGATGGCCAAAAAGCTCGATCAAAACCGCAACAAAATAAAGGAAGAAATTACGGCTGTACTTGGTGAAGATCTCGCTTCTGCTTTTCTGTTTGAGTCACGCAGAGATGGCGCTTCACTACGATATGACTATCGTATCGCGCTGTCATCCAAAAAAATTGAAACGCTCTAAGATGCTGTTTAAATTGAATTTTATTTTTTAGAGATATCTTATTTTTTTATCCGACATCCATGTCACAAGAATGTCATGGTGTTTTCGCAGACTGCCGTCAACTAATTAAAAGCGTCGGAGTAAGACATGAAAACACATTCAATTATTGCCCTTGCGGTACTCACCGCTTTGGGTATCTCAGCGGCACAGGCACAATCGTCGCAACAGAGTCAGTCGGCACAAAACCGCAATCAAGAAATGGAAGAAGTCGTTGCGTTAGCCTCCCCCATTAAAGACAGCCAAACCGCCGCTATTGAAGCAAAACGAGTGGCCTCAAACGTTATGGAAGTCATTGCCGCTGATACCATTGGTCGCTTTCCTGATCAAAATCTGGCTGACTCATTGGGCCGTGTGCCAGGCTTAGCCATCGAGCGGGATCAGGGCCAGGCGCGCTATATAAACTTTCGCGGTATGCCCTTTCGTTACACTGCTATTGGTTTTGACGGTATTGATGTTCCCGGCGCGGAAAACGGCCGCATTCCTCGCTTTGACTCATTTCCGGCTGTGATTACACGCCGTATAGAAGTCAACAAGGCAGTGCTACCGTCAATGACCGGCGAGGCTGTGGCGGGCTACGTTAATATAGAAACGTTTAACCCTTTTGATCGTGCAGGCTTTGCAGCGGACATCGATGTCGGTTTGGGTCGCCAGCAACTCGGTGATGGTGACATTGAAAAATTTGCCTCGCGCCTGTCATATTCTAATGACCATTTTGGCATCATGGGGTTTTACTCAAAAAACAGCCGTGAGCAAATTACCGATAACCGCGAGTACGATTTAGAGGCGAATGGCGCGATCAACAGTATTGATATGCGTAGTTATAAAGTTACCCGCGAAGACAACGCTTATGGGGGTCGCATAGAATACCGCACTGATACCGGGAGTCGCTTTTTTGTATCTGGTCTGTATTCTGAATTTAATGATTATGAACAACGCAGTCAGTACGTGTTTAACTTTGCCACTTCACCGGTGGGACCAGTGGTTGAAAACGCACCGGTTTATATTGATCGTTTATTGCAGGATGGTCAGTACAGTAACTCCACCCAAACCGTTACCTTCGGCAGCGACTTTTTAGCGGGCGGCTGGGATATTGCCCTGCGCTACAATGTTACGGAAACCGAGTTTTCAACCCAATTGCCCATTATTTATCAATCCGGGCTCGACTTTCTGAACGGTTATGCTGCCGATATTCACCTGATCAATGCCGATCTTACGGATATCGAAGATCCTATTATTACCTCTGCCACACCGGTCGACGATATAGTATTCGGACCAACGTCTACCTATGCATACAAGATTGCCACACCACTGAATGTGGATGCTGACAAAATTAAACTTGATGCCACCAAAGATATGGCCTTTTTAGGTTTACCTTCGACCTTTACCGCCGGTGCTGAATATAACCAGCGAACCGCCAACGGCGAAAACATTGTGGAGTTTGACTTACTGGCGTTTATTCCTGCGTTGGGCGGTGTGGCACTGGATGTAAACAGTTATCTGACAGATGACCCCTGGGAGTCAAATACTTCCAACAGTATCAATGCCAGGTACTGGGACAACGCCCGGTTAAGAAAGGACTGGGAAGCCACTGGTGCTGAACTGTTCCCGGCTGCATCTGCAGACCAACGGACTCATATTGAAGAAGATATCACAGCGATTTACGCCATGATGGTATCACGCTTCAACTGGGGTAACATTGTGTATGGTGTGCGCGTTGAACAAACCGACTATAGCTCTGTTGGTACGCTTATCGACGATGAAACCGGTGACCAGACGCCTGTCAACTATCAGGACAGCTTTACTAACGTCCTGCCCAGTGCACACATTAACTACAACATTACCGATAACACCATTGCCCGGATCTCTTTCTCAAGCGGTGTAAACCGTCCGACTTACCAGGAGTGGCGGGCCGCCGCCACTGTTAACCCCACCGCCACCCCCAAAACCGTTTCCGGAGGTAACCCCTCGCTGGAGGCTGAGGAATCATATGGGCTGGATGCCACACTCGAATACTATTTTGCACCGGGAAGCCTGGTATCGGCATCGGTATTTTCCCGTTTCGTCGACAATGTTATTTACACCGATATCAAAAATGTCGATGGCGGCGTGTACGGCGGACAACCAGGCGAAACCTGGGAGCTGTCTGGTCCGGTCAATGGCTCTGACGGACAAGTCGCTGGCCTTGAACTCAACTTTACCGGCGTTGCCGATGATTTTGTTCCGGTCTTAACCGGTTGGGGAATCAGTGCAAACGCGACTTTTGTCAGTTCAGAATTTACCACCATTAACAACGACACGCTTGATTTGCCGGGTACTTCTGACCTCATCTACAACGCCTCAGTATTTTATGAAAGCTATGGCATCTCGGCTCGCCTCAACTACCAGTATCGCGACGAATGGATTTCACCTATTGAGGATCCTACCGAGTATTGGGGTGAACAAAGCCGGGTTGACTTTAACCTGCAATACACCTTACCAGAGTCAGTTTCGGGTCCGGTATCGGCAACGGTATATTTCAATGCCAATAACCTCACCGATGAAACAGACTTACGTTACGCCGGCAATGGCACAGTGAATCAGTCTGAAAGTTATGGCCGCCGTTTTTTACTTGGCTTGCGCCTTAACTACTAATTGTTAATTAACCACTGCCGCCATCCTTGGTGCGCGTGTTCAGAGCAGTCTGTGACGCGCAAACCGAAAGATGCTGGCGGCAATTATGGAGCCTGTATCAATGAAACAACTGAATATTTTTATGCCCTTGGTCGCAGGGTTAACCACCCTTAGTTTCAATGCCATTGCCCTGGATGTCCGTGCCGAATTAGACCGCGACAGTCGCTTGTATACGCTAAGCTGGCATGCCGAAAAGCCCGTCAGCATTGTGGCAAGCGGAGAGCTCAATAGCTCAACCAGTATTGTTGTCGGTGAGCAGCTTGGCAATACAATCAAGACTATTGAATGGCAAGCGCCCAAGCAGGACCGCTATACATTTACTTTTACCGAACAGGATGGAGAGCAAGCCGTGACGCGTTCACGTTTATTAAACCTCGAAGGTGGCCGTAACTTTCGCGATTTAGGTGGTTATGAAACCCGTGAAGGAAAAACGGTTAAGTGGGGTAAACTGTATCGCTCCGGAGCGCTGCATAACCTCAAGGCACAAGATTATGCTCTGCTTGAAGAATTAGCGATACAAACCGTGGTTGACTTTCGGGGCAACAGCGAACGCGACAACGAGCAAACACAATGGCAGGCTGGTGACATAAACCATATGACCTGGGATTACCAACTGGAATTTGACGGTGCGGCCTTTAAAGAAATGATCATGGCCGGGCGGGTATCAGAGCAGGATATGGAGCACGCTATGGCGTCGATGTACCCTGGCCTGTTAAACCAGCAAAAGCCTCACTATAAAGCCATGTTTGCTGAACTGGCATCAAATGACACGCCCCTGCTGTTTCATTGTACTGCCGGTAAGGATCGCACCGGTGTGGCTGCTGCTCTTATATTGCATGCACTGGGTGTAGAAAAAGAAGTGATCATGGCCGACTACGTGTTATCTGAGCAAATCCTGCGCCCGGAAGATCTGATGGGTAAACAGGATGCTTCCAAAGAACAGGATCCGGCTATGGCGATGTTCGCCAGGCTGCCAAAGCCTGCCATCGGTGCACTAATGGGCACACGGGAGAGTTACCTGAACGCTGCGTTTGATGAAATGATTGCCCAATCCGGCTCAATTGATGCCTTCATTCGCGAAGAACTGGGCGTCAGTGACGCACAAATTCAGCAACTTAAAACTAACTTGCTGTATTAAATACAACACCGGTGTGCTGCATAGGCATGCAGCACACCCTATTAACGTTAAAAACAGGGTCAGCAGACTAGTTAGACTGCGACAGGTTCAGACTCTCTACTTCCACCGTATTGGCTTCCACTTCACTGCGTTGCAGCCACAGCGTGCGGTACTCATCGTTAGCCAGTAATTCCAGTTGGTCTGAATAATGTTTGCTACCAACCTGTCGGGAATTACCATAGGCCATAATCCCTTTTGCTTTGATGGGGGAGGAAAACTCCACCATCGATACCCAGGTTTCACCATGTCTTGGCTCGCGGATGCCGTCGCCGTCCGGATCCCACCAGGTAATCACATTAAACGCTCCCAGGTTGCCATAGCCGCCATGGCCAGCCACATTTTTATCGCGAATAATGAACCGTGAGACATCCCCAAATCGAGGATCAATGCGGCCATAGGTATCGAGAGTTTTCTGCGCTGCAGTTTTAAGCATTGCCACCGCAGCGTCTGGATCTTTCAGTCCAGAAGGCGTACTTAAAGGCGCCTCTGCCTGCCAGGGTACGGCGTAATTGTTCTGACCGGCGAAACCAGAACGAGGGCCGGTAAAAGCCTCGGCCCAGTTTTCGAATAAGATGCCAGCACGGTTATCTTCATCAAAATGTCGATTCCAGCCACTCAGCACAGCAACTGCTTGCTGCACTAATTTGTCGTTACTGGTCCTGGCCGCACTGAGTAAATCGTCCAGCACCCGCTCAGTCATTAACGCATAAGTAGATATTTTTACTGCTTCGAATTCAGCAAAACTTAGCTTGTCTCGCTCGGCGAGCATTTTTACCGCATTCTGCGCTCTAAACGACATGGGCCCTGGCACCGCCACGTAGGGTGGGAAGTCGTCATACCGGTAGGTCGCCGGATACGTGGCTAACCAGGGTGGGTCATTGGCGTTTTGTACAAAACCACTTGCCGGGTTAATCACTTTTGGCAGGTCATCGTAATCGTGCACATCCTTCCACACATATTCAGAACGGTCGCCAGGCACAAGCCCCGTCCAGAAAGCCAGATCGCCCGACTCATGCTTGGGTAAAATGCCGTTATACAAATACTGAATATTTCCTTCTTTATCTGCATAGGTAATATTAAAGGTTGGCACCTGCAGGCGTTTCATGATGGTGGTAAATTCTGCAAAGCTGTTGGCCTTTAACATATCGAAATACTGCTGGAGCATACCCGGACGGTCCAGCCCCGCAACCCGCAGCGCCACGGTTTCGCCATCTTCTCGCTCAAATACCGCACCATGTACTGATTTACGCACAACCAGTGTTCTGGTGAGTAAACTGCCATCCGGTTCTAATACCTGATAGGTCTTTTCAGTACGTTCAAAAGGCTGCACCTCACCGTCGAACACATAGCCTTGATCTTTCAACGTGAGGTGGTAAATGGTTGCCCCCGGTATCCGGTTAACCGTATTAGAAATCCCCATACGCTGGTTAAACGCAAACCTGATTACCGGCAAACCCACCTGGGTAGCGCCATACATTTCAAAATCGGGGCCACTTAAATGCGCTTCATAATAGGTAAAAAATCCGGTGGCCCAGGGTAAATGGGGATTTTGCAATAACAGAGTGTTACCGCTTGTTGATTTGGCGGGTGCCACAGCATAGGTGTTAGACCCTGCTTTTAAAGGCGGTGCCCGGTTACCTATCACCCGCGACGGCGAGGCTACGTAAATAAAATTCATTAAGCGATGGGCGTGGGTAACGACATCAGCCCCGGTCACTGGCAACACTTTCAGAACTTCGGGGGTAAGAGTATCACTGTGCTGTGCGGCGTAATCGTTAATACCTTGCGCAAAGGCATCCAGATTAGCTTTAAAACTGTCAGATTGGGCAAAATACCACTGTTTACCACGGCTGGGAACATCATTACCCAATAGCCACTTATCGGTCGCTTCGTACTCGGGCCCCCAGTATTGTGCGCCCTTTGCCCTGGCCTGGCCATACAAGCGCAATACAATATCGCCCTGACTTTTAGCCTGCGCCCAGCCAAATCCATAAAACACATCAACCGCACGCTCGCCATATATGTGCGGCACACCGTAAGTATCCCAGCGAATTTCGGTGGCCGGTTTTTGCTTAATATCAGATAAAGGATGTTTAGGTTCAGAAGGACTGTTACAGGCACTAACAATCAGCGCCAGACAAACGGCTACCGTGACACGTATCCAGAAGAATGAGCGTTGTTTTAGCTCTGCTGCTACAAGGTTCATGTTTGAAATCCAAAAATATGGCCAGTACCGGCCCGCACATTAAGAACCAACCTACAGGCATAGCCTGGTTACTTACATGAGCAAAATGAGGTGTCCTGAAGCAGTTTTAGCATGCCGCGAATAAGATATTGATGCAAGAGAGAATTTCATGAAACGAGAGCCGGTCAAAGGTTTTTGTTACATTTATTACTGCCCCCCAAAACCGGCCATTTGGTCTATCAACAAGATCTAGATGGTTATGCCTGGCTCACTGCTGCAAGCAAGTTGCGTTTACGCATTTGAAAACAACTTAACGCCCACATCAGAAGACCGCCTAAAAACAGGAACGCTGCGGCATAGCCGGTTTGGTTAAAGCTCGCACCGGATGCCAGCATGGCACCACCAACCATAGGACCAATAGCATTGGCAGTATTAAACGCGCATTGCACCAAGGCACCGATCATAGCGTGGCCAGTGGGCGAGACATCCAGTAACATCGACTGAATTACCGCCGCAATACCGACACTGGCACCGAGCAAAAACACCGTTATATACAGCCACCAGATATTCGTGGCGGCAAACACGTACATGACGGCAATTCCCACACTACACAATAGAGCAATACCGGTTGTACTGATTGGCGAATGGTCGGCCATTTTACTGATGAACCAGTTGCCAATAGTGGTGCCGATACCAAACATCATCATGGCAACCGAAATGGTGACTTCAGGGGTTTTGGTTACCGTTAATATGGTGTCGGCAAGGTAGGTATAAATACAAAATACACCACCAAATCCAACAAAAATAATCCCGGAGATTGACCACACCAGTTTATTCTTGAGTACACCAAATTCTTCTTTCAGACGGGTCGGTTTGGTTACCGGGCTGCTCGGCACCAGATAATAGATCAATACCATAGTCATCAGCGCCAGTACGGCAACAATGGCCATGCACACTCGCCAGCTCATATTCTGACCAATCAGTGTGGCCATAGGCACCCCTACTATGGTCGCGATGGTCAGCCCTGCAAACACTTTGGCCATGTAGCTGGCGCGCTTCCCTTGAGGAGCCATATTTGCCGCAACCAGCAGTGCCGTACCAAAATAAGCGCCGTGAGGTAGCCCCGACAACACCCGGTAAAACACAAGCTCTGGCAAACTTGATGCGATGGCACTCAAGGTGTTGGCGACAAACATCATCACAACAAACAACATCAATGAGGTGCGGCGGTTGGTTTTATTCGTCAGCAGCATAAACAACGGCGCACCAATCACAACACCAATGGCATAACCACTAATGACGTTACCAGCCATGGCCGGTGTGACATTATACGTCTCGGCAATCAGCGGCAGCATTGACATCGACGAGAACTCAGTGAGTCCGAGCACAAATGTGCCAAGTGCCATCACTAAAATGGCCCAGACAGACGTGTTCTGATTGTATAGTGGTGCAGACATAAACTTCCTTTAAATCATACCCGAAGTCATCTTCGGACATGGTTGCCACATAATCACTGCCCTAATAGCGACGGTACTGAATATGTGAACCCGATCAAGCCGTGATTATACGCTATGCAGGCCCGCTTGTGCTACGCAGGGGGTGGCACTAACCCACTTATTGGCAAGCAAATTTTCCAGTGCAACGTGCAATTAACCAAATACATCAGCGGCGCTTGCATTTTATTGACGAAATTAACAACAGTGTGTGTCAGACTACCCATCAACCTGGCCGTTACTGCGCGTTTACGTGCTGTTGCTGCGCAATAAAACGATGGCCTTGAATAATGTTCACGCGCCTATAAAGTAACCCTTATCGATTAACCTTTCGGAACAAATACATGCCGACAGAGCAACCTGAAGACCCTCATTACAAAATACTGGTGCTGTTTGCTCACCCGTCGCAGGCCCAGTCTGAAGTTAACGTCGCTATGTTCTCCGTGGCGCGCCAGCATCACGCCGTAACCGCCATAGACTTGTATGCCGAATACCCTGACTTTAATATTAATATTGGCAAAGAACAGGCACGTCTGCTGGCTCACGACATTATTATTTTTCAGTTTCCGATGTACTGGTATTCAACCCCCTCAATACTGAAAGAATGGCAGGATCTGGTGCTCGAATACGGCTTTGCTTATGGCAAAACCGGCACCGCTTTAGCGGGCAAACGCTTTTTCTGCGCGCTCTCAGCCGGGGGACGCGAAGAAGCCTTTCAAAGTGATGGATTTAATCACTTTACGTTGCGTGAGCTGTTACAACCCTTGGAGCAAATGGCAGATATTACCCGCATGGTTTACTTAGCGCCTTTTGCTCTGTTTGGCTCCCGTACCGCCAAAGAAGAACACCGCGTCACCCGGCATACTGCGCTATGGTCACAACTATTAGATAGCCTGGCCGATGGCAAGGTAGATATTCAGCGCGCCGCCCGGCTCGACAACCTTACGGCGTATTTTACCGAAGCGGACAATCCCCTATGACCGGTTACTTTTTACAAGCCTTCGTGTATTTACTGGCGGCGGTAGTTACCGTACCCATTGCCAAACGACTGGGGCTGGGATCCGTACTTGGTTATCTGATCGCCGGATTAATCATTGGCCCGTTGTTGGGTTTAGTAGGAGAAGAAACCACGGCCATTCAGCATTTTGCTGAATTTGGTGTGGTGATGATGCTGTTTTTAGTTGGCATGGAACTCGAACCACAAACCCTGTGGAACATGAAAATGCGCCTGCTTGGATTAGGTGGCGTGCAACTGGTTCTTACCGTCGCGGCGATTTTTGGTATTGCCCTCGCCTGCGGATTAGACTGGACTGTTGCGCTCACCGTAGGGTTAATTTTTGGTTTGTCGTCTACCGCAATTGTGCTGCAGACCTTCCAGGAAAAAGGTCTGCAGCAAACCGAAGGCGCTAAGAGTGCCTTCTCGGTGCTGCTTTTTCAGGATATTGCGGTCATCCCCATGTTAGCCCTTATCCCGCTGCTGGCGCTGCCCGACATGACAGAAACAGCGTTGGCGCAAACAGGCAATGCACAACATGGCAGCGAAGATGTTATCAGTAATCTTCCCGGCTGGTTGTACGCCATGGTCATCATGGGCTCGATTGCTTTTGTGACAATTGGCGGTCATTACCTGAGTCGGCCGCTCTTCAGGTTTGTTGCCGCCTCCGGACTACGGGAAATCTTTACTGCTACGGCACTTATGCTGGTGATTGGCATTGCCGCGCTAATGGGTATGGTGGGCTTATCACCTGCACTGGGCGCTTTTTTAGCCGGCGTGGTGCTCGCCAACAGTGAGTTCCGACACGAGCTTAAAGCCAATATAGAGCCTTTTAAAGGTTTATTATTGGGCTTGTTTTTTATTACGGTGGGGGCAGGAATTCAATTTGACATACTCCTGAACAATGCCAGTCTGATCATTATTGTTACTCTCGCTGTCATGCTCTTAAAGGCGTTGGTGTTGCTCGCCGTTGCCCTGTTATTTGGTCTTACCGGAAGCAATCGCTGGTTACTAACATTAAGCCTTGCCCAGGCCGGTGAATTTGGTTTTGTACTGATCAGTTTTGCTAGCCAAAACACTGTATTACCTACCGATCTAATCGCTATTTTGCAGTTAGTCGTAGCGCTGTCAATGTTCCTCACCCCGGGGCTGTTTATTGTATTTGATAAGGTTATTATGCCCCGCTATATGCATGGCTCAACTCGCCGCAAGCCCGACAACGTAGAGCACAAAGGCAATGTCGTCATTGCCGGCATTGGCCGCTTTGGGCAAATTGTAAATCGCCTGCTGGTTGCCAACGACATTACTACGGTGATCCTCGATATTCGTGCGGCTCAGGTTGACCTAATGCGCCGGATCGGCACTAAAGCCTACTTTGGCGATGCGTCAAAACCTGCCATGCTCGATACTGCCGGCATAGCCGAGGCAAACTTAATGGTTATTGCCATTGACGATCGGGAAACGGCCATTGATATGGTTAAGTTTGCCAAACATGCCCACCCCCACCTAAAGGTACTGGTGCGGGCGTTTGACCGTGGTCACGGTTACCGTTTACGCCAGGCAGGTGCCGATTACATTATTTCAGAAACCTACCATTCGGCGTTAGAAATGGGCGCCGAGGCATTGCGTTCGCTGGGCGTTCACCCGTTCCAGGCTG
>JABXHM010000057.1 GCA_013373625.1 Alteromonadaceae bacterium | reverse complement strand
GCGAGCATCAGCGCCCACAAGGTTGGCCACAACAATAAATAAATGCCAATGGGCCTGTCCAGCCGCATAAGTCTGGCATAATGAGAAAAATTGTGTCGGGACAACGCCATAGTATTCCACAGGTGCAAATTGATCGCGGCAAGTTTAGCATTGGCCTTAGCTATTCCACAACACAGCGAAAATAAGCGGCTCACATTCCATGGGCATTAAGTTACTACGAATGTTTAATCTAAATTGAGTTGTGCGCTATACTCCACTCGACTAACATTTAAATAAATACTAATTACTGGGTCCATTAATGAAGCAATTACTTTTGTTGGTGATGTTGCTGAGCGCTTCGCTGCACTTGTCTTCAGCCACAGCACAAGAACAAACGTCGTATGCTTATATCGGCATAGAGCCTGAGATTGTCACCAATTATTTAGGGCAGAGCGCCACCCGTCTGGGCTATGTCAGGGTAATGGTTGAACTCATGGTGTCAGATGTCGATCAACTCGAATTGGTTGAACACCATATGCCGCTGCTGCGTGCTACCGCTATCGAAATATTTGGTCAGCAACCAGAGGAAAAAGTGAAGTCGCTGACCGGACGTGAAGATATTCGCCGGGCAATTCTGGCAGCACTGCAGGATCACATGCAAAAAGAAACCGGCGCTAAAGTGATTAAAAACGTTATCTTCACTAAATATTTGCACAACGCCTAATCGGCGCTTTTACCGGCTCCCAGAGTCAGCAACCAGGCGATAACACAACCGGCCAGTAAACCCGCTGTATGCGCTGCATTAGCCATGTTCACCCACAACACATCGGCATAGCCCAATACTAACCACACCAACATAAAGCCAACAATGGCTTTAGGCAGGTAAAGTCCCCACTTGGGCCGCAACCAACCGGCAATCCATACAAACCCAACCAGGCCGTAAACCACACCAGATAATCCGCCAAAATTGGGGCCCGCCGTGAGCAACTGAGCTAAATTACTGACCAGCGCAGTGACCACAAACAAAATGAGCAAAAAGCTACTGCCCAGTTGTCGCTCTACCTGCGAGCCGAGCATGCCCCACCAGAGTAAATTAAACACAAAGTGCAGCACACTAAAATGGATCAGTGCAGGCCCAAGCAACCGCCACCACTGGTGATTCTGCATGAGCGTATCCAGCGGCATGATCATTAACAGCGCCGCAACGGGTTGAAACAAACCCAGCAGCGATGCCGCAAAAATAAGCGTACAGAGAATAAGTATTAAGCCGGTAAACGGTGCGCGGCGCAATGCAATTAGCCAGCGTTTTACGCTGTCACCGCGTTCGGTAGAGGTAACCGGCACATCGGTGCGATCAGAATGTTGCCAGGCTGCTTGCTGGTATTTGGGATCGTTGGGGGCATCAACAAATGCCTGACAAATTTCCAGCGCCTGCTCGTATTTCGATTCATCATTTAGCAAAACGATATACTGCGCCTCATCAGGCGCATTTTTTATACTTACGTCAATGCGCTGAGACTTAAGATAGCTGGCTAATGAGTCTGCATAGCGAAGCTCACTAATGGCAATAAGAGGAGTAGACACTATTGGCCGCTTACCACCGGCTGACTAACACGCCAGCCCTCAAAGCCACCATCCATGCTGTACACGGTTTGAAAGCCTTGTTCTGTTAAAAATTGCGCTGCCTGCTGACTACTAACGCCGTGATAACACACCACTACAACCGGCTGCTCTTTAGGGGTGTCCTTTAGAAATTCGCCGAGGTTGTCATTAGACAGATTCACCGCACCTTCAATATGCGCAGCGGTATAAGAGCCGCTGTCGCGGATGTCTGCAATCACCACATCGCTTTGTTGTGAAGCGACATCGGCAATTGAAATGTGTTGGAAAGGTTGCATAAAATTATTGCTGCCAGTTGAGTATAACTTTACCTGACTTGCCTGATCCCATTACGTCAAAGCCCTGCTGAAAATCTTCAACTGCAAACTCGTGGGTAATGATAGGCGATATGTCCAGGCCACTCTGTATCAGACTTGCCATCTTGTACCAGGTTTCAAACATTTCGCGACCGTAGATCCCTTTGATCACCAGCCCTTTGAAGATCACCTGATTCCAGTCGATGGCAACGTCTTGCGGCGGTATACCGAGCATTGCTACTTTACCGCCGTTATTCATATTGTTGAGCATATCGCGAAACGCCGTAGGCACTCCAGACATTTCTAGCCCAATATCAAAGCCTTCGGTCATGCCCAATGATTGCATCACGTCCTTAAGCGATTCGCTGGCCACGTTAACGGCGCGCGAAACACCCATTTTTTCGGCCAGCGCTAAACGATACGGATTAACGTCGGTAATCACAACGTGTCTCGCGCCCACATGGCGGGCAACCGCCGCGGCCATAATACCGATAGGCCCGGCGCCGGTAATTAACACGTCCTCACCCACTAAGTCGAAGGACAACGCGGTATGTACCGCATTGCCGAAGGGGTCGAACACCGCGGCAAGGTCATCTGAAATATTTGCCGGTATTTTAAACGCGTTAAAAGCCGGGATCACCAGGTATTCGGCAAATGCACCAGCGCGGTTAACACCCACACCTTCCGTATTGCGGCAAAGATGACGTCGTCCGGCACGGCAATTACGGCAATGACCACAGGTAATATGGCCTTCACCAGATACCCGGTCGCCCACCGCAAAGCCTTGTACTTCCTGACCCATATCAACCACTTCGCCCACGTATTCGTGGCCAACCACCATGGGTACCGGAATAGTTTGCTGCGCCCAGTCATCCCACTGATAAATGTGCATATCGGTACCACAAATAGCGGTTTTACGAATTTTGATCAGTAAGTCATTGTGACCCATCACCGGCTTATCGGTATCTAACAACCAAATGCCTGGCTCACGATGCTGTTTTACCAGTGACTTCATGCAATCACTCCCAGTTCACGCCCTACCTCAATAAACGCATCTACCGCTTTGTCGACGTGCTCAATGGTATGCCCTGCGGACATTTGCGTACGTATACGGGCCTGCCCTTTGGGCACCACCGGATAGGAAAAGCCAATGACGTAAATGCCTTTTTGCAACAGTTTATCGGCCATATCATTGGCCAGTTTGGCGTCACCGAGCATCACCGGGATAATGGCGTGATCTTTACCCGCCAGGGTGAAACCTGCGTCGCTCATGCGTTGGCGAAAATGCGCGGCGTTGCGCCATAGCTGGGCGCGTAGTTCGTGACCATCGGCCATCATGTCGAAGACTTTTAGCGATGCCGCGACAATTGGTGGCGCGACCGAATTAGAAAACAAATACGGACGCGAGCGCTGGCGCAACCATTCCACAGCGGCTTTACTTCCTGAGGTATAGCCGCCAGAGGCTCCGCCTAATGCTTTACCAAGCGTGCCGGTAATCAGATCTACCCGGCCCAGCACGTCACAGTATTCGTGACTGCCACGGCCTTCTTCGCCTAAAAACCCGGTAGCGTGACAGTCATCAACCATTACCATGGCATCGTACTGATCGGCCAGGTCGCATACGCCTTTTAAATTGGCAATAATCCCATCCATCGAAAACACGCCATCGGTGGCAATAATAATAAAGCGTGCCCCGTCTTCACGGGCTTGCTTTAGTTGTGCTTCAAGCGCTGCCATATCATTGTTGGCATAGCGATACCGCTTAGCTTTACTCAATCGCACGCCATCGATAATACTGGCGTGGTTTAACGCATCAGAAACAATGGCATCTTCAGGCCCCAGCAGCGTTTCAAATAAGCCACCGTTGGCATCAAAACAAGAGGGGTACAAAATGGTATCTTCAGTTTTCAAAAACGCACTGATTTTTGCTTCTAAGGCCTTATGAATGTCCTGGGTACCACAAATAAAACGCACCGATGCCATACCAAAGCCGTGTGAGTCGAGCCCCTGTTTAGCGGCTTCGATCAAATCCGGGTGATTGGCCAGGCCAAGATAGTTATTGGCACAAAAGTTTACTACCTGCTCACCACTTTCGGTGGCAATATCGGCCTGTTGCTGAGTAGTGATAATCCGCTCAACCTTGTACAACCCGTCTTCACGCGTGGCGTTAAGTTGTTGTTCAAGATGAGAAATAAAAGATGCTGACATGTGAGCGCTCCAAGCCGATTCAAAGTGGTGTATTGTACCTAACAGGACGGTTTAATACCTATGACTTCTTCGGCCTGCAAACGTTTCATTCTATGATGTGTGTAAACATTTAAAGACGATGACATTTAGCCTGGAGCGTTGTTACTGAATTTGCCAGCAACCGTTTGTTACCCGTGCCTCGACAACTTCCCACAGGCTGTTCTCATCTATAGGCCGGCTAATAAAGTAACCCTGACCAAAACGACACCCCATTGCCACCAGCTCTGCCATTTGTTCGGCTTGTTCTATGCCCTCGCCGACCACTTCAAACCCCATGTTATGCACCATCGAAATGGTCGACTGCACGATGTTGCGGTCGCTGTCTGTTTCTAACATACCGGCGATAAAAGAACGATCAATCTTAATTATATCGCTGGGGATCATACGCAAATAGCTCAGCGACGAATACCCGGTCCCAAAGTCGTCAACGGCAATTAAACACCCTAATGCCCTCACCTCATGGATTACTTCGATTGCTCTTTCGATGTCGGCCACTAATTCGGTTTCGGTGAGTTCAAGCTCGATATTTTTGGGATCCACCTGATAGTGTTCAATTAACTGTATCAGGTAAGGCTTGAGGGCTGAATTGGCAAACTGTGCAGCTGAGAGATTTATTGCCATCTTCACGTCCCGGTACCCCCGCTCGTTCAGGTTTGCCAGTAAACCGATTGCCCGTTCCAGTACCCAGAAGTCGATTTCTGGCATCATGGCTGAGTTTTCCAACATGGGTAAAAAGTCGCCCGGCGGCACCATGCCACGCTCCGGGTGACGCCAGCGTAGCAGCGCTTCAAAGCCAATCAGGCGCTGTGTAGCCAGCTCTATTTGCGGTTGCAGCATTAAGAAAAACTGTTGTTTTTGCAATGCAACACGCGCCGCTGTTTCTAACTCCACCTGTTTAACCACTTTCTGGTTCATTGAGGCATGGAAGAAACAGTAGCCGGAACCGGGTGACAGTTTGGCTTCATACATCGCGGTATCCGCATGGCGCATGAGTTCTAAGGTGCTGGACTTGGCGTTTTCTGTGTAGGCGATACCAATGCTAATACTGATGTAAAAAGTATATTCGCCAATGTTCATAGGCTCAATAAACTGGCTGATTAGCTTTTCGGCCACCGCACTCACTTGCTCTTCGTGATCCAGATCGGTGACAATCACTACAAATTCGTCACCGCCAAAACGGGCGATGTTGTCATTCTCACGGATCACACCGGAGAGTCGTTCGCTGGCCAGCTTTACCACCTCATCACCAAAGTGATGGCCGTGGCTGTCGTTAACTTTTTTAAAGTTGTCTAAATCAATAAACAACAGCGCCATGCCTGACTGCTGCCGCTGCATCGCGGCCAGTTGCTTATTGATTTGAAACATCATCATACTGCGGTTGGGTAAGCCGGTGAGATTGTCGAACATGGCCATTTTTTCGAGTTTTGCCGTATTTGCTGTGGCTTGCTGATCCAGCGTTTCAAGCCTCTCGGCGAGCTCAATTGCGGCCTCCCCTAGGGTATCGAGTTCATCGCGGAGCCAGATATTTCGGTTAAAGCTGTTTTCCTGGGCTGCTTTAAACTCATTAAAGCGTTGCTGCGCCAGCAGGGGGAGCATGTTAGATAACACCGTAAGCTTAAATGCATAGCGTCTGAGCAGCAAAAAGATACTCGTTAAAAAGGTAACAACCAGGCCAAGGCCGCCCAAAAAGATGGTCAGGTTTTGCGTGCGGTACGCCTGCTTACGCTCATCGATATCGTGAACAAATAACAGGTAGTAACCTTTCGATAAGTCAGCGTAGAGGGGCACAAAGGTTACCAGGTAAGCGTTGTTATTAACGCTGACTTCAACGCCCGTTGAAACCAGTGTGTGTTGGCTGGCGTCAGACGGAATAGCCTGCAGCACGTCAGACATAAACCGCTGTTGCGACTCGTTTAACATACTGTTCAGGTAATAGCGGTTTTGTTTAGAAACGGTATTGGGTACTTCTTTCACCATCGCCAGTTCAGCATGAGTGGTTTCACTCAACAATGCGAGCAATTCCTGCACTGAGGTGCTCATGACCACGACACTGGCAGTTTGCGCATTGGTCAGCACAGGAATACTGCTGATCTGCTTGCACAGATTAAAACAATGTAAGCCATTTACCGGCCGCGCTTCCTGCAACGTTTTCGCCACCATTGGCTTTACATCGTCTGGCAGAATCTCTCCCTGACGGTAAACAACCTCTTGTTGAGCATTTAGTACCCAAACGTTGTTAACATCCCATTGCAGCAATAAAAAATCCATTGAACGCTGCAATGTATCTACCAGCTCTGTTTGCGTATCAACAGCGCTTTCATTTATGTATTTTAAGCTCTCTACCCACACCGATAGCCGTTCACTGAGTAAAGAAGATATTTGGTGATAACGGGTAACATCACGCGACAATAAAGCCTGATTGAGCTGCTGCTCCTGTTTTGCGGCCTGATAGAGCAACAAGCCAACAACCAGAGAACACACGCTCATTACGGCTATCAACAGGATAACCAGCACTTTGTAGCGCAGCGAAACTGTCTTGCTCACGACTAAAACCAATACATTAGCTGCAACGACCAGTTACTCCAGTACGGTTGAGCATATATTAATGAATCCGGAAACAGCACTGTTGCAATGCGGCCAGCGCCGCGTACCCGCGAATATTCGCCGCTTATTCTAACCTGACTGGTAATATCAAAGCTCAGGCCCAGAGTAATTTCGTCCATGTAGCCATAGTGCGCCGGTATTTTTCCAAAAGGGCTTTGCTCTAATAGCTTGCCTTTGCGATCCTGCCGATCAACATCGTAGGTGTCTATTCTTACCAATGCGGTTAAATTGTGCTGCAAAAAATAACGCCATTGTATGTAGCCGCCTTCGCCGGTTTTATCGACATCCAGACCTAACCCGTTGGCAAACGTGCCCTGATAAATTAACCGGTCGCGCAATAGTTCCATGCTCAATTCCCAGTTTTCACTGTCGTAGCGTGCGGCCAGGGTTATGCGGTCAATCATCGAGCCCCCGTTGAGCAATATATCTTGCTTCGCCGGTTGATAAGTAAACTCAGATTGCAGCAACGACACACCGAGCTGTAACTGCGTTGAATCTGGCCGCCAGTAGGTACTGAACTGATGTACGAAGTCCTGTTTGACTCGCCCCTGCACTTGCGGACTTAAAAGCTTTTTCGAGTCATCTTTACCAATCGGTGAGCGACCATAGCTCCAGCGTACTTCCCAGGTGCCTGTGTTGCCTGATGAAACACTCTGAATGGCTATTCCATCGCTGCTCAGTGCCACATCCCGATTACCGTCGTAATAAATAGATTGGGGTAGTGTAATAGAAGGCCGGGTTTGGGGCACATCCTGGGTGGCGGAATACAGCCAATGGCGGTTTTTATAGCGCCCTATATGAACGTTAAGTTGCCAATCGAACATTTGGCTCACTCGCCAGTCAACAAACAGATAGTCGACGCGCGAGCCCTGACTAAAACGATTGCCGCCGTCCAGATAAACCAATTGACCCGCTACGCTTAACGACGAGTTCAAGGTATAAGTCGCATTGACCCCGGCCTCGGTTAGCTCTGTCGTGATATCGTTACTATCGGTTATGTAATGACTGTCTGTTGAAGTGGTAATACCCTGGGCAATAAACCCATTCCAGGTAACGTTTTCCGTCCCGGCGTTAGCTTTATGCATAATAGCTAACGCAAGCATGCCACCGATAAGCCTTAACTGCTTCATGGCTGGCCCCCTAAAATAGCAACGTTTTTAGCCTTGGGGCTATTTATATTGTTTGGCATATACCCTATCGAACCAGGCGTGTTGACGATATTTTCAATCAGTAATTCCGGAGAACTCACAACGTGTGGTGCTATACCCTGACCGGAATACACAACGCGCTGCCATATACGCTCTAACTGATATGGATACACATTGAGTTGGGTGCGGCAAAATGCCTGATGAAGTGGGTCACTGGAAGGAAGAACAAAAACGCGAATACGACTGCCATCAGGCCAAAATTGTGTTCGCCCGGCAAAAATCATACGCAGTTGCGCTGGCGACAGTGTCTCGACGTCAACCGACAAATTAGCCAAAACGTTGGTGGAGTAGGTGTCAGCCACTCCCCCTTTTGCAAACAATAAAACAACGCATGCAACGATGGCTTTCAGGGACCCGGGTTTCAACGGAACGCCCTACATCAACAAGGTTAACATCTGCATAGTTCCTTTTTTTTGCAGCCGTATTTAAACAACATGGTTATTGCTTAAGTATAGAAAGGAAACCTGTTTTTGAAAGTAATTACTGTATTTTTATTAACCATTTTCTGGGGTTAGCATTTTATCCACCTCAGCGAACACCTGTTCAGGCGTTATCGATGCCATTAACGATTCACCTTTCGCTCTGGTGCCCCATGGCAGCATCTGCCAGTCTTTGCCGGTCTGTTGTTGAATGTGGTAATCGTAAGCTGACACAACATTTTCGAGGTTATTGTATGGCCCGGTTCGGCGCGGATTAGAGTGTGCATAAAGACCGATAACCGGAGTGCCAACGCAGGTAGCCATGTGGGCCGGTCCGGTATCGGGTGCAATGACCAGGCTGGCACTGGCTAATACACCGGCCAGTTCTTTGAGTGACGTCTGACCAATTAAATCATGCGTTATCGGTGCGCCGGCTGCCACAATAGCATCGCCGGTTTGGCGGTCCAGCTCGCCCGGGCCTCCGCATAACACAACCGCCAGGCCTTGCTCTGCCAGGTAGCTTGCTACCGCTGCATACCCCTCAGCATGCCAGTTACGCTCTGGCTTTGAGGCCGCAGGCGATATGACCGCGTAGCGGCCTTCACTGGCCAGTATACTTTCGCCTTTGGCGTAATCCTGCGCGCTAAGTGGCAATGTCCACGCTGGCTCTATTACCGGCGATATCCCCACCGCATCAGCAAATGCCATAAAGCCATCTAATACGTGGGGATGTTGCTGCTTAGCAATGCGCGTATTAATAAACAAGCTATGACCTTCCTTACTGCGTGCTTTGTCGAAGCCTAATCTTATCTTGGCCCGGATTGCCCGCGACAACAAATTCGCCCGCAAGGCAATTTGCATTACAAATAAGGCGTCGAACCGCACGGCTTTAAACTGGTCACGGATTTGCTTCATGCCCTGGCGGCCCGTTTTTTTGTCGTAGATAACAAACTCGACCCCATCAAGGCCTTTCATTAACTGGTATTCAATCTTACCGATAATCCAGGTAATACGGATATCCGGGCGCGTGGTGCGAATACGATTAACCAGCGCTGCAGCATGACAGACGTCACCGATAGCTGAGAGCCTAAGAATACATATTCTTGAATTTTGAGGGAGTTTCGTAACTGCTGACAAAGAATCTTCCAACTTACACTGATAAACCTCGCTAATTTGATTACAATCGGCAAGATTAAACAAGTATTTATACCGAGAATTATCATTGCAAGCCATTGAGACCATACAAACAGGTCGCCATACACTGCTGCATTGCCCTGATGTGTGCGACGCGCTGGACATGCCTTTACCACCATTGGACTGGCTTAATAGTGCGCACTGGCATCAGTTACAGCAAACGACCGCCACCAGTGGCCGTGGTCAGGCGGTATTAATCGCCACACCGGTGCCCATGGTGTTGCGCGATTATTGTCGTGGTGGTTTGGTGCGCCACATTGCCGAGCGGCGTTTTGTGTATTCCGGGCTGGCGGGCAGCCGCCCTTTTCGGGAGTTGTCGCTACTCAATGCCATGCATGCCGCTGGGCTGCCCGTGCCGAGGGGAATAGCGGGACGAGTGAGTCACTACGGTGTATGTTACGAAGCAAGTATCCTGATGGAACGTATCCCCAATAGCTGTGAAGTGCATGAACGTCTCTGTCAAAGCAATCTGGAAGAGGCAGACTGGCAGCGTATGGGGGCGCTTATACGCCGGTTACACAATCATGGGGTGTATCACCATGATCTGAATATTCATAACATCATGATAGATACCGACAACACATTCTGGCTAATCGACTTTGATAAATGCGGCTATAAGAAGGGACAGCAGTGGCAAGCCGGTAATCTGGCCAGGTTGCAGCGTTCATTGAACAAAGAGAAATCGGCTCGTAGCACTTATTATTTTAACGATACTCACTGGCAATGTCTGTTGGCAGGCTATCGGGCCTAGGGCGAGTGCGTCATTTATACTGTGTTGGGTGTTTTTGATTTAGGCTCACCAGACCTGCAAAAATGCACAGCAAAGGTCAACACGCCCCAGAAAATTGCAACCTGACCCGATTGTAGGTACTGTTTGACTAATTCCATTCATAACCATTTATTATGCATACACGAGCAATATACCCAGGCACTTTTGATCCCATTACTAATGGTCATGCTGATCTTATTGAGCGCGCGTCGCGCATGTTCGACGAAGTTATTGTTGGGATCGCGGCTAACCCCAGTAAACAACCCCTCTTTAGTTTGGATGAACGTGTAGCGCTAATCACGGAGGTCACCCGCAAACTCGATAATGTAACCGTGATCGGTTTTTCCGGCCTGTTAGCAGATTTTGCTAAAAAGCAGGACGCCACCATACTGATCCGTGGACTACGTGCGGTAGCTGACTTTGAATATGAGTTTCAGTTGGCCAATATGAATCGTCGCCTGAACCCGGATCTGGAGAGCGTTTTTCTTACCCCATCAGAAGAAAACTCTTTTATATCATCGACGCTGGTAAAAGAAGTGGCCTTGCATCATGGCGATGTAGGACAGTTTTGTCATCCCGCTGTAAAAGCAGCGCTAAACAGAGTGCTGCACGCCAGTTAACAGTTCAGACTGCTATTAGCGCTGGCACTGAGGACAATAAAAGGTGTTGCGCTGACCAATGGTGAGGCTCTTAATGGGGGTTTCACATACCATACAAGGCTTACCTGCGCGGCCATAGACATTGAGCGACTGTTTAAAATAACCCGGGTTACCGTCAGTTTGGGTAAAGTCTTTCAGTGTTGTACCACCTTGCTGTATGGCTTTGGCCAGCACGTCTTTAATTGCCACGGTGAGACGCTCGTAACGTTTAGCGCTCACGTTACCGGCTTTGCGACGTGGGTCAATGCCGGCCATAAACAATGCTTCATTGGCGTAGATATTTCCTACCCCTACTACCACTGCGTTGTCCATAATAAAGTTTTTTACCGCAACCTGTTTCCCCCTGGACAACCGTGTCAGCCGATCTGCAGCAAAGTCGGTCGTCAGTGGTTCTGGCCCCAGGTGGCTAAGCTGGGCTGGAATATCCTGACCCGGCGCCTGCCACAGGCAAGCACCAAAGCGACGCGGGTCGTTAAAGCGCAAGCACTTACCCGAAGCTAATACAATATCAATATGATCGTGCTTTACCGGTGGTACTGCTGCATCAAGCACTCGTAATTTGCCAGACATGCCCAAATGCAGAATAATTCGCCCGGTATTTTGTAATTCAATAAGCAAGTACTTGGCGCGGCGAGTTACAGCAACCACCTTTTGGCCGACAGCATCGCTAAGGGCTTCTTCTACCGGCCAACGCAAACGCCTGTCACGAACAATGAGCTGCGTTATGTGTTCACCTTGAAGATAAGGCGCAATGCCTAAACGGCTGACTTCAACTTCTGGTAACTCGGGCATTACATTTCCTCTGCGCCCTGCAGCCAGGGCAACAATTGGTCAAGCCGCTGATTAGTGACGATGTACCATTGGTTATCGACACTGACCCATAGATTCTGGTTTTGCACAACAAACGCATATACGAGCCCCTGAGCCTGCCCGGCGACCCAGACAACGGATAAGAGTGGCTCTGTTTGTGACACTTCTCTGGGCGGCTTAGCGGCCTGAATAACGGCTTCTCGCCATGCCTGTATTTGTTGTTCCGGAGAAGAGTCCAGCGATTCATTCAAGCCAACAAATCGCCACTGCTGCCCCACTCGTTCGAGCTTTCTGGCATCTTGCTCAATTTTCAGCACGTATACGCCCTCAGGGAGTAACGGCTGACTGGCAGGCAGTTTAGAGTCGGGGACAAAACGGTCAAGATTAAACAAAAAAATCATGCCTAACATGGCAAAAATTACCACGTTGTTAAATGCTCGCTTGGACATTCTGGCCATTGTCTGGTTATCCGTTGTTAGTTTTGTTTAATTTTAGCTCACGCAAAAAACCCGGCAATGGCCGGGTTTTCGTGGAGACAAAAGCAAGTTTTATTACTTGATTTTGGCCTCTTTAAACATAACGTGCTTACGAACAACAGGATCAAACTTTTTGATCTCCATTTTGCCCGGCATGTTACGCTTGTTTTTGTCAGTGGTGTAGAAGAATCCTGTACCAGCTGAAGAAACTAATTTAATTTTATCACGCATGATTAAGCTTCCTTAGATTTTCTCACCACGGGCACGGATATCTGTTAATACAGAATCAATACCTTTCTTATCGATAATACGCATGCCTTTTGCAGACAGACGCAGTTTTACAAAACGGTTTTCGCTCTCAACCCAAAAACGGTGAGATTGAAGATTTGGCAAAAAGCGACGGCGAGTCGCGTTTCTAGCGTGAGAACGGTTGTTACCTACCGCAGGACGCTTACCTGTTACTTGACATACTCTTGACATTATTTGTCTCCAGAACAACGAATTTTGTCTCGCCAATCGGTCCCACCAGCAATTTGCATATCGGGTCTGACGACGTTTTAACCTTTAATTAAGAGGGCGCATTTTATACAGTAATTTACAGATTAATTCAACTTAAAACCTAAAAAACCTGAAAATTAGTACATAAAGCAAACAACCCCGGCATTATTGACAGATCTAATCATAAAATGGTGACCTGAGCTCTGTGGTACTGATTAACTGCGATGGACGGGTCAGCATTTGGCCACCATCCCGGGCAATCGGTACCCAGGGAAATTGTCCTCGGCCTTTCGCTGGCTTCAGAACGAACAAGTCGAAAGGTATGGATATGTAGAATCCCTTAGTGAAACTTCCTTCGCCATACTCTTCGGCAGATACATTGGTAAATGACGCAAATGCGCCCACAACAATACCGCTGTCGAAGCGCTTGGCAAAATCAATATTGACCCCGCGGTCTTTTGCTAAAAATTGCCCGGCGGCGACTTTTATTCGCGTATCGGGCAAAAATTCGGGTTGCCAATAAGCGGTCGCAAAGCCGGTAAAGGCCTCGTAGTCAAAAAAGCGGGTCATGTCTTCAAATGAGCGCTGCTTAACGTAGTTCACATCGACGCCAAACGCAAAGCGACTATCCACAGGTCGATACAATACTTCGCCCCCAACGCCACCAAACATGGTTTCAAGGTAGCCACCATAAGCCTGATAATACCAATCCTCGGCTAATCGGTCGGTCCACACAGCATAAGCAGTGTCCATCGTAAAGGTGCCTTGCGTCACGTACTCTCTGACTTGTGTTCTTACCCTTGGCAATACCGCTCGTTCTTTATCGACTTTGTAGTTAAACTTATCGAAGTTATCCAGCAATGTTGTTCTGACACTACCAAAAACACCAAACTGGCGATTAAATTTATAACCGGCGGTAGTGAGTATACCAAGTTGATATAAATAAAAATCTTCGGGGTTACCGAACGATTGCGTCCAGAAGAACTTAGACGACAAAAACGCCCCCGAGGTGCGGTTTGGTGCAAAAGCCTCTACCTGTTCATCGGTGGGCGCAACGCGTTTATAGGTAGAAGCAATATCAGGCTCCGGCACACTGTAGGTGGCGTGCTCGCGAAACGCTTTGGCATCGATTACCGTGTCGAGCATCAGAATATTGCCCTGGTGTTCAACAATATGATATTCGGTTATCGATTCCGGCAGTTCTGAGGCAAGAATCCGTCCGACTCTTTGTGTTGCTTCATCAGCATTACGGTATGACGTTTGGGAGCCATAAAATGTGGCCTGTTTATCGTCAATGACGGTATCGTTAATGAAATAGCCTCCCCGGCGCACCAAATCATTGTACAGGCGTTTGCGGTTGATTGATGCGACATCGGCACTGGGTTTGGCGTTGACGATGTCACGCGGCGCACGATCTACTTTTACCTGCGTAATACTGTTCATATTGAGGCTATAACTTACGCCAAAGCCAATGGTATTACCGCGCTGATAATTGAGCGTAAAATCAAAATCATTCCAGCGATAAACCGCGCCAATATTCCAACGCGAGTCCTGCTCTAACCGGCCAGCGCGGTCATACTGGTAATTGTTACCTTCCAACTCGGCTTTAAACGCCAGATTTGGCCATGGTGTCTGATACTCAACACCGCCAAAGAAAGCCGTGGGGCCTTTAAAAAAGTTTTGATAATCGACCTTGCCGCCCCGACCAGAAAAGCCTTCAGGGCGTGTACAGAAGCTTTCTCGCACTTCACAGAAGGGATTAGTGATGTCATTTTGGTGGCCCAGATACCCCCACCCTAAACCGACATGAAAATCGAACGGTCCAACCGACTTACTGGCGTTAATAAACTCACTCTCGAAAAAGCCCGTGCCGCCAAAATCCCTGAAACCCAGTGATATATTTGGCAGATAGTAGCTTTCTTCCCACAGCCTGAATTTAACGTCCAGACCTTTGTCTTTGAGCGTTTGATCGCCACTAAAACTGTCTACCTGACTATACAGGCGGGTACGCACATCAGTATAGCGGGCGGTCGCTTCCATCCACGGAAACAGTTGCATACTCACAGACCAGAACCGGTATTCATTATTATCGGTATAGTTAATGCTGAGAGCGCCTTCAGGCATCATCCGCGACGTTGGGGTTTGCCACAAGCCAACACCGCCCTGCACCATTTGTGTGGGCGTTACTGAATAACTATTAGGGGCTTCGTCCTCGACGGACTGGGCCGACGTCACATAGCCCATCAGTAGAAGAGCAGAAAAAGAATAATACGCGTGCGATGCCAAAGTTACATCCTGTGTTTCAATAATTGGGCGATTTTGTTATTTAACTCATCGATGTTATCAAACAACAACGATGTTTGAAGCGGCACAAAGATAATGCTGTTGGGCATAGGCTGATAATACTGGCGGTTCCAGTATGCAATGCCCACCTTGTGTAAATCGCCGTCAGGTTCAATAACAAAGGCGTAATCGCGATGTGCCTGAGTGCTGCGTTCAATATCATTAAGGTAATCTGTAACGGTACTTGCGTGATCGTACTTAAGTTGATGATCTGATTCAGTAAGCAAACCAAAAAGGTTAACCACTGCGCGACGAGGTTGCAGCTTAATATAATACTCGCCTTGCTGAAAACCCGGATTACGCTGATGATTTAAGCGTGCCTGATCATAATCGACATCGATGTCCAGTCTGCGCATAAGTTGCCAGCTGCCTATCGCCTGATACAACTGACTTAACTCGCGATAACTCACACTATTTTTGCTTTGCTGACGAATTAAATCAGACAATGTTTGCAGAATATCTGCGCGCAGTTGCTCGGTGCTTGGATCATTCAGCTGATACACCGCGGAACTGGCCCAATAGCCTGGTTTTTCATTAACCACAGACAGTACGGTAGCGAGCCTAACTGGTTGTTCAAAGGAATACAGCTTACCTTGCACATTGAAGGTTAAGCTAGCAACACATTGATAAGTCAGCAGATATAAAGAAAGAATAAGTATTCTTAAAAATGTCATTACTCGTTCCCCTGACGTTTATCAATGATTCTGGCAATGCGACTCACAAAGGTCATTTGCAATGTTTGGGCGAAGGGGGATGCCTTTTGTTCGGAATATATTATCTGCTTTGAAGCAGTGTCAAACCAATAAATATTAGTCCATGACTCGGTGTGTGAAGCATAGGGTTTATTGATCTGTGTGGTAACGACTTCTTTGACCGGAATAAATTCAAGTGTAGTGTCATAAAATACTGCCGACTCAGGCTCCCCGACTTGCCACGTGGAATGCATGGGCAGATCATAAACCTGATTATCAATATCAATGCTGTATTCCCACTCTGGCTGGTTTGCTAAATCTGGCAAACTTAATGAGTAGTCATTGAACGCTGATGTGTATTGTAAGTCTGAGTCTAAACCTGAGGTACGAAATAATTTATCTTGCTGAAACACCAATATAGCTTTGTCAGCTGATACCCACTTTAGCTGTTTATCTTCAATATAAGCCAAGCCCATATATACAGGCGCCCGTTCACCATGATTTACTTTTAATAAATCCGATTTACTTTGCTTAACTTGCGCTAAGGTTAAAGTGGTTGCGTCTGCAAAAAACGCCAGTTTTATTGATTGCAAATAGAGTTGATTGGTAGAGGAGCACCCTGTTAACGAACAGAGCAGGATCATAGCCACAAATAATCGAAAGAGTTTCACAGGGAACATTGACAGCTCAACGAATGAAAAAACAAGTTATGTCCAATAAAAAAGCCGCCTCTAAGGCGGCTTTTTCTAAATGATTATATTACTGTGAAACAGTAGGAGCGTAGGTAAAGGTAACTGGTACAGTAATCGTCGTTGTACCTGTTGCCGTACCGGTCAGGCTGGTTACAGTCACTGTAGAAGTTGTACCGACACACACGTCGTCAACTAATTCATCTGAACCATCGCAGGTAGGGTCGCCGTCGCCGTCGCCATCACCGTCACCTGGATCAACAACAGAAGAACCGCCGTCGCTGCTTGCCGCAACAGATGCAATAAGAGCAATTCCCATTGCTCCACCAGCAATCTCTTCGGCTGTTAAACCACCAATAACGTCATCTGATGCAGTTGAACCGCCTGCTACTTGATCTTGTGCATTAGCTGCTAAAGAAAGCGAAGCGCCTACTAATGCAGCAATTATAGATTTTTTCATGTTTAGTCCTTTTTATGGGATAACCGCCAAGTTGTTATACTAATGCATTTCAATGTCAAGATCACTAGCTATAGCATAAAAAAATCATTGTATATTAAAATAAATACGTAACACAGTGGATTATAAAGTCATATAGCGCCTTGTTGAGCCAGAGAGGTAACCTGATTATCTGCAACAATAAAATGGTCGAGTACCGCAACATCGACTAATGCCAGTGCCTGTTTTATATCACTGGTTAAGCGAATGTCAGCCTGACTGGGCGTTGCGTTGCCTGACGGGTGGTTATGCACCAATATTACTGCGGCAGCGTGATCGGCAATGACTTGTTTAACTATCTCTCTGGGGTAAACCGCGGCGGCATTAATCGTACCGCTAAATAATTTGCGGAACACGATTAACTGATGCTGGCTATTGAGCATCAGGACACCAAAGACTTCATGCTTAAGATCCCGCAATTCGGCGCGCAGAAAATACCTTGCCTCTTCAGCGCAATTAAATACGGAACGGTCATACAGAGGCTCTGCCAACTGGCGACGACATATTTCCATCGCGGCCTGTAGCTCACAGTATTTCGACGGTCCCACACCCGGTACAACGCATAACTCACAGCAGGAAGCGGCAAATACACCACGTAAACTCTTAAAGTGGCTCAATAATGCGCCTGCCAGCTCGAGTACCGGCAGATCCTTGGCACCACAGCGCAACAGAATTGCCAGTAACTCAGTATCTGAGAGTTGCCCGGAGCCGACGCGAAGCAACCTTTCCCTCGGGCGTTCTCGTTGTGGCCAACGATTAAATATCATAGCGGTGCCTGGTTAACGGTAAATCGATTATTGCAGCTTAATCTATCGCCATTTCGTACACTACTGCACCTCAGCAGTGTTTTGTTTATACAACCCGATTGTACTGCTCATTCAAAGCGCTACACTCAACACTAAGCTCATGGTAATCTTTTCGTTGTTTAGCTGGCTGGACTTAAAAATGACGTTATCCGGTAAAAAGATAGTTTTAGGTATTTGTGGTGGCATCGCTGCATACAAAACCCCCGATTTAGTGCGTAAACTGGTTGCAGCTGGCGCTGATGTCAGGGTGGTCTTAAACCAGTCAGCGTCACATTTTGTGAGCGAGTTATCTTTGCAGGCGGTGTCTGGCTTTCCGGTGAGCACTGATTTACTGGATCCCAGTGCTGAAGCGGCAATGGGACATATTGAGTTAGCCAAGTGGGCAGATATTTTATTAATTGCGCCCGTTACGGCTAATACCATGGCCAAACTCGCCCACGGTATCGCTGACGACCTGCTGACAACCCTGTATTTAGCCACAACTGCGGATATATTTATTGCACCAGCAATGAACCAACAAATGTGGAAAGCTAAACCCACCCAGCATAATGCCAACTTGCTTCGCGAGTACGAAATTAACGTACTTGGCCCGGCTGAAGGCGAGCAGGCCTGTGGCGATACCGGCCCCGGCAGGATGCTCGAACCAGAACAACTGGTGGAGTGTCTGAGTAAGTATTATCAATCTGCCCAGCCCTTAAAAGGCAAGCGCGTACTTATTACTGCCGGGCCCACCCGTGAAAGCCTTGACCCGGTAAGGTTTATTTCTAATCATAGTTCAGGAAAAATGGGCTTTGCGATAGCGCAACAAGCAAGCGCTATGGGCGCAGAAGTAAGCCTGGTTGCGGGGCCGGTTACCTTACCAACCCCTTCAGGCGTAAACAGAGTTAACGTAGAAACTGCCGAGCAAATGCTTGAGGCTGTTATGAATAAAGCCGCTCAATGCGACATTTTTATTGCCACAGCCGCGGTAGCCGATTACCGGGCAGCTGATGTTGCAGAGAATAAAATCAAGAAAAATGCTGAAGAGTTAACACTTACATTTGTAAAAAACCCTGATATCCTAAAAGCTGTTGCCAACCTGTCAAGCCCGCCGTTTTGTGTCGGCTTTGCAGCAGAGAGCCAGAATGTTGAAGCTTATGCAAAACGAAAACTGGCCGAAAAAAAACTGGATATGATTGCAGCCAACGATATCACTTTGGCGGGACTGGGCTTTAACAGTGACGCCAACGCGTTACAACTGTTTTGGCCGGATGGTAGAAAAGATTTATCTCCACAACCTAAAACAGACTTAGCAATCGAATTATTGAACGTTGTTATCGAAAGATATCAACAGAAAACGACACACTGAAATTATAATTCACAATAAAGTGAAAACTGTTGTCACTCAATAAGTAGAGGAAGTACTTTTATTATGCCTGCTGCAAAACGAACCAACCGCAGAGCTCAGATTCTACAAGCGCTCGCAGGAATGCTGGAAACCAGTCCCGGCCAGCGCATTACGACTGCTAAGCTTGCAGAAAAAGTAGGTGTATCTGAGGCAGCTTTGTATCGCCATTTCCCCAGTAAAGCACGCATGTTTGAAGGGCTCATTGAGTTTATTGAAGAGACCCTGTTCTCTCGTATTAACAAGATAATGAATGAAGAAAAGGATTCTGCCGCACGCTGTCAGTTAATTCTGCACCTCATTTTAGGCTTTGCTGAAAAAAACCCGGGTATTACCCGTATTTTAAATGGTGACGCATTAATGGGTGAACAGGAGCGTTTACGCTTGCGCATAGCAAAGCTTTTCGAACGCCTTGAAACGCAGCTGAAGCAAGTATTAAGAGAACGCCGTTTGCGCGAAGGCAAGGATCTGGCTGCTGACGAAGGACTTATTGCTAACACACTGATTTGTTTTACAGATGGTCGTATAAACCAATTTATTCGCAGTGGTTTTCAACGCAAACCCACCGAACACTTTAACGAGCAATGGGCCTGTTTTAAGCAGTCATTTTTCTTATAGTTTGGGCGCAATCAACAACAGTTTTTTGCATTTCAAGCTGGGCGAACTACAGTTTAGTTAGTCCATAATACTGAATTACCTATGCCGCGCACATCCCTTTATAATTTGACAGACATCCTCAGTGAAGCTGAGGATATCTTCATAGAACACAGTTTTAATGGCGCCGTGATGGAAGAAATCATCGCGCGTACAGAGTTTAACCGACGCGGCTTCTATCTGGAATTTGGTAGCAAAATTAAATTTTTGTATGCAGTCCTTGACCACTACGAAACACAAAAGCTCAATCCTATTCTGGCCCATTTAGCTGATCATAATGGCCTGGCCTCCATTGAACGATTTTTCGCCGTTTATATAGAACATATTTTTGCCAGAGGTTGCCTGCTGATCAACATGGTTACCGAGCTTGGCAGTGAAGACAAACTGATTAAGTCCAAAGGCCGACATTACCTGGATCGGCTTCAATTGGCTTTTATTGGCTGTCTTGAACAAGCTCAGCGACAACAAACCGTGCGCGCCGACATCAATATAGAAGCGGTTGCATTGCAGCTTACCTGTTTTGTTCAGGGCTTTGCTATTAACAGTATACTAGCCGATAGTAAGGAAGAGCTACATATCGCCACCCGGGCATTACTGCAACCCATTATGCGTTGAGTCCTTCAGCCAGATAATGTCGCTGCAGGAGTGGAGCAACTGCGGTTAACCCTTTATAATCTCACCTTCCTCGTGTTTAATACATTTACAGAGATAATTCATGGCCAATAACAGTACACTCTACCGAGTACAGTTTGTCAGTAATGGCGAGCATTACGAGCTTTACGTTAGAGAGGTTTCACAAGGCGGTTTGTTTGGTTTTGTCGAGATTGGCGATTTTGTGTGGGATAATCACAGCCAGATTGTGGTTGACCCATCACACGATAAGTTAAAAACAGAGTTTGCTGACGTTACCAGTACCTTTATACCAATGCATAATGTACTGAGAATTGACGAAGTAAAGAAGCAAGGCTCAGCGAAAATAACCGAGCTATCGAATAAGGTCACGGCGTTTCCCCGGCCCATTTATACGCCCAAAGAATAATAACGTTCAGACCTGCAACAAAACAAAAATAGGAATAACCTTGCATGATTATATTTGCAGCCTTTGCGGCGCTGGTTATATTACTGGTGTATTTTGGATTTAAGATTCAAAACCTTCAGAAAGAACTACTCATTACTCACAACAACCTGAAATCCACATCACGGCGGATGACTAGTGCCAATAGCAGTATGGTGGTGTTGTCTCAACAAATACAAAGCTTTTTGATTGAACGTCTGGAGTCTTCGCACAAACGAGGTCTCATCAGCAATAAGCCTTTTGAAGTGCTCCACCCCATGTATGAGAAGATCAGCACAGTGGCAGTGCTGTGTATGGACAGAGGCATGTCGGTAGAAGAAGCGTTAAAAACCGCGTTAAAAGACAGTGAAGTGACCCTCGAGCAATTACGCGAAATAATTAAAGAACAACCCAGTGATATACGTATGGCATGGAGCAAAAACACCCTGGATGGTTTTATTATAGCATGCAGAGGTCTGAGTTTTCCGCCAACTAAAACTGAAAGTACAGCAACAAGTTAACCACGCGTTATGTGCCTGACAGGCATAGTTCATAGTTAAAAAAATTAACGCCTCTTTGCAAAGGCGTTTTTTTTGACTACAATTACTGTACATATATACAGTAATTATTTTATGTCTTTATCACTCGCGACACTCACCAAACACCCGCTTATTTTTAAGGGGAGAGAACAACCGGCAGCGGTTAATCAATGCAGGCGTATAGCGTTTGGCCATGAAAAACTGGATCAGGCCTGTGCGGGCGGCGTCTTAGCGGCCGGATTAATTCGCCTCAGAGCATTACCAGGCTGTGCAGAGATCAAGCTTATTGCACCACTGGTAACCAATAAGGCAACATCAAAAAAACGTGTTTTGTGGCTGCAGCGACCCGATCTGCTATTTAACCCCAACTGGCTGAACCAACAACCTTTTGGCCAGCATTCCTGGATTATTAATTGTAACAACGATACTGACTCACTATGGGTCTGTGAACAATCTCTGCGAAGTCAGGCGTGTACTTGCCTGATCCTGTATTTTAATCAGTTATCCATTAAAGCGGCGCGGCGCCTGCAGGTTCTCGCCAAACAATATGATTGCCTGGTTATCGTGATTAGCCGTCCGAGCAACACCCTGATGACACTGCCGGTCAATCTGGATTTTGAATTGCAGTATTCTCAGTCGGCCTGGCGCGTTAACATTTATCGTGTGACCGGCGCATGGCCTAAAAGCGATATCGCTATCGAAAACCCCTTGCCCGCTAGTAACCAGGCCATTGTGAACGCCTTTGCAAAATACGCTAACGAACCTGATGCTTCTTTGCACCAGGTGGGCTAGTACCATGCAGTGGCTTTATCTTTACTTTCCGCGCTTACAGCTCGATGAGTATGAAATACTCCAACAGAATTCGGCGCAAACTGTTGTCGTGATAAATGGTGAAACAAACACTGTGATGCAATGCTCTATGGCCGCTAAACGCTGCGGTATAAAAAAGGGAATGGGCCTGGCAGAAGTGAGTGCCATTAATCATCATACTGAAATCATTATGCACTCCCCTGCCAGCGAAGAAAGCCAACTGGAACATCTGGCTGTGACTCTCTACTCGATTGCTTCAGACATTGTGCTTTGCCAACCAGATGGTATTGCAATTAATCTCAGCCCGTTAATTCGTTATTATCAGGGGCTGGATAACTTTGTGGCGTTATGCCAGCAGACTTTACGCACTTGCCGGGTTACTTATCAGTTTGGTACAGGCGCTACCATTGAAATCGCCCAGGTTTTGGCATACGTCGCAATAAACTCTGTCAAACAAGCTCATAGCGATACTCAACAGCCAATATTGCATCAGTGTCCTTTGTCGGCAACACAGCTTGCCCTGAAAGACATTGAACAATTTCATCGCGTAGGCGTGCGCCAAGTTGGCCAGTTATTACAAATACCCCTCGATGAACTCAGTAAACGATTTACGAATAAAACCATTACCTATGTGCTGGCCCTGAGCGGTGTAAAGCAACCCCCTTATGTGACTTTTCATCCTAAGCAATCCTTTGACCATTACCTTGAGCTCCCTTTTGCTATAGAGGCAGCACCACGCTTAATTAGGTACCTGGCTGTTTTATTGCGAAAGTGTTGTGACTATCTGCACCACAGAAATCTGGCCACCGATTCACTCTCTATGGTGCTGATTCAACGTGAAGATAGCCGTTGTGAATTAACCATAAACGCAGGCACAGCCCATCAGCACTTTGATGAATGGTTGTCCCTGATAGAACTCAAACTGGAAAGACTTAGCGTCGACTCACCGGTGACTGCCATTCGACTGCATTGTGACAAATTCACGGAATTTAACCCTGAAAACCTGTCTCTGTTAGATACCGTTTACTCCAGACACGCCGAAAATATGCTGCTCGGAAAACTGTTGGCAAGGCTGGGTTCACAGAGTACTTACCTGCCTCAAGCCATCAACGACCACCGTCTGGAAAATGCCGTATCTATGACACCAGACACTAATGCAGAGCCCTCCCTGGAACGCAGTAGCCGCCAGTCTGCATTACCCCACTCAGTTTCGTCGATCCACCAACCCAGTGTATTGCTGCCATCGCCACGACCTCTCTGTGAAGAAACACAGATAGTGTATGGCCCGGACAGGCTCCATACCGGTTGGTGGGATACACTCAAAGTTAAGCGCGACTACTTTATTGCTGTTACGCCCCAGGGCCAGCGCCTTTGCGTGTTCCGTGATGAGCATCAACACTGGTATGTGCAAGGGTACTTTGCTTAGGTATGTTTGCAGAACTGGTTTGTCAGAGTAATTTTTCTTTTTTAACCGGTGCCTCACACCCTGAGGAGCTGGTAAATACAGCGGCTTTTTTAGGTTATCAGGCCATCGGGATTACCGATGAATGTTCGGTAGCGGGCATCGTCCGCGCCCATGCAGAAATCACCTCCAATCACTTGCCAATCAAATTAATTGCAGGGAGTTTGTTCCGACTTAAGCCAGGATTGACACTTTGCTTAATTTGCCCCGATAAAACTGCCTATTCTGAATTATGCAGAGTGATAACCAATGCCAGGCGCCGCCGCGAGAAAGGCCAATACGAACTGTCTGAATGGGATTTAAAAACGGTAAAGTCGTGCTTGGCTATCTGGCTTCCTGAATACGAGGAAACCGATAGCCAGTGGGCAACATGGCTGGCTAAACACTTTAATGAACGGTGTTGGATTGGAGTATCAAGACTACTCGATGGCAAAGATACGCAGCGTTTCGAAGCTGCAATGACATTAAGCGAACAAACCGCCTTACCATTAGTTGCGACTAATCAGGTGCTTTGCCATCATAGCGAGCGTCAGCCTGTCCAACACATTCTGCATGCTATTCGGCTGAGAAAGCCGGTGACGGCTTTAGGCCGCCAGGCCACTCTCAACCAGGAGAGAAGTTTAAAGCCACTTAATAAGTTAAGCAGGTTGTATCCGCCCCAATGGCTTACGGAAAGTGTCAACATTGCCAGGCGATGCACTTTTAATTTGACTGAATTACGCTACCAATACCCCAGCGAGCTCGTACCGCCAGGTTATACGGCCACGTCTTATTTACGCCACTGCGTAGAGCGGGGTATTTTAAAACGCTTTCCTGATGGCCTGCCAAAGGAAATTCGCCAGACTATTGAAAAAGAACTTGCTCTCATTCAGTCACAGCAATATGAATATTTCTTTTTAACCATTTACGACATTGTTCAGTATGCCATTCAGTATGGCATTCTCTATCAGGGCAGAGGCTCAGCTGCCAACTCAGTGGTGTGTTATTGTCTGGAAATTACCGCTGTCGACCCTCGCCAGATCAATGTCTTGTTTGAGCGCTTCATATCTAAGGAGCGTAATGAGCCACCGGATATAGATGTCGACTTTGAACATGAGCGGCGTGAGGAGATCATTCAATACATATACACCAAATATGGCCGTGAACGAACGGCGTTAGCAGCGAGCGTCATTACTTTCAGATTCAAAAGTGCCTTCAGAGAAGTAGGTAAAGCACTCGGTTTTGCCGAGACCCAACTGGCCTATTGGTTAAAGCAACTAAACTTACGAGACAGTACTCTCGGTTGGCAGTCACAACTGCTGCAGATTGGCCTTGATCAAAGCAGTGAGCGTATTCAGCATTTGATCAATCTGACCGAACAACTGATAGGGTTTCCCAGACACTTATCGCAACATGTCGGTGGGTTTGTTATTAGTGCCGGCCCTTTATACGAATTAGTGCCCATCGAGAATGCAGCGATGGCAGAGCGAAGCGTTATTCAGTGGGATAAAGATGATCTTGAATCACTGGGCTTGCTGAAAGTGGATATATTAGCACTGGGTATGCTGACTGCCATTCGTAAAACCTTCCAGTTAATTAAATCGCGCCACAATTACGCTATTTCGATCCCTTTTATTTCTGCTCACGGCAACGACAAACAAGTCTTTGAGGCCATTTGCCGTGGCGATACTGTAGGTGTTTTTCAGATTGAGTCACGGGCACAAATGTCAATGTTACCGCGATTAAAACCGCTTTGTTATTACGATTTAGTGGTACAAATTGCCATTGTCAGACCCGGTCCTATCCAGGGCGAGATGGTCCACCCTTATCTGTTGCGCCGACACGGCAAAGAAGCAGTAACCTACCCTTCCGAAGCGGTCAAAGCCGTGCTTAGCCGAACCAATGGTGTGCCTATTTTTCAGGAGCAAGTTATTCAACTTGCCATGGTGGCGGCGGGGTTTACTGGTGGCGAAGCTGATCAGTTAAGACGCGCCATGGCGAGCTGGAAGCGCTCCGGTAAGCTCAGACAGTTTCGCAGCAAACTGATAGACGGCATGACAGAACGGGGTTATCAGGCAACGTTTGCTGAACAACTATTTGAACAAATTTGTGGCTTTGGTGAGTATGGCTTCCCGGAATCCCATTCAGCCTCGTTTGCGGTGCTTGCCTACGCGTCAGCATGGTTAAAATACTATTATCCTGTGGAGTTCTATACCGGTTTGCTTAATAGCTGGCCAATGGGATTTTATTCACCAGCTCAGCTCATTCAGGATGCACGCAGACATGGTGTGACTGTATTGCCGGTTGACGTCAATTTAAGCGATACAGACCATACGGTGACTCCCCGGCATGCCCTGCGACTTGGCCTAAGACAAATTAATGGCCTCTCTGCGGCGGGAATGCAGGAACTTCATCTTCACCGGCCTGATTGCGGATATCGTAGTATAAGTGAAATAAAACAAATTGGTTTGAGCCAATCAGATCTGGCGGCGTTAGCTAGCGCTAATGCGTTACGCACACTGACCAACAACCGTTTTAATGCGCGTTGGGAGCTGTCTGATTCTCAACTATCGCTGCCTTTGCTCCAGCATTTACACTCAGAGCAACACCAAATTTCCTCCCCGACAATACAAGAAGATATGCTTGAGGATTATGCCTCTTTAAATCTCTCATTAGAGAGTCATCCCATTGAACTGATGGTGAAAGCCAAGGCGATGCCACACATTACTTTTGCTCAGAACCTGCTTGATAAAGCCAACCAAACCCCGGTTAAAATTATGGGTTGCGTGGTTGGTCGTCAGGCGCCCGGTACCGCGGGGGGAGTCACCTTTATGACTCTCGAAGATCATACTGGCAATATCAATGTTGTGGTATGGCAGGCAACGTCAAGAGCGCAAAAGAAGGCTTTCATCAGTGCAAAAATTCTTGAAGTGCACGGTATTTTTGAGCGCTCTCCTGAAGGGGTTTGTCACGTCATCGCGGGTAAGTTAATTGATCGCAGTCAGTATTTTGCCCAGCTCACGCTGCACTCAAGAGACTTTCACTGACGACACTCGCGCTAATGTGTAACTTTTTCTTACTGATCTTACCTTACTACTTTTCAATTCAATCGATCTACAAAAAATCAATTATAAATCAGAACCTTGCGTTTGGCATACATCTGGCTTAGTCGTAACAATAAGGAGAAAAGCAGTATGTTAAAATTCGTAAGTATCTATTTTTCATTTATTTTTATATCTTTTTCATCTCTGGCTAACAATCAGGCAGCATCCGCAGGTTATTTACATGGATTTGACGATATCGACGGGATCCGATTTGCCTATCGTCCTGTCACCCAATCTTTCGATACACAATGGCTGGGCAACATTGATGTTTATCTGGAAGGCAGCGTTAATTATTGGCGCTACAAGCAAGAGGGCATCGACGAAACTGACACAAATTTTACGGTTGCCTTAACCCCCGTAATAGTTAAGCAACTCGGTACTATTTACAATCAATATCCCGTCTTTTTAGAAGCCGGCATTGGTGTGAGTGTTGTGAGCGATCAGCATTTTGCCGGTAAGGACATTGGCTCGCACTATCAGTTTGAAGATAAACTTGGACTTATCGTGGCACTAAAGGAATCTGAAAGCATTCAACACAACTTTGCAATGCGGTTTATTCATTATTCTAACGGCGGTCTCAATGATGATAACCCTGGGCTGGATTTTATTAACCTCGCCTATATCGCATACTTTTAGTCAGCCCCCTGACACCATTGCGCCTGATGGCGAAGCATGGCAGATAAAGCTGACACTGGCATTCCGATCAGCAGTGCTGTTAAACCGAGACCGTTGATGAATGCAAAGACAGCAAATCACCAACCTACATGTGTAGCGATATCTCCCTCTGCCCTGCCGTGGTCAGTGTAACCACTGACCACCACACACTTTCACACCCAGATAACCATATCTGGGTGTGCATAATGCAATACGTGGTCGATGCCTACGGCAGATAAAAACCAATAATCATAGTTTCTGTTTTTTGTAGTATAGAGGGTTTGGGTGTTTTACATAGTCTGAGTGCTTTTATTCTGTCTGACCTGGTCAAATTGGAAATTTGTTTAATACCACCTACTTTTTATTTAACTATCAATTACTAGTTTTCATTGCTAGATTAAAATAACGACTTTTTAGTTTTGTTATCGATGTGACGGAACTGCTTTCTATGACGAACATATCAGAATCCAAAAGTGGCGTATTTTTCTTCTTGCTATTCGTGTTTTTTAGCAGTCTGCAACCGGCAAATGCTCAAACCTATATTGTGGCAACGCAGAATTTACCTTACTACCCGCACTATGATCTTTCATCACCAAAAGATAAAGGCTATGCATGGGCACTGCTTGAATCATTTGCGGCCAGTAAAGGGATACATTTCGAGTACGTAAGTATGCCTGTTTTACGCCTGCAGATTGAATTGGCAAAAGGCAATGTCGATCTGGTTTACCCGGACCACCCCAGTTTTACTAACCCAGTGATTGACAACTCAGAAAAATTTTATAGCGTACCACTTACCGAAACCCTGGTCGGTACCTTTGTTAAGTCTGAGCATTATGGCAGGGACATTAACGACATCAATAAAGTTGCCATTGTACTGGGGTTTTCACCTTTATACTGGCAAAAAAGGATCGACGCAGGTTTGGTAACGCTACTCACGGTTGCAGATAATAAAGCAGCCATTGATATGGTAGAACTACACAGAGCCGATGCGTTTGATATGGATTACTACGTCGCTCAGCATATGCTTGCTAAGTTGAAAAACATTAATAATTACGTACTGGATCCTGCTCTGCCTGTTACCGTCACAGAGTTTTGTGTTTCGACGATTAAATATCCGGATCTTACTAAAGAGCTTAGCGAATTTATTGCTGACAACCCGGTTTTTATTGAGTCTCTCAAAGCCAGATACGGCATCAGTGATCCTCATCAACAACTGGAGTTCTCTAAAAACAGCCATAATTAACAAGCTATTAATTGTAAAACCCAAAAATCAAAAACAGCATCAATGACAACATACCACTAATGGCAATGTAAGGTACCTGCGTTAAAGCATGACTAATTGTGCTGCATCCAGCCCCTTTCGCGGAAAGTACGGTTGAGTCACTATAAAAGCAAGCGTGACTTCCAAACGCACCGGCAGAAATCACTGCCCCGAGCATCAACGACATATTTGTACCTGTAGTGCTTGCAAGCGGAATGACAATGGGTACCGCGATGGCGTAAAGCCCCCAGAACGATCCGGTGCAAAATGCTACCAGTGCCAGGCTGACAAATGTAATGGCTGGCAGTAATCCGGCAATCACGTGGGAAGTTGCGACTTCGATCACATAATTTGTTAACCCCAACATGTCATTGACATCTTTTAGCGCAAAAGAGGTGACCAAAATTGCGATGACCTCCAGCATGCTCTTCATACCATCAATAGACACGTCAAACAATGTGGTCATCGAATAGCGGTAGTACAGCCCGTACAGCAGAAAGGTTATTAACAACGCAATGGTAGCGCCCATCAGAACATCGGTGTCGAACCAAAGAGTGAAAAAAATCAATGAAGCCATGGGCACAAGGAAACCAAATATACCGCCACGATGGGCCGACGTATCGGTATCATCTGAAGGAGCCTCGCGACGGTGTTTCGCCACGTCTTCTGCTTTTTTCATCGCAAACAGAGGGGGGACTTTTCCACTCGCTACCAGGGGCACTAACATCACCGCAATCCACGCATAAAACATAAACGGGATTGCGCCAATATAAGCCACCAGCCCTTGTCCTGTTGTTGCTACACCATTGTCTTCAAGCAAGCCACTCACGAAAATCGCCCACGTTGAAAACGGCATTAATATACATATAGGCGCGGAGGTAGAATCAACCACGTAGGCTAACATCTCTCTGGATACTTTTAACTTATCAACAACTGCTCGCATCGAGCTACTTACTGACAGTGCATTCAGATAGTCGTCTATAAAAATCAGTAAACCCAGAAACCATGTCGTCAGCAGAACCTGACTACGATTTCTGATGCGCTTAGCCAGCGTATTTGCAAAGGCTGTAACACTCCCCGAAAACTGTAGCAGACTGATTAGAGCGCCAAAAAGAAGTACTACTAGAATTATCCAGCGGATAGTTTCGCCACCCATGGTGCGTTGCATACCCGATAAAAACTCACTGCCAAAATCAGCCTTAAACAGCATGATATAACCAACAATCGTTCCCAGTACCAGAGGTTCAAGTGATCGTTTCAGCCAGATAGCAGTGACAAGAACAAAAAGGGTGGGAAGCAGGCTCATGGCCCCAAAAGACTCAGACATACTTTGTGCCTTGTTTATTTTAAAAGCACGCACAGGCTTGTTTGCCGTGTGCGTGCAAAGCAAAGTTAATAACGATATGAAACAAATAAACCTACAGTACGTGGACGTAATGTGGAGGCAGTCCACACTTGTCTGGAACCACCGGAGAAAACGCTACTGTTCACGGCATTAAATAACACGTCCTGATTCGTTAAATTATCAATAAACAGTGATATATCATAATCATTAATCTGGACGCCAGCTCTAACATTAACAGTAGTATAACTTGGCGTTGGGCTTAAGTCCGGGTTGTAACGAGGATTATCAGGGTCGGTATTGCCTTGTTCAGACTGCTCTGAACGATAAGCCAAATCTGCTCTGATGTACCCCTCGTATCGATTCATAATCTGATAGAAATACTGACCAGACAGCGAACCCATCCAGGGCGTTACCGCGCCAGCCACTGAACTGCCTTCAGAAACCAGAATCACGCCACCAGGACTGACAGCATCGTTGGAATAAGACGTATCGTTGTAGCCCAATGTTCCTGACAACTGGAAGTCTGACGTTACGCTATACCGTAATGCAACATCAAACCCTCTTGATTGCGCTTCCCCCAGATTAGCGGTAAAGCCCTCTAAACAACTATCCAACATGACCGTAGACTGAATATCCTTCCAATCAAGCACGTACGCACTGGTATCAATAAACAGGTTGTTGTTGAACAGACTGTTCTTGGAGCCAATTTCGTAGCTCCAAACCGTATCAGAGTCATAGGTCGTCGGATTGGTCGGTTTCCCCTGTTCATCCTCATAACCGTAGGTAACCAGGTCAGTATCACAGATACCCACCAGTCGCTTACTGACCCCGGCCGGCCTAAAGCCCTTCGACACCGTCGCATAGGCCATGTTGTTGCGATCAAATTTGTAGCTAGCGCTAAACTTGGGTGTGACGGATGTTTCAGAATTTTCCCCAACCGAGGAAACATATTCAGGTGTATTAAATGGCGCATATTCTGCTGCGCCAATGTTGTTTACTGGCGCGTTAAGGTTATTGGTAGCGCCACTGTATTGGGAGACTGACTCCTGGTCATTCTTTGCCACGCGTAAGCCAGCAGTGAGAGTTAACTTGCTGGTAATATCATAGTCGACCTGACCAAAGACGGCATACTGCTTGTCAATGGTATTGAGTGCTAAGCCCCATTCATGACCGTAGGGATCAGGATCTACACCAAAGTGATTCTGATAGGCTGTGAAGCCTGGTCCATAAGGAAAACCATCGTCAACAGCGGCTAGAAAATCAGGCAAATAGAATCGCTTAATAGACGATGCATTGTTAACTGAATTAAGGCGAATGTCCTGGGTGGTATGTTGATCGGCATCAGAATAAAAGAAGCCTGCTACCCAGCGCAGCGGGCCATCACTGGTCGACTGTAATCTGATTTCCTGAGTAAAGGTCTCTTGTGTGATCGCGCTCTTGGATACGGCCTTCTGACCAAATGGAGCAAGCAAATTCTGCTCGTCCTGGATACCATACCACCAGGCGTAATATTCGGTCATGTCACTATACTGGTGAAAGTCGCGGTCAAAATAAGACGTCGTTGAATACAATTCAACACTGCCCAGATCCCAGGTTATATTGACAGCTGATAGTGTGAACTCATCTTCGCCGGAGTCCAAATCGGGCCAACCTATGTCCACGTACTCATCACCTTCCCCACCTATGTGGGCCAGACGGGCATACTCACCATTGTCACTGGCGGATAAATAAAAGCTGTTAAATGCATTATCCCGCTCTTGATTCTGGTAATAAATTGAAGGTGTGATTTGTATGGAATCTGTGGGCTGCCACTTTAAAGCTACCCTGAAATTTTGTGTGGTCAGGCCATTACTGTTTTCTTCAACCACTTGCTGATTTGCAAACTGCAACGATTCGGGGCCAGCATCACCGGTAGGATCAGTAACAACCGGGTCAGCGGTTATTGTATCAATCCATCCACCATCTTCGCGTTGAAACACGCTTACACGAAGCCCTAATTCACCTTCTACAATAGGAACACCGACCGCAACACCACCTTCATAGGACACGTCACCGCCCTCTGTTGTCGCATATTCGCCTCGTGCATAAACCGAGGTATCGTAAACATCAGGCTCTGCTTGAATAAACCGAACCGTTCCCCCCTGGGAGCCAGCACCGAACAGTGTTCCCTGCGGGCCTCTTAGTATTTCAACACGTTGAAGGTCAAATAGTGCAGGGAATGCAGAGTTAGCGGCGTAGCCGAGATTCCTGGCCTGAATAGGCGTATCATCGATATAGATACCGGTTGTACCAGCACCTGCGTCAGAGGAAATCCCCCTGATGGCAATCGTGTTTGCACCGTTACCGCCTCTGGTGATCGATAAGCCAGGGGTAAACTGCACCAAATCGTCGACTTCTTTGAGTCCTTGCTTATCGAGTAATTGCTGGCTAAAAGCCGACACACTCAAAGGCACCGTTTTTAATGACTGTGAGCGCCGGGTTGCAGTTATTTCGATGACTTCGGTATCGGCCGAACGCTCAGTTTTACTGATGTCTTCACTTTCCTGAGCCAGGACTGGATTGAGCACATAAACGCTGGCTCCCACTATAGCTGCCTTTATAGAAAAGGCTAAAGTTTTGATTTTATACATCATTCCCTCATTCTTGCTGTAATTGAATTATTTTTAGTTGTTACTCTACCGGATAGATTTTTTTACCAGCCAAGTAGGTTGCCACTACTTTTTGATGTTCTATGCTGCGGTCGGCTGGGTTAGGAAAAGCGTCATTGAAAATAACAAAGTCTGCCCATTTGCCTGGCGTTATACTGCCGATTTGATTTCCCCACCTGGTAATATCTGCACCGGACTGGGTGTAGGCTTGTAATGCCTCACCAAACGTTACTGCATTCTCGGTGTGCCAGGGCCCGCCTAATCCCCATGGACTTTCACGGTAGAGCGCATCCTTTATTTGCATCAGTGGATTAAGCGGTGTGGTGGGATAATCTGCACTGAAAACAAGCTTTACGTCAGCGTCTAAAAATTGTCTCCACGCATAAGCGAACTTTTCTCTTTCTTCCCCCACTCTGGGGCGGATATATTTGCCCACCACTCCGGCGGCATGATCAGGCTGCATAGAGGCCACAATTCCAGCCTGCTTCATGCGCAAAATAGCGTCCGGTTTTACTATCTCTAAGTGCTCTATGCGGTTCGGTACCGTTATAGGCAGAGCAGCATTCTCAAACGCACTGACAACAGTATCGACCCCGGCATCGCCAATCGCATGCACCGCCACAGGAAAGCCATTAGCGTTTGAATAGCTAATTAATTTCTCGAGTGATTCCTGGGGGCGAAAAGGCTTACCACGCCAACCAGGCTTATCTGAATACGGCTCCATCAAATACGCTGTGTGAGTTGACAACACACCGTCAATGATGGTTTTAATAAAACCCATTTCGACTAACGGGCCTCGGGTAAACTCAAGGCCTGTTGCTGCCATGCGCCGATGTATCTCTTGTCGGCTTTTTGCTGCCCTATCAACCTCGTAGTTGGAGCCGGAAAATTGTCCGTACCAGACGCGCATGGTCAGCTCGTCTTGCTCGGCCAGTTCCACATAGTCTAACGCCTGACCAGGTCCCCCCATGTTATGTACTGTGGTGATTCCGCGACTGTTGGCATGGGTGAAGACCGCTTTTAAATCTGCCAGTTTTTCTGCTTTACTTTTATGCGGAGCAAGTGCCGTGAGCAGGTGCGACGCGCCTTCTTTCAGAATACCTGTCGGCTCTCCGGTTTTGTCATCGAGAACAATCTCCCCGCCCTGAGGAACCTTGGTATCAGCAGTGATACCCGCTAACTTCAATGCGTAGGAGTTGACCCATACTGAATGAAGGTCTTTGTCCTGAAGTACCACCACCCGGTCATTGACCACCGCGTCGAGGTCCTCTTTGGATGGATATTTTCCTTCTGCTAGTGTGTAGTCCCAGCCACCCCCGACAACCCACTCGCCATCGTCAAGACGCGCCGCAACCGCCGCGACTCTTTCTAGCCATTCCTGTTTGGATGCCACACCGTAAAGATCGACACCAACAACCCGTGTGGTACCCATTTCAAGGTGAGAATGGCTATCAACGAACCCTGCTGTGACTGATGCGCCCTTTGCGTCGATTACCTCAGTATTTTCACCCACATAACTTTCAACCAGCGCATTTGTTCCCAATGACAAAAAGCGACCCGCTTTAACGGCGAAAGCCTGAACGCGGGGTTGATTGGGATCACTGGTGTAAACATCCGCATTTTTTACGACCAAATCAGCAGTAGGCTGTGCTAACACAGAATGCGCAAACAACGCACCAAAACAAATCGCTATGCTATGTTTAAAACGGCGTGGAACCTGTGGTAAACATTCCTTTATAAAACGCCGTCCTCTCCTGAATGATTTCATCTTTCTCTCCTATGCCAGACAGTGTCTTCAAACACCGTGTAAGTACCTGTTTTTGTGCGTATCACAACAGAGCACCAGAATATTTAAGAAGATAAAGAGAGAACGGGTAAACTGTATATAACCTCTGGGGGGTACAACCAAAAAGGGGAATGTTCGCACCTAAAAAGGGCATTCTGCCCAAGGGAGGCCAACTCATTAAAATGTATTAAAAATGCTGAAGACAACTCAATAAAACCATAAATATCAAAGTCTTAAGATTCACAAAATCAAAAACACTAGTAATTTCAATCAACAGAGCAACGGACAGATACATTATAAGAAGGGAAACTTGTCAGGCTGCACCACATTAAAGCAATCCTGATTTAGAAAAAATTTTTGTTTGAGTCAAAAACTTGAAGCGCACTTGCTCACAACTTCAAGGAGTTAGTAAGCAAGTGCTATTATTGATACTATAAAGCAGTAGAAACCTCTTCAATTGACACTTTTACCGTGTCAATTAAGCTGGTCAATTCTTCCTTACTAAAGGTTAATGGCGGCGACAGAACAATGATGTCACCAATGGGGCGGACAATCGCACCGCGCTTCAAACACGCCTGATAAATTTTGTGCGCTATCTGCGCATCAGGTGGGAAGGATTCTTTGCTTTCTTTGTCTTTTACCATTTCAATACCCATCATAAAGCCGCGTCCCCGCACGTCACCCACGTACTCCAGAGCGTTCAATGAGGCCGCATAAGCGTGAAACAGTGGGGACAACTCCCGGACATTTTCCAGCAACTGCTCGCGTTCTATAATTTCGATGTTTTTAAGTGCGGCGGCACAAGCCGTTGCGTGTGCTGTGTAGGTGAAGCCCATGGAAAATACACCATGTTCGCACTGCGGCTTGCCAATCACATCATAAATTCTACTGGAAATAATCGCCGCCCCCAGGGGCACGTAACCTGAATTGATGCCTTTTGCAAAGATAGTAATATCCGGCACATAGTCATATAGTGTTTCTGATACAGCCCACTCACCCAGCCTACCAAACGCGGTAACCACTTCATCAGCAACGAAAAGAACATCGTACTTCTGACACACGTCAGCTACTTTTTTGTGATAACCATCGGGAGCCACCAGAACGCCACCAGCCCCCATGACAGGTTCCGCAATAAATGCCGCGACGTTGTCTGCACCAAGATTGAGAATATGATTCTCCAGTTCATTGGCTAAAAACGTGGCGTAGTCGCTTTCACTTAACCCTTCGGCTCCTACCGGGCGACGATACATGTTCGGAGCTGAAACATGGCTTACCCAGTCTTCAGCAATGCGGTCAAAACTGAATTTAGTCCCGTGTATCCCGGTTAAATTCGCGGTCAGGTAAGTACTACCATGATAGCCATTATTACGAGAGATGATTTTTTTCTTATTGGGTTTCCCGCGCAGGTTATTATAGTAATGGATCATTCTTATCGCTGAATCGTTTGCACAAGATCCGCCGGTGGTATAGTACACATGGTTAAGATCTCCAGGTGCTAACTCTGCCAGTTTTTCTGCCAGTTTCGACGCCGGCTCATTGGTTGTGTGACCAAAAGGATTGTAGTATTGCATTGTCAATATTTGTTGGTGAATCGCATCTGCAATCTCTTTGTTGCCGTGACCAACATTTGCACACCATAGCCCCGCAATACCGTCGAGATAGCGATTTCCAGCATCATCGTAAACATAGTTTCCCTGTGCACGGCTAATAACCTGGCTACCTTCCTCATGGAAGCTGCTGAAATCGGTGTAAGGATGAATAACATGGTCCTTATCACTCTGCCAAACTGACTTTTTGCTCATAAATCGTCTCTTTTGTTGTATATGACTGCATTCCAGCACTTGAGTCGGTAATTAACAATTCCCCTCAGGGGTTATAATATTCCGTTTATCCTGTAACATGTTGCCAATAATTGACGGACTATTTGGATATCAAAGCAGTGAAACTAAGCCAAATTAGCGCAATGGCAGGGAGCCTTATAGAAACCGTAGGAGAAGACACTTTTTGTCAGCAACTAGCATCTTTTGGCCAACAATTAAGTGGCTTTAACAGTGCTGTGGTTGTGTCATTTTTGAATAAAGAAAAACCGCTTATTTTGTTCGATAATCTACCACCAAAATACCGGGATAAGTCATTAAAACCCTATGTCGAAGGGGCTTACTTGCTTGATCCACTTTACGAGATTTACAAAAAAGACCTGGCCGATGGCGTTTACCGGTTACGTGATCTCACATCACGCGAGTTCGAAGATAGTGAATACTACAACCACTATTTCGAAGCAACGGGAATTGTTGACGAAGCTGGCGTGCTGATAAAGGTGAGTAACGATATATCCATCGAGATTTCATTCGGATACAGGAAAACTGAAAATTTGCAGAACCCCCTACCGGATATGCAGGTACTGATCGATTGTTTTCCACTTATTCAGGCTGCATGCAAACAAAACTGGTCACGGGAAAGTCAACTGGTGCCACTCAAAAGACAACTGCGTACTGGCGGTGAATTTGGCGTAACCCTTGATGCTGCTTTTGCCAATTTTGGTAAAAGTGTGTTGTCGCCAAGAGAGTGTGAAATTGTCCAATTAATTCTTAAAGGTTATTCCAGTGACGCCATTGCAGAAATGCTGACGATTAGTCGAGAGACTGTCAAAGTGCACCGTAAACGTTGCTATAGCAAGCTGCAAATAAATACAAGTGCAGAACTGTTTTCGCTATTTCTTGAAGCAATTTCCCTCGTCCCATTAGGTGCCAGCGATAACGACCCGCTGTCTTACTTTTACGAAGAAATTTAAGATAGATCCTTATCAAATTCGCATTTTGGAACCATGTTAATGGCAGACAAACCTTTACACAGCAGGCTTCCACCACTTAACGCGCTAAGAGGTTTTGAAGCAGCTGCCCGGTTAGGAAGCTTTTCTAAAGCCTCCTCAGAGTTATGTATTACTCAATCAGCGGTAAGTCATCAGATTAAAGCGTTAGAAGATTACTTCGGGCAGCCGCTTTTTAAACGCATAAATCGCGCAGTGGAATTAACAGATGCAGGCAGGGATTTTCTAAAAACCACCCGACAAATGTTGCAGCAACTTCAACATGGCGCCAACCGCCTCCATTTTTACAACAAACCAGGCCTGGTTGTCCTTGATACTTCGCCTGCATTTGCCAGTAAATGGTTATTACCCAGGTTGTCAGCATTCAAACGGCAGTACCAGCATGTTAACCCATGGATATATACCAATTACTCCCAGGAGCCGCTGGAAAATGCAGAGGTTGATTTGGCCATATGGTTTGGAACAGGAGAGTGGACGAACGTCAATTGCACACAGCTATTTTGTGATGAAGTTACCCCCCTGTTATCACCAGGGTTACTACCGGCAAACATGAGCAAAATGGCGCATACGGATATTGTTAATTTTCCGCTTATTCATGTGGAACAGGTTGAAAGAAGAGAAGACTGGCGAACCTGGTTTGCCAAAGCGGGTTTACACTATGAGCCAAGTACAGAGGGCTATAACTTTAACGATTCGGGCATTGCGCTGGATTTTGCGGTTGCAGGCCAGGGTATTGTGCTTGGCAGTAAACTTCTCGCAGCAGATCTGATTGCCTCAAACCAATTGATAGCCCCATTCACTTTATCCGTTCCAACGGAGCAAAACTACTTTTTAATCGAGAAGCCAGGTAATACCACAAACGAAAACGTAGGCTTATTTCGCAACTGGCTCCTTAACAACGCACATCAGGATACATAGTACCAACGTCACCATAAACATTAATTATTTTAATAGGTTTAGTGAATATTTATCTTCTATAGGGTTATTGAACCACTTTTCAGGTAGTGCACAATAAATACATTCATTATTTTAATAGATTGAATTATGTATTTTAACTACACGCAAAGTTATATCGGTGGATCCTGGCGTGACGTTCCGGGCCAGATTATGCCCGTTACCAATCCAGCATCAGAAGCGCAAATCGGGGAGATCACACTCACCACTAAAGATGTAGCGAACGACGCTATTCTTTCGGCGCGACACGCGTTTTCCTCCTACTCGCAAACATCAAAAGATGAGCGAATAGCTCTTATGAAGCGTGTTATAGCAATCTATGAATCAAAAATTGAAACGATGGGTGAACATATCCGTCTGGAAATGGGCGCGCCACATTTTCTTGCCCACGGAGCACAGGTTGGGTCGGGGCTTGCTCATTTACAACAGGCATTGAAAGCTTTAGAAAACGCGCCTGAGTTCGAAGTGATGGGTAATAGTCGTATTTATCATGAACCAGTAGGCGTATGTGCGCTGATTACCCCCTGGAACTGGCCTATGAATCAGATTGCCTGCAAGGTTGGTCCGGCCCTCGCAGCAGGCTGCACAATGGTACTTAAACCCAGTGAGCTGGCACCGCTAAGTGCTTACCTGTTTGCTCAAATACTGGACGAAGCCGGGGTCCCGCCGGGCGTATTCAACTTAGTAAATGGCGATGGCGCAACAGTAGGCAGCACCCTGAGTGAGCACCCCGAGGTCGACATGGTTTCCTTTACAGGTTCAACCCAAGCAGGAGTCAGTGTGGCCATAGCGGCGGCACCGACCGTGAAGCGGGTATCGCAAGAACTGGGCGGTAAATCAGCCAATATTATGTTAGATGACATTGATGTTAATCAGGCTATCAAAGACGCTGTAGTGGGATGCATGCATAATACAGGGCAATCCTGTAATGCACCGACCCGCCTGCTCATTCCTGCTCACATGTATGATAAAGCCGTAGCAATCGCAGCCGACGCAGCCGACGCTGTTACAGTGGGAAATACCGAATCACCTGATACCTTTATGGGTCCGCTGATTAGTCAGGCGCAGTTCGATAAAGTACAAACCTACATCCGAATAGCGATTGAAGAAGGAGCCAAACTGGTCGCCGGGGGCATGGGTAAGCCTGCAGGAATTGACAACGGTTTTTTTGCCAAACCCACAGTGTTTGCTGGTGTCACTAACACTATGCGCATTGCCAGAGAAGAAGTTTTCGGTCCCGTTTTAGTGCTGATCCCTTATGACTCTGAAGCCGAAGCAATCGCTATTGCCAACGATACGCCCTATGGTTTGTCTGGTTATATAACCAGTGCTTCCAAAGATCGCGCGCTGTCAGTTGCAAAGCAACTGCGTTGTGGCATGGTCCACGTAAACGGCAGTTGGACGGATCCCGCGGCGCCGTTTGGCGGCTATAAGCAGTCGGGAAATGGACGGGAATGGGGTAAATTCGGTTTAGAAGAATTCCAGGAAGTTAAATCACTTATGGGCTTTGAAGCTTAAGTCTGCGGACTTTTACTGGAATGTAGTCATGACGCTAAATGAACGTAATCAATTAAGAATTAACAAAACTCGCTTGTGGTCCACGCTGATGGATATGGCGCAAATTGGTGCCACAGCAAAGGGCGGTTGCAACCGCCAGGCGTTAACAGCCTTAGATAAAGCCGGCAGGGAACTTTTCATATCCTGGTGTAGAGAGATTGGTTGTGAAATCCGCTGGGACGAAATAGGTAACTTGTTTGCGCGCTACCCGGGGACTGATCCTAACGCTGGTACGATTCTCATGAGCAGTCATCTGGATACCCAACCCACTGGCGGAAAATTTGATGGTGTTTATGGGGTACTGGGTGGTCTTGAAGTACTTCGCACACTTCATGACAATCAGCTTACATCACGACACCCACTTGAGGTGGCAGCATGGACTAACGAAGAGGGAGCTCGTTTCACGCCAGCCTGTATGGGCTCAGGCGTATGGAGTGGCAACCTTAATTTGGACTCTATGTTGCGAGTGACTGATAAAGACGGCATTTCCGTAGCTGAAGCACTGGAATCTTGTAGCTATAAAGGCACCATAAAAGCGGCGCCCCACAACGTCTCTGCCGCAATCGAGCTGCATATTGAACAAGGTCCCGTGCTCGAAAAGCAAAACAAAGAAGTCGGCATTGTTACCGGTATACAAGGTTTGCGCTGGTTTACTGTTACCCTGACCGGTATCCCCTGCCATGCTGGTCCCACACCGATGGAAGACAGAACAGATCCGGTGCAACCCATGGCTGAAATTATTAAGGCAGCTTATGCTATCGCGGCGGAAAATGCGCCAGCGAGTCGTGCAACAATCGGGGAAATTATTACTCTCCCGGGTTCGCCCAACACGGTGCCGGAAACTGTTGTCATTCGCATAGATCTTCGCCACCAAAACGCAGAGATCATGAACAATATGGACCGGTTATTCAGACAACAGGTAGCCCGTATCTGCAACGAGTACGCTGTCGACTATGCACTTGAAGAAAAATGGCGTATGGAAGTGACTTCTTTCAATAGCACTTGCATTAGCGCTGTAGAAGAGGCATCAGCGCTTGTCGGAGTGTCAGCGATGCCAATTGTCAGCGGTGCCGGACATGACTCGCTGTACCTGTCACAACGTGTCCCCACAAGTATGATTTTTATTCCATGTAAAAACGGCATCTCACACAATGAAGCCGAGAGTATCACACCAGAACAGGCCGAAAACGGCGCTAATGTGCTGCTGCACACCGTATTAAAACTAGCAAATAATTGAACAGGAATTCGTTACCAATGAAAAAACAACTGTTAACCAGTCTCTTTGGTTTGTGTGCACTCACTGCCTATGCATCGCCCGATACAATTGTTATTAATGCTGATGTTTATACTGTCGACCCCATATTGCCGCGGGTGGAAGCTTTTGCCATAGAACAGGGTAAATTTTCTTCGCTAGGGAGCAATGAAGATATTCTTGCACTGGCCGATAACGATACCCATGTAATCGATGCACAGGGACACACAGTTACACCTGGCTTTATCGATGCGCACCAGCATTTTAACGGCGCTCAAACTTCACTGAATTTATACGTAGACAGTCATGCAAAATGGGCCGAACTGATACAAAAGGAGCATGAGTCTTTGCCCAAGGGCGCGTGGATGAACGGCGGCGGTTGGGATCACACGATTATCGATGATGTTCTGCCAACACGTGAATTTCTGGATAACATTGTGGGCGACCGCCCTACAGTGCTCAGACATATTGATGGCCATTTTGTGTGGGTGAATACAGCTGTGTTGGAACTCGCCAATATAACTGCCGATACGCCCGTGCCAGAAGGCGGAGAAATTGTTTTAGACCCTGATACGGGTAAGCCAACCGGCATATTAAAAGAGAGTGCCATGAGACTGATCCGTGACTTGCAGCCTCCTTTGACAGTAGAACAAAGAGCCCAAAATCTTCCTAAATTAATACACTGGGCTAACAGTATTGGTATTACCGGTATGCACAACATGAGCACTCACGAAGAATTTCTTAAAGTGCTGGAGACCGGCGACCTTAACCTACGTGTCTGGCATGGCTACTTTGATGTCTTCAATTCGATGGAGAACCTCGACGAGCGGGTTAAAGAGGTGCAAGCCTTGCAAAATAGTATCCGCAGACAAGTAGCCAATACCGGTAAACAAAAAGAACTGGGACCATTATTTGATTTGGGCTTTGTAAAATTGGGCAACGACGGTGTACTGTCTGTACACACGGCAGTACTATTAGAAAGTTATAAGGATAGGAACAATTGGAATGGTGAGTGGATACGCACACCAGAGGATCTGAAAACTAAAGCTAGCGCGTTCGCAAAAGGTGGGTTTCAAATTGCTATTCACTCGATTGGTGATGCCGCAGTCAGAGCTTCACTCGACGCGTTGGAAGAAGCGAATCAATATGATGTGTCGTTACCTCATCGTATTGAACATGTTGAGCTATTGAACCTCGAAGATTTACCTCGTTTTGCAGACTTAAACATCGTTGCCTCAATGACTCCAAATCACATGACAAAGGCAGTAGCTTATATCGAAGAGCGTATCGAGCCAAAACGCGAGAGTGAAGCGTATCTGTGGCAGAGTTTAATGAATAGCGGTGCCAAAGTGATTTTTGGGGCTGATGCATCGACGTCAACACATCAGGATCCCCTTAAGCAAATTGGTGATGCGATATTCCGGACTAACCACTCCGGCTTTAACAATGGCCAGCCCTGGCATGGTGAACAAAGTGTCACCTTTGCTCAAGCCCTCTATGCTTATACACAAGGACCCGCCTCGACGACAACATGGAGCGACGAAATCGGTTCAATAAGCGTCGGAAAGTGGGCAGACTTCGTTCTGATTGATGGCAAAATTAGTGAACCACTCACTAATGATATCTATCAACGCAAAGTACAAATGACTTATCTTGCCGGGCGCGAAGTTTACAATGCTAATAATGATAATTGATGGTGGATTTGCTGACGAAAGCTAACCGAACTTCTGGTTCGGCTACTTTACATTAACTATTACATACATAAAGATGAACACAAGATGATGCGAAATTTTAAAATGTCACATATCACCGCAATTTTATCGCTGGTGCTAGTCACTGGTTGCCAGCAAGCACAGCAGGGCCTGTTTCCTGACGATGTGATGATAATTGTAGATGCTAACCGGGATGGCCGCGCCGAGACAACCAACCTATCGGATATAGCCCTAAGGCAAAATGCGAGCGTTAATGCCGGGGCCATTATTCTGCCCAATATCGGTGACTCAGAACATCGTTGTCCAGATTCGGGGTCAACAATGACTGACGATGAACTAGAACAGTGTCACGATGCTTCAGATAACATTGCCAGAGCCACCGAGAATTTTGCACCAGTACAAATTTTACCCTTTCCCGAAGATACGCAAAGTGCCTCATTAACAGTAGATGAGGCCAGTCAGGAACATGTTCGTTTATTTGCGCTGAGAGGCAAAAACTGGGAATACCTGGAGTCTGGCGCAGCGTTGACCGATGACGAGTTACGCAATGGTGCAACACTTGGTATTGATGCCAGAGACGTGGTCAGGGACAAACAAAAATGGTCCGGCACGGTTACGCTCAGCATCGAAGCAGTTTCTGCAAGTGGCAGAGCTTCTGATTATGCACAATTACACGTGGCACCCGTTATCACGTACAACCACACTGAAGACGCTAAAATGGTGTTGTCATCGCAATCAGGTGAAAGTGCAAATCACAAAGTGTTTATTCAGGATCTGCGTAAAGCCGTTACAGAATCGGGCTTAAAAACGCCTGTACAGCTAATGTCAACTATCGACAACTGGGCACAGGATTACGTTGAGTTTGGTTATGTATCGATGCCTAAGGCCAACGGAGAGCGCGCTGTTATTCAGATTGCAATGCGCTCACCTCAACCCGGACGTGTGGGTGGCAGAGCGGTTTTCGATTTTAAAGGACCAGGGTTTGGTGCAATTCAACTGGGTGGAGAGGGTTATCATCAGGTGGACTCGTTTGGCAACCTGGAGACAGTTCCTCCTTACAGCGTTGGGGGTTCAACTTACCCGGTAGGCAGAATCATTTACGGTGACGCCGGAGATGGTATTTCACCGCACCAAGACTGGCGCAACTTTTTCGCCAGCCAGGAAATTCAGGCCCCAATTATTCTGGATACTTCCTGGCTAGCTATTGGTCATGTGGATGAATTTGTTCAGTTCGTACCTGCTGATACCCCCCGCGGCTGGAAAATGACCATACTGAGCCCTAAACGTTTAATCAGCATGCTAGAAAATGCAGTGGCGCAGGGTTATGGAGATGTACTCGCCTACTCTAAACCAGGACATTCACAAAGAACCATCAGCGATATCTTAAATAATAAGAAGCTGATGGCTGAAAATACCTTAGCACAGCAAAAAATTGACGAAAATCGCGCTGTACTCGTCAAAGAGCTTGGCCTCAAAGAGGATGAGATTATTGAAGTACCCGGCATGGTAAAACAAGCCTTCTTTGACGAAGAAGACCGTGCTGATTTTGCCAAAGTGGACTACAAACAACCTGCCGATGATATGAAAATCACTTATGGGCCTGGTAAGCTGTTATCCGCGCACCCGGGAGCAATTAACGGCATTGTAATTGATGAGAGCCATTATATATCACCACAACAGTTTGGCCCGGTCATTGGCGACGTGGATATTCTTCAGGAAGCTGTTACCAGCGCCTATTTAAAAGCTGGCCTGGAAGTAGAATATGTCGACGACTGGTATACCCACCACGCTATGGCAGGCGAGGTGCATTGTGGTACGAATACTATCCGCGAGATAGGCAATAATTGGTGGTAACACTATTTTAAATTGTGCCGTAATGTTGAAGAGTTTAATTTTTGCCAGCACAGCTATAGATCTATACTAATTTACAATCCCAGGCCTGGTGTCTGGGATTTTTATTTCAACGCTATTTTTATTCGCCCACTGTATAGAGCCCATATTTGTTGCGAGTTGCTATCTAAACCACGCGTAGGCACGTGCAATATTGAGCATACTGAATTGAAATGATTAGCGTGAGGTGCAATACATACGGATGTTATGTTGTCTTGTATCAATAACAAATAGTTAGCAGCCAGACAAGTTAGCCATTTTACGTAATTGTGTCGCAGACGCGCATCACGTTGACTTTACTATTTGCGGTTGCGCAGATATATAAAGGTTTTCGTACAGACACAAAAAAGGCCCACTCATTTGAGTGGGCCTTCTTCTTAATAGGAGCCTGGCGGTGTGCTACTCTCACATGGGGAAACCCCACACTACCATCGCCGCTAATACGTTTCACTACTGAGTTCGGAATGGGATCAGGTG
>JABXHM010000002.1 GCA_013373625.1 Alteromonadaceae bacterium | reverse complement strand
CAATTGAACCAACAGGTTTAGAACTAACAACGATAGCTACCACTTGATTCCTTTTGATCCGGCCGAGACTGCGGTTAAGGTATTTGTTATATCATCGCCACTTGTATTTCACACGCCAGAATAAGTCAGTGCAAAGTCACTACACACCTGTCAGTCAAAAAAACGATGAATTTTTCTATTTTATTGGCAAGATTGTAAAAATGTTCCTGTCGATTTACAAGCATTGGTCTGTGAGTAACTGATTGTGGTGAAAAGAATTAGAAATGTGGCGAGAAAAACTTTTTAGGCGCATTGTTATCACTCTCTAAAATTTTTAATGTAAATTTTGTCTGTATCTGTAGTGTTAACCGCTTCAATTTAAACCCTTTGAATAAGTGAATCGAAAATAGATGAAGAGCAGTTCAACCAAAAAGCATATTAAAGGACTGGATTCCCTTAGAGGGCTTATGGCACTTTGGGTTGCTGTCGCACATACTCTTATGACATTTGATATTTATTTACCAGCAGAACTAAGGAAGGTTTTTAATGTAGCTTACGCAGTAGACGTTTTTATGATTCTTAGCGGCTTCGTAATTTTTCTTCTTCTGGACACACAGCGTGAATCATTCAATGCGTTTATTGTGCGGCGTGCCTTTAGGTTGTTTCCTGTCTATTTAATTGCGCTGGCTATTTCCGCTTTAACCATTAACTGGCAAATTGAACTCTGGAGTAGTTTGAATTCAAGCGGCTCTTATTACAACGGACGATTGGCAACATTGGTAGAATCGCGTAATCATTATTGGTCTCACTTGCTAACTCATTTTGTGTTATTGCAAGGTCTATTTAGTGAACTGTTAAGCTATAGCGATTTCACCTTTATTGAGCCAGCGTGGAGCCTTTCTTTGGAGTGGCAGTTTTATCTGCTTGTTCCACTTATTTTTTATTCACTTTTATCTGCATCGAAACAATATAGGCTGGTAGTTATTGCGATTATAATGGCAGCGACTTATGGGTCGTTCGGCTCTGGTTTTTTAGCCAATAATATTCACTACTTTATTATCGGAATGGCATCGTATTACCTCTATAATAATATTGATAATACTAGCTGCTCTCATTTACCGTTGGTGTGCTTATGTGTTGCTTTAGTTCTTAGAAATATACCAATGACAATTTGGTTTATATGCCTGTACGGCTTGCTGAGTCAAAGTTGGTTCGGGTCAATACTTCAAATGGTACTGAATCGTAGAATACTGATATACATCGGTAAAACCTCTTATCCTATCTACGTTATTCATACGCTTTGTATTTACCCTTGTTTGCTCTTAGCTGCGGCTTTATTTCCAAGTTCGAGGCTATTTTTTGTTTCTTTCGCGGTGGTGGCTACACTGGGATTAACTATAGTATTAAGCAGTGTTTTACATCATTTTATAGAGGTTCCAATGATCCGTAGAGGTAAATCAGTTTCAACTCAATTAAACAAACATTGATTATGTTTATGTACGCATATTTTTCAGGCAATTCACAAAACTGCCAAACCTCGTTTTCCCTTAAAGAATAAGAACTAAGAATTGGCTTAACTCGCAAATCAACTGCTATAGTTGTTGGATCTAATATGGAATTTCAAAAGTGCTAAATATTCGTATATGGCGCGTTGGACCCCCTCTAGCGCGTCGCGATTCGGCAGTGACAGATAGGGCATCAACCTGGCTCGCCCCTGGTAGTCGACGGCTGAGAATACAAATTTTATTTGCAATGCTTCTGCCATTAATGAAATTCTGCGGTGGTGCGACGCACTGGATACGGCGATAATCAGATCATCTTGAATCACGGTGGTTGCTGCCTGGAGTTCAGAATAGGTATCAGTCCCCTCAGCAATGGTTATTACTAAATGGTTTGGAACGCCGAGGGAAACCAAAAAAGTGCTGGCGGCCTGCGCGTAGGATTTCGACTTGTCAGCTAAAAAGTGCCCGCCAGTTACAATAATCGGAATGCTGAGTTGGCGGTGTAATACCGCTGCTTGTGTCAAACGTTGTAGCGAACATTCTGCGTATCTTGCGGTTTCATTGGAGGCAACCAGTTCCGTGTCATAATTACACGCCAATGGCAGGATATATTGAGGTGCTTCACCGGCATGTTTATCGTCTGTAAAGCGCTCCAGCGGATGTAATAACAGATCGGCAATATAGTTTTGTGAACTGATACAAAAAAAGCAAAGGGCGCCGATAACTAAACGTCTGGCTAAAGCAATGCGGTTAAGCAGTTTGCACAACAGTGCCACTCCCAGGATTAGCGTAATTAAATGCAACGGGGCTGTGAGCCACACGACAAACTCTTTCATAGTTAAACTTGGAATGGCAACAATAATAATTAGCCAGTAACCTAACACTTGAGGTAGTAATATGGAATTTAATTGCAGGTTAATACTCAAAAGCACAGTATTTTTTTGCCTGATGTGCTTTAACCATGGTGTTGTGCTGGCCGATGAACAGCTTGTTAACACCGTTAAACAGATATCAAAAAGTGTCGGAGCAATTGGCTTATATACGCCTTTAGAGTCCAATGCTCCGGCAATTTTAGGTACAGGTTTTGTGGTGGCAAACGGTGAATATGCAATAACTAATCACCATGTGGTCGATAAGGCGTTAAATCCCGAGATTGTGCAGCATTATGTGTTTATGAGTGGGGTAGGGCAACAGGTTACTATTGTGAAGGCCGATGTGATGAGCATCGATCCCCTTCATGATCTGGCTTTATTAAAACTGGCGCAACCCCTACCGCCGGTTTCCTTAGGTAACAATGAGCTGTTACCCGCAGGTACCGATATTGCTTTTACCGGCTTTCCAATTGGCGCAGTATTAGGGTTATTTCCCGCAACGCATCGGGGGATGATTTCAGCAATTACGCCGGATGCGATACCAGCCAGAGGCGCTGATCAACTCTCTACTGAAATGCTCAAACGACTCGGTGCATCACAACTTATCTATCAGCTAGATGCCACAGCATACCCCGGAAACTCAGGGAGTCCTGTATTTTTGCCTGAAACCGGAGAAGTAGTGGCAGTGATTAATAAAGTTATTGTAAAAGATACCAAAGAAAGTGCATTATCAAGTCCGTCGGGTATTTCTTACGCTGTGCCTGTTGAACATGTATTACAATTAATACCAAAAGATTAAACTGCGCACTGAATAAAGGCCCGGATTCAGCTATGATCGTGGAGTAGAAATAATAGCATTGCTACGCGAATAAAATGAGTATAAAAAGTAGTCAGGGTGTTGTATAATCTGCCACGGTTTTGATAGGTAAAACCATTGAATTATCGCGGAGTATCGCGAGTAGAGGTTTCGTATGAGTACTAAACAAACGTCACGCCGGGAAATATTAAAAAAATCCGGAGCTATAGCCGGTGTTACTATTATACCGTCTCGCTCGGTGTGGGGGGCGTGTAATGCATCTGGTGTTTCCGGTGGTTCGCAGGATGCAGTAGAAAGTTGCTCATTCAGAGCTGACGAGCTCGGTGGTCGGTCGCCTGGGTCGTGGTCAAAGTTTTTAAGTGAAGCGACAAAAGCGCCAGACTGGTCTGACGATTTGGATGGTCGTGACAAAAGAGGATTAAATAAAATCCACGGCATGTTTTACTACTATAACTTTCCCTGGAACAGAAAAACCAACGGCTATGAGCGCCTGGCGTTAAAAAAGCTTTACGATGCCGTGAACCATACCATCAAAACAACAACTATAGACTTAGGTGGTGACGGGGTGAATGTCCCCACCGGGCAGCTTAACTTAGCGTCGGCACTGTCAAGTAGCGGTGGTATAGCCTGGCAACTGGCGTCGGTCTATCTTAATTTTAAATATGGGTTCGTGCGGTTACCGGCGTCATATATGAATGCTGAAGAATATATGGTGAACCTCTGGGCAGTGGCAAATGTGTCTTATGATTCTTATTCGGCGTTCGAGAACGATGTTGATGCCCAATATGAAGATCACAGCATGTCAGGATTCAGGGTCAGCTAGTCGCAACGGAATAATCGCTGGTGGCACCAATCCATTCTGATTCTCTTATTGTATTTCCCGACGGCTCTGGCTTGGCGTTTTTAAATGAAATCGCCGAGTCAGTCATATTAATGTCTGATACTATTGGTCAAGATTATCCTGAATATGAAGGTGAATTTCTTTCATTGATAAGTAAACAGGATAAAACAGGGTTATCAGAGTTAATAGGGTCTTTGGGGTTAGCCAACGTTGAATATAAATATAGCTAGTGGGCTTTATCGCTATAAAATATCTAACTTACCTGCAAACGTTTATCATCAGCTAAAACTGTTGTACGACGACGCTGCTTGCACAAGCGATGATAGTTGGTCTGACTATGCCCTCAAAATCGAAAACACCTCATTAGTAAGACGATTACTCAGGCCGCAGTGTGTGGTCAACGTCGAAGGGCAACTGCCGTTTAATCCAATTGCACCAGCAAAAATACTCCCCTCTATTGAGTGGTCGTTAAACTGGTGTGTAGCGGCGTACGAACACCAAAAACTGATTTTTCATTCGTCAGTAGTTGCCAAAAACGGTCAGGCAATATTACTGCCTGCAGTATCAGGCTCCGGTAAAACGACGTTAGCGACCTACCTGGGTGCCCACGGCTGGGAAATGTTTTCTGATGAGTTAGCAATTATAGATTTAAACAGTAATTTGGTGAATCCGGTATTCAGACCCGCGTCGCTCAAGAACGAGTCAATAGACATTATCAGAAAGTCGTGTCCCTCTGTGACGTTTTCAGACGTTACCACCGCAACACATAAAGGCGACATTGCGCACGCTAAACTTTATACCCAGAAACAGTTCAGAACCTTTAATAAGTGCCCGGTTCAGGCTGTCGTGTTTCCCAAATATGTTGCCCTGAGCAATACCAGGGTTATGACACTATCCCAGGCCGAAGGTTTTGCTTCGCTTACCCGGCAGGGGTTTAACTACAATGTATTGGGTTCCGAGGGCTTCAATACGTTGGCAGCTGTTGCAACAAGTTGCCGGTTTTATTATGTCGAGTATTCGGATCTGGCTGATATGTCTGAATTATTATCTGAAGTGTTGGCTGACCAATGTTAACAATTGAAGCAGTAACAGCGAGTCTGTGCCAATTAAAGGTTGAACATTTAGATGATAAGCAATGGGGCGAATTGTTTAGAATACTTCGTCATAAATCTATGGCCGCATCGTATTATCTGCGCTTGCGTAATGCGGGAAAAGAGCACTATGTACCTGAGCAAATTAAACCGCCTTTCTTGTCAGCGGTGACGTTTTCTGAGGCGCAGACCCGCCAGGTGAAAATACAGTTAAAAAAGCTCAGCTTGCTTTTTACCGCACACCAGATTGAGTTTGTTATGTTAAAAGGGGCAGCTTATGTTGCCGCAGAGACGCCCAATAGTTATGGACGGCTTATGTCTGATCTGGATATATGCGTCCGCTACAAGGATTTATCTGGCACCGAACTGGCGTTAAGAAATGCGGCGTGGCAAATAAAGGAACTGGATGACTACGATGAGAAATTCTATCGGCAATGGTCGCATGAAATCCCCCCGTACAAGCATCCTTTTGATGGTGTTAGCTTAGACGTTCATCATACTTTGTTCCCACCTGTCGCTGATAAATCAATAAATATAAATCAGCTCTTTGTTGAGGCTCAATGCGGGCTGTCGGGGGTTAAATATCCAGGTGTCGAGTGGTTGGTTTTTCACTCTGCAATTCATCTTATTGCCAACGAAGATGCCGAAAATGGCTTACGCGATCTCACCGATATTTATTTGTTGCTGACACAGTATCAGCAAACTTTTAATTTTGAGCGGTTGTCAGTATTGTTTTGCGAGAGTGGCTTTGTCACAGAGTTTCGACTCTTACAACAGCTCTTACTGGAGTACTTTGCTTACCAACTGCCCTCAGGTAAGATAGATACTGAGGGTTTGAATTCGTTATGGTTTAACCTTCGGTTTTGGGCGGTTCGTTGGGCGATATGCCCGGCCAGTGAGTACATAGCAGGTTCCCATCAGCGGATTCCGCGCATGTTCAACTATATTGTTGGCTATTCTTGTAAAATGCCAATACTATTATTAATGAGACACTTGGGCTACAAAAGCGCGAGAAGCCTTATCAAGTTTTTGTTTGGCGAATTCTATTTCAGGAAGAAATCAAAATGAAGATTCTAGTAACCGGAGCAGCCGGTTTTATTGGTGCGGCAGTTAGCCGGTATCTGGCCGAACGTGGTGAAGAAGTGGTGGGCATCGACAATATCAATGACTACTACGATGTTAACCTAAAGCATGGTCGGCTGAAGCAACTGGCCGATACCGACTTTAAGGGGTCATTTCAGTTTGTTGAAATGGGCGTTGAAGAGCGTGATACCTGTGCTGACTTATTTGCGACTGAGAAATTTGACCGGGTTGTGCACCTTGCCGCTCAGGCTGGTGTCCGGTATTCCATTGAAAACCCCAATGCGTATGTTGATGCCAACCTGGTTGGCTTTATGAACATCCTTGAAGGATGCCGGCACAATGATGTGGAACATCTGGTTTATGCCTCGTCCAGCTCGGTATATGGGGCCAACGAAACAATGCCGTTTTCAGAACAGCACAACGTTGACCACCCGGTCAGCCTGTATGCCGCCAGTAAAAAAGCTAATGAACTGATGGCGCATACCTACAGTCATTTGTATAACCTGCCGACTACCGGCCTGCGCTTTTTCACCGTTTATGGTCCGTGGGGAAGACCTGATATGGCGTTATTTAAATTTACTAAAGCCATTTTAGCCGGTGAGACTATCCAAGTGTTTAATTATGGTAATCACCGCCGGGATTTTACCTATATCGATGACATAGTTGAGGGCATTATTCGTACGCTTGACAGGCCCGCCAGTGGTGATGAATCCTGGAGTGGCAAAACACCAAATCCAGCGTCAAGTAGAGCGCCCTGGAAAGTCTACAATATTGGCGCACAAAATCCGGTGAATCTGCTGGAGTTTATTGAGACACTCGAGCGCTCACTGGGTATAAAGGCCAAGAAAGAACTATTGCCAATGCAACCCGGCGATGTGCCGGATACCTACGCCGATGTAAGTAGTCTGGTAAACGATACCGGATACCGTCCGAAAGTGAATATTGAATATGGTATCGACCAGTTTGTTAAATGGTATCGCGATTATTACGACGTATAGGAATGTGAATGTGCCAGTCATTATCATTTTTTGACTGGCACTGTTACGTTTTTGCTACTTAAGCACTTCGCAGTGCTGCTTTCATTTCTTTTCGTTTTTGATGTAACAGTGGTTCGGTATAGCCACTGGGTTGTTCCGCCCCGCGAAATATTAATTCTCTGGCTGCCTGAAAACCAATGGCGTTGGCGGTATCCGGTGTCATTGCAATATAGTCCGGGTCGGCAGCGTTTTGTTCATCGACCAATTTTGCCATTCGCTGGAGTGACGCTTCCACCATGGCGGGTGAAATAATGTCATGGGTTAACCAGTTGGCCAGATGCTGGCTGGAAATACGCAAGGTAGCCCGGTCTTCCATTAATCCTGTATTGTTAATGTCAGGCACTTTAGAGCAACCTATACCCTGATGCACCCAGCGCACAACGTAGCCTAAAATGCCCTGCACATTATTGTCGACTTCACGCTGAATTTGTTCCGTGGTCAGTGCTTTGTGATCGGCGAGCAGTGGTATTGAAATAATCTCATCAATGCCATCGAAGTGCTCGTTAGCCATTTCATTTTGTACCCCAAAAACATCGATCTGATGGTAGTGCAAGGCATGCAATGTTGCAGCGGTGGGAGAAGGCACCCATGCCGTATTCGCACCTGATTTCGGGTGACCTATTTTGGCTTCCATCATGGCTGCCATTTGATCAGGTACGGGCCACATCCCTTTACCTATCTGCGCTTTGCCCGATAAGCCACAGGCCAGCCCTGTGCTCACATTGGCTTTTTCATAAGCGCGTATCCAGGGCATGGCTTTAAGACTGGCTTTGTCGGCAAAAGGACCTGCCAGCATTGACGTGTGTATTTCATCGCCGGTACGGTCCAAAAAGCCAGTATTGATAAATACCGTGCGTTGTTTGGCTGCAGCAATACAGGCTTTGAGATTAACGCTGGTGCGACGTTCTTCATCCATAATACCCATTTTCAGTGTGTATGGTTGCAGGCCAAGCACTTCCTCTATGCGTCCAAACAAAGCATCGCTGAATGCGACCTCCTCAGGTCCGTGCATTTTGGGTTTAACAATATAAATACTGCCAGTGCGAGTATTACTAAACTGGCTATTGCCGAGTAAATCGTGTTTGGCAATTAACGCGGTGATCACGCCATCCATGATACCCTCTGGTATTTCTTCACCATCAAATAAAATGGCGTCGTTCGTCATCAGGTGGCCTACATTGCGAACAAACATCAGGCTGCGACCCGGCAAAACAAGAGAGTCACCCCTGGGGGTAGAATACTCCCGATCCTGATTCATTTTGCGCTCAAAACTATCACCGCCTTTTTTCATCTCAACGCTGAGGTTGCCCTGCATGAGACCTAACCAATTGGTGTAGACCAGTGTTTTGTCTTCAGCATCGACAGCGGCTACGGAGTCTTCACAGTCCATGATGGTTGTCAGGGCGGCTTCGAGCAGAATATCCTTAACGCCTGCCGGATCGGTTTTACCAATGGGGTGAGCGGCATCAATTTGTATTTCGAAGTGCAGCCCGTTGTGCACAAACAAGAGCGCAGTCGGGGCATCGACGCTACCCTGATATCCTTGCCACTGGCTACTGTCCTTTAATACTGAAATGCTGCCATCGGCCAACGTTACGGCGATTGCATTGCCATCAATCCTGTAACTAACGGCCTGTTGATGTGTGCCTGAATTAAGTGGTAAAAGTGTATTGAGCCATTCTCTGGCTGCTTGAATGACTTTTTCTCCGCGAACAGGGTTAAAGGGCTGGCCGATTTCAGCGCCACCTTTCGTACTGATAACATCGGTGCCGTAAAGCGCGTCGTATAAACTTCCCCAGCGAGAATTAGCCGCATTAAGCGCGTAGCGGGCGTTATTAATAGGCACTACCAATTGAGGCCCTGCCATGGTGGCCATTTCAGCGTCTACATTGTCTGTTTCGATGGCAAAGTCAGAGGGCTCAGGTTGCAGATAACCAATATCCTCAAGAAAAGCCCGATAAGACGGGCCGGAAGGGGCTTTGCCTGCACTGTGGTAGGCATTTATTTTTGCCTGCAACGTATCGCGAGTCTGTAATAGTGCTCTGTTGGGCGCCACAAATTCAGCCAGAATGGATTCAAAGCCTTGCCAGAACATCTGTTGCTCGACACCGGAACCGGGTAATGCCCGCTCATTGATAAATTGGTCTAATACGTTGGCCACTTGCATACGGCCATGCTGGGTGTAATTAAGCATCAAAGTCCCCTGTCTACAGATAAAATTGCTGATGGTGTCAGTGTAGTGGGATGTCGTACTAAAATTTAGTTTATGGTTATTATTTTTGTCATAAATTTTATGAATGTTTAAGGCGGTAATTGTGTTTACTGCATCTCTGCTGCGACATCACCAATTAAGCGGCGCAGCCAGATATGCCCTGCATCGTGATGTAAAAGGGCACTCCAGGCCATTTTTAGGGCAATAGGCGGAATATCAAAAGGCGGTTCGCGTAACACAATATCCGGATCATCAGTGAATATCTTGGCGGCTTTACTGGGCAGCGTAGCAATAAGGCTTTGTCGCTTGGCAATTTGCAGTGCAGCGTGATAGTGACGAGTGAACACGCGTATATCGCGCTGCTTTCCAAGTTTGGTGAGCTCGGCGTCTACCCAGCCGAGTTTTTGGACTTCGTTCGGATCGATGCCTACACCAACACCAAAACCTGTTTTGCTGACCCAGATATGCTTGGCTTCTATATAAGTGGCCAGGTCATATTTTGATGCGAGGGGGTGATGTTTATTCATCACACAAGAAAAGCTGTCATACCATATGACTTTCTGGTGGAATGAAAGTGGCAACTCGTCAAACCGGTTAATGGCCATATCCACTTTACCCTGCTCTACGTCGTGGAAAGTAACGTCACTTGGAGTAATGAGATCCAAAGTGATATTGGGCGCATACTCGGCTAATTTACCGAGTAACTCCAGCAGCAATGTTGATTCTGCATAGTCACTGGTCATAATACGAAAAGTGCGGGTGCTGGTTGCTGGATTGAAATCTGTTTCAGGCTGAATTGAGCTTTCGAGTTTACTCAACACATCGCGGATCACGGGTTGTAATTCCAGAGCACGTTTAGTTGGTGTCATACCGTCACTGGTTCTTACTAATAAGGGATCTTTGAATAAATCACGCAACCGTTTCAAACCGTTACTCATAGCGGGTTGCGTAATGCTCAGTTGATTTGCCGCCCGGGTGACACTGCCCTCGCGTAACAGCACATCCAGATACACCAATAAATTTAAATCAACTTTAGCAATATTCATATTTATAATAGCCTGTATTAGTTTTATTAAACCTAGCTATTATACTGCGGGAGTAGCGGCTTGTCAGATAGGCTTTTAGTCGTAGTCCCTCACTGAATAGCATTGTGTAACTCTTTGATTACTATATTTAATACAGATTGATTGTGAGATGCATGCGTTGTGTGAATAGGTGATTACTAATAATTTTGGTGAATAAAAGAGATAGATGGTCGGATTTGTGCGTTAGTACGAGCACAAAAAGCCTCCCGGGGGAGGCTTATGCACCAGTGAGTTTCCTGTTGAGCAATTTTCTAACTAGTCAAACTGATTCATCGTGTTATCTTCGCCGCTGGCTTTAAGTGCTTGCTCTCCGGAGAAGTACTCTTTATGAGTATCGCCCAGATCAGAGCCTGCCATTGCCTGGTGCTTAACACAGGCCAGCCCCTTACGGATTTCTTCGCGTTGGACACCTTTAACATAAGCCAGCATGCCTTCATCACCAAAGTAGCCCTTGGCCAGGTTGTCAGTCGACAACGCCGCTGTATGGTAGGTTGGCAGAGTAATGAGGTGGTGGAATATACCGGCTTCACGGGCAGCGTCAGCCTGGAAGCTTTGTATCTTAGCGTCGGCTTCTGCGGCCAGTTCCGAGTCGTCGTACTCTACTGACATAAGGTTTGCACGATCGTAAGCCGAGACATCTTTGCCAGCTTCAGACCAGCTATCGAACACCTGCTGACGGAAATTAAGCGTCCAGTTAAAAGACGGCGAGTTGTTATAGACCAGCTTGGCATTGGGAACCACGTCACGTATTTGGCGCACCATATCACCAATTTGACCAACGTGAGGTTTTTCGGTTTCGATCCAAAGTAAGTCTGCACCACTTTGCAAACTCGTAATGCAGTCAAGCACTACACGGGCAACACCGGTATCCGGTTTAAAGCGAAACAGGCCATTAGGCAGACGTTCAGGTTTAACCAACTGACCGTTTTGCTTGAGTACCAGATCGCCTTCGTTTAAATCAGCGACAGCATTAACCGGTGTGGTTTGTAAAAATGCGTTGTACTGTGCCGCTAAATCGCCTTCACTGTTGGACACTGGGATTTTCTGGGTGAGGCCTGCACCTAAAGAATCGGTTCGGGCTACAATCACCCCATCATCCACGCCAAGTTCTAAAAACGCATAGCGTACAGCATTGATTTTTGCCAGAAAATCTTCATGAGGTACAGTTACCTTGCCGTCCTGATGGCCACACTGTTTAGCATCGGATACCTGGTTTTCTATCTGAATACAGCAGGCACCTGCTTCAATCATCTGCTTGGCCAGTAAATAAGTGGCTTCTTCGTTACCAAAACCAGCATCGATATCGGCAATAATAGGCACAACATGCGTTTCGAAGTTGTCTATCCGGGCCTGGATAGCAGCAACATCGCCACCACTGGCTTTTGCTGCGTCAAGTTGTTTGAAAAGATCGCCTAACTCACGTGCATCAGCCTGTCGTAAAAAGGTATAAAGCTCTTCTATTAATGCTGATACAGAGGTTTTCTCATGCATAGACTGATCAGGCAGTGGACCAAACTCTGAGCGCAATGCGGCTACCATCCAGCCTGAAAGGTACAGGTAACTCTTGCTGGTCGAGCCTTGGTGTTTTTTAACCGAGAGCATTTTTTGCTGACCAATGAAACCGTGCCAACAGCCTAATGATTGCGTGTATTGGCTGCTGTCGGCATCGTAATCAGCCATGTCCTGACGCATGATCTTCGCTGTATATTTCGCTATGTCCAAGCCGGTTTTAAAACGGTTTTGCATGGCCATACGCGCGGCAAACTCTGGGCTGATGGCATCCCATGTACCACTGTGCTGACTTTTCAGAGTCGCTACATTATCGATTACTCTGTTATATTCTGACATGACTGTGTCTCCTTCCCGAATTTATTAAGAAACTGTGCCGATAACACCCAAGGCGTTGTCGTTGACTTCCATTTCATCCTAGGCCGGACAGTTTAATAAAAGAAATATATAATTATCATTTTCGCAATAACTTTCATGAATGCACTGGTGAAGACAGTCTTCATGCGCTCAGTTGTCTTTTTTCGGGCAAAGTAACGTAAAAAAAACTATGATTAGGGGTAAGCAAAGTCAGGCTATCGATTATGAGTGAAATATTATCGTCTGTTGATCAACGAACAAAGCTGGTTGGGGAGAACCGACTGGAACTGTTAATGTTCCGGCTGGGGACACATCACACCTACGCCATCAATGTATTCAAGGTAAAGGAAGTGATTACGATCCCTAAGCTTAATATGATGCCGGGGTCCCATGGTAATTTACGCGGTGTTACCGCGTACCGGGGAATGACTATTCCAATTATAGATTTACGTCAGGCAATTAAGATGAAAGCCCTCGATGAAGGCAAACTCGCCGATCGCAATGTCATAATCACCGAGTACAACCGTTCCGTTCAGGGGTTTATGATTGGTGATGTGGTGAGTATTGTGAATACCTCCTGGCAAGATATTCAGGCTCCGCCTAAGTCTATCGGTAAAGCAAACTTTTTAACCGCTATCACGCAGATTGATATTCAGGGTAAGCGAGAATTAGTTGAGATTATCGATGTTGAAAAAGTGCTGGCTGAAATTATTGAGTATGACGTCTCTATTTCAGAAGACATCCTCGATCAACAGGTCGTGAAAGAATTGCATGGTCGCCGAATATTAATCGTCGATGATTCCTCAACTGCCCGAAAGCAAATTCGCGACACATTAGAACAACTCGGTTTAGAAATTCTGGAGTGCCACAATGGTGCCGAAGCCCTGAAGCTATTGAAGGAATGGGCGGATGCCGGGCAGCGTGTGACTGACCAAATACTAATGATGTTTACCGATGCCGAAATGCCAGAAATGGATGGGTATAGATTAACCGCCGAAGTACGTGCGGATGAACGAATGGCAGATTTGTTTATTACTCTCAATACTTCGTTAAGTGGCAGCTTCAACCAGGCAATGGTTGAAAAGGTCGGCTGTGACCGTTTTATCTCTAAGTTTCAGCCCGATTTATTGGTTGATGTTGTCCAGCAGCGTATGCGTGAAGAAATGACGTGAATATTTAATGACAACGAATATTTGAGCGTGTGATTTAATCCGCTTACGCAGTATAATGGGCTAACCCGATAATCTTCATTCGGTTGATGGCTTCGCATCACCGAAAAGCGTATTACAGCCTCTTGGTTATTCTGTTCGTCGGTTTTTACGGCGACAGTGCAACGGCAAAGGTAAACTGCTAAGAAATACGACAACAACAAGGAATCTATTGTGCGTCAAAAATTGTTTGCGGTAATGGCCGCAACGTTTGCATTATCAGCCTGTGTTAATACTTCAGATAACGCTTCTGCTTCCAAACCTAACACTGTCAGGCCTAAAAATATAATAATGATTGTTGCAGACGGTATGGGACCAGCGTATACCACAGCCTATCGGAATTTTCGTGATGACCCGGCTACGCCAAATGTTGAAACAGTTATTTTCGATGATATCTTTGTCGGCAATGCAAGCACTTATCCTGCACAGGTTTCAGGCTTTGTTACTGATTCTGCAGCTTCAGCCACAGCACTGGCTTCCGGTGTAAAAAGTTATAACGGCGCAATTGGCGTCGATCAGAACAAGACGCCCGTTACCTCGGTTTTGCAGCGCGCTAAGCAACTGGGGCTGAAAACCGGCATTGCGGTTACTTCGCAAATCGTTCATGCCACACCAGCCGCTTATGTTGCGCATAACGAAAGTCGGCAGAATTACAACCAACTGGCTGACAGCTTTTTTGATGATCGTATTAATGGTGAGTTTGTCGCTGATGTCATGCTCGGTGGTGGTACGAATTTTTTTGAGCGGGACGATCGGAATGTGACGTCCCAGTTTATTGATGCTGGTTACGCTTATGTTGATACCTATGATGAACTGGCAACACTACCGACCGGCGAAAAGGTACTGGGCTTATTTGCTCCCGTTGGTCTGCCATGGGTATTAGATGATAGCCGTAAGAACCGCCTTGCCTACTTAACACAGCATGCCATAAAGCACTTAGCCAACGAAAATGGCTACTTTTTACTCGTCGAAGCGAGTCAGGTAGATTGGGCTGGTCATTCCAATGATATTGCGTCGGCAATGAATGAGATGCACGATTTAAACCTGACATTGGAATATTTATACAATTATGTGCAAACCAACCCCGATACACTGGTCGTTCTGACCGCTGATCACAGCACCGGAGGGCTAACCATTGGTGCAAACGGTGATTATCGTTGGGATCCAAAATGGCTACAGAATCTGCAAAAGTCTCCTGCTGCAATTGCTGAAGCTCTGTCAGATTCTGCTGATCCGGTCAGTATGGTAAATGCGGCATTCGGATTTGAATTAACCGATGAAGAAGCATCGCAAGTTGTCGCATTGGCGCAGCTTGCCAGCCTTAAGGATAAAACCGAGGGCATACAAACACTGTTGGACGTGCGGACGAATACGGGCTGGACCACGTCTGGTCACACGGGTGTCGATGTCGAAGTATTTGCCTTTGGCGCCGCCAGTGATTTATTTCATGGTCAGTACGACAATACCGATATCGCCAAAAAGCTGTTTAGTTTATTACCTGCCGAACAGTAAAGTGACAAGTAACGCAGTGAGCAAAAGCACATCAAACAGACATTATTAACTGTATTTTGAATAGCTTGCGCGGCAAGCATTGCAATCGGGACAATAAAAAACCACCTGCGGGTGGTTTTTTATTACGCATTATTCTTATCAGTCGCAGTGGGAATAACCCCCTCTAGCTTGAGGGCCTTCGTTTGTCCTGACCAGAGCCCGGCGTTACTGATTAATAAACGATTCGATGTCTTCGCCAGTGATCTTGCCAATTTGGCTAAACAGATACCACAAAGCGGCAATTAACAGCACCATTGAGGGGATAACGATAACCGGATAGCTAAGTGCTGTCATACGGCCGAGCTCTTCAGTGTATGCGGTGGTACCTGGTTCACTGACCAGGATAACTTTGGCCAGCACATAGTTAAGTACCGACGATAAAAAGAACGAACCTGCCACGATATAAGAACAATGGCGGATCTTCTCTTTAAACACCTGTTGTTTGTTCTGCTCGTCAAGCACTGCGTTGAGTTTAGGCCAGTTGATGATCTGATCATTTAAAATTAACAGCTTTACCAAAGGTTTTTTGGTCGCTTGCGTGAGCAGTACAGCAATGCCAATAATTGCCGGAACTGCTGCTTCTTTAATTGCAATATATTCAGCGGGCAGTTTCAGCAAACTGAAACCACCTGTCAGTAAAACGCTGACTATCCCTAATATAGAGAATCCATTAATCTTACCGCTTTGTTTCAGATCCCAGAGGCCATAGCCAAGTGGAAAAGTTAATGCAGCTACAATACTCCAGGCGGGTCCCAAATAATCTTCAGAGCTGGCGTAGCTCATTAATACCACGGGAATAATAATATTAAAGGCCAGATTAGGCAGAAAGCCCTGGTTCTGTGGCGCGGATGTTTGTTGCTGTGTTTCAGACATATTGTGGTTTCTTTTATGAAAAATGACTAAGGGGCTTTCGCCCATAAACGTGCACTCAGTAACCCCATCACAAAGCCAAAAAAATGGTACTCAAAGGACACAAAACGTTGTAATGGTAAGACGCCGAATATCATACCGCCATACAGTACGGCTATCACTACTGAAATGATTAATAAATGTAACTTCTTACTGTAAAACCCGGCCAGTATTAAAAAGCCGAGGTAACCATAGACGATACCACTGGCGCCGATATGCATAGCGTCACGGCCAAATAACCATACCCAAAACCCGGCACCTAACCAAATGAGCAAGCTTGCATAAACAAACGGACGTTTACCCCACTGCATACTTAGCCAGGTGAACAACAATAACGGCAAGAAGTTGCTGGCAAAATGGGTGAGGTTCGCATGTAACAATGGCGCAACAATAATGCCGGACAAATGCGCCACTGAGCGCGGCCGCAGGCCAAACTGATTTAATGAATTCGCCAGCATCAGATTGACAAGTTCGACGCCAATTAAACTCAATGCCAGGACAGCGATAAATCGTAATTGTTGGGAGAGAGTAAACTTGGTCATAAAATGATATGCGGTAAATAGCGTGAAAGGTCCTGGGTAATGAGCGAGCTATCCTCACGAATAGAAATGCCGGCAGCCTGGTTATCAACGAGCCAGCTACCAATTAACACATAATGCTCTCCGTAACGGGGCAGGGGATTAAACTGTTGGATCACGAAGCCTTCCTCACCGTAAGGGCCGTCAGAAAGCTGCGTGCGCTGCTGATTGTCCTCCAGCAGCGAAATGTTTGCGCCTTCACGCGAGAAAAGTGGTTTTTTTATCCATTTACCACCATGCGCTTTATGCGCATCCTGCTCAAAAAAAGCCGGTAATAAATTAGGATGATTTTCAAATGACTGCCACAACAGCGGCAGCAACGCCTTATTCGATATTACTGACTTCCAGGCTGGTTCCAACCATTGTGCTTCAGAAGTCTCCAGGGCGTCGCCAAACTCTTCCCGTAGCATAAATTCCCATGGGTACAGCTTAAAGCAATGGGTAATGGGATTGTCTTGGATATCAGTAAAGTAACCGGTATCGCCTAAGCCTATCTCTTCTACATACAAGAAAGGTACTTCTATGCCAGCCGCGCTGGCACAATCCTGCAGATACTGAACTGTTCCTCGGTCTTCCACAGAATCTGCACAACAGGTGAAATGAATGCGCTGATACTGATACTGCTGTTTTAACTTGCGAAAGCGATTGACCAGCTTTTCCTGCAATGAATTAAATTGGTCAGCATTGCGGGCAATCTTCCCCTGATCTACTAAATTCTCCAGCCACAGCCATTGCCAAAAGCCTGTTTCGTAGAGAGAGGTAGGTGTGTCGGCATTGTTTTCTAATAGTTTGGCGGGACCGTTACCGTCATAAACCAGATCCAGCCGGGAATAGAGAGAAGGCTGGCGTTGTTGCCAGCTATTGGCGATATAATCCCAATGCGCCTCAGGAATTTGGCATTGTCTGAGGAGCGCCTCTGACTTTACCACCTTATCAACGACATGCAGACACATTTGATGCAACTCCTCGGTCGGATCTTCGATATCCTGCTCGATTTGCTGCAAGGTAAATTGATAATAAGCACTTTCATCCCAGTAGGGTTCGCCATACATAGTATGAAAATGAAAGCCAAATTCAGTTGCCAACTGCTCCCAGTTGGGCCGCGGCTGGCTGGCAATTCGCAGCATTTAGCCGCCCCAGCCTTTAGACTTACTGCTACTGCCCCAGCTTGATTTAGCCCTGACTGAACTGCCGAAACCACCACGTTTTATAGTGCGATTAACGGTAGGTTTTTTTTCAAAAGTAGAAGAGGGCGCATTATATGAGCGTCGACGAATGTCGCCATCAAAGACATACCCATTCGATGTAACCCAGCGTGAACGAAATGATGAGTAAGGCGAGAATGAGGTGTATAAAGGTTGCGAGTAGTAAGGCCGCGGCTGCATCAACTGACTTACCATATACCCGGCCATAAACGGCATAAAGAAACTGCCTGAGGACGTTTTTACATACTGGCATCGATCGCTGCCAAATTCGTACTCACAATCGTTTTCAGTATTAAATTTGGGCGAAGTGCGATTATGCTCTTCCAGTGCCGCTTCATAGGCGGCCAGGCACTGCCCGGTTGCTTCAGGATTGTCTTGCTTACAATCATCCGGTGATACGTAAATTTGCGACGCTTCACGGCTGCCACCACATGCCGATAACATAACGCTGGCGATACCCAGTGCCAGGGGTTTCAACGCAAAGGCTTTACGCAATTGAGGCAGATGTATGCTTTTGGAACGCTTTTGATTATGACTCATAGCAAGGCTCCTAATACGTCATGCAGGCGGCGTTCAATAACCCTACTGCAATCGACATGGCTGCAAGCATGACACCGGCTGACACTTCGTTGTTATTTATACGTTCGGCTATTTTTGGCATAAAACTAAAACGCAGTAATGCAAATGCCAGACTTTGCGCAATCACTGCAACAATGCCCCAAAGGGTAAAGTCAATCAGGCCCAGTGAATTAGATGCGGCACTTGCCAGCGCCAGGCTGAATCCAACCATTGCACCGCCAAAACCAATTGCTGCCGCAACATTTTTTTCTTCCTTAACGAGTTTCCACTCATCGTGGGGGGTAACAAAAGCATACACCACCTTAAAGATGAACAGGTAAATCACCGATACGGCAAAGTACAGGGCAAAATTTAACAAGCCGGACAGAGAGTGTGTAATTATTTCCATAAGGTAATCCTTGTTATTAACCGTTAATACGAATATCCGCGGGTTGTAAATCAAATCCGGTGCTGATAACTAAACAGCGGTCTGCATTGTTGCCGACAATTTTCTCTTCGCCGGCCACCAACAATGATTCAGTGCTATCGTTACCAATATCACGCTCGTAAAGCATCATGAACTGATCTGTTTCGCTGACATCACCATCTTCTTCATAGGTTTTTTCGGTGACTGCCACTGGCGGGGATTCGCTGCCCACAGCATCCCAAACCCGCTTAAAGGTGTGGCCCTCAAGTTCATAGCTGGGGGTAGATATGCCACTTTTCAGACATTCTTGCCACTGGCTTTGCGTGCCAATCGTTGTGGTAGAGTAAAAGTACCATAACTTCACATCAGTAATATGGTTTTCGGTCATTCCGCCATCCAGTACCACCTGCAAAAACGCATCATCATCAGTGTAAAAGCGTAATAAAGTGCCACCGGTGTCCAGGGTTGCTGAGCCCACAGCCTGGATGAGATGCCTTGAGGCTGCGCCGTCAATACACAGTTCTGGCGTAATAAGCTTTAGTTTTAATTCATCGACCTCAAACGAACCGCCCAAATATAATCCCATTACTTCAGGCGCCTGAGGCTGCTTAGGGGAGTCAGACTTAAACCATTTTTTAAACATGTTATTGCTCCGTTAACGAAGACCAGTTCAGATCATTAATACGCTTTTTAGCAATGTAATAGAGCTTATCGCCGGGTGCAATAACGGTATCCAGGCTGGGATTAAGCTTGATGCTGCGCTGCTTTTTGGCCAGTGCGCAGCCAATGATCGTCGCGTCATAATGGCGTTTAAAACCCATGAACAATTGTTGGTAGCTCATGGGTTGTAATGTAGAAGGGAACACCACCGAATACTGGGCTTGTCCTTCATCATCAACACTGAGTAAGTCATGGGTCAGCGAGCTGGATCCCGGATCAAACGCTGCTTTAGCGAGCATTTCGACTGCAACACTGGGTGTACATTCTACCTGCGGGCAATGTTGCTGAAGTAATTTCACCAGGCTCTCGTCGTTAAAATAAGCAACCTGATGAGCCGTAGGATTTTTTTGCGCACAGTAAAGTGCCGTGGTCATGGTTAAATCGTCGAGTGGATTATCGATGAGTATGGTCGAGGCAGAATTTATACAGGCTTTATCCATGTCTTCATCTTTATTAAAAGATTCCACTTTAACGAACTCGATTTTACCCGGCATGGGATTACTGATGTCGGCTCTGACACACAATAAAATATCCGGCGGCTCAGCGAGTGACTGGCGCTCCTGGAGCAGTAACTTTAATAGCAACAAGGTACGTTGCTCGTTCCAACCTATTACGAGTATATGGTTATTAACATGCAGCGTGGATAATCCCATCAACCCTTTCCTCCATTGATTACCCACAAATCCGGCCACACGGCCAACAATCATGGCAAAAATACTCAACCCCAGGGGAATCACATAGAGTGCAACGATAATTTTGCCAGCGGGAGTTTGTGGTGAAAGATCACCGTAGCCGACGGTAGAGCCGGTCACAGCGAGCCAGTAAATAAAATCAACGCTGGTAGTCAGCGCATGTTCATTGAACGCAAACAGTAATAGCCAGGAGCTGACAGCATAAAAGAGGGTGACCAGTAAGATGGTGTACCATTTCGATTCCGCAAAATAATTCAGCATTACGCGTCGAATTGTTGTCCACATAGTAGTTGCTGCTGGCTATCCCTGTTGACTGATTATCTGCCCATCTTCGCAAAAAAATAGCGGTATTAACAAGTGAATACTTACGTAACCACCGGCATTCTACCGCTGCTATGCGATTTACTTGCCCAGTATACGGGCCAGTTCGTCGTCGGCAGAGTTACTGCCGCCTTTGATACCTGCTGCTGCCAGACGTTTCTCTAGATCGTCAGAAGAGTCTGAGGAAGCCAGTTCTTCTGCAGCTTCAAGCTCTGCGCTGCGCAACTTCTGCTTATCCTGAATGCGTGACAATGACTCTGTCGCAGTTTTCATTTTACTGTTTGCGCCCATGTGACGAGACGACACTGCAACCTGCGCTTTTTGAACACTTTCAGTCGCTTTTACCATATCAACCTGTTGCTCCAGGCGACGCAGATTGGCTTTAGCTTGCTGAATGTTTTTCGCCAGGTTTTTCTCTGAGGCGTTAAACTGATCCAGATACTGTTGTTCCTGATCGCGCTCAGCTTTTAAGTCACTGACTTTTTGCGCGCAATCCAGGGCCAGAGCCCGGTCAGTATCAATGGCTTTCTTAGCATGGGCTTCGTATTCAGCAATTGATTGGTTGAAGCCATCAACTTTTTGCTGCGACAACTTACATTTGGCTAAAATTTGGGTGCGGGCATGATCAGATTTTCGTAACTCTTCTTTTGCTTCCCGAATTTCCTGTTCAAGAATTCTGATAGCCTGACTATCTACCACAGACTGCGCTGCCTCAGTGGCGCCGCCTTTTACTGCAGTGATGAGTTTTTTCCAAACAGACATAAATTTCTCCTTAAAATTACTTCAGGTGTGACTCATACGCGTCAAGGAAAGCAGCAACATTCTGGAATAACGTTGTTACTTCAATTTGAATACTTTCGGCTTTTGACTGGGCACTGAGTGCACCAAAAGCTGTATAGTATTCTTCACCGTTGACGTTTGAAATGGCCACTGTAGTGAGTGGGAAAAGCATGTGAGTTGACAGAATATCGTGATCAAGGGCAGCTTTATCGGCAACCTGCGATGCATTAAAAAGTAAACTTTCTACAATAATTTGTTCACCGCTGATTGCCAGCCAGGCATCTAACCCATCCTGATTTGCAATAAGTAAACATTCTTTTTCGCGGGTGACAACCAGGTCATCCATGTCTTTAAACAGGGTCTCTAGTTTTTCAAGATCCCAATCCATACTTAATCTCCTTACCGAATCAGCTAAATGCCGTTAACTCTAGTCAGTTTTACTACCTGGTTGCAACGTTTTTGCGTTAGTTTTAACGCTTTAAGTGCAACAAAGTATGACCAGAACGATAGTCTGTATTTTCATTTTGCTTAGTTCAGCATCACGAACATTGACTGTTGCGCCAACTGAACGATTAAAACTATAGACAAGAATGGGGTGATTAGTCAATAATAATTATTCACAAGCGTGTAAGAAAGTGTGTCAATGTAAAATATAATTCACAAAAGGGGCTGTTTTGAAAGATCAATCACAGTGGCGAAAAGCTGTTCAGCGCATTGTTCGTTCTGAAATGTCATTGCGCGGTATTAAGTATCAGGGGCTCAGTGACAGACTCGCAGATATAGGCGTTACACAGTCTGCCGACAATCTGCGCAATAAGGTAAATAAAGGTATTTTGGGCGCAGATCTTCTGTTGCAAATTTTATTTGTATTAAATGCACGACCGTTATCAGTAGAAATGATGTCAGAGATTCTTAACGATTGTACCAACGATTAACGACTGCCGGGTATTAGTGAAAAAATTCTGAGGAAGATATGATTTACCAAGTGATAGATAAACAAAACCCAGCCAAAATGAGCTGGGTCGAAAGAGAAGATGGGAGAACATCATCGCTTGTTTGATTAATAATAGACCGATTTTTTGAATATAAAAGAAATACTATGTATTTAAGCTCATGCTTAGGTATAAAAAAAAATACCTAAAGTTGGGTTCTTAATTGCATGAAAAAAATCGGATTGTGATTATTATAAATAAAATCATATATATAGGGTGTTAATAGACTGTGATTGACACTCAATCACAGTCTATCAAAAAAGCAAAAATGCCAGCACCAACCTGTAAAGTGTATGATATTTAGCATTGGCTGGCTGCCCCGGCATGCTTTTGTGATAAACTCCGCGGCTGATTTTTGTTGGGAATGCGTGTTGTTAACGCTTGGCTGGCTCCATGTGTACGGGCTGTCTCACTAACGGTAACTGTATTGAGTGTCATGAAATTATCAGATTTTAGTTTTACCTTACCAGAACATCTTATTGCTAAACATCCTACCGCGCAGCGAACGGCTAGCCGATTATTGCACTTAAGTGGTAAGACAGGTGATATTCAGCATCATCAGTTTACCCAGATGATTGACCTGGTCGAACCCGGTGATTTGCTGGTGTTTAATAATACCCGGGTAATCCCGGCACGCTTGCTTGGCCAAAAAGCATCGGGCGGTAAGGTAGAGGTGCTGGTTGAGCGCATTATTGATGATCACAATGCACTGGCCCATGTGAGAGCCAGCAAAGCCCCCAAACCTGGTACCACACTCATTCTTGAATCCGCGGTTAATGCAACGGTAACGGGCAGGCAGGATGCGTTGTTTGAACTTCGGTTTGAGGGGGATAGCACCGTGTTAGAGCAACTCGAAGCATATGGTCATATGCCGTTGCCGCCTTATATTGATCGTGCCGATGACAGTAATGATCGCGAACGTTATCAAACCGTTTATAATCAGACGCCCGGCGCAGTGGCAGCGCCTACCGCTGGCCTGCATTTTGACGAGGATATTCTCGCTGCCCTTAAAGCCAAACAGGTTAACCTGGCATACGTGACGCTGCATGTTGGCGCTGGTACGTTTCAACCTGTGCGGGTTGATAACGTTTTAGAACACAAAATGCACAGTGAGTTTGCAATCGTTCCGGATGAAGTCGTTGCCGCTGTGCGCGCTACCAAAGCAGCAGGTAAGAGAGTCATTGCTGTGGGCACCACGTCGGTACGCTCGCTGGAGTCAGCGGCGGTTCAGGCAAAGCCTGAAGATATCCTCGATGCCTTTAATGCCGACACCGATATATTTATTTATCCTGGTTATGATTTTAAAGTTGTCGATGCTATGTTCACAAATTTCCATTTGCCGGAATCAACCCTGATCATGTTAATAAGCGCCTTTGCTGGTCGGGACAATGTGTTAAACGCCTATGGTGAAGCGATTGAAAAAGAATATCGTTTTTACAGCTATGGCGACAGTATGTTTATAGAAAAAGCCTAAAGGTAATTTTTAATGTGGCGAATTAACCATTAAACAGCCTTATTGAACTGAGCCTAAGTTTCATTTAACACATGATCTCTGATTTATAGCTGGTATAATCCGCCCACAATTGAGCCCAGACAGAGGCAGTCCCACTGATAGCCTCTGGTTCAGACAGGATATTTACACTCATGCAATTTGAACTGCAAAATACCGATGGCCGTGCCAGACGAGGAAAGCTTGTCTTTGAACGCGGTGAGGTAGAAACCCCGGCATTTATGCCTGTGGGTACCTATGGCACCGTGAAGGGGATGACACCAGAAGAGCTGTCTGACAGCGGTGCGCATATTTGTCTTGGTAATACCTTTCATCTGATGTTGCGCCCGGGTACCGGGATCATTAAACAGCACGGTGATTTGCACGACTTTATGCACTGGCAAAAGCCGATCCTTACCGACTCCGGCGGTTTTCAGGTATTTAGTCTGGGTGATCTGCGCAAGATCACAGAAGAAGGGGTGACATTTCGCTCCCCCATCAACGGCGAAAAAATTCTCCTCACGCCGGAAAAATCCATGGAAGTGCAGCGAGATCTGGGTTCTGACATTGTTATGATCTTTGATGAATGCACACCATACCCGGCTACCGAGCAGGAAGCACGCTTGTCCATGGAACTGTCTTTGCGTTGGGCACAGCGCAGTAAAGAGGCGCACGGTGATAATCCGTCGGCCCTGTTTGGTATTATTCAGGGGGGGATGTACGAAGATCTGCGAGATGTCTCGCTTGCCGGCCTGGAAGAGATTGGCTTTGACGGTTATGCCATTGGTGGCTTGTCTGTGGGTGAGCCAAAAGAAGACATGATCCGCATTATCGAGCACACTGCACCGAAAATTCCTGAGCACAAGCCACGCTACTTAATGGGCGTGGGCAAACCGGAGGACATTGTAGAAGCCGTGCGTCGTGGTATTGATATGTTCGACTGCGTGATGCCGACCCGTAACGCGCGGAACGGCCACTTGTTTGTTACCGAAGGGGTAATAAAGATCCGCAATGCTAAACATAAACAGGATACCAATCCACTGGATGAAAAATGTGACTGTTACACTTGCAAAAATTATTCTCGGTCATATTTACATCATCTCGACAAGTGCAATGAGATACTTGGCGCAAGACTAAATACCATACATAACCTGCGATATTATCAACGGGTTATGCAAGGACTTCGCGACGCGATAGCCAGTCATACCCTGGATGCATTCGTCAGCGAATTTTATGCACAGAAAAACATGCCGGTACCGGCTTTATAACAATTTATAACGGGGAACATTATGAGTTTATTTATTTCCAATGCACATGCGCAAACCGCCGGTGGTGGTGGCCAGGGTGGTGGTTTAGAAATGCTGATTATGCTGGGCGTGTTTGGCTTAATTTTCTATTTCTTATTATACCGCCCGCAAGCCAAACGTGTGAAAGAGCACAAAGCACTAGTGTCATCCTTAACTAAAGGTGATGAAGTGCTTACACAGGGTGGTATGGTTGGTAAAGTGACTAAAGTCACTGAAGATAAAGATTTTATTGAAATTGCACTGAATGACCAAACAAACATCATCGTGCAAAAGAGTGCAGTGAGCGCGGTATTGCCAAAAGGCACTATGAAGTCTATTTAAGTTAACAGCGACACGTGCCCGAGCTCATTTTTGGGCACGCTTGTCTAGGGAAATGAAGTGTTAAACCAAAACTCTTTCTTTAAGGTGCTGGTGGTATTGTTTATGGTACTGATGTGCGGCTTGTACGCACTGCCAAACCTGTACGGTGAGGACAACGCCATACAAATATCCGGCACCCGGAATACAACCGTTACTGCAGCGATGGAAACTCAGGTGACCGAAGCGCTGGCCGAAAATAATATAGCGGTGAAGTCGGTTGAATTTGCCGACGAGCAATTGCTTATACGCTTGCCGGATTCAGATAGTCAGTTAAAAGCGCGCGATATGTTGGATGTCGAGCTTGGCAGTGATTATGTGGTGGCCATGAACCTGGCACCGGACACCCCTGAATGGCTCGAAAGCCTGGGTGGCACGCCGATGAAACTTGGTCTGGACTTACGCGGCGGTGTGCACTTCCTGATGGAAGTTGACATGAACGAGGCCATCAAGAAATCGATGGAAGATGCCGAAAGCGATTTTCGCACGGCCTTGCGCGAAGAAAAATTGCGCTACCGTTCTGTTAACGTTCGTGACGGATTTATTGATATTCAGTTTCGTGATGAAGCGACGCTCGATAAAGCCGAATTCTTCCTGGAAAACCGCAACCGTGATCTTGTCTATGAAGAAATGGATGATCTGATATTAAGAGCCCGTTTTTCTGAGCAAAAACTGGCTGAGATCAGAGATTATGCAGTAAAGCAAAACATCACGATTATTCGTAACCGGGTTAATCAACTCGGCGTAGCTGAGCCTGTGGTACAAAAACAGGGCGCCGACCGAATAGTCGTGCAATTGCCTGGTATTCAGGATACCGCTCAGGCTAAAGAAATTCTAAATGCTACCGCGACGCTGGAATTCCGTATGGTTGACCAGGACAATGACGTACGAGATGCGGTTAATGGACGCGTTCCACCAGGGTCGCAACTGTTGTATGAAGGTGACCGTCCGGTGTTGCTCGATAAGCGTATCGTGGTTACCGGTAATCATATTATTGATGCCAATAGCGGTGTCGATGAATATGGCATGCCGCAAGTCAGTATTTCACTTGATTCTGAAGGCGGTAACAAAATGTCGCGTAATACGCGCGAAAATGTTGGCCAGCCAATGGCGACGGTGTTTATTGAATACAAAGCTACCGGCGAGCGCGATGCAAACGACAAACTGATTTTTGAGCGCGAAGAAGAAGTCATTAACGTAGCAACGATCCGCGGCCAATTTGCCAGTAATTTCCAAATCACCGGGTTAGGCTCGCCCAAGGAAGCTCGCGACCTGAGCCTGCTGTTGCGTGCGGGGGCATTGATTGCGCCAATCCAGATTGTAGAAGAACGTACAGTGGGTCCAAGTCTGGGTCAGGAAAACATCGATTTAGGTATGCAGGCCATTATGTGGGGCTTAGCCCTGGTACTGGTGTTCATGCTGATTTATTACAAGGCCTTTGGCATTGTGGCTAATATAGCGCTAGCACTTAACCTGGTAATGATAGTTGGCATTATGTCGATGATACCCGGCGCTACGTTATCTTTACCCGGTATGGCCGGTATCGTACTGACAGTCGGTATGGCGGTAGATGCAAATGTGCTGATATTTGAGCGTATTCGCGAAGAATTGCGTGAAGGGCGAAGCCCGCAACAGGCTATTCATCACGGGTACGACAGTGCATTCTCAACGATTTTAGATGCCAACATTACGACGTTTATTGCCGGTTTAATTTTGTTTGCTGTGGGTACCGGACCAATCAAAGGCTTTTCTATTACGCTGATGATTGGTATTGCCACGTCAATGTTTACAGCGATTATTGTAACCCGGGTGATAGTTAACGCTATCTGGGGCGGTCGCCGTGTTGACAAGTTGGCGATATAGGAGCGCATGACATGCAATTATTAAAATTATCCAATACGATTAACTTCATGAAATTGCGGCTTCCCGCAATGGTATTGTCGTCGGTGCTTATTTTCGCTTCTTTGTTTTCACTGTTCACAAACAGCCTGAATTGGGGACTGGATTTTACTGGTGGTACCTTGATTGAGGTCGGTTACGATCAGGCGGCTGATTTAAGCGCGATTCGTTCCACGCTGGCAGAGAATGAATTTGCTGATGCTATAGTTCAGAATTTTGGTAGTAGTACCGAAGTGCTGATACGCCTAGCTCCACGTGAAGGGGTTAAGGCCGTTACCATAGGCGATCAGGTGATTGACATCCTCAGGCAAACCGATGCCAGCGTTGAAAAGCGTCGTATCGAATTTGTTGGTCCGAATGTCGGTGAAGAACTCACCGAACAAGGCGGTTTAGCAATGCTGGTTGCCCTGATATGTATTCTTATATACGTTGCAGCGCGTTTTGAATGGCGTTTCGCATTGGGCTCAGTGTCGGCGTTAGTACACGATGTATTTCTAACCCTGGGGCTGTTCTCAGTGTTGCAAATTGAGTTTGATCTTACCGTTCTGGCTGCTGTGTTGGCGGTTATAGGTTATTCACTGAATGATACCATTGTTGTATCAGACCGAATTCGTGAGAATTTCCGTAAAATTCGTAAGGGTGAGCCAGAGGAAATTGTGAACATTTCACTCACCCAAACCCTAAACAGAACCATTATTACTTCACTGACGACAGTGCTGGTATTGGTGGCGCTGTTCTTTAAGGGCGGAGCGCTGATCCATGGTTTTGCTACAGCATTATTATTTGGTGTAGTGGTAGGTACATATTCTTCTATCTATATTGCCAGCTCTGTTGCGCTTGCGTTGGGTATCAGCAAAGAAGATTTAATGGCCCCGCAGGTAGAAAAAGAAGGCGAAGATTTAGATCCTTTACCTTAAATGATCACGATTGCTCACTATTAAAAGCCGCTTAAAAAGCGGCTTTTTTTTACTTTTAGTCCAGCGTTGTACTGGCTAATCCACCTGCGCGGTTACTCAATTTGCTTCGATAGCATCAATGATTTTTGCCAGTAGCTTATTGCCAATCCCTTTTACATTAACTAATTCATCAATTGAGGTGAATGGCCCTTCACTTTGACGGTGACTAATAATGGCAGCGGCTTTGCTCTTACCTATGCCCGGCAGGGTCATTAGTTGCTCAAGCGTCGCTGTATTAACATTAATTCGCGACTCAGTGGTGGCGACTTGCGCCGTTTTGTCGCTGGTCTTTACTACTGCCGCGTTAACGTTAGCAGTATTAAGGCTGGTAATTAGTGTCAGTATGACTAAACAGATTTTTACAAATAAGAATTTCATGGTGGTGCTCCTGGTAGTGTTGGGTATTGAGATACATCAATCACACTGTAGCGATGATTTGCTGTTTACGGCAGTACTGAAAATGGCCAGTTTTTGTATTGGCGCAATTATAAAAATCAGGGTTAGACCGCCCAAGATTAAACGACGGCGAAATGCCGGGCTTTGACGTCAATGATACCGACGCTATTTCGCAGGGGTTAAATCCAGAAAGGTAGTGACAGGCTTGCCGGATGCTCAACGTCGATATTGTCCCCGCCAGCGCATTAGTTAAACTGCAGGCGTGAGTGAATAATTTTCAATTATGAAAGAATAGCGGTTAAAAAGCTTACCAAAATTACCCTGACTGGCATTGTTCAACTATAGTTATTTTAAAATCCAGGAAATTGCTAATGCCCAGTCAGTTTATGACCTATTTATTGGGGGGCATTTTTATAGTCACCATGACAATTCTGGGTACTTCGGTCAGTCAAATGCTCGTCAGACAAGATCAGGTAGTCAGCTTTGAAGCCCCAATGGATGAGTTTATTCAAATATTGAATCGTGAGCTTGAATACAATGAGTACGCACTTCGCTCTATGGCTCAATTATTTCGTTCATCAGAATCTGTTGAAAAACACGAGTTCGAGAGTTTTGCCGAATTATTACTCAAACAGTACAGTAATATAACCGAGTTAGCTTACTGGCCCCAAACACCGAACACTAAGGGTATTGATGAAGATAGATCACTATCTGCACTTTACTGGAAAATCCAGAGTAGCTATACCGGCATCGACCCTTGCACATTCTTGCCGCAAAACAACATGAGGTCGCTATGGGAACAGGCTTCTGAAAGCCCCAATGCCGTTGCTTCGACTATTTTCAGAGCGCCCGAAAAAGAAGATTACTATGCAGTTGTTTTGCAACGTGTATCGGCAGATGAAGGCATCGTCATGATGGTTGTTAATGTTTCTTTCTCACTGCAACGTACATTAGGTAACCAGGTAACGCGAGGCTATACTCTTTTCGAAGACGTTGCGGGAGAGCGTCGCCTGGTGTTTAGCACTCTGGATTTAGCCAATCCGAATGACCACAATGTCATCAGTGGAGATTACAGTGCGCCGCTGGGTTTCTTTGATCGCAATTGGCTGGTAGTGAGTTATCAGAACAATACCTACAAACATCAGTGGTTGTATATCGGCATTCCACTGACCGCTTTTGTATTGAGTATATTGGTTGTCTACCTCATGGCGTTTTCGGCAAAGTTACGGTTGGCGAATAAAGAAAAAGAGAAGAACCTCTCTGACCTGCGTTTTGCTCAACAAAAGTTGGTTGAAGCCGAGAAAATAAGCGCTATGAGTGGTGTAGTGGCAGGGGTTGCTCACGAAGTTAATACGCCATTAGGCATTGGTATCACGTGTATGTCGCACTTACAGGATTGTATGCTGGATATTAAAAATGATTTTGAGCAGGGCAAGCTGGACGCCACAGCCTTTGAGGAGTTTATCGCATCCTCAGAAGAGTTGGTTGGCCTGAGTATGCGTAATATGCGCAAGGCTGCAATGTTGCTTACCAATTTTAAAAAGGTGGATGTGATTGGGAACGACTCTGAAATGGAACCTGAGTTAGTGGTTGTGGGCGATCTCATTGATAGTTTTATTGTTCGCTATTATGACAAACACCCGGATAACAACATAAAGATAACCACCAATATAGACCACAGTATTATCTTACATACCTACCCCAGTGTAATTTTAGATATTTTAACTTATCTGCTATCGAACGCATTGGTGCATGCTTTTACAGAGGCGCAGCAAGACTGTGAGATTAGCATTACGTTTCCTTATGGCAATACAGGGACGACCTTAATGTTTAAAGATAACGGTATTGGTGTCGAACAGTCTTTGCTGAAACGCATTGTGGACCCGTTCTTTACTACCCGCCGTGGTTCTGGCTATGCGGGGCTAGGATTGAGTGTGGTATATAATTTAATAAGTAGTAAGCTAAACAGTGAGCTAACAATAGATGTTGATGAGGGACTGGCTTTGTCTTTCGACATTAAAGATTTAAAGAAGTGAGGTAGAACGTGACGCTCAATCCCCTATTTGCTTCACAAACAAATACCAGCACGTCAAGCAGTGCGTCTGATGCCGATGAAGAGTATGGCTATAAAGTGTTAATCGTCGACGACGAGGTTGAAGTTCATAAAGTCACTGAACTCACCCTTAAACGTTTTCGGTTTGAGGGTAAACGTGTTCGCTACCTGCATGCTTACTCTGCAGAAGAAGCGCTTAAATGTTTCGCAGAAAATAGTGATATTGCATTGGCGTTGGTTGATGTCGTGATGGAAACAGATCATGCCGGTTTAGAGTTAGTGCACAAAGTTCGCAATGAGTTAAATAACCATCTGGTAAGGTTAGTCTTGCGCACCGGTCAACCTGGCCAGGCGCCTGAACACAAGGTTATAGAACGCTACGATATTAATGATTACAAAGAAAAAACCGAACTGACCAGCCAAAAGTTAAAAACACTTATGTACAGTGGCTTACGGTCATACCGTGATATACAAACCATCGATATGCACCGTAAGGGGCTGCGGCAGGTAATTGAGAGCACCAGTAAAATGTTAAAGCCAAATTCAATGAGTGAATTTGCAACCGCGGTGCTCAAAGAAATTTTAAATCTCCTTCAAATTGGCTCCAGTGCGGTGTACTGCACAACCTTTTCGGATAACGGAGGAACCGCCCAAAAGCAAGTGCTTGCCGCAACGGGCACATTAGCAAACGTGATTGCCGAAGCAGAATTAAACGGATTACCTTCGGCCGTCAGGGAAGCCTTCGAACGTGCATTACAAACACGCAGCTCATTTTATTGCGAAAACGGTTATGTATTTTACGCTGAAACAGACAGTGGTTATCAAAATCTGTTGTATGTGGATACCAACGGGGAATTGACGAGTTGTCAGCGTGAACTACTGGATATCTATTGTTTTAACGTTGCTCTCACCTATGTCAATCTACTCAAAGGCCATGAGATCCTCGACACTCAGCGAGAACTGGTTTATTTACTCGGTGATGCCGTTGAAATGCGCAGTAAAGAAACCGGAGCTCACGTAAAACGAGTGTCGCTGGTTTCTTATCGTTTAGCGCAACTCTACGGACTTCCTGAGGACACTTGTCTGCTAATAAGACGCGCTTCGCCGCTTCACGATTTTGGTAAAGTCGCTATACCGGATAACATCTTACATAAACCGGGAAAGCTCAATAAGGAAGAATGGGAAATAATGAAAACCCACACTTCGGTAGGCTACGATATTCTCAAAAAGTCCAGTAAACCTATTTTGCAAGTTGCCGCGACAATTTGTTTAACTCATCATGAGCGCTGGAATGGAGAAGGGTATCCCATTGGCGTTAAAGGAAACAGCATCCCCATCGCCGGGCGAATCACAGCCTTAGCGGATGTCTTTGATGCGTTGGGATCGAAACGTTGTTACAAAGATCCCTGGTGCAGAGATAACGTGCGTCAGGAAATTCAAAAGGAACGCGGAGAACATTTTGATCCAACGCTGGTTGATTTAATGCTCGCTAATTTCGACGAGTTTTGGCAAATTCGTGAACGTAACCCTGATTGAATAGTGACGAAACAGCGTGCTCAAACGAGCAGTGCTAACAGTTTGCATTTGCCCTAGACGGCTAAAAAAACATGCTAGCCAGGCACTTCTTCATAAATAATAACCTGAATACCAGTCGGATCTTGCAGATACAAATATTCACTCCCCCAAGGACGCTGCACCGGGCCTTCATAGGCCTGTGCTGCCGGTAATTGCTGAGTAAAAGTTGTTAAACACGCCACCTTAAACTGCAGACTAATACCCGAATAATTATGTTGGTGTGGGCTAAAGGCAAGTTCCAGTGTTGGCGCACCTGACATTGGTGAACAAATACCTAATATTACGCCCCGGTCTTCGTTTTTATGCCATTTTTCGATAACATGCATGCCCAGAATATCGGTGTAAAAGGCGATACTCTGGTCATAAAATCGGGTCTCAATGCGGGTTTTCATGTCGACCATTGTGCAGATTTACACTGCTATAGAGTCGTAGACAACTACTTTACGCCACAGGTGGGAGCATTCTTCAACAAACTTTTGATGTACTGGATGAACCTGATATTGATTTTGTCCTTCGACGTCATCAAATAAAAGCATCTCAGAAACCTGGAAGCTGTTGTCAACAACATCGCGCTTTTCAGTAGACGCCGGCACACCAATCTGGATACCTTTTACGCTGTCGATGTTGGCCAGTGTTTTTAAACCGGCGATTAACGCGGCGATATCAGATTCAGAATCGGGATTCTTTAACCAAAAAAACACGCTGTGTCTTAGCTTCGGCAGTGCAGGGTGGGCATTGCTCGGTAGCGGCTCTGCTTCAGTGGAGAGTGATACAGCAGTGGCCGCGGCGGCGCCGAGCAAGAACTGCCTGCGCGGTAACGATTGATTATTCATAGGACAAGCTCCGTAAAATACTAAAAACTTATCATGGCATAAATCACCTTGCCCTGGCTATAAGGATGTCAGCTGACAATGTGCGCTACCCCAGTCAGGACAGCGCTCTATTCATCAGGTCTTCTCAGGTGCGCTTTTGATAATGTCCTGTACTTTGGCATTACCGCTTAACTTTGCCAGATCCAACAAGTAATCTTTTTGTAGTGTACCGAGTTGCTGCTCACCCAGTAATGCGACAAGTTCATCAGCGTCATTATTGGCGATAGCGGTTTGAATAGCTGCCATATTAGCGATGCTGCCCGGCTCATTGGTTTGAGTCAAAATGTACTCCTGTTGTGAGGTTTGATTTTGTTACTTACTTACCAATTGATTCGTATTGAACAGCAATAAAGTTCATTCAGGCAGTGAAAATGTGATGGAGGGCGTTAATTTAAGTGTTGGCCTTGATACTTATGGCGGCAATAAAAAAGCAAGCCAACCAACTGGCTTGCTTTAGGTGTTTAAAGTAGCTGTAAAAGCCCGCACTTTAACGATGTTTACAGGCGCTCCAACATAGCCTGAGTAAACTCTGTTGTGCCATGCTGACCACCCAGGTCACGGGTAGTGCGATCACCACTTTCAATAACGTCTTTAAGCGCTGACCGAATAGCTTCTGCTTTATCTGCCATATTCAGGTATTCCAGCATTTGCATAGAGGCCAGAATTACACTGGTAGGGTTAGCAAGGTTTTTCCCTGCGATATCTGGGGCTGAGCCATGAACGGCTTCAAAAATTGCGCAATCACCGCCAATGTTGGCACCTGGCGCCATGCCTAATCCCCCGACTAAGCCAGCACACAGGTCTGATAATATATCGCCAAACAAATTAGTGGTTACAATCACATCAAACTGATGTGGGTTCATCACTAATTGCATGCAGGCATTATCTACAATCATCTCGGTGGACTCGATGTCAGGATACTTTTCAGCCACTTCACGGGCTACTTTAAGGAACAACCCTGACGTCGACTTTAAAATGTTCGCTTTATGAACCGCAGTGACCTTTTTACGACCTTCACGACGAGCGAGTTCGTAGGCAAAAGTAACAATTTTCTCAGCGCCTTCGCGCGTGATTTTACTGCGAGCTTCTGCTTCGTTACCGTCTTCTGAAACGACCTGGCCCAGGCCTGAATACATGCCCTGGGTGTTTTCCCGCACAGTGATGATATCGATATCTTCATAGCGTGCCTTAGTGCCTTTGAAAGACAATACCGGGCGGACATTCGCGTACAGTTTAAAATGCTTACGTAAACTCACATTGATTGAAGTAAATCCTTCACCTACTGGTGTCGTCAGTGGGCCTTTCAACGTCACGTTATTTTTGGCAATGAGGTCAAGCGTGTCCTGTGGCAGGAGTTCACCGTGATTTTCCAGCGCCATTAAGCCGGCATCGGCATAATCATAAGCAAAATTACAGCCTGCTTTATCGAGAATCTGAATGGCAGCATCAATAATATCTGGCCCGATACCATCTCCGCGGATGACAGTAATGCGTTGTTGAGTCATCAAAAATCCTTAATCACTTTTACTGATTCGTTAGGTCAATTGGTTTGGTAAAAATTGCAGCGTAGTTGATTGCGCCTAAAGGCAAGCTATCTGGCTGTCTTGTTATTTGTGTAGGATATCTCCGGTGTTCAGACCGGCGTATGTATCAGCGTAAGTGTATACGATTTAGCGCAAAATGAGTAGCTCATTGGGCCATAGTGCTCATAAACGCTGTTTATGTTGGCTGCTAAATTAATGGGCAAATTAGCAAGTGTGCGACCTGCTGATACAGCGAATCTTTAGTTGATAGTAACGCGGGGTAAGCCTTGCCAGTCTGGCTAATAAATAGTTCGGTTTGCGGACATGGTTGTTGACCTAACAGCCATTGTCGTGCCCAAATAATACTCAGACCGGTAATACAGTGGGTTAGCCGCAGCCGGGCCGGCACATCATCAGGCAATTTACCACAGCAGGCAATTAACTGGCTTTGCGCTTTATCCTGCTGCCAGGCGTTGGCTAATGCCAGAAGTCGTTGCCGTGTTGTCGTATTTTGAGTATCCAGAGCGTTTGTTAGCGTTGAGATATCAAACAGCCGTGTTGAATTCTCTGCCATGTGAAGGGCACTTTTTAGTTCATTAACGGTAAATAATGGCGACAGTGCCACAGTGGTTATCAGTCCCGCACTTTGTGGTGTAATGGCTTGTGTGGTTGCCGCTAGTTCACTACTGAGTACAGTGGCTATTTGGGTAAGCCTGCCGAACCAGACTGACAAGGGAAATCGATGCTGGGTTAATCGTTGATATAATGCATATTGCACTAACATGTTGCCAACACGCTCAAGTCCGTAGGTAAGAATGCTTTGTTTAAGATCATTAACGGGCAACTGCATGCGATTGTCTTTGGAAGCCGCATCGGTTAAGAAATGGCCGAACATGGGTTCAGCACTGACCAAATCAACTACCTTTTGGATAGCCACATCAGGATCGTTAAGGGCGTGCAGCAGTCGTCGTAATGAGGCCGGGGGCGTCGAAACCGGAAAACTTACCGGTATTGCCCATTGCTGCGCGTTGACTGCTAATGATATCTCTTGATTCGGTTGGGCACCGAGTTGCCCGATTAATGCCAGCCATTTTGTGACAGACCCTGTTTGTGATCTGGCAGGAATAACTTTGTTTCTGGCGACCTGTTCCAATTGTTCATCGTGGGAGAAATATACCGTTGTGGTGTCGGCAAGTTGGTGAATAACTACGGCGGTTTGTGACTGGTATTTTACCTGACTACCTTCGGGTGTAAGGCCTGGGTAGGTAAGCAATGGTGTTAATTGTTGCAACCCTGCATTGGGTAATGTCAAAGCGAGCTTATGAAGTACTAAGGACAACGGCATTTCAGGGGCATGCTCTACCCAGCGTTGCCATTGCCAGGCAATTTCAAAACAATCTTCAAAGCGACACAGCTTTGCATGCTTGGGAATAATACAGTTTGACCAATAAGCCTGCCCCTGCTGTTGTAATTGCCGGATTAGCTTGCTGTATTGTTTCTTATCGGCACTGTGTACCTGAAGCTGATAAAAACTCAGTAACCCTGCTATGCCATGTTGTAACGTATGATGATTTACTCTGTTACGTAAGCCGAGCAATAAATAGATACTGATGTGCCTGGCCCAACGATGTTTGGTTGGTTGAGCATTGTCATACACCTGGCAGGCCAACACGGTTAGTAAGGGTAAATGTGACTCTGCAAAGCTAATCCATTGCGCAGCGACGTGAAGATATTGTGAGAGTTGTGAAGAGCGATTAGCGGGCAGAGCAGGCAGCGCTAAGCTGTCGCGGATGATCGCGTTTAACGCTGAAGTTGGCTCTGTCACACTATTTAGCTACTCAGATAGGTTTGATAAGCGCCATCACCCCAGGCGATCAGGGCTTCGTTTTCAAATAGTAATGGCGTGCACTCGTCCTGTGTGGTTAAACCATCGGCTCTGATATGTTGCGTGCGGTAAAACATTACCTGAATTTCGCGACTATCCTGCATCTTGGCTTCGGTAATGTCTGGCGCGCCAAGCAAGGCCATAACTTCAGCTCGTGTTATACCGAGTTTAAGTTTGGATATCTGTACTTTGTTGTACTCTTCCCGATCTTGCCAGTCCATATTTTCCGGTTTGTCCGGATAAAAGGCAATTAACAAAAAGGCCAGCACTGCATAAGATGCAACGCCAATCAGTATGAGCCGTATCGCTTTGCTATTCATTTATCTACGTCAGGTTCCGTTAAACTGTAAAGATTGTGGCCGTATCATGACCGGTTGTCAGTATTTTTACCGGTTAGTCTATCCAAATAATCGGCCACTGTCAGCACTGAGAATGTTACTGAGTATTAATTGCGATTAATACTGTAGCACGGCTGGTACTCGCTGCCTGGCAGTTTCATGCGTTGTTGTGATACGAATGATTTGAGCAATGTATCAATACGGGCCATTAAGTCAGCCTCACCCGATAAATTAAACGGGCCACAATCGCGGATTTGCTTTATCCCTTCGGCTTTAACATTTCCGGTCACAATTCCTGAAAAAGCCTTACGCAGATTATTCGCTAAGTCGGAAAGGGGCTGATCGCGGTGCAAATTTAATGCGGCCATTGATTTATGAGTAGGAATAAATGGCTGCTGAAAATCTGCTTCTATTTTTAACGACCAGTTAAAGTTAAAGGCATCGCCCATGGCGAGCCTGAACTGCTCAACCTTTTTGACACCCTGACCGAGTACGCGCGCCACTTCGACGGGATCATCAATGATAATTTGATAGCGATTTTGTGCTGCTGTGCCAAGTGTTGCACCAATAAATTCGTGGATGGCGTCAAAATAGCCCTCGCTGCCCGCTGGGCCGGTGAGTACGACCGGGAAAGGTTGTTGAGCGTTTCGCTCATGGCTAAGGATTCCCAGCAGATACAAGAGTTCTTCAGCAGTACCGACACCGCCGGGGAAAATCACAATACCGTGACCTATCCGCACAAATGCTTCAAGTCGCTTTTCAATGTCAGGCATGATAACCAGTTCATTAACGATGGCATTAGGGGGTTCAGCAGCAATAATACTGGGCTCGGAAATACCAATATAACGGCCCTGACGAAACCGCTGCTTGGCGTGACCAATGGCAGCCCCTTTCATCGGTCCTTTCATGGCGCCGGGGCCACACCCCGTACAAATGTTCATTTCGCGTAAACCGAGTTGGTAGCCAACTTCTTTAGTATATTTGTATTCTTTTAAGCCTATAGAGTGGCCGCCCCAACACACTACGGTATTGAGTTCATTGTTGCGTTCTATTAATTGCGCGTGGCGCAGCATATCGAACACCATATCAGTAATATCACTGCCATCCGGCAAATCAGACTTATTAACCAGCGCATATTTGTTACCCATGTAAAGTAAATCGCGCAATACTGAAAATAAATGTTCGTGGATACCTTTGACCAGATGATCATCAACAAATCCAACTTCAGGTGGATTGATCAACTCCAGTTTTACGCCGCGTTCACGTCTGACCAACCTGATGTCAAAGGACTCGTAGGGGGCAAAAAGCATCTCAGAGTCGTCTTCATCGACACCACTGTTTAATACTGCAAGACAACAATTGCGAAACAGCTTATAGAGTTCACTGTTGGTGGTATCTTCGAGCTTTGCTACTTCGAGTTGCGAGAGTTGGCTCATCCAGCCGACGGGGTTTAACTGCACTTTTTTCATATTTGGTCCTGTACAACAATTTTATTACGACCATCTGATTTAGCCTGGTATAAGCATTGATCTGCGCGTTCAAATGCGCTGGCTTGGGTTGTCATGGGCTTTCTATTGTCTGGCCATCCGCTCATTAACCAGATCCACTGCAAAGTTTGTGCGCAGCGGGTTTATATCTAGACCGCCGCGTCGAGTATAGCGGGCATACACTGCAAGTTTTTGGGGATTACAGCGAGCCATCAGGTCACAGTAAATCCGCTCAATGCATTGTTCGTGAAATTCATTATGTTGCCGAAATGAAATCAGGTAAGCCAATAACCCCTTATGATCAATCTTCGCACCCTGGTAGCGGATCTGTATACTGGCCCAATCGGGCTGGCTGGTAATTAAACAGTTTGACTTGAGTAAGTGGCTTACCAGGCTTTCCTCTACCACTTGTTCTGACTCGCAAGTGAGTAATTCTGGTGTTGGTTGATAATGCTCGACACTAATATCGAGATCATCAATAACCACACCTTCCAGATCAGCAATAGTGAGCTGTGTAAACGCTTGGGGCGTTACGAGTTTTGCCTCAACGGCAGCGCCTGCGCAGGCTGAAAGGTCGGCAGTGATATGTCTGAGTACGTTATCGCCTGATTGAAAATGACTTTGATTAAAGCTGTTTAAATACAGTTTAAACGACTTGGATTCAATCAGATTGGGCGACGTAACAGGCACAAAACACTGCAATATAGCAACCTGAGGTTTGCCTTTTGAATTCAGCCAGGACAGTTCATAGCCATTCCATATATCCATGCCCTGAAAAGGCAACGGCAAACTGACACCAATTTGTGCACGGCTGATTTCGCGCGGAACGGCTTGTAATAATGTCGGCGTATACTGTTCAACGTAGTCTACCTTTTGACCTAAAGTGAGGTTGGCAGGCAGCGTTGTAGAAGAAGATTGGTTGTTTGTCATACGGCCTTTTCGAGTTAATTTTTTAACATAGTCAACGCGGAGCAGAGATTACACGAGCTGATGTGGTATTCTCTGTAAGCTCAATTCTTGATTATAGTTGATAAGTATAACCAATATGGAAACGCAATGGAGAATATAGTACAAAAATCATTGCACAAGCTGATGCATGAGCTTCAAAGTGCTGCTGCGACCCAGCCTCAGTTAATGACCACTGAGTTCGACCCTGATTTAAGCTCACCGTGCTACACATCGACTGTTGAAGCCGGACAGCCGTGTCAGTGGCAGCCGGTTTTGATGAGCGTTGAACAAAGCTTCGCTAACATCGAAAATGCCCTGGACATCACCCTCAACGAACAGTTTTGCAAGTTCTTTACCACTTACTGGAGCTTCAACTTGCAAGTATGCGCTGAGCAAGGGGACTGTGAGTTGTTGCAGGTATGCAGTGAGGATGACTTTGCGCGCTTACAAGAAAACCTGATTGGCCACTTATTAATGAAACAGCGGCTCAAACAGCCGCTGACATTGTTTTTTGGGCTTACCGACGAGGAAGACTTTATCCTGTCTGTTGACAATGCCTCTGGCGAAGTAGTGCTTGAGCAGGTAGGAAAAATACCGCAACGATGTTTAGCTCCCGATTTAGCCAGCTTTTTAGACGGCCTGACACCGCCCCTGGTGATTTGCTAAGCGCCCCATTTAGCTAATCGGCTCTCAATGACCGCCAACGCATCTTCTAATTGCGTTACGCGTTTTTCCAACCGGGCGATTTTTTCTTTGTCGCTAATATCATGGCTGGCGGGTGTTGACTGATGTTGTTGATTAAAGGTTTTGATCGCTTCAATGGCATCTAATACACTGACTTTAAACGGGGCTTTACCCCGTAGCAGGCCTACGCCGGGTGTTTGCCCCTCTGCAGCGAGCGTGTGGCATATCTTCACGAGTGTGGTGTGTTGTTCTGTTGCAGACATCGTTGCGTCCTGATAATAAACCAGTATTTTCATGCTGGTCAAAAAAACGAATAGTTCGCTGAATATACCTATATTTAGTTTTTAAGCCAAGTCTAATATTTGCTCAGCTCTTATAAATCAATAGCTTATAATTGGCCTCATTCTTGATAGCCTGTCTAACATAAATAACTAATAAAATTTGTTTTAAGGAATTTCATATGAAAAAACTCATGCTTTGTACTGCGCTGGTGGCACCACTGTTATTATCCGGTTGTGTGATTTCTGTTGGTGGTGATGAGCGAGAGCAGTATCAGTCAGACTGGGAGCAGCGCGAGTATAATAATCGTAAGCATATTGCACGTCTGGAACTTAATACTCATTACGAAGATGTTACCCGTAAAATGGGCGTGGCAGACTTTAATGAGATGGTAGGTGGCGGAGATAGCGTTTATCGTATTTTGTACTATCGTACGCAACGCACAGAAGATGATGGTGTGACAACAAAAGATGAATGTACGCCGCTTGTATTTAAAAATGATCGTTTGATTGGCTGGGGTGACGAAGCGCTTCGAAACATCTAAAAAGTTCAAATCCCTGGCAGACAAAAAAGGTAGCCCATTGGCTGCCTTTTTGCCCCTCCAGCCACTAAATCTTTGCTTTTCAATACAATCCCATCAGAAAGTCATCGCTGCTTAAATATTCTACAACTCATGACTGCGTTGTCCATGAGCGCTACATGAGCCATTATTTACAGCCGCTACCGCAGATCGATTCAGGTGGCGAAATTATGCGTTGTCAGTGTAGGTTAACATTTTGTTTACAACGGTGCTGTTTTTCCGCTAGAGTGGGTTATCGGAACAATAGTGTTTTTATAGTCGGTGTTAGCGTTTGGCCCTTATTGTTGACACGCATATATTGAGTTCGGATGACGCGTTACTGGTCAGAGTAATTCAATGAATGAGGTTGATCATAAGACAGATATGGCGCGCTGTTCTGTGTACTCGCATGGTAAACAGTACAGTCCAATAACCAGGAAGCAGACAATGGTACAAGCAGAATTACAACAAAACCTCGATAACATCAGAGCTGCCTATCTCTCTGCCGAAGATTTAAAAGTTGCAGCGTCAATTATCTATAATGCTTACCACGATGATCCTATATTTTTGGAGATCTTTCAAAGCGAGAAAGAGGGGTATGAGTCGCGCTTGCGCTCTGCTATTCGTGAAGAACTCAGTGCGTTTTGGGAAGCCGATCAGCCAATCATTGGCCTGTTTGACGAAGGGCGACTACTTGCGGTGGCCTGTTTGACTGGTCCGGACAATGCCGCAGGTGCAGGCCGTTACTGGCACTGGCGATTAAAAATGTTGCTCACAACGGGATATTACGGCACCCGGCAGATGCTTGAGAAAGAAGAAAAAATTCGCGCTGCTATGCCGGCCGAAAAATACCATTTATTGTCATTTATCGCTGTGCACCCTGATCACCAGTCTCATGGACTTGGCCACTTGCTAATGCGCGCCATTGACAGTGTGTTGCTTGAGCACAGGGATTCCGAGGGGGTGGGCGTGTTTGTTACTGTGCCCAAGTACGAAAGTTTCTTTTCTGATGGCTTTTATCAAAAGGTGGCGCAAGTTGACATTACCACTAAACAAGGTTTAGTGATGTTCAGACCGCGTCCATAACGTGAAGCTAAACATGCCGCCCAACAAAGTAATAAGAGTTTGATATCAAACAAGTATTTCGACGTCCTTCATATGAGAGCGCAAATATTGCTGAAATGCCGGCCGCTGACTGGCGGCAAAGGTAAATGCCGGGCACTGGCCCGGAGACGTCGGGTTAAAAGGCAGTGAAAAATAACAACGCTCGTTAACTACTTCAAGTGCTACTTTATTAATTTTGGCCAATTCAATACCAGTATTACCCACAAACATGGTGTCATTCTCAAATCGGACATAGGCTTCAGGCCTTTCTATGTGTTGATTTAATTGATGTTGTGCAGACCGTTCTAAAATATTAGGTATTAAAACCAGGTTGACAATCGCTATTATGAGCAGCAAGCTGAACTCATGTTTGGTGTATAAAACAATTAGGGTATAAGTAAACAGCAATCCGGCAATTAGCCACAGTGCGCAGCGTAACGACAATTTGGGTAAGGTGATGAGTCTGGTAATGTCCATATTATTCTTTTCGCACTTTTTATGACGCTAATAGTGCATCGTTTTGGCGTGTCTGGTCAAGCAACAGATCAGATTGCTTGCTTAGAGCAGGTCAGTGTGTCTGGCTCTTCCAGTCATGCATACCGACACAAATACTCAGCACAAGTAAATGATGAACTCGTACAATGTTTATCCGGGCATCAACTGGCACAATAACGGTTAATGTAGTCCTGATGCGTGGGCAGAGACGCTGCCGTTTTAATTACTGCGGTACGCAACATTTGCATGTTTTTGATTAACGCTTCCCGGGGTACCCGCTCCACGAGCCTGTCATAACGCTGAGGTGAAACACCTTGCCCTAACATCACCGCCAGCCAGCTATGGGGGGTAAATAAATCCTCGGGCGAGGCAATGATGCGACCGCTACTTTTAAAAATATCCAGTTTGGCTGCCAGGCTATCAGGAATCCGCATCTCTTTTACGTACTGCCAAAAGGGCGTATCTGTTCGATTCGTTGCGTTATAGTGCAGTACAATAAAATCACGCAAACGCTCGTAGTCAGCCGTCATAAGCTGGTTGTACTGAGCAATTTCAGATTGATTGCAGCCTCGTCCCGGCCATAAATTGACCAGTCGCTGAATGCCCATTTGGGCGAGATGGATGCTGGTGGATTCCAACGGTTCGATAAAACCACCGGCCAACCCGATCGCAACACAGTTCTTATTCCAGAAAGTTTTACGGTGTCCGGTTCTGAATTTAAGTGGCAGGGGATCAGTGAGAGGTTCTCCCTCTGTGCCTGCTAATAAGCGTTCTAATGCTTCGTTCTGATCCATAAACTCACTGCAGTACACATGACCGTTACCCATTCTTGTTTGCAGCGGTATACGCCAGCGCCAGCCGGCATCATCAGCGGTAGCGCGAGTATAAGGGACAGGCTCACCGTTCATGGCCGTTTGAATGGCTATAGCGCGGTCACAAGGCAGGTAATGGGCCCAGTCAATAAATTCGCTGTTCATCGCATCGCCAATCAGCAGCGACCTGAAACCACTGCAGTCGATAAATAAATCGCCACTAATTGTCTGGCCACTGTCTAAGGTGACACCGCATAGTAAACCGCTGTTTTGGTCGGTTTCAACAGTGCTCACCAGGCCTTCTATGCGTTCAACATTGCGTTGCTGTGCATAACGTCGCAGCATCTGTCCGTAGCGGGCAGAGTCAAGATGATAGGCGTAACGCATGGTGGACAATATAGTATCTGCGCCACCCTGGGGCGGAGCAAAGCGTCCGGCGCGCGCCGCCACCGTACACAAGTTATAGTCACTGATGTCGCCGGCGGTATCGCTGGCAACATTGCCAGTATCTGCCATAAACTTTAAGCGTAGCCATAACTGGTGAAAAGAAAACTCCGGCGTATCGCGGCCATAAAATCCGAAGGGGTGAAAATAGCGTTGACCTTTTTCGAGCCAGTCAACAAAATCGATGCCTAATTTAAAGGTGCCCTGACACTCGCGCAAAACATCTTGCTCTTTCAACCCCAGAAAGTCATTGAACTCCATCAGGGTAGGGATGGTGGCTTCGCCAACGCCGATGACCCCGATATCATCAGACTCGATAAGTGTAATGCGGGTATCCGGTGGTGCAATGCGAGCAATTGCTGCGGCGCACATCCAGCCTGATGTGCCACCGCCGACAATGACGACTGAATTAACGTCTGGTGTGTTAGATGAAGCGTGAGCGGTACAGCGTGACATTATCGTCTTTGTCTCCGGGGCTGCGGTCTGAAACCATTCTTGCACACTTCATTGATTAGATCGCGATGGGAGGGGACAGCATTGATGGCGTTCTGACTTTGCCTGGCAATACTGGCAAATTCCTGGCGAGCATCGTCATAATATCGCAAAGCACCGGCTCTGGCCGTCACATCGGTCTTAAACCCCATGCCGTACAATATATACTGCCAGCTGTTTTCGTCGAATATGTCGTGACTGGCGTCAATGTCGAGAAACGACGGCGGTCGGTGCCGCCATTGCTCGAGTTTGCCTTTTAAATAATCCGATGCGGTAGCCGGATCCTGATTATCCCGCCAGAAAGGCGTGTCGTTGCGTTCGGTAAGGTAGTAGTGCAACTTAATAAAATCTTTTACATGATCAAAACGTTTACTCATAGCTGCATTAAACTGTGCTGCCGAACGCTCATAATCGCCAGACCACGGGAACAAATTACACAGCATCAGTGCTGCGACTTCAGCAAAGCTGATACCAGTGGCTTCCAGAGGCTCTATAAAACCAACTGATAAACCAATGCCAACACAGTTTTTATGCCACTGGGTTTTACGGTAGCCGGGTTCAAACCTGAGCAATCGGTGTTCGAGCTTATCGGCTGCCGGGCCGATATGTGCTTTGAGGGTTTCTACCGCAGTCTCCTCGTCACAATATTTTGATGAGTAGACATAGCCAAGTCCACGGCGCTCGTGTAAACCAATATCCCAAACCCAGCCAGCGTCCTTGGCGGTGGTATAAGTGCATGAAGGAATCGGACCATCTGGTTGCTCGTAAGGGACTTGCAGCGCAACAGCGCGATCGCAGAAAAGCTCGTTTTTATACGATGTGAACTCTGACCCCAGCGCTTCGCCAATTAAGCGCGCTCTGAAACCACTGCAGTCAATGTAGAGATCGGCTTTTAGCTCGCCATGCTCGCGGCCGATAACGGCATCGATAGCGCCATCGCTATCCAGCTTTACTTCATCGATAGTGTCGATCAGTCGCGTAACGCCCATCGCTTTTGCGCGCTGCATGACCAAACGGGCAAGTTTAGTTGCATCAAAATGATATGCATAGTTTAGTGGCGCTTCATAATTGGGGTGTATGATGAGTTTTGGTGCAAGGTGATCGCCGACGGCGCGTTCCTGTACCGTACAGCATTCCGACCAGGGAATATCGCCGGCTTCTCCGAGTAACCAATACGGAAGTAAGTCCATATCAGTGTGCTGAGAGGCTACCTGGAACGGATGGAAATAGGAGTCATCAGGGGCCTCAGACGGTGCCCTTCTCCAGTTGAAAAAACGAATACCTTGTTTAAAGGTGGCATCCGCATGTTTAATCAGGTCGCTCTCATCCAGGCCTATTCGGCCCATTGTTTTGCGAATAATAGGAAAGGTACCCTCGCCAACGCCGAGGATACCAATTTCTTCAGATTCGACCAGCGTGATTGATACGCCTCCAGCGGTGTCAGCTGCCAGCATCCGCGCCATATAGGCTGCAGTAATCCAACCGGCTGTGCCGCCGCCAACGATCAAAACACGTTTGGTCATTCTTTTACCTCTTCTTTAAATCTCTTATTGTATTAAACACCTTCAACCGGCAGTTTAAAAGTTAAATCCAACCCGCAGACTGAAACGTCTGTCGGCAATAAATACCGCTCGTTCCACATAGCGATCTTCGAGAATTTCCATCTCTGTACTCTGCTCTTCATCGGTGAGGTTCTGCACATTGAAACTCACGTTTAAATTGTCTGTGAAGCGGTATGATACACTCGCGTCAAAGCGGCCAATTTCAGCTGCATACACAGGGAGTCCGGTTTGAATATCGTTGCCGGTAAACGGATCGGTGTACACCATTGTGGTACTCGAATCATTTGTTGTAGTAAGGTAACGATCCCGCCAGTTATAGGCTAAACGCGCACTCAAATCGCCCTTGTCGTACAATAAGGTGGCTGAGTACGACCATTCCGATAAACCTATTACCGGCACGCTCAGTTCATCACCGTTGATATCCAGGGCAAACGCATCGGGCGACTCGTTGTCAATATAGGTAACGTTGGCATCCACACCAAAGCCACTCAACCAGTCAGGCAGGTTATCGAAGTAGGTACGTCCACCTAATTCAAAGCCCTGAATGATAGTATCGGCATCTGCATTAAAGTTAGTACGGCTTTGTACCGGGCCATCGAGGTAAACACCGTCATCATCGCCGACCAATACTGTTTGCGGATACCTGCCTTCAGTAAAATACTCGTCTCCAGGGACTGAGAAATTATTAAAGGTGATGTAATTTTCAATTGTTTTATGGAACAAGGACAAATGAACAGAGGTCCCTTTTTGCGGATACCATTCTACGGATACATCGTGATTCAAAGAAATCTCCGGTTCTAAGAACGGATTTCCTGAAGTATTAGAGTAACCGGCAAACAGCGCTGGGATCTGCACATCCTGATCAGGATAAAGGGTCTCCAGTTCCTGATTGATTGTATTCTCAGTGGTTTGTACCGAAGCAACCCCCTGGGCCCGGATATCAGGATAACGCGGTGGTGTAAGGGTTTTGGTGAAGGCATAACGCAAAATCCAGCTTTCCGCAGGTTCAAACTTGATGTTGAAAGATGGCAGGAAGTAATCCTTGGTCAATTCACCGGCGCGATCGGTTTCAAACCCAACACTTTCCCGTGTCAGTGGCGGTTGCTCACCTTCGTTAGCTGCCTGCCATGCTGCAACATTGTCTAAACCACCCATGGCCTCAACGGATGCTTCGGCATCTGCCATATTAGCGTAATATCTGGCCCCACCGTTAAAAGCAAAGTTACCCATGCTTTCGATATCATAGTTTACCCAGCGTACACCAACATTACCGGTAAAGTTCATCCACGGTGAGTCGCCAAGACTTTCAAAGCCGACCATGGCATAGAGCGACTGCGTTTTATGCTTGGTTTGATAAAACGAAGGCATTTGGTCGAAACTGCGATTAGGGGGATTGCCATACAGATAAGTACTGACTTCAGGATCACTACATTGATAATACAGATCGGGGCCACAGGCGGTATAGGTATTGTATACCCGTTCAAATTGGTCGGCTGAGTTAACCTGGTCAGTGCCGATCCACACTGCGCCGGGTACTTCTACCTCTCCTTTAAAGAAGTCTGAAAATTCTTCCAAGTAAAAATCACCTTCTGGCGCGGTATCAACAAAGGCACGCGGTACGCCATTCCAGTTACGACCGGTGGCAGACCACCAGGTTCCCACGAAACTGTCTGACTCTTCACGATCGGCAATCCGTGCGCCCACCGCCACTTTTTTGAAGAAATCGTGGTCAAGGTAATAGTTGCCGTCTAACTGAAATGCGTGGGCATCGCCTTCGTTTTCCATGTCCAGCCAGTTAATCCGTGACATGCCGGCATCAGCTGGGTCTGTCGATAACGGGTTACCAAAACTGACCGTGGGCAAATTGCCGGAAAAATCCAGTGACGTTTCGATGATATTATTTATTACCGCACCGCCCAGACTGTATTTTCCAGAACGAGACTCAGCTTTAACGTATTGATAGCTACCGCTTAAATCCCAGTAATCAGACTGATAATCGAAGCCGAAACTGTGATCAGTGGTTTTACTGTAGCCAGGCGTATAACTTGAGTTCATGGCCACAGGTAAACCTGATGTCAGGTTGGCACTGGAGATTGCACCACTGACAAAAATGTCATCATCAAATGTTGCTCCGTCAAGCACGCCCACTGGTGCGCCGGGCTCAATGGTCATAATTTGACTGTTACGATTACTTTCGCGCTCGGAGATAAAGGTGGTGTGGAAAAATTCCAGGTTTTCGCTTGGTTTCCACTGCAGAGCGGCGTAATAACCGGTCCGTTCACGTTCAAACTGATCTTCGGTTAAGCGAAGACCCGCGGGCGCGTAAACGCGCTCGCCGTTATATTCAGTGGCGAGATAAGGGGGTCTGATAACATTGCTGTCGTGGGAGGCGATTTTTGAGTAGGCCAGGTTAACTAATACCCCAAACTCACCTTTATCGGTATCCCAACGATTTGACACCATTCCTGATACTGCAGGGGTGAGTTTTTCCGAGAAATCGCCGTAATCAGCAGTGACGGAGGCGTCTGCTTTAAATCCTTCAAAGTCAAAAGGTTTACGGGTTTGCAGGTCGACTGTACCGGCGACCCCACCTTCAATTAAATCGGCGCGACTGGCTTTGTAAACGGTAACGGCTTTTAACAGTTCCGGCCCTACATCTGCCCAGTTCAGACCAGAACCTCCGTTTGCGGAAAACACCTCGCGACCATTGATCAGGGTTTTTGATTTGGTTAACCCTCGAACCTGAATGCCTGAACCCTCAAAAGAATAGCCATCCGGTGAGCCCTCGGCACCAGCCCGAACCCGGTTCATGGTTACCCCGGGTGCACGTTCTAAAATTTCGAGTAATGAAGTACTGGGGATTTTATTGGCTTCGTCTAACACAATGGAATCACCAATGGTGTCTGCATTACGCTTCAAATCAATAGCGCTTTCCAAAGACTGACGTTGACCTGTAACGGCGATGACTTCGACATCTTCGGTATCTTCTTTCTCCTTGCTTTCGTCAGTTTGCGCCATGGATGCGGTACTGCACGACATTATCGCCACAGCCAGTATCGACAGTTTGAACTTTGGAAAAGAACAACCCGTCGCCGGAGTGTCCTGAACAGACGACGAATTGTGTTCCATTATTGTTGAATTAGGCATTGAAAACAGCCCTCCGGTTTTATTATTTCTCAACCAAAATAAGCACTTTGTATTGATGTTTGATATTGAATTCGAGCAAAAATAAATAAAGTGCAACATGTAAGCATACTTGTATACAACGTGTGCGAGGCTAATATTTACGCAAATCTTTAACAATAAAATTTATGAATATTAACAAAGCTATTACTTTTACATGCGAGCGATTAACAACACGCTATTGCAGAACGATCAGACTCGTGAAAGAAACGTAAAAGCACAGTTTGTGCAGGGAGTTTTGTCGGAAAATGCTTAATCGGAAATATAAACACGCAAAGAGTACGCGGTGAGGGTACTTTGACGTAAAGACTTTATCAGGTTAGGTCTGGGTCACTAGCATAACAACCGCCAGGATATACCAGCGGTTGGGGTATCCTCCCGTGACTCCATCTTAAAAGTGAGTAGTGATCTATGGCAGCGGTTGCACATTGCAAACAAAGTAACGGTGAGCTATTGCTTAATCAAAATATTCAGGGTGTTCTGCAGGTAACGTTTCCAGTACATTGTATATTTCACGCAAGTGGGTCGACATGGCATGTACTGCGTTGTTCGCATTGCCGGATTTTAAGGCCTGAATAATGGCCCTGTGCTGAGTGAGCACGCGGTTATACTGACCACTCACGTTAAGACTCAAAGTCCGTACACGATCGATATGGGCTTTTTCTTCCTCGATCATTCCGGCCAGTCTTTGGTACCCGGTGGTGCTTGCCAGTAATTGGTGAAAGTTGTCATCGAGCGCTTTAAACAACAGTGCGTCATCGCTAGCCGCTGCATTTTCTTGCTCTATGATTATCTGCTCTGCATCAGCAATAATATCGGGATTGGGGTGATCGGCCAAAAAGCTGACTATCGATACTTCTAATGCTTCGCGAATAAATCTTGCTTCAAGAATATTCTCCATACTCAGCTTTGTTACATAGGTGCCGCGTTGTGGGCGAACCTCTACAAACCCTTGACTGGACAACTTTATCAGCGCTTCACGAACCGGCGTGCGGCTGACACCAAATTGACCTGCCAACGCGGTTTCCGAAATAAGCTGGCCAGGCTGCAATTGCATACTTACAATTGCCTCCCTTATAAAGCCGTAAATCTGCACTTTCGCTGGCTTGTTGTAGTCAATTTCTCTGGCAAACTTAGTCGCTTGCGATATTTGCTGGGCGGAGTCTTTATTCAATCTGCATTCCCCTGACAACGCTTTTAATTTAACGTTTTGTAGTTATAGTTATTAGTGACAATATATGCCAGCCGTAATCATCTCACGATTATTTATAAGGTGAAGCGTACCTAAATAAGATGGAGTGTGCAGCAAATAGCCTTTATTTGCTACCTCATTTCATTGTTCACGTATTAAACCGCATCAAGCCATGATTTAACATCGGATGAGTGACAAACGGCTTTACTTTCATTTTTTTACAGCTAGGACAAAAGCTTACAAGAGAGAAAAGGTGAGAGCTCAGTATCAGTATCGACAACAATAATTGATTGAGTTTACAACGAATTGTTTAACTCACTATTGAGCTTGTTTTGTTTAATGTATTGAGACGTAACCTACTGATAATAGAACAACCGGTGCGCTGTCAAATAACGCACCGATTGATGTGATTATTGGCTAATGATTGCGTCGAAACCGGCTTTGGTTTCAGCGACTGCCTGCATTGGGGTCATACCGTTTGGATAAACCTCTTGTTCAAGTACAATCCAACTGGCGCCGCCGTCGGTAACTGTAGCCTGATAAATGGCCGACCAGCTGATATTATCCTGGCCAATAATGGGCAGGTAGGTACTGTCTTCAGGTACGTCAGACTTAAAGTGACTGGTCAGTGTCCGCCCCGGATAAGCCTGTACAAAGGCGATAGGATCTTTTCCGGCATTAATGGTCCAGCCCACATCTTGTTGAAGGATAACAGACTGCGGTGTGTGCTCCGCTATGTATTCAAAATAACTGCCATCACCATAGTCGGCCCATTCTTGTGCGTGGTTATGAAATCCTACCTGCATGCCAAAGGGCGCCAGCTTGTCTGATAACATTGTCAAATCTTCGGTAAAGTCTATTACTTCATCACCACTAAATGCGCGTTCATGCCAGGGAATGATTAATGCGTTGATGCCCAACGCCTGATAAAAGGCGACCGTTGAATCGAAGTCGTTCATTAATTTGTCAAAGGGCACATGAGCGCCACTGGCGTGCAAGCCAACCGATGCCAGAAAATCTTGTAATCCTTGCGGGTCATCGGCATAAGGACCAAAATCACCGGCAAACTCTACGCCATCGAAACCCAACTCAGCCAGCTTGTTCAATGTGCCTTTAAAATCGTTTTTAAGCGCATCTTTTACCGACCATAACTGAACACTGATCTGTGCTGGATGCGCAGCCGATGTTGCGGTAGCAGGTATGTCTTGTGTTGTTGTACTGTTGTTACTTTGCGGCTCACTGCATCCGGTCAGTAAGGCTGTCAGAGGCAGCATAGCGCTTAATACCAGCGCTTTTGCGTTTAATGGTAATGTCATTATAGTCGTCCTGATTTAACTTCTTTTACTGCGTAATCCACGGATCTGGCTGTCAGTGCCATAAACGTGAGGGAAGGATTAACAACGCCGGTGGAACAAAAACTGGCGCCATCGGTAACAAACAGGTTGGGCACATCATGGGCCTGATTGTATCCATTGAGTATTGACTCTTTAGGGTCACGCCCCATTCTGGCAGTGCCGACCTCATGAATGGCGAGTCCGGGGGGCTGTCCGAGCAGGCGGCGCTGGATATTGTGAAAGCCAGCTTTTTGCATCATGGTTTCAGCCGTATCGAGTGCGTTCTCCATCATGGCAATTTCATTGGCTGACCACTCACAATTAAAATGCAACTGGGGAATTCCCCACTTGTCTTTTTTGCTGCTGTGTAAGGCTACCTGATTGTCCCGGTTTGGCAACATTTCGCCCTGTGCCTGTAAACCGATACCCCAGGGGCCAGGATTGTGCAGCATATTTTTAAAACTAACACCAAAGCCGTCCATTGTGCCCATTGACTGCCAGTCTGCACGTGACGCGCTGCCCGCCAGCGCATAGCCACGCTTGAATTTAGTGTGATAGCGGCTGGGTTCGTAACGGAAGTTCGGCACGTACAGTGATGCCGGGCGTCGGCCGGAGTAATATTCGTTTTCGTAACCCTCGATGCGGGCGGTAACCAGGGCATTGTAATTGTGGTCCATCAGGTAGTGCCCCAATACGCCAGAACTGTTAGCGATGCCATTCGGAAAACGCCGTGATTTACTGTTCAACATAATTTGCGTACTGCCAAGCGTTGAGGCGCAGAGAAATACCAGCTTGCCGAAATATTCTCGTTGTTCAAGTGTATCGTTATCAATAACTCGAACGCCTTTCACCCGGTTTGTGGTGTCGTCGTAAATCAGACTCTCTACTACACTATTGGGCGCGATGTAGAGATTTCCGGTATTAGCAGCGGCCGGGAGTGTCGCGCTTTGAGTTGAAAAATAAGCCCCGAAAGAACATCCTTTATGGCATTCGTTTCTTGCCATACACTGCATTCTGCCAAGATCAATGTGGACTTTTTCTGGTTTGGTTAAATGCGCGCAGCGGCTGATAATAACCGGCTTGTCGGACTCCAGTTCTTTCATTTTCGCGGTGAAGTCTTTTTCGGGCGCGGTCATTTCAAACGGAGGCTGAAATATGCTGTCTGGCAGTTGTGGCAGGTTTTCTGCGGTGCCACTAATACCCACGAATTTCTCTACATAATCGTACCAGGGGGCCAGATCTTCATATCGGATAGGCCAATCGTTACCGTGACCATCAGCTTTATTGGCCTGAAAATCAAATGCACTCATCCGATAAGATTGACGGGCCCAGAGAAGTGATTTACCGCCCAACTGGTTAGCCTTAATCCAACTGAACCCTGTGCCTTTTTCAACACTATAAGGGTAGTCCTTATCATTGCCGAAAAAGTGTTTAGTGGCTTCGTTAAAGGCATAACACTGTTGTTGAATCGGGTATTGTTCCTGTGCCAGTTCCCGGGCCACCTTAGTGCGGTTGTTATACTCCCAGGGTGGTTTGGCTTGGGTGATGTAATCTTTGCGATGCTCTACCACGCGGCCGCGCTCTATCATGAGCGTTTTAAAGCCCCTCTCGGTAAATTCCTTGGCAGCCCAGCCGCCGGTGATCCCTGAGCCGACGACAATGGCATCGTAGATCTCCCGGGAGTCTTCAATGTATAATTCTTGATTCATACTACATTATCACTGTTAGTAAAAAGCTTTAGAGCTGTAGGCACTGCCCACGGTAGACAGCGGCACTGATCCTTTAAATCCACCGGGCACAGACAGATAGGTAAGCTCTTTAGTGGCACCGGGCTCTGAGGTGTAATAACCAAACACAATTAAGCCTTTGAGTAGTTTAAATACCCGCTTGTCTGCGCCTGAAAACTCCCCTCCAGGCTGCTCTAAATCCGCCAATAAGCGTAACTGTGAGGTGGCGGGCAGTTGTTCGAATTCGCTTTTTCCATACTGATAACCGGCGTTACTGATTTTATTGAGTAACGCGACCACTTGTTGCTGCGCGTGTGTGCTAAAGATAACGCGCAATTGATGGTCGATAAAATGGTGGCAGTTAACGTCTGCGGCACCCGGAGTATCTGTGGTTGGAATAGTAAGCTGACAAATTTGTCGTAATGTCTCTAGCTGCGAGGTTAACAATAATGCCTTGTCGGCTTGCCTACTGGTTGGCCTGGCAATCGATTCACCGGCATAAGCAGACAATATAGTACCGGCAGCGGCACTGCCAGCTACTGCGGTAATCATTTTTAAAAGTTGTCGTCGGGCAATCATAATAAAATGTGTGGCTACCTGGTTGAAAAAGCGCTACTACACGCACAAATCTATACATAAAATTAACATTTATTGCACAGTAACGGTTTATGTAACCGGTTTCAATAGAAATTCGTATCATTGAATAGGTATGTGCTGCATACACTATGTACTGAGCAAGACAACGCACCAATGCATCATGCACAGACAGGTAGCCTGTCAGAGAGTGGAACTGAAGTAGCTTTTTTAGTTGCTCGCCATGCAGATTATGTTGGCGAAAAAATTATTCTAAAAATTGCTTTAGCAAAAGGCAGAACTTAAAAAATGATAATGACAGAATACTAATACGTGCTACGAACTGCTCTTACTGGGGATTTTCACTGCGAACGAGAATCTCGGTCGGGATAAAATATCTCTAGGCTATTTTGCCAACCGAGAGCAAGATAAGATGACTAAGGTGACAAATGATGTCAGCGCTATGAAGATATTGTTATAAAAGTTTCGTAATGATTTAACCGTCTCAAAACTTAAACTAGTATTGAGTCTATGTGGTGTATCTGGAGTACACAGGACTTTGCGTGCAACCTAGAATCTGTCTCTGCTTTTAACCTTCGAAAAAAATTACGTGGGAACGGAAGCCTGAATCGCAAAGAGGTAAGGGGAAAGAGCTTTAACCAAGGCAGTTGTAAGCGCCCAAGTAAGAGCTAATATGCTGGTGTGAGTGCGCATATGTGAACGGACTGGCATCAGTCAAACCACCAGAGAGCCAATGTTCACAAAGCCTAAGGGAAATTTCAGATGGCTTCTCATAAATGGTCGAAGCTACAGTAGTAAATTTGATATTTGAATAGCGTACTTACCTCCAGAAAAACTCCTCCCTCCAAAATTTATAATTACCAAAGTCACCGTGCTTCGTGGGTTCTAAAAATGATTGATTTGGAGCATCTTCATACGCCATCATTTGCCTAAGACCAAATAATTTTAAGTGAATGTTTTGTTCGCGAGATAGCAAAGGAACTACCCATTTCATATTCTCCCATCGTCCAGAGACTCGATCTAAAGTAGTTTCTGGATTTTTTAGTAGGTAATCAATCCATATAAGTAAGCTACCTTCCGGTGCTGCTCCATAAGCAGATTGCTCTTGATCTTCATTTAAGGGATGGAGCATTAAATTATAAAATTGAGTGTTGGGATTATTAACTAAGTATGGTTGTGTTTTTTCTATAAAGTTACGGATAGAGTCAGCTGAAGCCATATGGACAATCCGGTTAAAAGGTAAATCTGGAAAAATATTTACAATATCATTCGCAATGATTGCTCCCATACTATGCCCTACCAGAGTTATTTCGATATCTTCTATTCCTCTTAGTGAACGAAACAATTGAGCTACTACGCCATTCGGCCCACCGCTTTCATAAAATTTCCCGTTCCGCTCGCAATTAACTGTATCACTTAACTCGTCTGACCGATTTTCTAAATTGCCAAAACTCTGGCCGATTCCTCTATATGTCAAATCTTGCTGACGATATACTAAAGTCTTTGCACGTCTAAGCATTACAGTCCATGCCTTATCTGCCATGCCTTCAATTAATGGTGTACTTGCTAACCTGACAACCCCAGGGATAACTTGTCGAATTCCATAGCCTATTTTCTCAAGGGTCGATTTTTCATTTCCACGTTGCGTATAAAAAACCTCTGGTGACTGGAACTCGTTTAATCGACTTTTTATGTCACTCTCGTAAAACCCCGTCAAATTATTTTTGTGGCTATTGTAGAAGTTTGCCCCTTGATCCCATATAGATTCGGGTATTGCGGCCAAACCGCTTAACAAATCACTGACGATATAGAATGGGGAGCTTGGAATCGTTACCCATTTCGATCTGTCTACTCCATTCCTTACACCAAAGTAACGGTCGTAGAGCGTTGTTACGGCTCCTGAACGCCAACTTAGAAACACCGGATAGTAGCCATCATCCATAGCAGACATATAATGTTTTTCTACACGTTTGACGTTAGCTGAAATTGAATTTAAACCACCATGTAGAGAAATTAGAATTTTACGCTTACCTGTTTCTGGATCGATGGGATGTTTTTTCATCCTTTCCACGATTTTATCTAAGTGGCTGTTTAGGCCACATTGCCAATGCCGTTCTTGATTGGGAAACAACGATAAAAAATTTCCGTTGGTATTGGCCGCTACTTGATGGTATTTCGCATTTTCTGATAAGTTTGGCAAACTAGAGCAGCCACAAAGAAGTAGTAGGAAAAAAAAAACCTATGATTTGTCTCATATCAATATCCTTATCGGAACATATTTAGAGTAGAAGTTGAATGCTTTTTGCGCAAATTTATTGTCGGAAATTGCGAATTTTTACCGAGACCAAACTGAGATAGCCAAATGCCAACTTTTACTTAGAATATCTAGCAATTTTACTAAATTGATGAGCACCTATTACGTATCAATTAAGCTGGTATTTAAAGCGCTGAGTTAGCTCTACAATACAAACACGTAACCGGAGACATACGATGAGCCGTTTTATTGTTGATTCGAAGAACGGTTCAGCAAGTATATTTAGCACAGTCAGTTAAACAGAATCTGTTGCTGCGTCATTTAGGAGGATTGACTAGGCCACTAAAATGTACCATTCGAAAATTCGGCAGATAAATTTGACGTTCCATATCCAGCATTAAAATCAACTCTTTTTTTATTACCGGGAATACTGACTACCGAGACACTACTAACACATTTGTCCGTTACTGACACAAAAAGGTAAGGTTTGGGTTCGTAATAAACCAATCCTTTCTCCGTGGAATTAAAATTGATAGACGAGCACCCCGATAATGTTATACCAGCAATCATAAAAAAGAACTTCACTTTAATCTTTTGAATGGTGAAATGTCCTATTCGCTGTAGGCGGCGATTTCTTTGGGAGGTTTTTCATCGCGGTCTTTGTATTTTTCAATTAATCTATCAATGAACAGTTCGATGCAAGGATAAGTTTCGTGCCCATCAACTGCTTGTCGATAGTTTTTCATAGCTTGCTCCTCTGTTTTTAATTTCACCAAAAAACAAAATTGCTTTTCAATCATTTCTTTATCGACTATAGCCATACGCCAAGCCATAAGAACTGTTTCCAAAGCGTTAAGATAAGAAACTATTAGATACTTTAATTCCGTAGACTCCTTAGTGTTGATTTCTATGAAACCATCTTTAATGGTTAGGTCTTTATCATCATCCCAAATGCTGGATAGTGCAGTACGAAGATTGCTTTCTACTTCAATGGGAATTCTAGCCGACTTGTTATCGCTTATATTTGTGCACTCTGCAACAGAAGTTTTTTCAGCGACTTTCTTAGCTGCACTCCACAAATGATTGGTTCGTTCTACCCAAATCCTGACTACATCAACTGTATTAACTCGCCGGGTTCTTTCATGGTCATTCTTCATACTTGCACTAGCCAACTCTAATTGCTTTTTAACTTGCTCTAAGCCAATTGCCTGAAGTTTGGATTGCTTCACTCCATTTCTAAATTGACATATAGCTACAATAATCCCAACCACCATAATTACGTTGCAAAGTGCAATTACCCAATCAGCTTCCATACTAAGATCCTTCTCTTTTGTTTGTGTGTTCAAAAAACAACCAGTCTATTTTTTATTACAACAAATAGATTTGTCAAGAAGTTGGTTATCACTCGTGGGTGGGCGGCTCGCCGTCAGTATCGACGTTTGTAGTGGCGATTGAAATAAAAGTTGAAGACAGGATCTACTCTTATCCGAAAGTTTAAGATATATCTTCTCATCCTTGTACGAAATATCCTACAAGGGTGTGAGATATAAGGGGCAATAAAGCCAGTTTGAATTTTTGTATAAATATTTAAGTGTTTGATTTAAATATTAAAAATGCCAATTTTGTTAAAAGGTTGTTGCAGATTGACGGCGCTACTAGCGATAACGCCATTAGTATTAATTGTTCAGCGGCGTATTATGAAGTTGTCACAGGGAAACACGACGAGTCAGGAAGACACAAGGACGAATACAGGACTACTCAGGACGAGTGTAATGAAACACGATGTTTCATTTAAGGAAGCAGGACAAAGCCAGGCGGCTTTAGGGACAACTTCAGGACGAAGAATGCTACAAGCAGGATGGGTAGCAAAACAAGGATTAACGGAAAGGATCTGCTCAGGATGAGTTGCTCACACAGGAAGCGGTGAGAAAAGAGGGAAAGGGGCGTAGAGGGATTTCAATCTGGATGATTTTAGTCGCAAAGGAACGCTGAGAAGGAAACTCAAAATTCAAAGAAAACGATGGCTTCGGCCATCGTTTTTTTATGTGTGATACAGTAGAAAATTAACAAACGTTGCTTGTGTTGCGGATTAGGTTAGCTACTTTATCTTGCATTGGCCTGACACATAGCAAGGCCACACCCTTCTTTATTTCGTCGCAACTAGGCTATTGTCTTAATAACTACAGCTGTTAAAGCCTGTTGAGTATCGTTTTTTCGTTTAGCGCGCGCTACTTAGCAATGTGCATGGCTCCTGCTTGTTTGATGGCAGATAAGCACGCGTTTGGGTCGGTAATCGGAAAAGACAAAATAAGCTCATCCACATCGAACGCCTGCGCAAACTCACTGAGTTGCGCTTCGACTTGCTCAGTATTGCCAACCGCTGCATAGCGAAGCGTGTTGTTAATTGCCCGAATTTCCATTTCATTCAGTGCCAGGCGAATATCTTCAACTGGCGCTGGCATCGCTTGATTAGCTCCGCGGTGTAAATTTGCAAACTGTTGTTGTACTGAGGTAAATAATTGTCTGGCTTGCTCTTGGGTTTCGCCAATTACTGCCATTACGCCAGCCGAGACGTAGGGCTGACTAAGTTGTTCTGATGGCCTGAAGTTGGCACGATAAATACTAATAGCATCCTGCAACATGTCTGGCGCAAAATGGGAGGCAAAGGAGAAGGGCAGGCCCTTATGTGCAGCCAATTGAGCTGAATACAGGCTCGAACCCAGTAACCAAAGCGGGACGTGCGTGCCTGCGCCCGGAATGGCAATAACCTGTTGCTTGTCGGATGGTTCAGCAAAAAATTGCTGTAACTGTTCAATATCCTGCGGGTAGCGCTCGGCATCGGCTTGTATATTCCTGCGTAATGCTCTGGCGGTCGCCAAATCAGTGCCTGGAGCGCGCCCCAGACCTAGCTCCACCCGGCCCGGATAAAGCTCTGCCAACGTACCAAATTGTTCGGCAATGACTAATGGGGCATGATTGGGCAGCATTACACCGCCGGCACCAATACGTATGTTCGATGTTGCCGCTCCTACCGATGCTAATAACACGGCTGTTGCAGCGCTGGCAACGCCACGCATACCGTGATGCTCAGCCAGCCAGTAGCGTTTGTAGCCAGCTTGTTCAGCGCAACTGGCAATAGATTGACTGCGCAGCAAGGCATCGCGAATTGAGGTGCCGCTGGCGACATGAGCAAGGTCGAGAACAGATAACGGGATTTGTGTAGTCATAGTGTATTCCTGATTCCTCTGGGAATGGTTATTGGGACACTACGCTCAAACCCAAGGCAAATTCGACAGGTGGTAAATACTCAGCGTTGAATGTCGCTGGCAACTGTCGGTGAGCCAACGACTGTCAAGGCTGATATCTAATAGATCTTGAGGCGCTGCGCAGCCAAACGAGCAAGTAACGTCGGTTTTTTGCTTTAAACTGCGTGCATGGGCGCCATCGTTAATTTGCGTTATTTGCTCTAAACTGAGCAATGGTGGCGGATAAATCTATCACGGTAGGGCTGCCATAGAAGCTGGTATCAATATGAAATGAATTATCTATCCAGCGACACACCTGGGTGGAATTGTGCCCATGCACCGAAAAATCGACTCCCAGATTACTACTATGGCTTTTGCGGACAAAACGTTCGCGATCCCAAAGCAGGCTCCAGGCGACATCGTTTTGCCGGGCCGGAAACTGGTTCCAGTCCCACTCTTCGGGTAGGGTGTGCGAAATACCAATCGTTAACCCCTGATAGTGCAATTTGTAAGACAAGGGTTGTTTAACCAGCCATTGACACATGGCCATGAGGGTCGGTAGCGGTTCAGACTGATGCCATGCGCCACCATTTTGTATCCATAAACGCATTGCCATAATATCTCTGCCCATAAGGGCCTCGAGCATCATATGTTCATGGTTGCCAAGTACCATGTGGGCGCCAATTTCTTTTAGGTAATTCAGCAATTTAACGCTATCTGGCCCACGATCAATTACATCGCCAAGACTAAACAGTACATCGTGTTCAGGGTCAAAACTGAAGTTGTTTAATTGATCTTGCAGGCGATCGTAATGAGCATCAAGATCGCCCACAACGAAGACTCTTGTATTGTCATCGATAGTGAGCTCTTTGCACACAGGGGCTTTCTTGAGCGCGTTAGGTTTAACTCTCATATTCACCGATTTGTTACAGATACGGACAGTAGCGGTGAATGCTACTCGATTCGGCACAGCAGTAAAAGTCTGGTGATGGATATTTATTCTTCAACAGTTTGCCGGGCAACTGATTATGCAATGGTTAAAGGCTAAGATACATCCCGTAGCAATCTGCCAGTCTGGGCCATCAGTCTGATAGATCCACCTGTCGAGCATACTGTCCAAATGTGCAATGCTGTATTCGAAACTCCTTAATTTATTCAACAATCCTCGCGCAGTCATTTTAACGAGTGTGTGAAATTATTTGTTACTTCACCTGTATTGCATGATTGTCAGTCACTATGACTAACAATTGGCTGTTGGCATGCCTCGCTTCATTTGAATACCCATATTGCCGTTTGCTTTTCACCAGTGATGCAACCAATGCGGCAATACCTTGTACGACATATCTTACGCAGAGGTAAGATAAGACGCTTTTTACGGCTGGTGAACTTCTTATACTAAAGGCTAAGTGGATGAAAAATAAAGATTCACGGCCCCCTCAGCTTTTTTTTGCAAAATTTCCGGGTGATTTTTAGCAAATCCCGCTGGCAACAATTCGTCAAAGGCGTAATCTTAACCATGTCGCAAGGAGTTGCGGGATGTCAGGAAGACATCATGCTAAAGGAAACAGTGGTAGGGATTTAAGGAACACCTCAGGATGAGGTGGCTGGTAGGAAACCAGAAAGGAAAGGGATAGCAATCAGGATGGTTGAAATGGACAATTCCAGGACGGAAAATGCTTTACAGGATGTGAAGTCGCGCTAAGGAATCAAGGAAAGGGATACGCTCAGGATGAGTGGCCTGTTGTGAAACAGTGAAAGAAGGAATTGCGTGCAGGGTTAAAAGCATGGCTTTTTATCGCACTTACGCTGAGAGGGAGTCTCAAAATTCCATAAAAACGGTGGCACTTGCCACCGTTTTTTTATTAGACCTGCCGAAAAGTAACTGAGCAAACTGCTTGGTCCGCATGTAATAAGCTGGATTAAACACATTACCACCTGACATTGCACATCACAGAGATTTGCTCTAATCCTTGGAAGAAAGTGTCAACGCTATTTAGGATTGGTCAGGCACTACAAAAAAGTCCATTCTCTGTACGCTTGAATCGGCGCAAAATCTGTCATTTAAATTTTGTGGTCATTTAAATACGGATAACCAGAATGATTAACTATGGCCGTATAACTGTCAGGGCATCTTTGCTTGACATCGTTGATATGCCTGTGCAAATCTAAGGTTAATCAAATGGTTGCCAGCCATAGATTAGTCTTCTCCATCACTAATAATCATAAACGCCATATTCGAATTCTTGCAATTCAATTCTATCTCCTCAGGACAATCCAGAGACGGACACTGTTGTCATGCTCTTTTTTTTTATTTATGGGTTCCGAATACGAATTCCGTATCGTCTTAGCTAGAGTCCGGAATACAAGAGGTAGGCGTTTATGGAAAAAGTACTAGAAGAAATCGATCTGAAAGACGCTGAAATATCTTGTCAGAAAGCAATCATCGCGGATTTATTCAAACAACATAACGACACGTTAATCAAATTCTTACGTGCGCGACTCCGTTCCGATGCCGATGCACACGAAGTGGCACAGGAAGCCTACGTTAAACTGTTAGATCTTGATAAGCCAGATGCTATTAGCTATCTGAAGGCTTATTTATTTCGTGTTGCTTCAAATCTTGCAATTGACCGGCTGCGTTCTAAGCAAAGAAATAACGTATTTAAACCACTTACCTTTTTTGACAAAACCCATCCATCCGAAGAGCAATATGCCTTAAAAAAAGAACAGCTAACTCTGATGACATCGTTTATTAACGAATTGCCACCCAAGTGTCGTAAAGCTTTTTTGCTGAGTCGGTTACATGGATTGTCGTCGAGTGAAATTGCCAGTCTGATGAATATTTCAGACCGGATGGTTAGAAAATACTTAGTCCGTGCCACGGAATATTGCCGTGAGCGTCTGGACAGCCATCAAGGAGACAATTGAAGTGAACTTTGATAACAGGACACGTTTCGAAATCGCTACAGAATGGTTCTATGCATTACAGGACCAGAATATCACTATCGAGAAAATTCAGGAATGGCAAAAATGGCTTGCTGAATCACCAGAAAATGCCAAGGAATATGAACGAGTTGAAGAAGTACTTAACTTGACAGGCGACACTGAAGGTCTTGCATGGCCAGATGATTTTGAGTTGCTGTCAGATGATTATGATGGCAATGCAAAGGTTGCAAATTGGAAGCAATCGAACCAGCGTTGGACTTTTAATCCTTTTCGGCAGTTAAACCTGCGCGACCTGGCGCAGTTGAAAGCGTTGCAACTCTCGGCCTTATCGGTTGTTTTCGCTGCATTGTTCACGATTGCCTTTTTCAATCTGGCAGATTTTAGTGGTAATTCAGAATTGGAAGTTGCGATATTTGAGTCGACGACCGGCGAAAACAAATTGATAACGCTAAGTGATGGTTCATTGCTCACGCTTGGCGCTCAAAGCCTGGTATCTGTTGCCTACAGTAATGAAAGAAGGAAGATTTTTCTGGAGCGAGGAGAAGCTTTCTTTGATGTAGCCAAAAATCCTGAACGACCATTTTCAGTCATTACCGGAAACAGAGTGGTTACGGCTATTGGCACTCAATTTAACATTTCAAAGCAATACGACAGAGTAGTCGTAACGGTAGCGGAAGGAAAAATTAGTCTTTCTCCTGAGACGAATGATGAGCCCATAGAAAATAAAGACAAAGCTTACCTGGTTACTGGCCAACAAGTCACTTACACCGCCTCCAGTGTTTCGAATGTAATTAATACCAGTGCTAAAGCACCTTTGTCCTGGCGCAATGGAAAGCTTCAATACATGGAAGAAAAGTTGATTTATGTTGTTGAAGATATCAATCGCTATTCGAACATAAAAATACGATTCGCCGATGAGAAAACCAAAGCCATGTTGTATTCAGGAACAGTTTTCACCGCGAATTTAAAAGACTGGATATCAGTACTCCCTAACGCATTTCCGATAACCGTTTCGTATATCAGTGAATCAGAAGTTATCTTATCCAGGTTGGACAAGCAAAGTTGAGTCGATCCATGATCAGACATTTATCGCAATAAAAAGGCGACATCAATATTGAGGTTAATGAACAGGTATTACATGCAAAAAAGAAAGTACGCGGTACACAAACTTTTTTCATTAATCTTTGTGAGCCTGTTGAGTCATAGTGCGACCGCCAATGATAAGCGAATTCGCTTTAGTATTATTTCTCAACCGATGAACGCGGCGCTTATTGAGTTTTCGGAGCAATCTGGATTGCAGGTAATGGTAAATACCAATCATATTCGTGATCTAAAAAGTCAGGAAGTGACAGGAGAGTTGGCGACCACGGAAGCAATATCACTCTTGCTGCAAAATACATCACTTATCTTTGACGTGGTTGGACACAATACAATCGTGATTAAACAGTCTCTCGCTACAGGAAAAGATGAGCCCTTATCGGAAAATCTGAATAACCAGCCTCGGGCTTCCGCACCCACAAATGAAGTAATGGCTAAAGAGGATGAGGAAGAGGATAAAACCCAGCGGAGGCGATTTGAAAAAATTTCTGTTGTTGGATCTGCTATTGCAAATCAACGACTGGAGTCCGCACTACCTGTCGCTGTGTACGATCACGAAGCAATGGATACGCTGGGTATATTAGACGGTAATGAATTGGTAAGAAGTATTCCACAAATGGGAGACATGACCTGGAATGAATCCTGGATACCAGCGAGTAGCAATGCAGCCAGAGGTGATGTGGCATCGCTTAATCTCAAAAATCTCGGCGCGTCTAGTACGTTGTTGCTAATAAATGGTCGTCGTTCAGTTATTCATCCGACCACATCCACGGTCGACGACAATATATCCACAACCACGTTTAATACGAATGCCATGCCGCTGTATGGCACAGAGCGGATAGAGATTCTATTGGACGGTGCAGCGGCGATTTATGGCTCGGATGCCATCGCTGGTGTGGTTAATGTGGTAACTCGTAAAAATATCGATGGCGCCGGTGTTCAGATTAAGTATGGCGAAGCACCAGGCACAAATCGCTCAGACACCGATGTTACCGGTTATTTGGGACGAAATTTCCAGGGCGGGCGTGGTAATGTAACACTCACCTACAACTGGTTTAATCGCACGCCTCAGTACAGCGCCGACCAATGGTATACCGCGACCACGGATCACCGTAATTTTTTGCCTGGTACTGATCTCTATGGCAGTGCAGCACTTGATAAACGCAGCACCTACACGCCATGGGGCAATTTTATCGCGCCATATGAAATACGAATTAATGATCAAGCGCTAACCAGTTCTGCAGGCGTTTTCCACGCTGAACCCAATACTTCAGAACGCTGTATCGCAACGGGACAAGCCTCACAATGCTATGCGGCCGGAACAACTCCGGAAACTTATTTTTACGACACCGCAAAGGATGTCACTTTCGTAACACCTGACGTTGAGCGCTACAATCTGTTTTCTACCTTTGGCTATATGATGAAACCAGAACTGGAACTGTTTGGCGAGGCAGCTTTATATAAAGCTGAATCATCTTATCAGGCAAGTGCTGGCTTTTTTTCAGTTAATACACCTGTTTATATAGCAGCAGATGCTTATTTTAATCCGTTAGGTGCTACCTATCGTGATGATGGCGCGGTGAATCCTTATCGGATCTCCGGATTAACGAATGTCCCCGATACGGGCTTGGCGTTAGAGTTAAAGAATTATCGTTTTGCGGATGCAGACCCTCGCACTGTCAATGTGGATAATACTCAGATGCGCTTCCTGTTTGGTTTAAAGGGCTGGGAGGGAGACAACCTCAATTGGGAAACCGCATTATTGTATTCAAAAGGCACGGCAATCGATCGGTCTGAAAATTACAGTGTTACAGCAATAGCTGAATCCCTCTCGGGTAAAAGTGATTTTGCCTATAATCCATTTAATGGCGCGAACGGATCAAACAGCCAGGCTACCATTGATGCATTTTCTGTAGTTACCCAAAGAACCAGTGAGTCAGAAATTGCTTCCTGGGATATTAAACTCAGTACCCAGGATATAATGCCATTACCGGCCGGAACACTGGGATTCGCCGCAGGATTTGAGTTTCGTTATGAGTCCTTAACTGATGATCGCGATCCGCATGTCGATGGCACTAAAACTTACACCGATTGGTATACAGGCTACGAGTATGCCAGTGATTTGGCGGGGACAAGTCCGACTGCAGATTCATTTGGCAGCAGAAATGTCAAATCACTTTATACTGAATTTGCGGTGCCCGTTATCGCTCCAGAGTTTGGCATTCCATTTGTTCACTCTTTGGATATGCAGGTGGCGGGCCGGTACGAAAACTACAGTGATGTAGGGGATATTGGTACCCCGAAAATAGCTGTTGCATGGTGGGTTACCCCTGATTTACTGCTGCGAACGTCGTGGTCAAAAGGGTTTAAAGCGCCAAACCTTGAGGTCCTCAATTCGGAAGGGATGGCGCGATACTATAGCTATGCTGATTATCTCTTTTGTGAAGCCGCGTTGCGACAAGGTCGCATCGGAAGTTATGCAGACTGCAATGCGACTTATGCGGTTACCTGGCATATTTCCGGTAACGAAAATCTCAAACCTGAGCGCTCTATTAATCGATCTGCTGGTTTCGTTTACACGCCTGATTTTTTAAATAGTAAAAGCGTGCGTTTCAGTGTGGCACTGGACACCTGGCACATTAGCATTCGCGATAGAGTCGGCGTGCCATTGATTCAGGAAGTGCTTATTCAAGATCTCATTTTACGCACTCACTCCGAGCGAAGTGATCCCAGAGTTTTTCGGCATGAAGCGACCAGCGATGAGGAGGCATTGTTCAGCGGTACGGGTATACAAGCTATCGGGCGTGTTAGCTATATCCAGGCTGATTACCAAAATCTAAATGCCCTGGAAGCTAAGGGAACGGATGTAAGCGTTGACTGGTCGCTTATCGACCCTGAATACGGCAGATTTTCTTTTAATTTGGCTATGTCGAAGCTAATCAGTTACCAGCAAGCATTTACCCCTGAACAGGATGAAATAAAAGCGGCGCAGTCGAGCGGGTTACTCGATCCTTTTATTGCGGTTGGTTCAGATGATGAAGTAGGAATCGATGGAAAAAAGCCGCAATGGAAAGGTACAGCCAGCCTGAGCTGGGAAAATAAAAATCTGTTATACCGGCTTTCAGCGCAATACATACATAGCTTATTTGACGGTAAATATGCAAGCGGGGCTAATTTTAAAGTGCCATCAACCCTATTTTGGAATGCCTCTGCAAAATATACGATTCGGAATACTGGATTTGATGCAGTCGAGGCGGAAATAGGGGTTCGAAACCTGTTTGATGAAGAGCCGCCTCTTAATGCTTCAGGCGATTACCTCGCTAATTTATATCTTCCTTTTTCTCGTTACTTATACGCCAGCGCAGAGATTCACTTTTGACTAGCTGACAACTCGAATAACCAATCACTTTTACAGGATAAAACATGAAAATTGCGACAAGGTACCTGTGTCTCCTCATGGTCGGCATTAAGCTGTTAACGGCCACGGCACTCGCTGAAAAAGATCACTTAAGGAAAATTTCTGTTTCAGAAGGAACGTCAATGGCAGCCTCTCTTTCCCCGGATGGAAAGACGGTCGTTATGGATTTGCAAGGCAGTCTGTGGGTCATTCCCGTTGAAGGCGGCGATGCGAAAAGGCTAACAGATGAATTCCAGGATGCCCGTCAGCCGGTTTGGTTACCCGATAGTAAAACCATCGTGTATTTTGCGTTTCGTGATGGTGGTTATGATCTGTGGTCGATTGATAGTGCAGGGGAGAATCTGAAAGAACTAACCAGAGGTCCTTATGATGATCGGGAACCCAGCATTTCGCCGGATGGGCAATTTATCGCGTTTGCTTCTGACCGAAAAAATAGTCATAACAGTTACGATATATGGTTGTTGTCGTTAGTTAGCGGTGAAATAATTCAGGTTACCGATGATGCATTTGAAAATCGCATGCCGGTATGGAAGCCGGATGGACAACACCTTAGTTACAGTACCAATCGAAATGGTAATTTTGCCATTGTTACTACCTCGTTGAGTGGCGAAGAAACTGTCGAGCAGGAGTCAAAACATTCAATTACGCCAATGTTGTGGAAAGATGCCAGGACGCTTATTTACGTAGCTGCCGATGGCAATAACCATACCGCGTTAAAAGCAAATGATCGCGTGGTTGCTGACGATGAAGACGTTTTTGAATTTAAGGCAAGCCAGAACAATAGCGGTGAACTTGTTTATGTTGCAGATGGCAAAATTAAAGTGCGGGATGTCAACGATGCCAAGAGCGTAAAAAACATCGATTTCACGGCAGAACTGGCAACACTAAAGCCAGTCTATGACAGAAAAACCAGAGACTTTCATTCCGACCAACCTCGACCAGTACTAGGCATAATGCGCCCTTCCTTGTCACCTGACGGTAAACAGGTTGCGTTTATTGCGCTGGGCGATTTGTACTTAATGACAATTGGTGAAAAACCCGTCAATTTAACCAATGATCATTATATGGAAGCTGATCCAGCCTGGTCTCCCGATGGAAAATCACTGGTTTATGCATCGGATCGTGGCGGCGACAAAATGCAACTTTGGTTGCACAACCTAGAAGACGGCACCTCCAGGCAGCTGACGAACCTGCAAACTCAGCCTTTAGGGCCCGCATGGTCACCAGATGGTAGCAAGATTGCGTACCTGAGTGTTGACAGAATGTGGGGTGAGGCTAGCCTCGGTTTATATGATTTAAACGCAAACACGGCCGTTCCTCTTAGTAGAACGCTTAAGCAACCGGGTAAACCATCATGGTCGGCTGACAGTCAGAAAGTTATGGTGTCATTACCGGCGCAATTTTCAGCGAGTTTTCGTGAAGGCACCAATCAAGGGTTCATTTTTCCAATAAATGGCGACAAGCCTTACTGGAGTAAGCCGGTAGACAATTTATCTATCGACACCAGAGGTGGCGGCGGGCCGGTTTGGTCGCCGGACGGCAGCAAAATGGCAGGTATTTACGCTGGCGAACTAAATGTGTGGCCAGTCGATGATGGCGGCCATCCGGTTGGCCCTCCGCGCAGCCTAACCTCTGAAATTGCTCATAATCCTACGTGGTCGGGAGATTCTACCGAAATCCTTTATCAGTCTGATGACACACTTAAAAAGGTCAATGTGTTTACCGGAGTCGCTGAACGTATCCCGTTCGACATGACCTATACCCTGAAAAAGCCTGACGATAAGAAAGTGATACAGGTTTCATACCTCTTTGATGGTGAAAACAATACACTACTAAGCGACCAGGATATCTTTATTGAAGGGAATATGATCACCTCGGTCAACCCTCGTGGAGCCAAGTCTACGGATGGATACGATGTGATAGACGGCACCGGTAAATATGCGATACCGGGCCTAATTGAAAGTCACGTTCATCCGCAGAAAGATTTTGGGCAAGGTGCACACAGAGGTTGGCTGGCGTTTGGTATCACAACGGTGCGCGATCCGGGTAACCAGCCTTATCATGGCATTGAAGATCGGGAAGCCAGTGAGGCGGGTGTTAGAGTTGGACCAAGAATTTTCACAACTGGCCATTTGATGGAGTGGCAACGTGTCTATTATAAAATGGGTGTAGCCATTTCCGGCCCGGCGCATTTGGAGAAAGAGTTAAATAGAGCGAAGGCACTTAAATATGACCTGTTGAAGAGTTACGTAAGACTACCTGACGCACAGCAGCAGAGGGTGGTGGAGTTTGCTCATCAGGAAATGGGCGTTGCGGTAACTACCCATGAGATTTACCCGGCGTCTAAAATTGGTGTTGATCGCGTTGAGCATATGGGCGCGACGAGCCGAAGAGGATATAGCCCCAAGCATATCGGCGGAAAAGCCTACAAAGATGCGACCCTGTTAATGGATAAAACGGTCACCCCTACCGTTTTTGGCTCTCTCAATATATTGGTCGCTGATCATCCGGAACTGCAGAAAGATAAGAGGCTGCCACTCTATCCGCAATGGACACAAAAAGGTGTGACATCTCCCCGGAATATCCCTGCTGCCTATATGGCGAGTTTAAAACAACAGGCTATTGCCTTAAAAAGTCTGTACGACCGGGGCACAACAATTACAGCTGGCACTGATTTAGTGCTGGGCATGAATTTGATTGCTGAGATTAACTTCTACGTTAATCAGGCGGGCTTTACACCGGCCGAAGCGTTAAAGTCTGCCACATCAGTGGCAGCTGATGCGCTGTACCTGGATGCAGGTAGAATCAAGCAAGGCTATCTGGCTGATATTGTATTGTTAGATGCCGATCCGCTGGCGGATATTTATAACACCTCTAAGGTGAATACGGTTATTGCCAATGGACAGGCCTACACACTTGAGCAATTGCTGGATATGTCATATTCAGGACATTAGGTTCTGTTGACCTTTGGTGAACAGCAAAGATCAACAGACCCTAGTTAAATGTCTGGCCGCAGATGCCATCTGTGGTCAGCTATTCACTGACTTAAAGAGTGCAATGACGACATAGTTTGCACAATCGACGCCACATTATTCGTACCCACTGTTATTGCCCTGATAGCTTAGTCAGCATCAGAGGAATCCATAAGATACTGCATTTAAGAAAACTTCCTTAGTTGCACTGTTATCGCTAAAGTTTTCCTCATTACCTGTATGTTCCTCTGGCCCCGTTATACTTGCTTAATTTGATGTCATCAATACTGCACAACCCAGCCTTACCAGAACACCTTGCAGCCAAGCGGCGATTGCTGGTCTTTTAACTCAGTATGCAAGTCGTCTGGAGATAAGCAGATATAAACGCGTTAAAGTTGGTTACGTGAGGTGTCAATTTCTATACGGATTATTCAATGAACACTGCATTGTACTGTTGACAATAAAAAGCCCCTCTTTAGAATGAAAAGAGGGGCCTAACAGGGCTTATCAGCGATGAAACTTAAGTACGCTTAGCGCCAATTGATTCGCATCAGCGCTTAAAAGCGTTTTTCAATACTGGCATAAATGTATCGCGTGTAAGGCAAATACATGTTCGCCAGGTACGTTCCGTTTGAACTCAACGGAGGCGTTTTATCAAACAAGTTACGAACGCCCACTTCCGCGATAAGACCACCAAGGGTATTTTCATCGAATTCGTACTGGGCTGATGTATTCCAGATTGTGGTTGAAGGCACCACAAAGTCATCACCGTTCGCATACCGTCCGGAAATAACACTGTCGGTGTACTGGGCGGATAAACGATAAACAAAATTTTCGTATGACCAGGTAGTGAAACTCATCAGTTTCCACTCAGGCTTTCTGCCATTCTGGCCAACTTCGTCCGCTGAGACTATCGAAATGAAAGGGTCAAGCAAACCTGCCTGCTGGGCATCGCTGGCGATTTGCATTTCCGCAGAGAGCGCTTGCTGATAACTGCGTAATTGAGAGGCAGTGAAGTTGAATGAGAACTGTCCATAGTCGGTCGGGACACTGCGCCAATCAAAAGTAAAGTCCATGCCTTTGGCTTCCAGCGAGTTTCGATTGGCGTAGTTTGTTTGCATGTACTGCACTTGGCCTACCGGATCAAGACCAGTGCCTGCGAAACGAGCTATTTCATTCGGCGTAGGGTCAAAACGCACAATTCGTGGGTCTACCGTTCCTTCCACCGTGCGTAGGAAAAGGTCAGAAATAAGAACCTCCTCAGCACCTGCCACGCCAATCTGGTCATCCAATTGAATTTGCCAGAAATCCAGGGTCATTTTGACGTTACCCCAGGACTTGGGTAAAAACTGTGGAGTAAATAATACGCCTACAGACTGGTTGGTTGACGTTTCTGGTTTTAAATCTTTGTTTCCTGCCATATGCCAGGTGATAGGGTACCTGTCACTGCACTGGGAGTAATTGGCGATTTCCCCGGTGCGCAATGCCGCTTCACAATAGATAAAATCAGTAAAGTTCAGGTAGCGGACCATTTCCGATGCATTCAGCACTTCCAGATTCGGAGCTTTAAAGCCTTCAGACCAGGAGCCTCGAATTACGAGGTTGTCATCAACTGCCCAGGCAAGCGCCACTTTAGGCGTAGAGATATCGCCCACATCACTGTAACTCTCATAACGCCCCGCCAGTTGCATATCTACTGATTGCACTAACGGAATATTAAAATCAGGCGACACTAAAGGCACTGCAAATTCCATGTAGGCTGTTTTTACATTGCGGCTACCGTAAGAGTCCGGTGTGGGGCTGGAACCACCTAAATTACTGTCAAATTCAGAACCATCATATTCGTTGATGTAGGGCGCAGAGCCGTCAACCAATGGGTCGCGATCGTCTTTGAGGGACTCATAACGTACTTCAATTCCGGCAGCAAAACCCAGATCTCCGGCCGGTAAAACCAACATGTCAGATTTATTGATTTTGAAGTCCCAAGAGGCTAATTGCGACGTACTTTCGCGGGTTGAGCTATCCAGGAAACTCGACAAAGTTTCCGCTGAATTAAAACCACTACCACCATAATTTATGTGCTGTGTATTACCCCCGACGAAAGGGTTGAAGGCATCTGCCGTTGTGCCAGACATTGACGCGGCCAATTGTTGTACATTGATAACCTCTGAAACGTCAATGGATTTAGCCTGTGACACTAAAATAGCGCTTTCCCATTCAAAGTCGTTTGCCGTCCAACCGCGTAGACCAGTAAGCAAACGAAACTGACTATTTTCTACGTCAACATTCATTGTTCCCAGTTCAGCCAGTCGGTGTGATTGCACTTCTAAAACAGCGCCTTCTGCCGGTACGTTATCCAAACCGGGTAAGCGGTAGGGGTTCAAACTGCCATCAGCAAGCGTCATGGCACCCAGCGGGTTATAATAGGCGTTCGCGGGGATGATGATTTCCTGACTACTGGAAAAACCGCCAGGGCCGGTCAGATATTTGGTATCGGCATAATATATGCCCGCTTCACCGAAAAATTCTAAATCAGGCTGAATAAAATACGTAAAGGTAGAAAACAAGTTAGTACGCATAACCTGAGGTGTCTGGTAAACACTGTCTTTACTACCATCATATCGGTATTCTCTGGGGGTACTGCCGACGGCAAAACAAGTATCAGCGTAAGAAGAGTCCACGCAATCTGCAGAGTCAGCCAGTTCTGCATGGAAGTGGCCCGAGGCATTGGTGAGAGCGACTCCATTTTGAAAAATCTGGTAGGGTGCGTTAAACACGCCCCAGGGTGAATAACTGCTTCTGCCGTCCAGTGCTGCGGTGCCCGCCAGATCGGTACCGGGTAAGAAGTCTCTGCGGTCACTTGTGGCGGTATACCATTTATCGCCTGTGCGCTGGGCAGTACGATAAAAAACATTGTACATCAAAGAGAAATTGCCCTTACCACTGTCAAAATCGGTACCATAATAGCCAGTGAGGTCGGTATCGGCGCGTTCTGTTCCCATCGCTTTACCGTATTTTAGTTTGACACCTGCACCACTCAAATTGCCCTGGGTTACGACATTAACGACACCCGCAATTGCATCTGAGCCATAGATAGCCGCAGCACCATCAAGTAACACTTCAATGCGATCAAGGCCGTACATGGGGATGGCGTTAGAGTTAAACGTGGTGGTGGAAACGCCGTCATCAACGGTGGAAGTGGTTGGATGAATAACCGAGCGGCGTCCATTGATGAGTAAGAGTGTATTTGATGCGCCCATGTTTTTGAGGTTCATAGATCCCATATCACCGCGGGCCGCATTACTACTACCCGGTATCCAGGATTCGTTCCAGGTAATGTCGCCCATTTGTGGCATACTACGGATCAATTCGTTGCCATCTACAGTACCCAATGCATCCATGGTATCCTGGCCAATCACAGCTACCGGGAGTGCTGCTTCGGTGCGCATATTTGCTATTTTGGAACCAACCACGGCTATTTTTTCGACTTTAGCGTTCTCGGTGTCGGTAGTGTCGTCATTCGCTTCTTGTGCATGAGCGTTTATGCCTAATGCAGAAATAATGGCTGAGGCGAGCGCGACACGTTTGAAACAAGTGAGTTTCTTTACGTGCATGATTTAGTTCCCGTTTAATTTAATGTTATTTATGCTTGGTTGAAGTGCCAGTCAGTGCACACTTCAACTCTAAAGACGCCGCAGTGACTAAAAACGGAACCACAAACTCATTAAATCGTATACTTTATTTAATGACGCCTCCTGTTTGAGGCGTTGTTAAAGTGCGCAGGACTGTTGAATCGGATGATAAGTTTTGGGGGGTATGCTTGGGGGGAGTTAATGCATATTGATGCGGTGAGGCGGTGTTTCAGTTTTGACGACCGTCAGGCCGTTTAACTGTAATTTGCCTTGATAACAATCGTCGCCGGTCGATGAAAACTCGAAAACAAAATTACTTCGCCAGTCGAGTTTACCCCGATAAATCATAGGGCGGGTTGACTGGCGGGCAACACTAACCAACTGCAAGCGCTGTTGTTCGCAATAGTGTTTAAGGTACTGGCTGGCATATTCAGAAATAGTCCGGATGCGCCAGAAAAACGCCGCGCCGGCGCATAAAACCACTAATAACAATACATCGAATAAATTCACTTACTCTTATCCTGCCTTATCAAACAATGCGCTTAGCGGTGCTTGCATAACCGGGTTATTCTGATGGGCCCTGGCCAAGGTTAACAGTGTGCGACGTAACCTTGGAATTTGCACTAAATCAGTAAATAGTCCGATAAATAGTTCATGTTGAAATGCGCCTTGTGCGTCAGCTATGGCGGCAGCCTCTAAAAAACGCTGTGCCGCGAGCGTGTCTAACTGCGCATCATGGCGTCCTGCAATGACGCTTAGTAAATCCATGTCTGGCTTGGTGATTTTATCGAATAATGTGTTGATAGCCTGATTAATTTCAGGGTTAAATTCGGGCGTGCTCAACGCTCTTAAGAGGCCGAGCGTTTTGGCTTGTTGCGAGGCATCGGCGGCAGACTCAAGTAACTGTTCGATAAAAAAGGTGTTCAGGTTGTGAGGTAGTGAAACACTCTCCAGGCTGCTGAACAACGTATCTAAAAACGGCGCACTAAACTGACCAAAGTGATTAATAATATGTGCGGCCTGGCTCTCATCAATACCAACTGCCAGGTCGGCAATGGCCTGTACCGGCAATTTTTGCCAGTCAATAATCGCTGGCGATTGCAGATACTGCTTTGCTTGCTCCAAAGCCTCACTTTTCGGGTCATTGAGGGTGTGGCGAGCGATGGCTGAAAACTGCGCCATTAATTGCTGACTGGGAACAAATGTGTACGGATTATCCGGCAAGTCATCGCTGCCTTGTTCACCAGCAATCTGGTTACCCAGCGCATCCACAATAATTTGCAAAAAGTGATTTCGGGAAGCCTGAATTAACAGGCCTTGTTCATCGAGTGGGAATTTTACAAACCAGATGTAGCGTTGTGCCTGATGCTGAGTTTGCCAAAATACCACGGCGTACCAGGCGTGCTGCTGTCGTGGACAGGGTGGGCAGGCTTTACCATTTTCAATATCCAGGAAGTCTTGCGAACGTACCGGAAAAACACCACGTCCCAGGTCAAAAATGCGATAATCTGTGCCCGCATGTAATAGAAACTCGCTCAGCGAGTGAATACTCTTTGAATTCATGCTGATATTAGTAAAAACAAAATTTGCGCATAGTGTAACAGGCATTGGAGTTAGCGCGTAATGATTCGTGAATCACACAACATACAACATCGGGGCGCAGCATTATTAATGCGCCTTAAGTCGGTTATGATAACCGCGGATATATGGTCTTCACAAATGCCATCAGCGCAAGCGTTGGCCAGTCAACAACCCTTCGCTTGCGACACCCTTACCTTTGAGCAATGGTTGCAGTTTATTTTTATTCCTCGCCTTGATGCACTCTTCAGCCGCGGTGAAATTGCCCCGCCTATGAGCATATTGCCTATGGCGCACATGACCTGGGGCCATGACCACCAGGTCGTACAGGCGGTAATTAGTGAGTTCGATGAGTGGAGTAAAACTGTGCATGGATAAAGAAATATTGCCAATTGTTTACCAGGATGAATATCTTGTCGCGATCTACAAACCGGCTGGTTTACTGGTTCACCGTAGTCCCATCGATAAACATGAAACCCGTTTCGCCGTGCAGATATTGCGTGACCAACTTGGCCGCCATGTGTATCCGCTGCATCGTTTAGACCGGCCCACCGCAGGATTGTTATTGTTTGCCTTAGACGCTGCAACAGCCTCAAGGATGAACCAACAAATGATGAGCAACAGCATGCATAAGTCTTATCGGGCGCTGGTGCGCGGCTATGTAAAAGCGCCGGGCATGATTGATTACGCACTGAAATACCGCTGGGATAAATACGCTGATGCGGATCGCACTCGCGATGTCGCGCCGCAAACGGCACATTCTGATTACTGGCCGCTGGCGCACTACGACTTGCCCTTTGCTGTAGGCCGCTATGCTTCAACACGCTACTGTTGGTTGGGGATGCGCCCCCACACTGGCCGTAAACATCAGTTGCGCCGTCATATTCAACACCTGCGTCATCCAATTGTTGGCGATACCACACATGGTGATGGTAAGCATAATGCCTTTATGCGTCATCAATTTAATAACCGACGGTTAATGCTGGTCTGTGTCTCCATGGCATTTTATCACCCGGTAAACGGAAAATGGCTCACAATTAGTACCGGGGTGGATAGCGAAATCAGCCAGTTATTGGTAAGCTGGCAGCCGTTTTTAACCTGGAGTCAACAAAGTAAGGTAGGTCCATGGCAACTCTGAATATCATCGTCGGTTCAGTATATGGTAATGCAGAAAATGTAGCAGAAGAAGTACAGGCATATTGTGAAGATCAAGGTATAGATGCCGAAGTCTTTAAAGATCCGGATGTAAGTGATTTTACCGAGCCAAAAGCGCTGTTGGTGATTACATCGACCACCGGGCAGGGCGATTTGCCGCCGAATCTCGAATTCCCCATGGATGAGTTGCGTACGCAGTTTCCGCTACTGGAGCAAAAGCCTTTTGCAGTAGCGGCATTGGGCGACAGCAGTTATGGTGATTCTTACTGTGGTGGTGGCAAAATTTGTCAGGAACTTCTCACTGAGCTACAAGGGTTCCCTGTAGCAGACATGCTCGAAGTCGATGCCATGGAAACGCTGGAACCAGAGCAAGATGTGCTTGAATGGTTTAAAACGATTCAGGATAAACTGATAGCCTAGCCATACAGTTTAAGGGGCGCAAAGGCGCCTCTTTTTGTTTGCATCATTGGTTTTTAGCTACCTATGTTGATGTAGCAGCGTATGAGCATGCTGTACAAGAGATAAATATTGTAAAAGGGAGTTTAGTGACTATGACACGTTTGAATATCAAGGCAGTAAAGCGTCTTATGTTGTGGTTAATGGGCACTCTGGTGTTGGCTTCAACTAACGTTAAAAGTGCTGAGCATCTTGTCTTAAACCGAGTTTCACCACCCGACAATATTCTGTTTGTTGGCAATAGCCTGACTTACTAAAACGACGTTATGAACAAAATGCTCGAGGCGCTGACAGCATCGGGCAAACCATCTAAACAGATTTTTAATCATGAGAACACCAAAGGCGGGGCAAAACTGGGCGAGCTTGGTAGTCAGGCAAATCAGTACATCGCGGCACGCGCTTGGGATGTTGTCGTACTTCAGGAATACAGTAACTTACCGGTTGAAGACTACATGGCCTTTTATAATGGAGTTGAGAGTTTAATGCTGGGTATTCGGGGCCAGCGCGCAGCCAGTCCTGTTTATGACCTGGGCCTACACAGCTCATCCCGACATGACAGCTGGCCTGAGTGACGCCTGTATAAAAGTTGCCAATGAATTTAAAGCACTTACCTTGCCTCTTGCGTGTTTTATGGCAGTTTGTTTTGTAAGAATACTTCGGGATTATCGTTTTACAGTTCTCTGCCAGAAGAACTGGCAAAGGTGTTGCAGAAAATAGCTGATGACGTGGTGAAAGTCTTTTACGGCCGATAGATAACCCGTTCAATAAACTGCCGGGAATTTCACATCAGGCGTTATAACGCGCTAAAAACATGGCCACGGTTTCATTTACAATGAAGTCTATGTCACCATTTGCGGCATTTGTCAGGTTGTACAGCTTTGGGTAGAAAATGAAGGATTTGAGCTGGTAGATAAATTGCTGGGCTGCAAAGTGTGGGTTTTCAATTTTGAGGACACCAGCCGATACCGCATCGGTCAAAAATGTTTCCAAATAACGCATACAGCCCACTTTATTAGACGCAACTAATTGCGAAAATTCAGGATTGTTCATCATTTCGGTCAGCGTGACCCGTGTGATTTTTAGCAGTGATGTCGAGGTTTGCAGACGCGCTTCACTGTATGCAATAGCGATCAGCTGTTCGTCAATTGAAACATCCGCTGAAAATTTGTATTCCTCATCCTGATTTACGTGTGCCATCATGTGCTCTAGTACACAAAAAAAGAGCTCTTCTTTGGTGGCAAAATGATTGTAAATGGTGCGTTTTGAGACTTCGGCCTGTTGCGCGAGTAAGTCCATGCTGGTGTTTTGGACGCCGTCTCGTGAAAACAACAGTTCCGCGGCATTGAGTATTTGTATACGTTTTCGTTCAGATTGTTTCATTACTCTCTCCACACAACGCGGTCTGGTTGAGTCCTGCAGTTGTCAGAACATCTTATTGCGTGTGATCTGCAGCAATTAATAAAAACAGTATGGGTATAGTGTAACGGTTGTCTTATTTTTTTGCACTGCTTAGTTTACTTTTTCAATTGTTAAAGTAAACTGCACAGTGTAGTTTACTATTTGGGGGTGCAACATGAAGAAGCGATGGGTTGTGCTGTCAACAGGCATTATTTTGTATTTAGGGGGCTGTGAAATGATATCGAGGCTGGATGCAACAACAGACAAAACAGATTTTCAATCGAGCCAGTATGAAAATGGGCGGTTTAGTAATGAGAAGCCGGTAAACCAGAAAAGCGTTAAAGAGCGCATTGAGATATTCTGGCGCTTTTTCACTGAGAAAAAGATCAACGCTGAGCCAGACGTTGTATTGCCAGTGAACGCAGTAACGCGGGAAGGTTTACACGCGTTAAGCAATGAAACAACGCACATCATTAAGTTAGGGCACTCTTCTATTCTGATTAAAACACAGGGACGTTATATTTTGCTCGACCCTGTATTTGCTGAGCGAGCTTCTCCATTTTCATTTGCCGGGCCCAAGCGATTCCATGACGTACCGATTTTAATAAGTGATTTGCCTGACATCGATTATGTTTTGATCTCCCATAATCATTACGACCATTTAGATAAGCAAGCGGTTATGGATTTAAACGAAAAAACGTTGCATTTTCTGGTGCCACTGGGCGTAGACGGTGATTTACAAAAATGGGGCATAGACGCCGATAAAATTGATACCTTCGACTGGTGGCAAAGTTATGCTGACGACGAGTTGGATTTATTTTTTACTTTTGCTCCCACTCAACATTTTTCGGGACGCGGACTTGGCGACGCCAATGCAACATTGTGGGGTTCCTGGGCCATTAACACTCAGCAGGAAAAACTCTATTTTAGCGGTGATTCCGGCTATTTTAAGGGCTTTAAAGAAATAGGCGAGCGATTAGGACCCTTCGATATCACCATGATTGAAACCGGTGCATACGATAAAGACTGGGCTGACATTCATATGACACCCGAGCAAAGTATTCAGGCGCATACCGATTTGGGCGGGGGATATATGATTCCCATTCACAATGGTACCTTTGATTTGGCGTTTCATGCCTGGTATGAACCATTGGAGCGTGTCAGCGAGGCAGCTATTCAAAGTAATGTTAATTTGTTGACCCCAGAAGTAGGTGCAGTTATGTCATTAGGTAAACCCATGCGCAGCACATACTGGTGGAAACCTCTAATGCCGTAAGCCGTAGGGGCATTCTTTGCAATTCACTAAAAAGGCGCCGAATGGCGCCTTTATTGTTTGAGACGTTTCGCTACAGCACGCATGTCAGCATCGGCAGATGAAAAAATAATCAATTTATCTTGACTATTAATACTACAGCTGTAATAAATATATCTACTACAGGTGTAATAGTTAAGCTGAGGTCTGATGCAAACAAAAATTGATATCTCTGAGGCAGAGTATGAGGTGATGCTTGTCCTGTGGGAAAAGCCTGATCAGACGTCGAAATTGATACTGGAAAATCTCGATAAAGCATGGCAACTCACTACGTTAAATACGCTGCTAAACAGGCTGGTGAAAAAACAGGTAGTGGCTTATACCAAATCGGGTCGGGAATATATTTACCATCCTCTTGTGGCAAAAGAACACTATGTTAAGCAGGAAAGCCAGAATTTTGTGCAAAAGCTCTTCGGTGGCAGTTTATCGCCATTAGTTGCCCATTTTTCCAAATCGCAAAAGTTGCAGCAAAAGGATATTGATGCGTTAAAAAAACTCATAGAGGAGTGGGAAGGTGATAATGATTAACCTTGTTTTTGCTTTAATCATGCCGTTGTCGCTGCTTTTAGTGATAATACTGGTCATCAGACTGCCGCTGCACCGGTTTTTGAGTGCAAAGCAAGCATACCAATTATGGTTTGCCGTACCACTTTTCATCGCTTACTGGTTATTACCTAATGACGTAAAAACTACGATAGTGGTTGAAGCGCCAGAACTGCTGGTTTTCAGCGTGGGACAACAACAGCAAAGCCAGGTATTGCAACCTGGTGGTGACCTTCTTGGGGCGATATATCTGCTCGGTGCAACGCTTGGTTTCGTGGTAATTATCTTAAGTTCATATCGCGTTTATCAGAGAACTAAAAGCGCGGTTTCAGCTACATTCAGTGATGCGGACGTACCCGGTGACATTCCTGTTTATCTGGCTGATATTGCAGCGCCAATGTTAATGGGGGTGGTTAAACCTGCCATTTTCCTTCCGTTGCAATTTACAACGCTCTACAGCCCCACTCAACAGCAGGTCATTATTCAGCACGAACTTCTGCATCATCGTCGCAGAGATATTGTATGGAATATTACCGCGGCTTCACTGGCCATTATATTTTGGTTCAATCCTCTTATTTGGCTCAGCTATCGCTATTTTCGCCACGACCAGGAGCTGTCCTGTGATGAGGCCGTGCTAGACGGCGCCTCAATTGAACACCGAAAAGCATATGCCAAAGCAGTACTGGCATCCCACAATCCGTCAGAGATGGCGGTAATTCACAACTGTTTTGGAAGAAAAGGAACGACATCAATGATGACACAACGAATCAGTAATATGGCTAGCCCCGGTCGCTACAACAAGCTGTTAGCTTGGGTAATGCTATTGGGACTAACTGCTCTTGCAGCAACCCAGTTTACGGCGCAGGCATCAAACACTAACCAGCCTCCTTTTAAAGAGGCTCTTAAGTTATACAAACCTATTGTCAGGATACAGCCGGTTTATCCTGCCGATGCAAAAGCACAGGGAATCGAAGGTGCTGTAATACTCGAATATGGTATTACGCCTAACGGTACAGTTGAAAACATTCGGGTTATCGAGTCGGTACCTGCCGGTGTGTTTGATGATGCTGCAAAGCTGGCGGTGGCTCAGTGGCGGTTTGTACCGCACGATCTCGAAGGTGCTGTCAATACCAATAAGATAACCTTTAAGCTGTAGCCAGACTATTCTTAAAACATAAAAAAGGCGCCGAATGGCGCCTTTATCGTATTTTCATATTATGCTTATTCCACGCCACGCAAGAGGGCGTTAATGCCAACTTTTGCACGGGTTTTGGCATCTACCTTTTTAACGATGATAGCAGCATATAAGCTATAAGAACCGTCTTTGCTGGGCAGGTTGCCAGGCACAACTACCGCGCCAGCCGGAACACGGCCATAGTGGACTTCACCGGTTTCACGGTCATATATACGGGTGCTCTGGCCAATGTATACGCCCATAGAAATCACAGCGCCTTCTTCTACAATCACGCCTTCTACAATTTCAGAGCGCGCACCAATAAAACAGTTGTCTTCGATGATGGTAGGGTTAGCTTGCAGTGGCTCAAGCACACCACCGATGCCTACACCACCTGATAGGTGTACGTTTTTACCAATTTGTGCACATGAACCAACGGTGGCCCAGGTATCAACCATACAGCCTTCGTCAACGTAAGCGCCAATGTTAACGTAAGAAGGCATTACTACCACATTCTTACCAACAAAAGAGCCGGTACGTACTGCGGCTGGTGGCACTATACGCACGCCGTCAGCCGCGAATTGCTCCGCTGTATAGTTGGCGTATTTAAGTGGTACTTTATCGAAAAAGCGGCTTTCAGCACCATCAATTACTTCATTATTGTGCAGACGGAAAAACAGCAGTACGGCTTTTTTCAGCCACTGATGCACAACCCATTCACCGGCAATTTTTTCGGCTACGCGGGCTTCGCCGCTGTTAAGCATAGCAATGGCATCGCTCACGGCCTGTTTTACTTCAGCCGGTGCTGCAGAAGGCGTGATACTGGCGCGGTCTTCAAAGGCCGCTTCAATAATGGCTTTTAATTCAGTCATGGTATGTTGATATCTTCAAGTTGATCGAGTTTAAACAATATACGCTTTTTCAGCGCTGTCTGTTCTTCTGGCGTCAGGGCTTTGCCTTGCTCATTCGACACAATAAACACGTCTTCTGCGCGTTCACCGATAGTGGCAATTTTGGCTAGTTTTAAAGTTAATTTGCAATCTACAAAAGCGTGGCCGACTTTAGCAAGAATTCCTGGTGCATCCAATGCTTCAAGCTCAATTAATGTGGCATCGTCTTGTGAGGAATAAAAGCGTACTTTCACCGGTACATCGAGTTGTTTATGTTTGCGGGAAAGTTTGCGGGTATTGTTATGGCTACGGCCTGGTTTTAATAACTGATCTTCAATGGCATTTTCAATTGACCGTAAACGTGACTCGCCTTCAATTCGGGAGCCATCGTTTTCTAAAATTAAGATACTGTCAAACACATGGCCATCGCGGGTTACCGCGATATGCGCATCGTGAATTGAGCAGTTGCGGCTGTCGAGCACCGAGGCAATTTGTGCAAACAGGGCGGGGCGATCATCACCATACAACAATAATTCTGTGCCACCTTTGGCCTGTTCATTATTTGTCTTGATTAACATCTCACCTTCTTTGCGACGCTCCTCGAAGGCGAGGATCTCCCGCGAGTGCCAGCTAATTTGCTCGGGCTTAAAGCGCGCAAAGTAATCATCCTCAAACCGTGACCATAAGGTTTCCAGCTTATCTGCATCCGTGCCATGTTGCTTAAGCAGTTGTGTTGCTTTTAGTTTATGCGTATCAACTCGCTCGCGCATGGTAGCACCACACTGTAAACCGTTATCGAGGGCCTTTTGCGTCATTGAGTAGAGTTCGCGCAGTAACGATGCCTTCCAGTCATTCCAAAGGTTATCATTGGTGGCCCGAATATCGGCCAGCGTCAGTACGTAAAGTAAATTTAAATGGGTGTGGCTGCGTACAGCGGTAGCAAAATCGTTCACCACTTCAGGATCGTAAATGTCACGGCGCTGGGCAACAACCGACATTAACAGATGGTTCTCAACCAACCAGGCTATAAGGTCGGCATCCTTTTGTGCAATGCCGTGACTGGCACAAAACAGCGCCACGTCTTTGGCACCCAGGGTAGAGTGATCACCATTGCGGCCTTTTGCAATATCGTGGAATATCGCCGCAATATAAAGCAGTTCTGGTTTATCGAAATTGCGCACAATTCGCCCGCAGCGCGGAAACGCTTTGTTATCGGGTGAAAAATAGTGGTTAACATGTTTAACCAATCGGTGTGTATGTTCATCAACGGTGTATGCATGGAACAAGTCAAACTGCATCATGCCAACAATATGGTCCCACTCAGGCAGATAGGCCTGCAAAATGCCGTACTGGTGCATAATGTCCCACGCAAAATCAAAAAAGTGTGGGTGCTTAAACAGTTCAATGAGCTTTTTGCGGCACGCCTCCCGCTTGACATAGTAAGCAGACTGAAACCGTCGTCTGGCGTTACGCAGAGCACGAATGCAACTGGTATCCAGGCCTTTAATTTCGGGATGGTCAGCAATAATGCCTAAAAAATCGAGAATGTCTTCAGGGGTCGAAAATACGTCATTGTGTATGGGAGATATATTGTCATCAAGTATGCAGTAGTCGTCATTGATAACGTGTCGGTGTTGCGTAGTTTGATTGAGCATATCATAGCGAAAACGCTGCAATAGCATTTGGTTAAGCTCACTGACACGGCGCACAGTGCGAAAGAACGAGCGCATCATTTTTTCAACCGACGCTTTGTTGTCGTCACCATACCCCATCAGCGTGGCGACGTCGGTTTGATAATCGAATAACAACCGGTTTTCACTGCGCCCAGCCACCAAATGTAAGGCAAAACGAATGCGCCATAGCGCCATCCGGCACTCTACCAATTCATCAAGCTCTTCCTGAGTAAAATAGCCGTGTCCTACAAGCCCCTGGCCATCGTATTCTTTGAAGTGTTTTTTAGCCACCCAGCCAATTGACTGAATGTCACGTAAACAACCGGGATTTTCTTTTATATTTGGCTCTAGATTGTATGAGGTGCCATTAAATTTTGCATGACGCGCCTTTTGCTCGTCATATTTCGCTGCAAAAAACGCCTGACTCGACCAGGTGTCTTTTTCGTTTACTGCATGCCACATATCAACAAAGGTTTGGTCGCAGCCACACAACATACGGCTTTCAACCAGGTTGGTTGCTATCGAAATGTCACCTTTAGCCAGTTTGACGGTTTCTTTTATGGTTCTGACTGACTGGCCAATATCGAGCTTAATATCCCACAGCAACGTAATGAACTGACCTATTTTATCCTGCACGTCACGGGGGAGCGTTTTTTTACTGACGATCAATAAATCGATATCTGAGTAGGGTTGTAAATGACCGCGGCCATAACCGCCTACCGCGCATAACGCCAACCCTTTTTGGTCGGCTAATCCGTAAAGCCGCCACAAATGCTGCAAAAGGGTATCTACAAATACCGCCCTGCCGGTTACCAGCGCGTCAATCGGTTCATCAGTAAAACTGGTTTTAAGCCAGTCATAGCTGTCAATAACAAGCTGACGAATGACCGCAACATTGTCGGTCGACTCAATCGCGGCTATTTCTTCACATAACGATTTTAATTTCAAAACTCACCCAAATTATACTTCTTAGACCTCACTTGCCGCGGATCAGTAACTGATGTCGCTGGCGAATGCCGATCGTCAATTGAATTAAAAAGCCAGTTACTGGTTTACCTAGCCGGTTGCTGTTTTGATGCTATGCCTTACTATTTACTAGCTATGGCTATAGGTCCGTTCGAGTTCTTCGTCGTCTCTTAGGGTTAATACTTCAACGCCGTCTTCAGTCACTAACAGTGTGTGTTCCCACTGTGCACTGAGGCTGCGGTCTTTGGTGACTACCGTCCATTGGTCAGGTAATACTTTTGAGTAGCGTTTACCCGCATTGACCATGGGCTCAATGGTAAAACACATGCCAGGTTGCAGTTCTTCGCCGGTGCCGGGTTTGCCATAGTGCACAATTTGCGGTTCTTCATGAAAACCCGCACCAATGCCGTGTCCGCAATACTCTCGAACAATTGAGTAGTTATGCGCTTCTGCATGGGTTTGACATAGATGACCAATATCGCCCAAACGCATACCCGGTTTAACTTGTTTTATGGCCTTATAAAGGCATTCCTGCGTAACTCTAATCAGACGGTCAGCAAGAATACTAGGCTTACCTACAACAAACATTTTTGAAGTATCACCGTGGTAGCCATCTTTAATTACGGTAACATCGATGTTGACGATATCGCCATCCTTGAGTTTCTTATCAGCCGGGATGCCATGACAGATGACATGGTTTACCGAGGTACAAACCGATTTTGGAAACGGAGGGTGACCATAGTTTAATGGCGCCGGAATGGCTTGTTGCTCATTCACTATATAGTCATGACACAGCGTGTTGAGCTCTTCGGTGGTGACACCTTTTTTAACATGGTCGCCTATCATCATCAGAACATCAGCCGCGAGTCTGCCTGCGACACGCATTTTCTCGATTTCTTCAGCGGTTTTTATTATTGCAGCCACCCGAATCCTCTTAATATTTGTTCGTTAAGGCATAGCGCATCGTCTGCTTGACAGTGATAGAACGTTAACAACCAGAACTGCTATGCGTAAATCAATTGGCTGTATGTTATCGAATACCGCTGCGCCTGTATAGTTACCTGAAGGGTTATGTGTGTCTGAAACTGGCCGGGAATGCAGCCGTCAGAGCTATAAAAAGCCAACTTTAACTTGAGAATAAAGGCTCTGCATGGTATAAAGCGCGCGCTTTTCGAAATATCCGAAACCCAAGGCGGGTATTGTTATTGGTTATGTACTGTTTTGCGGGCATGCCGTAACAACATTACTGCTTTGATGATCGGTCTCTTAAAGTACACAAACTTAAATTAAAACACACATACACTGTGACTGCGTATCGGGGTGTCCAGCTTAGTAATAAGTGCGGATCGATACAAAGGGTGTATGGAGGCCTAACCCCAATTGAGGAAAATATAATGGCAAACGTTTCAATGCGTGACATGCTGAAAGCCGGCGTGCATTTCGGTCACCAAACCCGTTACTGGAACCCTAAGATGAAACCTTACATCTTTGGCGCACGTAACAAAGTTCATATCATTAACCTGGAAAAAACAGTTCCTTTATTTAACGAAGCACTTAACTTCTTGTCTGGTGTAGCGTCTAAAAAAGGTAAAGTGTTGTTCGTTGGTACTAAACGTGCAGCGGGTGATCCGGTTAAAGAAGCAGCACAGAAATGTGACCAGTTCTATGTGAACAAGCGTTGGTTGGGCGGCATGCTGACTAACTGGAAGACCGTACGTCAGTCAATCAAGCGTCTTAAAGACCTTGAGCAACAAAGCCAGGACGGTACTTTCGAAAAGCTGACCAAGAAAGAAGCATTAATGCTTCAACGCGAAATGAACAAGCTGGAAAGCAGCCTGGGTGGTATTAAAGACATGGGCGGTCTGCCTGATGTATTGTTTGTAATCGATGCCGATCACGAACACATCGCGGTAACTGAAGCCCGTAACCTGGGTATCCCGGTAGTGTCTGTTGTTGATACTAACTCAAACCCAGATGGTGTTGATTACATCATCCCTGGTAACGACGATGCTATTCGTGCCATTCAACTGTACTTAAACGCTGCTGCTGATGCAGTGAGCGCAGGTCGTAATAACAACCTGGAAGTTCAAGCTGAAGACGACTTCGTTGAAGCAGCTGAGTAATCTGCTTTTATTAATCTGAGGCTCCGTTGAGCCTCAGATTAGTGATACCTTTCTATACATAGAAAATTAAGAATTAATTAGAAGGGGCTTTTGCCCCTTTTACTGTAAATTATTATTTGCTGAGGAATTGAAAATGGCAGTGACTGCAGCACTCGTAAAAGAATTGCGTGAGCGTACTGGCGCCGGCATGCTGGATTGCAAAAAAGCGTTAGTTGAAACTGATGGTGACATCGAACTGGCCATCGAAAACATGCGTAAGTCAGGTCAGGCAAAAGCCGCTAAGAAAGCAGGCCGTATCGCTGCAGAAGGCGTTATCCTGACTAAAGTGGAAGCGGGCAAAGCGACCATGCTTGAACTGAACTGTGAAACAGACTTCGTTGCACGCGACGAAGGCTTTTTAGCGTTCGGTAACAAATTGTTGGATGTGGCTTTTGCACAAGGCATGAACGACATTGAAGCGCTTAATGCAGCGGAAATCGATGGCGGCGTAGTGAGCGATGTACGCGATGCGTTAGTGGCTAAAATTGGTGAAAACATTTCTCCGCGTCGTGTACTGACTGTTGAAGGTGACAACCTGGGTGCGTATGTTCATGGCGGCCGAATTGGTGTTGTTTCTATTTTAACTAGTGGTGATGAAGATCTGGCTAAAGACGTTGCTATGCACGTTGCCGCTTCCAGCCCTCAGTTTGTGAAGCCTGAACAGGTTCCAACTGACGTAGTTGAGAAAGAAAAAGCCATTCAAATCGAGATTGCGATGCAATCTGGTAAGCCTGCTGATATCGCAGAAAAAATGGTTGCTGGCCGTATGAAGAAATTCACTGGCGAAATCAGCCTGACTGGTCAGCCTTTCGTAAAAGATCCTTCTGTTACGGTTGGTGATTTATTGAAATCAAACAGTGCTGATGTGGTTAACTTTGTTCGCTTTGAAGTGGGCGAAGGTATCGAGAAGAAGAGCGAAGATTTTGCTGCCGAAGTTGCAGCGCAAATGGCAGCTGCCAAGAAATAATTGGCGGTTTGACTTTTGCATTCGGCTAATGTCGGATACACTACCAAGCACCTCTTCGGGGGTGCTTTTTTATGTATGCAATGTCTTAGGCCAGCAGAACAGTTTCGCGATTGAATTGCTTTCAATCAGGCCGGAACTCGTACCTTAAAGGTCAACAGGCCCTGGATAAAAGCCGATTAAGTCGGTTTGGTTGATACTTTGTACACGAAGTATGAACCAAGCCGAATCAAGAGGAAAAAATAACAATGAGCATCGCACCAAAATCAGCCTACCGACGCATCCTGCTTAAGCTTAGCGGTGAAGCGCTTATGGGAAACGAAGGCTTTGGCATTGATCCTAAAGTTCTGGACCGTATGGCTCAGGAGATCAAAGAACTGGTAGAGTTAGGTGTTCAGGTTGGACTGGTTATCGGTGGTGGTAACCTGTTCCGTGGTGAAGGACTCGCCAAAGCCGGTATGAACCGTGTTGTGGGTGACCACATGGGAATGCTGGCAACAGTTATGAATGGTCTGGCTATGCGGGATGCATTGCATCGTGCTTTCGTTAATGCCCGTATGATGTCGGCTATTCCTTTAAATGGCGTGTGTGATGCCTATAACTGGGCTGAAGCTATCAGCCTATTGAAGTCTGGTCGTGTGGTGATCTTCTCTGCCGGAACCGGTAATCCTTTCTTTACAACCGACTCTGCGGCCTGCCTGCGCGGTATTGAAATCGAAGCTGATGCCGTGTTAAAAGCCACTAAGGTAGACGGTGTCTACAGTGACGATCCGGTTAAAAACCCCGAGGCTAAGCTGTATTCACAGTTGTCTTATGAAGATGTTCTGGAAAAAGAATTAAAGGTAATGGACCTGTCCGCTTTTACCCTGGCGCGGGACCATAGCTTGCCAATTCGCGTATTTAACATGAATAAACCCGGCTGTTTGAAGCGGGTGGTAATGGGGGAGCCTGAAGGCACTCTTATTGACCATGTTGAAAGTGTGAACGAGTAAAAATACAGGAAATAAAACGTGATCGATGAAATAGAATTAGATGCGCGTGAGCGTATGGAAAAAAGCATTAGTGCCTTAAAAAGTCAGTTCAGTAAAATTCGTACCGGACGTGCACACCCTAGTTTATTAGATGGTGTACAGGTGTCTTACTATGGTTCTGACACGCCGTTGCGTCAGTTGGCCAACGTCATTGCTGAAGACAGCCGGACGCTTGCACTTACCGTTTTTGATAAGAGCTCTATCCAGGCCGTCGAAAAAGCCATTATGCAGGCTGACCTTGGTTTAAATCCAATGAGTGCCGGTACGACTATTCGTATCCCTTTGCCGCCACTTACTGAAGAGCGTCGCAAAGATCTGATCCGTGTAGTACGCAATGAAGCCGAGCAAGGTCGCGTGGCAATTCGTAATATCCGTCGCGATGCCAACAGTGACATTAAGGAGCTGTTAAAAGAGAAAGAAATCAGTGAAGACGAGAGTCGCGCTGGTGAAGAGAACGTGCAAACACTGACCAATGAATTTATTAAAAAAGTCGATAGCATGTTGTCTGATAAAGAAACCGAGTTAATGGAAGTATAGAAAACTCATGGCGCAATTGCAGTCTGACAAGGACACAACGCTGGCTGCCGGGCCCGCGTTGCTAAAGATGCCTCAACACGTTGCTATCATTATGGATGGCAACGGTCGTTGGGCAAAAAAGAAAGGGAAAATTCGTACTTTTGGTCATCGGGCTGGTGTTGAGTCAGTGCGGGCGGCAGTGCGCTTTGCGCGTAAAAACGCAATTCAATCACTGACACTATTTGCGTTCAGCAGTGAAAACTGGAAACGCCCGGACGAAGAAGTCTCCGTACTCATGGATTTATTTAATCTGGTGCTGAACAGCGAAGCCAAGCGATTGAATAAAAATGGCGTGCGCCTGAAAGTACTGGGTGATGTATCGCGCTTCGACCGTAAATTGGTTGATAAGATCAAACGGGCTGAAGATATGACCGCTTCAAACCAGGAGCTGGTCCTTAATATCGCTGCTAACTATGGCGGCCGGTGGGATATTGTCAATGCGGCAAAACAGCTTATGAGTAAGGTCTCTGATGGTGAGCTGGATGTTGCTTCTATTGATGAGTCTGAGTTCGATAAGTATATGTCTACTCATGGCTTGCCGGAACTCGACTTACTTATTCGCACCGGTGGGGAGCGCCGCATTAGCAACTTTTTGCTGTGGCAATGTGCCTATGCTGAATTGTATTTTACCGACGTTTTATGGCCCGACTTTGATGAACAGGCGTTTGGCTTAGCGGTGAAAGACTTTAATGAGCGTCAGCGCCGATTTGGCCTTATCGGCGAACAAGTCGAAACCGCAGAGATTGAAAGCTGATGTTACCCTCGTCAATGCTGTCATCTTTTTATAAAAGACCTTTCGCATGTTAAAACAACGAATCATTACGGCGCTTATACTCGCGCCGCTCGCTATTCTGGCAATTTTATTTTTACCTATTACGCTGTTTCAGTACGCCATTGCCGGTGTCATAGCGCTTGGTGGCTATGAATGGGCAAATATGTCAGGGTTATCGTCGCGACCTATTAAGGTTGTTTTTGGTCTGACGCTGCTAGCGGTTTGTTTGGGCTTAATAGCCTTGGTAGACGTTGAGTTGATTTGGTATCAGGGCTCACTTAATGAGACCTACCACTTTATCTTGTCCCTGGCAGCCCTTTGGTGGCTGGCGTCCCTGTTTATGATTATCGCCTATCCACGCTATTCTGCTTTCTGGCGACAAAGCTGGATTATTCGTTGTTTATTTGGCGTTATAACACTTATCCCTACCTGGGTTGCGGTGGTTGCTCTTCGGTCGAGTTTATATGATGTAGATACCTTTTATGGCGCATCACTTATCTTCTATGTATTGGGCATCGTTTGGGCTGCCGACATCGGCGCTTTTTTTGTTGGCGTCAAATTTGGCCGCCATAAGCTTCGGCCAAACGTTTCGCCCGGTAAAACCTTCGAAGGTTTGTTTGGTGGCATTATGGCATCCTTTGCCATTATTGCCTTTGCAGCGCTGCATTATCAGGTTGAGACTTCGCGTATCTGGTTGCATTTACTGATAGGCGGGTTAACCGTTGCCGTGTCGGCTTTGGGCGATTTAAACGAAAGTATGTTTAAACGTTGTGCCGGCATTAAAGACAGCGGCCGGATACTCCCCGGGCATGGTGGCCTCATGGACCGGATCGATAGCTTAACCGCGGCATTTCCTGTGTTCGCGTATTGTTATGTCACCTGGATGGCCTAATGCTGACAATCACCATTCTTGGCGCAACCGGGTCAATCGGGCAAAGCACGCTGGACGTTGTTGCCAGGCACCCCGACGATTTTCGTGTTTTCGCGATAACAGGCCATAGACAGGTAGAGCTGCTGGTTAAGCAGGCTAAAGCATGTAATGCGCGATATATTGTCGTGGCTGACGATGCTGACTATGAGCAGGCATGCCATCTGACCAATCAATATCAACTCACTTCCGAAGTTCTCAGTGGTCAGCGAGCGCTGGAAGAAGTGGCGTCAGCTGCAGAAGTCGATGCCGTCATGGCCGCCATTGTGGGCGCTGCCGGGTTGGAACCAACCCTTGCTGCGGTAAAAGCCGGCAAGCGGGTGCTATTAGCCAATAAAGAATCTCTGGTGATGTCTGGCGCGCTCTTTATGGATGCCGCCAAGCAATCCAAAGCCGAAATACTGCCTATTGATAGCGAACATAATGCTATTTTCCAGTGCCTGCCGGATAACTTCGAGTATGGTAATTTAGCCGCGTCGGGGATCAGTGAAATCCTGTTAACCGGGTCGGGCGGTCCTTTTAGAGATCGCGATGTAACTACCTTTGATGCCATTACACCGGATCAGGCTTGTGCACATCCTAACTGGGATATGGGACGCAAAATTTCGGTCGACTCAGCTACCATGATGAACAAAGGACTGGAGTTTATTGAAGCCTGTTGGTTGTTTGGGCTGGCACCTGACAACATTCAGGTAGTGTTGCACCCGCAAAGCACTATTCACTCAATGGTACAGTACATCGATGGTTCGGTCATTGCGCAGATGGGGAATCCGGACATGCGAACCCCGATAGCCTATGGGCTTGGTTACCCTAAACGCATTGATGCGGGGGTGGCTGCACTGGATTTTGCAAAGTTGGCCGATTTGAGTTTTAGCACGCCTGATCCGGCGCGTTTTCCTAATTTGTATCTGGCCATGGAAGCCTGCCGTAGCGGTCAGTCGGCTACAACCAGGCTCAATGCTGCCAATGAGGTGGCAGTTGAAGCATTTTTAACAAAGCGCATTAAGTTTAATCGCATAGCGCAAATAAACAGTGAAGTGTTAAATCGTTTTGAACCAACTGACGTTTCGTCAATCCAACAGGTTCGAGAGTTAGACAGACAGGCAAGACTTGCCGCATTAGCATTGATTGAGGAAGGTTAAGGCGTGTTTGAATTTTTACGAAACGCCGGGGCGTTTATTATTGCGCTGGGCATACTAGTGGCCGTGCATGAGTGGGGCCATTATTATGTTGCCCGCAGTTGTGGCGTGTTTGTAAAACGTTTTTCAATTGGTTTTGGTAAACCTATCTGGAGTAAAACCGATCGCCATGGTACTGAATTTGCTGTAGCGGCTATTCCGCTTGGCGGTTACGTACGCATGCTCGACGAGCGCATCGATGAAGTGCCGCCGGAGCTCGCTTCGCAGGCGTTTAACCGTAAATCTGTCGGACAACGTATGGCGATTATTGCCGCCGGACCGGGAGTTAACTTCATCTTTGCGGCTATTGCGCTGTACGCGATGTATTTAATTGGTATCAGTACGGTCAAACCGGTGATTGGTGATGTTGCACCGCAGAGTATTGCAGCACAAGCTGGCCTGACTAAACAAATGGAAATTACCCACATAGGTGAGCGCGAAACACCAGATTGGGAAGCGGTGAATTTTGAACTTATGTCGCATATTGGTCAATCGTCGATGGATATGACGGTTATTGATGCCAGAGGCGCAGTACAGCAGCGTACATTAAACATATCGACATGGAACTTTGACGAAGAATCGGAGTCTCCCTTACGCAGCATGGGGATTACTGAATACCGGCCAGCAGCAACATTACAGGTTGCTTACGTGGCAGAAACATCAGCAGCCGATGAAGCAGGTTTGGAAAAAGGCGACCAATTAACCGCGTTAAACGGTGAGCCACTGTCATCCTGGCAGGCTTTAGTTGAAGAAATTCAGGCAAAACCGGGCGAACAAGTGGTGATAAGTGTAAACAGGGCTGGTCAAACCTATGACCTTTCTGCCACAATTGGTCGCCTCGACATCTCAGATGGTCCCAGTGGCTATTTGGGTGTTAGTCCCTATGCGGAGCCATGGCCCGAGGGTTATGTATTTACTCACCAGTATGGGATACTGGAAGCGGTAGGAAAGGCGGTAGACAAAACCTGGCGCTTGATGACCTTAAGCGTTGAGATGATAGGTAAGTTAATTACCGGTGATGTATCGGTGAAAAACCTGAGTGGGCCAATTGCGATTGCTCAGGGAGCCGGGAATAGTGCAGGGTACGGGCTGGTTTACTTTTTAAGTTTTCTGGCGCTCATTAGTGTTAATTTGGGCATCGTTAATTTGTTGCCCCTACCAATGCTGGATGGCGGTCACCTGATGTACTTCACCATAGAGTGGATAACCGGTAAGCCAGTTCCTGAAGAGGTTCAGGAATGGGGCTTCAGAATCGGTGCAATGCTGTTATTTACCATAATGAGCATTGCCATATTTAATGATATTACGCGTTTGTCGTGAGTTGTTATAAACGCGAGCAAGAACTAGCGAACGCAGCAGGAAGAAAAAGAATAGATGAAGTTTAATCAGTTAGTAGTAGCCGGAATTCTCTACTCCAGTGCTAGCTTAGCCAACGCTGCATCAGACAACAGTGATTTTGTTGTTGAAGATATTCGGGTTGAAGGATTACAGCGGGTTGCCCTGGGCGCGGCGCTGACTTACATACCGGTACAGCGTGGCGACGAAGTTAACACATTCCGTATCACGCAGTTGATCCGCTCACTTTACTCATCCACGCACTTTGAGAATATTGAAGTGCTCCGCGATGGGAATACTCTGGTTATCAAAGTTGCTGAGCGACCTACCATTAGTAACATCATTTTTGATGGCAACGATGACATCAAGGATGAGCAGTTGCAGGAAAGCCTGGACGGCAGCAATATTCGTATCGGTGAACCACTGGACAAAACGGTTCTGACATCGATTGAAAATGGTCTGAAAGATTTCTTTTACAGCATTGGTAAGTATAACGCTGATGTGACGGCAATTATTACCCCGCTACCACGGAATCGGGTCGATCTTAAACTGCTGTTCGAAGAAGGTGATGCGGCCAGCATTAAACAAATTAATATTGTAGGTAATGAGCTGTTCAGTGATGAAGAATTACTGGAAGACTTTGAGTTACAGTTTAATACCGCCTGGTATGACTTTTTATCTGAAACCCGTTACCAGCAGCAAACGCTGCAAGGTGATATGGAAACGCTGAGTAACTTTTACCTGGACCGCGGTTATTTGCGGTTCAACGTAGACTCAACCCAGGTAGCCATGACGCCCGAGAAAGATGCGATTTATATCAGCATGAACGTAACGGAAGGCGAACAGTACGAAATTTCTGAAGTTGAGCTGGTTGGTGAGCTCCTTGGTCACGAAAATTATATAGAACAAGTATTACCATTGACTCCTGGTGAATTATATAACCAGGCAGAGGTGACCTACACTGAAGAATTCATTAGTAAATATCTGGGGCGTTTTGGCTACGCTTATCCCACGGTTACAACCGTTCCGGAAATTAATGATGAAGATAAAACTGTTAAGCTGACGTTGCGTGTAGATCCGGGTAAACGTATTTACGTGCGTCGCATTAACTTTACCGGTAATACCGTTACCGCTGACGAAGTACTTCGTCAGAATGTGGTACAAATGGAAGGTACCTGGTTATCGAACTCGATGCTGGAAACCTCAAAAAACAGTATGTCACGTTTGACCTACATGGAAGAGGTCGAGTTTGAAACAGTGCGTATTCCAGGCAAAGACGATCAGGTGGATGTTGAGTTTAGCGTTAAAGAACAACCCTCAGGATCGTTTAATGCCGGCATTAGCTATGGCGACCGAACGAAGCTTGGCTTACAGGCCGGTATTCAACAGGATAACTTCCTCGGTACTGGTAAGCGTATTGGTGTAAACATCAGTACCGTTTCGTACCAGAAGTCAGCGCAAGTATCGTACACTGATCCGTTCTTTACTATCGATGGCATCAGTTTAGGGGGGACGTTGGCTTACAGCGAATTTGATGGCTCGAGCTTTAACGTTATCTCATACAATCAAAAACGTTGGTCTGTGGGTGGAAACATTGGTTACCCTATAGATGAGTTTAACCGTATTAGTTTTGGTTTAACCTACTCAGACATAGAATTGTCGAATCGCGGTAACTATGAACAAACTAACCGCTTTTATCGCCAGTTTACCGATGAACTGAACCCTGATGCACCAATCTCGTATACCAGTTTAGAGAGCTCGGTATCATGGAGTCGCAGTACCATTAACCGCGGATTGTTCCCAACTGCCGGTTCTACACAGCGAGCGTCGTTTAATATTACAACGCCTAACTCTGATGTTAATTACTTTAAGACTATTTACGATGCGAAGTTCTATTTCCCACTTACCCGTAACCAAAAATGGTCAGTATTAACCAAAATCAGATTGGGGTATGGTAACGGTTATGGTGATGTGAACGGTAACGATCAAATACTGCCGTTTACGCAAAACTTTACTGCTGGTGGTGCCGATACCCTGCGTGGTTTCGAAAACAATACAGTAGGACCTCGCGGTATTTTCCGTGCTGCAGGGGGCAATTCGATAACGCTGCCAGACGGCACAGTTATTCCAGGTAGCCCGGAAGGTGATAGCTACCAGTTATCGCGCCGCAGTTTAGGTGGTAACGCCATGGCATTGGGTGGTATAGAACTGATTACGCCCACACCATTCGTAGAAGACGATGCATCCAACTCAGTACGAACCAGTGTATTTATTGATGTGGGTAATGTCTGGGATACTGAATTTGATTACGAAGAGTATAAAGAACTGAATAATGTTAGCAGAAATGAACAACTGCTGGATTATTCAGACTGGAGTTTGTTTCGCAGTTCTGCCGGTATTTCTGTACAATGGATTTCGCCAATGGGACCTATGGTCTTTAGTTTCTCCAAAGCATTGCAAGAACGCGAAGGGGATGATGCGAGATTCTTTACATTTAATATTGGTCAAACATTTTAATTTAAGCTGGCTCAGACCAGAAAATAAGAGGAGTTCCTTTTGAAAAAATTGGCAACATACGCAATTGCATCGGCAATGTTAGGTAGTGCGATGTTTAGTTCTGCAGCAATGGCAGAGCAGAAAATTGGCGTCGTAAATGTACAAGGTATTTATCAGGCTCTTCCACAGGCGGCGGAAATTCAAAATGCCATCTCGATGGAATTCAAAGAGCAGGTAGATGAAGTGAATATGCTGCAACGTGATGGCCAGTTGTATGCTGAAAAGTTACAGCGCGACGCCGCCACTATGAGTGCGCAGGAAAAAACCGAACTGGAAGAAAAAATCCTGTCTGTACGTGAGCAACTTTCGCAAAAAGTTCAGCCCCTGCAACAAAACATTCAGCGTCGTCAGAACGAAGAACGCAACAAGTTGCTAGCGCTTATCAAACAGGCTATCGACTCGGTTGCTGCTGACGGTGAATATGATCTTGTTCTGGATGCACCGGCAGTGGTTTACGCTGATGAAAGTCATGACCTGTCTCAACAGGTACTGGATCAAATGGGCAAGCTTAACTAAGCACATCGCGCCTGTTTTAAGCCGCAGACCATAAGCGTGATTGCTTTATGATCAGCTGCGCAGCAACAAGTATCTTAATCGTATGAAATCAGGCCAGCGCTTAGTGTTGGTCTGATTTGTTTTTAAGTGATTAACGCGTAAGGTTGCGGCCCATATGAAATTATAGCGGCAAAGTCACCACCCAGGGAGCTGTCTGCTTGTATTGTGTCGAAGGAGATAATTTTTGGCCAACTCACTTAACACCATCGAAATCCGTGAAATCATGGATTTACTGCCCCACAGGTATCCATTTCTGTTAATCGACAGAGTGACAGACTATGAACTGGGCGTAAGCATCAAAGCCTACAAAAACGTCACGTTCAATGAACCCTGTTTTACCGGACATTTCCCAGACTATCCAATTTTTCCGGGGGTTCTGATTCTCGAGGCTATGGCTCAGGCTGCAGGTGTGTTGGGTTTCAAAACCATCGAAAAGAACGATAAGCTATACTTGTACGCAGGTATCGACAATGCGCGTTTTAAACGACCTGTAACACCAGGTGACAGACTGGATTTTGATGTTTGTCTGGTTAAAGAACGTCGTGGTATCTGGAAGTTCAGAGGCGTGGCTAGTGTTGATGGTGAAGAAGCCTGCAACGCCGAATTTATGTGTGCAATGAGAGAGAAAGAATAACGTGATCCATGAATCAGCGGTGATTTCGCCAAGCGCAACAATTGGTGAAAATGTTACTGTCGGCCCATTTTCAATTGTTGGCGATAATGTCGTTATTGGTGACAACTGTTGTCTGGAATCGCATGTTGTTGTTAAGGGCCCAACACGTATAGGCAGTGGTAACCACTTTTACCAGTTCACGTCTATTGGCGAAGACTGCCAGGATAAGAAATATGCGGGTGAGTTGACTGAACTCGTGATCGGCGATAACAATGTTTTTCGTGAAGGCGTTACTGTCCATCGGGGCACTGTGCAGGATGAAGGTGTCACGCGTATTGGCTCAGGTAATTTACTGATGGTAAATGCCCACGTCGCCCACGATTGTGTGATTGGTGATAATACGATTCTGGCCAATAATGTGGCCGTAGCCGGTCATGTTGAAATCGGCGATCATGCTATTTTAGGCGGCACAACTGCAGTGCATCAGTTTTGTAAAATTGGTAAGCACGCCTTTACTGGCGGTGGGGCCATAGTGTTGCGTGATATTCCGCCTTTTGTCATGGTCAGTGGCACCAAGCATGTACCGCAGGGAATTAACTCAGAAGGGTTACGCCGTCGTGGTTACAGCAAAGAGACCATTATGGCTATCAAACGCGCGTATAAAGTGATTTACCGAGACAACAACACTATAGACGAAGCCGTTGCTAAGCTGCAGGATATGGTCGGCGAGCATGCTGAAATAGCCCTGTTAATTAGTTTTCTTACCGGTTCTGAACGCGGTATTGTTCGTTAATTCATGTCAAATAAACCCTTACGTATTGCGGTCGTCGCGGGGGAAGCATCCGGCGACGTTCTTGCCGCAGGACTCATCAAAGCACTTCGCCAGCGTCATCCTGATGCTATTTTTGAAGGTATTGCTGGTCCGCAAATGCAAGCTGCCGGATGTAAAAGCTTATTTGATATCGAAATATTGTCGGTGATGGGGCTGGTTGAGGTACTGTCAAGTATTCGGCCCATCCTGAAAGTAAAAAATGCACTGATTGCACATTTTCTTAAACATCCCCCGGATGTCTATATTGGTGTCGATGCGCCTGATTTTAATTTGCGCGTCGAAACCGCGTTAAAACAACAAGGCATCAAAACTGTTCATTACGTCAGTCCAACCGTGTGGGCGTGGCGCGAAAAACGCATTCATAAAATTGCCCGTGCTACCCACAGAGTACTGGGTATATTTCCGTTTGAACAACAGGTTTACGAACGGTATCAGGTGCCTTATACATTTGTCGGCCATACGATGGCTGATATCATAGACCTTGAACCCGATCAGGCAGCCGCCCGAGATACTCTGGCACTGGACAAGAATACATCTTGCCTGGCTGTGTTACCTGGTAGTCGCGGTGGTGAAGTGGCTAAGTTATTACCGGTTTTTTGTGCGACAGTAGAACAACTGTGGCAGCATAAGCCTGACACTCAGGTTGTGATCCCGGCAGCTAACCATAATCGTTACCGGCAAATTCAGTCATATTTAGCTGCACAGTATCCACAATGGCAAAACGACAAGCGGGTTAAACTCGTAGAAGGCCATTCACGCGATGCCATGATTGCCAGCGACGTCATATTACTGGCTTCTGGCACGGCAACTTTGGAAGCCATGCTATGCAAGCGTCCGATGGTTTGTGCGTATCTTTTGTCCTGGCTGACCCACAAGTTAATGACAAAGATGTATAAACCCGATTACTTTTCGTTGCCCAATATTTTAGCCAACGAGCAATTGGTGCCTGAACTGTTGCAAGACGCGGTGAATCCTGAGCGACTTTCAACAGAGTTACTGGCATTGTTTGCTGCTGATAATCACAAACTGAAAGAGCGTTTTGTGGCATTGCATCTTACGTTAAAGCAAAATGCGGATGAACAAGCCGCTGATGCTGTGCTGGAGGTTATCAATGAATAGGTTAACGGCTGGTGTCGACGAAGTAGGCCGTGGGCCGCTGGTGGGTGATGTAGTGACTGCCGCAGTTATCTTAGATCCCAGCAAGCCCATTGTGGGGGGGCTGACCGACTCTAAAAAGCTCAGTGAAAAAAAGCGGCTTGCACTGTCAGCCGAAATTAAAAAAAATGCCCTGGCTTGGGCAATCGGGCGTGCTACGCCAACTGAAATTGATCAGCTCAATATTTTACATGCCACCATGCTGGCCATGACCCGCGCTGTTGATGCACTCATACTCACACCAGATTATGTGCTGGTTGACGGTAATCGTCTGCCGAAGTGGTCATATGCAGCCGAAGCGGTGGTGAAAGGCGACAGTTTACATCCTGAAATTTCCGCGGCATCAATTATCGCCAAGGTAGAACGAGATAACGATATGCTTGAGCTCGACAAACAATACCCTGCGTATGGATTTGCAGCGCACAAAGGGTACCCCACCAAAGCGCATTTTGCAGCACTGGCCGACAACGGTGTATTATCCTGTTATCGAAAAAGCTTTAAGCCTGTACAGGCACTCCTTACTGCGAAAGTGTCGACTGCAACGACAAAAGGTTAAGTACAAATAATGTCAGCAAATTACGTTCATTTACGGGTGCATAGCGACTATTCCATGATGGATGGCCTGAATAAGGTCAAACCCATACTCGCTAAGGTGGAAGCGCTGGGCATGCCAGCGGTTGCGATTACCGATCAGATGAATATGTGTGGTCTGGTCAAGTATTACTCTGAAGCCCACGCGCGGGGCATTAAGCCCATTATTGGCTGTGATTTTTGGGTATTGAGCGAAGATTTTGACACGGAGCCGTTCCGGTTAACCTTACTGGCAATGGACAACGAGGGTTACAAAAATATCACCTTGTTGATTTCTAAAGCCTATTTGCGTGGTCATGTCGGTCACCGAGCGGTGATAGACAGAGCCTGGCTGGTAGAACATTCTCAGGGTGTCATCGTGCTTTCAGGTGGTATGAAAGGTGATGTGGGCCAGCTATTAACGAAAAATAATCCGCGTTTGCTACAAGACAACCTGGCGTTTTATCAGACTCATTTCGCGGATCGCTACTATCTTGAGCTGGTACGAACCGGTCGGCGTGGTGAGGAAGATTACAATCATGCCGCGTTTGCTTTGGCAGAACAATCCGGATTGCCGGTGGTTGCAACCAATGAAGTGTGTTTTATTGACCGCGACAAGTTCGAAGCACATGAAATCAGAGTCGCTATTCACGATGGTTACACGCTGGACGACAAACGCCGGCCCAAAAATTACAGCGAACAGCAATATTTGCGCACCGCAGATGAAATGGCAGAGCTGTTTGAGGATATTCCTGAGGCAATAGAAAATACCGTTGAAATCGCTAAGCGTTGTAACGTAACGGTACGTTTAGGTGAGTATTTTCTACCACAGTTTCCGACGGGAGGCATGACCACGGAAGACTTTTTGGTCAAAGTGTCTGAAGAAGGCCTCGAGGATCGTCTGGCATTTTTGTTCCCCGACGAAGCTGAGCGTGCCGAAAAGCGCCCTCCCTACGATGAACGTCTGGCTATTGAGCTGGGCGTAATTAATGAAATGGGCTTTCCCGGATACTTCCTGATCGTGATGGAGTTTATCCAGTGGAGTAAAGACAACGGTATTCCGGTGGGGCCGGGGCGAGGCTCCGGTGCCGGTTCACTGGTTGCTTATGCGCTTAAAATCACCGATCTTGACCCGCTTGAATTTGACCTGCTTTTCGAGCGATTTTTGAACCCTGAACGGGTATCTATGCCTGACTTCGATGTTGACTTTTGCATGGACAGACGTGATGAGGTTATCGACCATGTGGCTGAATTGTATGGTCGGGGGGCGGTATCTCAAATCATTACCTTTGGTACCATGGCGGCCAAAGCCGTGGTACGTGATGTGGGCAGAGTATTGGGTCACCCTTATGGTTTTGTTGATCGTATTTCGAAACTCATTCCGCCCGATCCTGGCATGACGCTCACCAAAGCCTTCGACGTTGAACCCCGTTTGCCTGAGCTATACGATCAGGACGAAGAGGTGCGCGATCTCATTGATATGGCGCGTATTCTTGAGGGCGTCACCCGCAATGCCGGTAAACATGCCGGTGGGGTGGTTATCGCCCCAACCACCATCACCGATTTCGCGCCGCTTTACTGCGATGATGAAGGTAAAAATCCGGTCACGCAGTTTGATAAAAATGACGTGGAAACCGCCGGACTGGTTAAGTTTGACTTTCTGGGCTTGCGAACCCTGACCATTATTCAGTGGGCGCTGGATATGGTGAAAGAGGGGCAGGGCAAAGACATCGATATTTCTGCCATTCCGCTGGAAGATAAGAAAAGTTTCCGCTCCCTGCAGGCCGCTGAAACGACCGCGGTGTTCCAGCTTGAATCCCGTGGTATGAAGGAGCTTATCAAACGCCTGAAACCAGACTGTTTTGAAGATATCATCGCCCTGGTGGCATTATTTCGTCCCGGGCCATTACAATCAGGCATGGTAGATAACTTTATTGACCGTAAGCATGGTCGGGAAGCGATATCTTACCCCGATGCCAGTTACCAGCATGAGTGCCTGCAGGAAATTCTTGAGCCCACCTACGGCATTATCCTGTACCAGGAACAGGTCATGCAGATTGCACAGGAAATGGCGGGTTACTCGCTGGGGGGCGCTGACTTGCTGCGCCGGGCAATGGGTAAGAAAAAGCCCGAAGAAATGGAAAAGCAGCGGGCGGTATTTGCCGAAGGATCCAAGGGTAATAATATCGATCCTGATCTGGCGATGAAAATATTCGACCTCGTTGAGAAGTTTGCCGGTTACGGTTTCAACAAGTCTCACTCAGCCGCGTATGCGTTGGTGTCTTATCAAACGCTCTGGCTGAAGGTTCACTATCCCGCCGAGTTTATGGCTGCGGTAATGTCGGCTGATATGGATAACACTGACAAAATCGTCACGCTGGTAGATGAATGTGGCCGAATGGGACTGGAAATATTACCGCCTGACTTAAACAAAGGCCGATATAAATTTACGGTCGATCCGGAAGGGCGTATTGTCTATGGTATTGGCGCGATAAAAGGCGTAGGCGAAGGCCCTATCGAAGCCATTATTGAGGCGCGGGAAACCCAGGGGGCGTTTTCTGACTTATTTGATTTTTGTGCCAAAGTTGACCTTAAGCGAGTCAATAAACGCGTGCTGGAGAAGCTTGTGCTGTCAGGCGCAATGGATAATCTTGGCCCTCATCGCGCTGCGCTGATGGCCACATTGCCAGAGGCAATTGCTGCTGCGGATCAACATGCCAAAGCTGAATCTTTTGGCCAGTCGGATATGTTCGGCTTGCTAACCACCGAACCTGAACAGGTACGCCAGGCTTTTGCTGAAGTGCCGCAGTGGCCTGAGAAAGTATGGCTTGAAGGCGAAAAGGAAACACTGGGACTTTACCTGACTGGTCACCCAATAAATCAATATGCTGAAGAAGTTCGCCACTACGTTGACGGTCGTCTTGTAGACCTGCGGCCAACCAACAAGGATCAGATGGCTACGGCCGTGGGCCTGGTGCTTGGTGTGCGAGTGATGACCAATAAAAAAGGCCGGCGTTGGGCCATTGTTACACTGGATGATAAAAGTGCTAGAATGGACGTCAGGTTTTTCCCTGAAATGTACGAGCAATTTGAGTCTATTCTTGAATCTGACCGTATTTTAGTGGTTAAGGGACAGGTCAGCTTTGATGATTACTCGGGTGGCAATACAATCACCGTCCGGGACGCAATGGACATTGTTCAGGCCAGAGAGAAAAATGCGCGTTCTCTGGCATTGCAAGTTGATACTCAATGGTGTAAACCTGATAAGTTATCGTCATTGCAGTCGATTTTGCGAAATTATGCGGGCGGTAGTTGCCCGGTTCAGTTAGATATTTTACATCCGGATGTTGCAGTTTCATTAAAATGCGATGCACATTGGTTTATTACACCCGAAGATCAGTTATTGCACGATTTAAAGCAATGTCTGGGTGAGCAGTCGGTTAAGTTAACCTTCCATTAGCTTGCCGGGGAGTAAAAGTAGGACACGTAATGAGTATACAATTTTTGGATTTCGAACAACCCATAGCAGAACTAGAAGCAAAAATAGAAGAGCTACGGTTGGTAAATCAAGGTGGTGAGTTTGATGTTGGGATCGAAGAAGAGATCACGCGTTTGCGCACCAAAAGTGCCGATTTAACCGGTAAGATATTTTCTAATCTTGGGGCCTGGCAGATTTCTCAGCTGGCTCGTCATCCTATGCGTCCCTATACGCATGACTATATCGGCAGAACGTTCACAGAGTTTGATGAGCTGTGTGGCGATCGTGCTTATGCCGATGATAAAGCAATTGTAGGCGGGCTTGCTAAGCTCGATGATCAGCCGGTGATGTTGATTGGTCATCAAAAAGGCCGGGATGTACCCGAGAAAATAAAACGCAATTTTGGTATGCCAAAACCTGAAGGCTATCGTAAAGCGTTACGTTTAATGAAACTGGCTGAGCAATTTAAATTGCCCATTATTACACTCATCGACACCCCGGGAGCCTATCCGGGCGTTGGGGCTGAAGAGCGTGGTCAGAGCGAGGCGATTGCGCGCAATCTGAAAGAAATGGCTGAACTGACAGTGCCTATCATCTGTACGGTAATCGGTGAGGGGGGATCCGGTGGTGCTCTTGCAATTGGTGTTGGCGATCGCGTTAACATGCTGCAGTACAGTACTTACTCGGTTATTTCGCCGGAAGGTTGTGCGTCTATTTTATGGAAAAGCGCCGATAAAGCGCCGCAGGCAGCCGAAGCCATGGGCGTAAGCGCTCAGCAAATTAAAGAACTAGGCTTAATTAATGCCATTATTGACGAGCCACTTGGTGGTGCGCATCGCGACCACGTCAGTATGTCGGCAAATCTGAAAGCAACCCTGAAACAGCAACTCAGTCAGCTTCAGTCATTGCCGTTAGACAAGCTGATGGATGAGCGCTATGAGCGGTTAATGTCATTTGGTTACTGTTAGTCGCCAGGGCGTAACCGGGTTAGTTGTTATGAAGGGCCGCTCGCGGCCCTTTTTTATCATTTAAATTAGGTGCTTCTGTGTCATGGATACTATCTGTCATCAGCTCAAATCTGTCCTTTCCTTGTTAAAGGCTGGTCAGCAGCCTGAGTCATTGGTCGTTGGGTTAAGTGGCGGTGTTGACTCAGTGGTACTTCTGCATGCATTGGTATCGGTAAGACATCATGCAAGTGACAACATAAAAGGGTTGCGAGCGGTATACGTTAATCACGGAATTAGCGCTAATGCTATGCGTTGGCAGACATTTTGCGAGCAATACTGTGAGCAGCTTGACGTACCATTTTATGCCCGTTCAGTACAGATTGTAGCTGGCCCGCGCGAAAGTCTTGAAGCTGTTGCCCGCGACGCGCGTTATAAGGTGTTGCTGGAGCAGGCCGAGCAATGTTCCGGGGCGCTGTTAACCGCCCACCATCAGGATGATCAGTTAGAAACTGTATTATTACAGCTAAAGCGTGGGGCAGGACCCAAAGGGCTGTCGGGAATGGCGGATATCGGGAAAATGCGCGACATTACTATCGCCCGGCCCTTGCTGCGGGTAAGTCGCCAACAGATTGAACAATATGCACAGCGCCATGGCCTCTGTTGGGTAGACGACGAATCGAATGCCGATGAACAATACGACCGTAATTTTTTACGCCATAAAATAGTACCGCTACTTAAGCGTCGCTGGCCGGCGCTCGCGCAAACCGTTTCACGAAGCGCGCAGTTGTGTGCAGAGCAACAACTATTGCTGGATGAAGTTTGTGACGAACGTTTACAAAGTATGACATCAGTGTCGTTTGCGCGGATTTCAGTAAAAGCGCTTAAGCAAACCTCACAGCACTGGCAGAGTGCGTTGCTACGACGGTGGCTGGCGAAAAACAGGGCGTTGATGCCAAGTGCCCAACAACTTGAACAAGTCATGACGATGCTACACGCTAAGGTCGACAGCCAGCCTCTCTTAAAGCTGGGGGCCGGTGAGATCCGGCGTTTCAAAGATGAATTGTATTACCTGGACGCTGCCTGTGAAACGATAGCTCTGGCGCCTCAAACCCTCGAAGCACAGACTGATCTGCAATTAAATGCCCTGGGTATCACCCTGCGACTTAATGTTAAGGTGCAACGGGCGCAGCCTGGTGACGCCGACGCGTCAGTGCCGGACACAGCTTTAACATTATTGAGCCAGGTGAATAATACCGTAGTGACGCCGTCGCTGAGCACAAAAATAAAACCCTCAGGCTCTGCGCACAGCAAGCCGCTGAAGCAATGGCTGAAAGAATGGCAGGTGCCGCCGTGGCAAAGAAGTAAAATTTTACTGCTACTGAGTAATAATGAGCCAGTAGCGCTGATCAGGGATGGCCAGGTAATGGCGCTTGATAACGCCGGTAACGTGCCTGCAACACTAAGGGTTAAATCCATCAACAACTAGCGGCAAATTATTGCCGTGCTAAGCGGCTTGATAAGTATCTTTGCCGTCTTCCTTTGCCTCATACATAGCTTTGTCAGCGCGACTGAACAGCGCATTAATAGAATCATCACAGCGTAATAACGAGCCACCGATACTGCAGGTTACTTTGTGTCGTCTGAGTAATGGGTGTTGATGCATGGCGTAATGGATTCGCTCAGCAATTGCCGAGAGCTCCTGGTCTGATTTCACATCCAGTAAGCAACAGAACTCATCGCCGCCAAACCGGTAGGCTTCTTCGTGACCACGAATTGAGTCAGCAATTATGCGTGCCGCATTGAGTAAAACTTCATCGCCTTGTTGATGCCCATGTTTATCGTTTACCTGCTTGAAGTTATCTAAATCAACGACCAATAAACCAAACATTTCGCCGCTGCGTGTATGGCGGTTAATTAAGCGCTGCGCCGCATCATTAAAGCCATTGCGGTTGCCAAGGCCAGTAAGAGGGTCTTTGGTGGCCAGAAGGCGCATGCGTTGAAATTCCAGCGCATGCATTAGCGGTTTGGTAAATAATTGGTGGAGAGAGCCTAATATGCGTCGCAGGTTGGGAGAAAGCGGCTCATCAAAGTAATAACGAATAAATGCAGAGTGTTTACCAAAGTCCAGCGTACAGGCTGCGACAGGCATAGTTACTGAAACATCACCATGGCAGTTTTCTACCTTTAAATCGGATTCCAACTCAGACATATCTATACCTGACAAAGGCAAAAACTTATCTAACTGCGAAAAGTACAGTGACGCCAGTGTGGTAAGGTCAATCGATGACATCAGTTGGTTCAATACAACATTAACCTGTTCGCTGGTGAGAAGCTCAGATTCTACGTTAGCGAGAAAATTGCTGTCGACGGTTGTAGTGTCATGCTGAAAAATTGAAATATCCAATGTCGCCCCTGTCTTTCATATACAAATTAGCGTCCACAAATTGGTGACAAAAAAATGTCGTTTAATGGCAAAATGTGTGCTTTGATTAGACTTAATGTAAGAAATTGCAAAACACATGCCTAAGTTGCGTTTTGGGGGTTTTAAGTGTTAGAGCACGGCTTTATTCAAATCGTTGTACTGATGTTGATAGCTGTTATTAGCGTTGCAGTGTTTAAACGTATTCACCTACCGCCCGTGTTAGCTTATTTATTTGCCGGTGTTGTGGCTGGGCCCAGTGGTGTCGAGCTATTCAGCCATCCTGAAGATATGCATTTGGCTGCTGAAGTTGGCATTGTATTTTTACTTTTTTCTCTGGGTTTAGAGTTTTCTTTTCCTAAATTATTGGCGATGCGGTCGTTAGTTTTTGGTGCTGGCTTAATGCAAATGGTATTAACGACAGTACTCGGCTGCGCCGTAGTGTGGCTCTTATTTGATACATCTGTGGCGGCAGCGGTGGTGATCGGCGGCATGTTGGCGCTAAGTTCTACGGCTATCGTTATCAAGCAAGTCACTGAAATGGGCATACTTAATAATGTCAGAACCCAACTGGCAGTGAGTATATTACTGTTTCAGGATTTAGCGGTGGTGCCTTTCTTAATTGTTATCCCGCTCTTATCCGGTCAGGATCAGACCAGCCTTGCTACGGCACTGACACTCGCGTTAATAAAAGGCGTTGTGGTAGTAGCGGTTCTTATGTCGGCTGGTAAATGGTTGTTACCCTGGGTATTTCGGGAGGTGGCACGAACGCGCACAGATGAGCTCTTTGTACTGACGACCATACTGGTTGCATTGCTTGCCGGTGGACTAACCTATGCCTTTGGCCTGTCAATGGCTCTGGGGGCCTTCCTGGCAGGCATGATGTTAGGTGAAAGCCAGTACAAGTATCAACTTGAAGCCGATATTCGGCCTTTTCGGGATATTCTGATGGGGTTGTTTTTTGTAACCGTCGGCATGCAACTCGATCTGGATGTACTGATGAATTATGGCCTGTGGATTGTGCTGGGTGTTTTCATTTTAATGGTCATCAAGGTCATACTGGTAAGATTCGCCGCGAGTATGTTTTCGATTTCGGCGGTAGACGGCTGGTCTGCCGGTCTTAAATTATGTCAGGTAGGCGAGTTTAGTTTTGTTATTGCATCGTTAGCCAGCACGCATTCGGTCATTACGCCGACCCAGTCGTCGATATTAATTTCTATGGGGGTGATTAGCATGGCGCTTACACCCTGGCTGGTGGAGCACAGCCTGGAACTGGCCCATAAATTCAGTGCCAAAAATAGCAACATGGAACCGGAAATAGCGGTAATTGATGTGGCAGATGTGCGTGGGCACGTCATTATTTGTGGGTTTGGCCGGGTTGGCCAGTCTGTCGCCAGAATGCTTAAAATGGAAAATGTCCCCTACCTGGTCATCGATGTTGATCCGATCCGAGTTTATGAAAGCCGAAGTGCAGGGGAGCAGGTTATATACGGAGATGCGACGCAAAAAGATTTACTGCACAGCGCGCGCCTTGATGATGCAAAATTAGTGCTGGTGACTTTTGCAGAAGCGGACAAAGCCAAGCAGGTCATCAACGCGGCCAAACAATTAAAAGCGGATGTCGAAATTATGGTCAGGACGCCGCGCGATGCTGATCTGGAGGATTTATATAATGCGGGTGCGACACAAGTCGTGCCAGAGCTACAGGAAGGCAGTCTGATGTTGATCTCACAGGTCATGCACTGTGCTGGTATTCCTATGTCACGAATTCTTAAAAGAGTGCGTCAGGAACGTAAGGGGAGGTATGATCACCTGCATGGCTTTTATCCGGGCGAAACTACAGAAATCAGTTATAACACCGCAGACAAGTTAGAGTTTATACATGCCATTGCTTTAGGCACTGACGCATATGCAACCGGCAAGACGCTACAGGAGTTAGCGGCCATTCATAACAAAGTTAAAATAAAGTCTATCCGCCGTAACGGTGAAGATTGCAAAGTTGAAAACTGGCAAGGTGAGCTGTTGGCCGGTGATGTTTTGGTTATTGCAGGCAAGCCACGCCGTATTGAAAGGGCTGAACGTTATCTGCTTGAGGGCTTTTTATCACGTCGCCAAACGTAATCGCACTTCTTTGATTTATCGTGTTTAAATCAACGTGTTTAAATCAACGTAAAAATGGTTGTCAGAGCTATTGTGTTCCTAAAAACCTAAGCAAGAGATTGCCGCCCCCAGTGCTGAGTGAGGGCGCTATTTATGACGTAGCAATTTCTTACGTGCTTTTTTTTGCACAACCTTCTCTTACGCAACCTTGTCGTCTTCTAAATCTTTAAACTGCTTCTTTAAATCGTAGCCCGGGTCGGTAACAATTTTTTCCAGTGTGATGATCCGTGCCTTGAGCGCCTCTACTTGTTTCTCAAGTTCGTCAGTTCTCGCCGTTGTTGCCGGATCGTCTTTTTTGGCTTTATGCTTTGCTGTAGACATAATTGTGCCAGCAACAATCGCGACCATTACCACCATAGCAGTCCAAAAACCCATAATATTTTCCCTTCGGTTTGACAGTTTCGTATAATTACATGGAGAAGCGGTTCCGACTGCATTGACTATCTGTTCAGTCGTTACCGATTCAGTATGACAATAGTATAGCAAGTTGTCAGCCAAATTATCTAACTTCATAAAAAACAATTGGTTATGGTTATTTCATGGAAGTTTACAAAAATTCAATTCGCGGTTTTGACGATGTTGTTAGGCTTTTTCACCAATGAGTGAGCAAGATAGTCAAGATGATTTCTGGATGCGTCATGCGCTGATGCTGGCAAAAAAAGCAGAGCAAATGAATGAAATTCCCGTTGGTGCGGTTATCGTCAGTGGCGACCAGATTATCGGTGAAGGGTGGAATACGCCGATTACCGATCACGATCCGTCTGCGCATGCCGAAATGAAAGCACTCAGGCAAGCGGCGCGCCAGCGTGAGAATTATCGGGTAATCGATGCAACGCTGTATGTCACACTGGAGCCTTGTCCGATGTGCGCAGGAGCGCTTGTGCACGGTCGTATTAACAGATTAGTGTTTGGTGCGTTCGATGCGAAAACCGGGGCGGCAGGCAGTGTGATGCAACTGTGTCAGCATGCGTCACTAAATCACCAGATTGCCGTGGCGGGTGGTGTTCTTGCAGAGCCTTGCGGTGACATTATTTCAAGTTTTTTTAAGCGGCGGCGGGCAGAAAAAAAGCGTCTGAAGCAAAAAGTTAGTTAGCTTTTGTAGTATTAACGATATCGAAATTCAGGAATTGACGACGGCGTTGAAATATTTTTTGACTGGTTTTACGCATCATGGTGCGTCTGCGATTTGTGTTTTTCATAATAAACCTCTTTATTATTAGTGTGTTGAGCAATTTCTTTGCGCTCAACGCTGAATTGATTGTTTATAATCTAGCGTGCTTATATGAAGGTGATGTGACAAAAGATCAAGTCGCTTTCAGATAAATAATACGTTCAAGGGTTTTATTCCTTCACATCAACAATGTTAATGCTGTCAGCAATAAACCTCACCTGATCGACAAATTTCAGTGTTGCGTTGCCGTTTGTGTAGCCATGCAAAGTCTGCTGGTAGTACGCCGGCACGGACAACCTGACCAGTTGTTGTTTAATGTTTATCCACAGATCCGGGTTTGAACCATTCTGCTCAACCAGTTGCCGCGCATCCTCTATGTGCGCAATGCCGCAATGATACGCTGCAACGATTAACCAGTCGCGATCGTTGCCGGCTATGCGGGCCGGTAACTGGTTGTTGATTATTTCCAGTTGCTGATTAATGCCATTTATTCGCATCTGAACCTGGTCTGCGGCTTTATCAGTGGTGAGGCTCCCGGTGTACCACTGCGTTTCAAGGTAATCGATAGCGGCGATAATTTGCCAGGGCAAAACGCTCTGCACACGTGTAAGTTCTGTTTGTAAATGCGGTAGTTTATTTTCAACATCCATAACAAAGTCAGCACGGTTGATGTCTGCAACCGCTAAGTCGGTTTGATTAATTATATCAGTAGTGTGGTTTTGACGGCTCAGGTGGGTGTACTCAAAGATACTGCTGCGCAGGGCGGTGTTTTGTGGCAACACTATCCATTGTTTCGTCATTGCGACAGTCGATGATTTATCAGGGCTATTGAGTTGTGCGGGTAAGGTCGTCGCGGTTAATTCTGGATAAAACTGTGCAACACTATCAAAGAAAGCTTGCGGCAATAGTGTGCACTCACTGTTTTTCTTGTCTACTGCATCGAGAAGAGTAGCTGTATTGACCAAATCACTACTTTGCCAGTCGAGTTGCGTTACAACCTCAGCTGTCGGTACGAAACTGTGTTTGATTGTCCGTTTTGCGGCGGACGCATTCAAACATCCCTGGAGGTCGCCATGCCGACTAATGATCATTAAAGGTGACGAGAAAAATAACGGTCCGTGAGCAACCGTCTCTTCTTTCACAAGAGTGCTGAAGCGCGGTGCCGCAACATCGATTTGTTTTTTCTTCAATGCACCAATGAGCGCGTCTTCGCTATAAAACGGCACTATATTGAGTTTAACCCCCAGATAATCAGCAAACCCTTTAGCAAGTTCGGCATCTGTTCCTGCATGGCCGCTTTTTAATAACCGATGATGGTGCTCGTCGTTTATCACACCAATATTAAGGGTATCGCGGTCTATAATAGAAAGAAGATCGGCGTGGGCGCAAAGGCTGATACTGATCATGAGCAGAGCACAAAAAAACAATATGCAGTGGCGTCGGAACGGTAAAATTGCAGAAATATAGCTATGCATTATTATTCTTGTCGTTAGTGATTATTTCGTTTTAAACAGCTTATGGCACCAAATGGTGAAATTGACAGCCTGCTGACTAAAAAAAGTTACAGTTGAATACCCCTGACAGGTTATCAAGGCGTCGCTTTTCCACTATAATCCGCGCCACACAAGTTCACAACCAGGACTGACAGTTCAGCAACGAATCGAAACTGCCAGTTCTCACAATTTAGGTAGCATACTATGTTGGTCCTTCGTGGCGCTCCTGCGTTATCTGACTTTCGCGCAGCCAAGTTAATTCAGCGGTTACAGCAATCTGGCATCGAAGTAAATCACCTCTACAGCGAGTTCGTGCATTTAATCGATACTGACGCAACACTGACCGAAGCACAACAAAGTGTGCTGGCCAAGCTATTAACTTATGGTCCTAAGCAGTCCCAGGAAGCGGTAAATGGTGAGTGTTTCTTTGTCACGCCACGTCCGGGCACGATTTCTCCGTGGTCGAGTAAAGCTACCAATATTGCCCATAACTGTGGTCTGAATGTTATTGACCGCGTAGAGCGTGGGTGTGCGTATTATGTTGAAACAGCCGCGTCGCTGAGTGAAGCACAACGAGCGCAGGTTGCTGCTATCCTGCATGACCGCATGACCGAAAGCGTATTTTCAGCGCCCGAAGATGCCAGCGTGCTGTTTGAGAAACACCAGCCACGGGAATTTAGTTCTGTTGATATCACGGGGCAGGGTAAATCTGCATTAGTGAGCGCGAATCAAAAGTTGGGCCTGGCCCTGGCGGATGATGAAATCGACTATCTGTATGACAACTTCATTAAATTAGGCCGCAACCCTAACGATATCGAATTGTATATGTTTGCTCAGGCCAATTCTGAGCATTGTCGCCATAAAATTTTTAATGCCGACTGGACTATTGATGGCGAGGTACAGCCCAAATCATTGTTTAAAATGATTAAAAATACCTATGAGCAGCACCCTGAGTATGTGTTTTCTGCTTACAAGGACAACGCTGCTGTCATGGAAGGTTGGCAGGCAGGGCGTTTCTTCCCCGAGCCGCAGTCCCACGAATATACCTACCATCACGAAGATATTGCAATTTTAATGAAGGTTGAAACCCATAACCACCCAACGGCAATTTCGCCGTTTCCTGGCGCTGCGACAGGTTCAGGTGGTGAAATTCGTGATGAAGGTGCTACCGGTCGTGGTTCTAAGCCCAAAGCAGGTTTAGTTGGCTTCACGGTATCTAATCTTAAGCTGCCAAATGCAGTGCGTCCATGGGAAATTGACTACGGCAAACCGGCGCGAATTGTTAGTGCGCTGGATATAATGATTGATGGTCCACTAGGTGGTGCAGCCTTTAATAACGAGTTTGGCCGGCCTAATTTGCTTGGCTATTTCCGTACCTATGAACAGGAAGTCAGCAGCTTTAATGGCACTGAAATTCGCGGCTATCACAAGCCTATTATGCTTGCTGGTGGACTCGGTAATATTCGTCGTGAGCAGGTAGAAAAAGGTGAAATTACCGTTGGGGCGAAATTAGTCGTGCTTGGCGGCCCGGCCATGAATATCGGTTTGGGCGGAGGTGCAGCCTCTTCTATGGCGTCCGGTCAGTCGAGTGAAGATCTGGATTTTGCATCGGTACAGCGCGACAATCCGGAGATGGAGCGCCGTTGTCAGGAAGTGATTGATGCATGCTGGCAGCTCGGTGACGACAACCCTATTCAGTTTATTCATGATGTGGGCGCTGGTGGTTTGTCTAACGCAATGCCCGAACTGGTCAATGATGGTGGTCGAGGCGGTCGCTTTGAATTGCGTAAAGTATTGAGTGACGAACCCGGTATGTCGCCACTGGAGATTTGGTGTAACGAGTCTCAGGAAAGATATGTAATGTCGGTTGCGCCGGAAAAACTGGCAGTGTTTGAAGCCATTTGCCGTCGTGAACGAGCGCCTTTCGCCGTGATAGGCGAGGCAACACAAGAGCAGCATTTATTACTTAACGATGCCCATTTCGACAATCAACCCATCGACTTACCGCTTGAGGTATTACTGGGTAAAGCACCTAAGATGCATCGTGACGTTACTAGCGCACAGCACGCATCTACCGAGCTGGACCGCACTGAGATTACCCTGGCAGATGCAGCCGAACGCTTACTGCGGTTACCGGCTATTGCTGAGAAGACCTTCCTGATTACCATCGGTGATCGCAGTGTTACCGGATTGGTTAGCCGTGACCAAATGGTAGGCCCGTGGCAAATACCCGTGGCCGATGTGGCGGTTACGGCTTCGGCCTTTGATACCTACCACGGTGAGGCAATGGCGTTGGGCGAACGCACACCGGTGGCTCTACTTGACTATGCTGCTTCAGCACGCCTGGCGGTGGGCGAGTCGATTACCAATATCGCCGCCGCTCATATTGGCGATATGAAACGTATTAAATTGTCAGCTAACTGGATGGCCGCAGCCGGCCACCCTGGTGAAGATGCCGGTTTATATGAAGCGGTGAAAGCCGTGGGTGAAGAATTGTGCCCGGCGTTGGGTCTGACTATCCCGGTTGGTAAAGACTCCATGTCAATGAAAACGGCCTGGCAGGAAAATGGCGAAGATAAAGCTGTCACTTCTCCTCTTTCGCTAGTCATTACAGCCTTTGGTGCCGTCACTGATATTCGTAAAACTGTCACGCCAGAATTACGCACCGATAAAGGTGATACCACGCTATTACTGATTGATTTAGGTCAGGGTAAAAACCGTCTCGGTGCTAGTTGTTTGGCGCAGGTTTATAACCAGTTAGGTAACACCCCGGTGGACCTGGATACACCTGAGCTATTACTGAATTTTTTCAATGCAACACAGGCATTGCTGGCAGACAACAAGTTGCTTGCTTACCATGACCGTTCTGATGGCGGTTTGTTTGTTACCGTTGCGGAAATGGCTTTTGCGGGTAAAACTGGTGTCAGCGTGGCACTGGACAGCCTCGGCTCCGATGATTTAAGCGCGCTGTACAGCGAAGAACTTGGTGCCGTCATTCAGGTGCGCAGCAGCGAACTGGAGGGCGTTAACGCATTGTTTGCCAACCACGGGTTAACAGATTGTGTGCATCGTATTGGTCAGCTTAATAACACTGATACCATTGAGTTTACTCGCGATGGTAGCGCAGTAATGAGTGAGTCCCGCACTACTTATCGCGGAATATGGGCAGAAACAACTCATGCTATGCAGAGCTTAAGGGATAACCCCAAATGTGCAGAGGAAGAATTCGCTGCCAAGCAGGATGCATCTGATCCCGGGCTCCATGCTAAGCTTAGTTATGACATTAACGATGATATCGCTGCGCCATATATCGCGAAAGGTATTAAACCACGTGTAGCAATACTGCGTGAGCAGGGAGTTAACTCTCATCTGGAAATGGCGGCTGCATTTACCCGTGCAGGTTTTACTGCCATAGACGTGCATATGAGCGATGTATTATCCGGAGCGGTAGCACTGGATGACTTTGCCGGTCTGGCAGCCTGTGGCGGGTTTTCCTATGGTGACGTGTTAGGCGCGGGTGAAGGCTGGGCTAAGTCTGTATTATTTAATCCACGGGCTCGTGATCAATTCGAGCGTTTCTTCCACCGTTATAATACCTTTAGCCTCGGTGTCTGTAATGGTTGTCAGATGTTGTCTAATCTGAAAAGCCTGATCCCAGGCACCGCGCACTGGCCACATTTTGTGACTAATCAGTCGGAGCGCTTTGAAGCCCGTGTAGCAATGGTAGAAGTTGCCGAATCTAAATCGGTGCTGCTGGCTGATATGGCTGGCTCTCGAATGCCTATTGCCGTCTCTCATGGTGAAGGACGGGCAGAGTTTGCCAGCGACGAGGCGCTCACCGCCATTCAGAACAATGTAGCGCTGCGCTATGTTAATAATTACGGTGACGTTACCAGCCATTACCCGGCAAACCCGAATGGTTCACCGCAAGGTATTACCGGTCTGACTACGGATGATGGGCGCTGTACCATTATGATGCCGCACCCGGAGCGCGTATTCCGCACAGTGGCTAACTCCTGGCGCGCCGATGACTGGCAGGAAGACTCGCCATGGATGCGCATGTTCCGTAATGCACGGCGTTTTGTCGGATAATTTCAGAAAAATGACCGCAAGGCGTCAAAAATTTGTCTGGACGCCTTGCAAGCGCTCTACAGGTGCTTTACAGTAGTAAAACAGTAAGGAATGCTGTTTGGTTACAGGGACTTGTAGGGGAAGGGTAGTATCGCTGTGCGTTTGCATCAGTGGTCATGAAATAATAAGAGACGAATATGAATCGTTCTTCAAAAGGCTTCGGCTTAGCCGGCGTAGCGATTGCGGTGTTGCTAATGATTGCAACAGCAGCTTTCAGTACTTCAGCCCAATCAGCCGAAACATCTGCTCAAGCAGAGCAAGTCACTTCAAAGTAAATCAATAATATCAATATGTAACGATAATTATGCCAGAACTGGCAGGTTATCGTTTTGCCTGTTTTTCGCGATTAATTAATTTTTGGTTCGGGTGTTTTTTCAGTAATACATAGGTTGCCCCCAACCCGCCATGCATTGGCTGAGCAGTATGAAAGGCAATAACAGTTTTTAGCTGAGGCAGCCAGTGATTTACGTAAGATTTCTTCAACGCTGGGAATGGTTGGCTATTTTCTCCTTTACCATGCTGAATGAGTAACATCCTGATCCCACGTTCATGCGCCGCTGCAATCTTATGATATAGATTTTGGCTGGATTCACGCAAAGACAAGCCAGCCAGAGAAATTTTTTGTTCAATTGGGTATTTGCCCTGACGCAAGTTTTTATACACACCATCCTGAATTCCAGCCTGTTTAAATGCCACAAAATCGTCGGGCTTTACCGGTATTACATTGTCGAAAGTGAGCGGGCTGTCAGAGGGTTTTTGGGCCAGTAATGCTTCTCGGCGCAGTTGTTTTTCAAGCGCCTGCTGAGTTTGTTGTAGTGTAACCCGGTCGTCGGCTTTCAGGGGCTTTACGTCACCGAGTTCCTGGAGGAAATCCTGGAAATCATCGTGTAACTCATGTTCTTGATCATCTTGCCGCATCATTACCCTCAACATTTCATCAGCCTGACACTATTGATACTGCAGATTGGCGTTAAAGTTCATTTGCTGTATGGCGTCCCCACCAGGAGTCGAACCT
>JABXHM010000097.1 GCA_013373625.1 Alteromonadaceae bacterium | reverse complement strand
TTAGGGTCAAACCGCCCCTGGGCATGGGGGCTATTGGAGATTGGTGCTTATATAACCTTTATGGGGTGCATGTGGGCGAATAGAGAGCGCTTTTTTAGAGCACTTTTTCCGTTTATGTGGCCAATTAGTGCTTTTATTCTGTTTTTAATATGGAATGCCATACAGACAATACCCTTGCCCGCCTCCTGGGTACAAATAGTGTCGCCCAACGCTTACGAGCTGTACATGGCAACCCAACAACCGTTAAGTGAATTTGCTGTTTCTGTAGATGCAGGGCAGAGTATGGTTATGCTGCTCAAGGGTATTGCTTATTTTTGTTTTTTTGCAGCCACGATACTCATGTGCAGAACCGACAAGCGAATTAAACAAATAATGCTATGTATTATTTGCTCGGGGTTGTTTCAGGCGCTATACGGCGCTCTGGAAGTGTTACTAGGGAGTGATGTTAGTTGGGTATTCGGGTTGCCAGTAAAAAATATCACCACTGGCACCTTCGTGTATAAGAATCACTATGCCAACTATCTTATGCTCTGTTTATCCATTGGGGTAGGCTATTTAGTAAGTACCCTAAATTCCCAAGCCGCAGGCTCAAACAGAGAACGCGTTCGCAATTTTTTAAATACTATGCTTAACGGTAAGGCTGTTGTACGTATTGCACTGGCGATAATGGTTATAGCACTGGTTATGTCCCGGTCGCGCATGGGTAACACAGCATTTTTTGCTTCGATGACAATTATTGGATTTTTAGGGCTTTTACTTATAAAACACCGGAGCAAAGGGTTAACCATACTCATCGTAAGCTTGTTTGTTATCGATACCTTTATTTTAAGCGCCTGGTTTGGCCTCGATAAAGTGCAAGAACGTTTAGAGCAAACAAGCCTGGAACAAGAAAAACGAGACGAAGTAGTTAGAGACTCGCTGCCTCTGTTAATTGATTTTAAATTAACGGGGTCGGGAATGGGTAGCTATTACAGTGTGTTTCCTAATTACCAGGGTGAAGATATTTATGCCTTTTACGACCATGCCCATAACGATTATCTTCAGTTCGCCATTGAAGCCGGTATTCCGGCAACTATACTTATCGCATTGCTGCCGGTGTGGGCATTTGCAGTGGGAATTAAATCGTTACGCGACAGGCGCAATGCATTAATGCAAGGCTTAGCGTTTGGGGTATGTATGGCGGTGCTGGGTATGTTAATACATATATCGGTAGACTTTCCCCTTCAGGCACCGGCAAACGCTATGTTATTTGTAATCATTATAGCGCTGGGATGTTGCACTAAAAAACGGGAGAGAAGACGATGGTCTCGTTAATCGCTAAATAAACTGTAAAGCCAAATTACTGATTGCACTTTAATTTTTTGTAAACCCAGTCGGGCCCATTGGCTTGCTTTAACCAAAGACATCCAACATCTGTGCCTTCTTTAGCTTCTACTATATGTATTATTGCACTTGTTGATAATTTATTGCGAAGGCCTAATTCAAATCGATGGCTAATGGTAGCATTAAATTTTAGATACAAACTCAAGTTTGATTTTAGGAAGCTATAACCTAACCGGGTCATCAGTATATGAATTTCAGGGGTACTTACGCCAAGCTCATTTGCTCTGGTGAGATCGTAAGAAATATCATCATTATGGTATTGTAGCTGCCACTTTAAAAATGCCTGATTGCCCCAGGTTACCGGCCAACTTGGTCTCATTGCTATGGAGTTGTTGTACAAGTCCATAATGTCGGCTTGTGTTGATTCCACACCGTTTTCGAAACCAAAATACATGCCCCATTGCAGAACCTCTGCTAGCAAATCAGAATAGAAAGCCATGTCACGCTGGTAATTCACTGTGTCAGTGGCATTGATTAGTGCTGCTTTGTATTCCTCTATTGCAGGTTGTTCGCCATTATTCCAGCTATCAATAGAATTTTTAACGGAATAATATTTTAACGAGGCCACAGTTGAATTAAGTGCCTTTATAGATGCCAAGCATAGTAATACCGTTATGACACTAAATATCAACACATTAACCAGCTTGCGGTTATCCATATTTTCCTACACCAATTTATTACTGCTCTATACAAGTATAGTAACAAACATATAATAAAACCGCTTTTAAGCGGTTTTATTATTAATTAAAAACTATCTCTAATATCAGTACGATAATATGACTAACTTTTGTCGCCATCTGCATAATGAGAGTTATAGCCATATTTATCATAGTAACCTGTATAAGCATATGTGTTGGCGCTCTTTTTCAAGTCCACCTGATTTAACACAATACCATCCACACGTTTACCAGTGCTCATAAAGCGTCTTAAACCACTGTTAATTAACTGCTCGTTGGTATTGTCCGCTCTCACAACGTAAAGCACCACGTCACAAACTTTAGAAACCACAATAGAATCACTGACAGCCTGAGTTGGCGCGGTATCTATTATTATATAATCGTAATTGGTTTTAAGCTCATTTAACAGATCTTTAAACTTCTGACTCGCCAGCATTTCTTGCGGGTTGGTAGGAATAGAGCCAGCGCTAATAATGTCTATTCCTGCTTCTGCATCATTCACCAAACAATCGTCAAAATTGTGGGTGCCTGCTAACAAGTTAGATAACCCAGGCTGAAAACCCGGCATTTCAAATCGCTTGGCTACTGAAGGCCTGCGCATATCAGTGTCAACCAAAATCGTCTTACCAAGCTGGCCCATAGCAAAGGCCAGGTTGATAGAGACGGTTGTTTTACCTTCTTTAGGAACACTGGACGTCACCATGATGACTTGCTTTGTTGTTTCCATATCAACAAGCTGAACACTGGTTCGTAATGTTCTAATTGCCTCGCTAAAAGTATGGTGCTCAGGGTTAAAAAACTCTCTTAGAGGCAGATCTTCTTTCCTCTTGTGAGGTTGCCAAGGAATTAACCCCATCATACGCTGACTAAGTTTACGCTCTACATCGTCAACGGAGCGAATACCTTTATTCATCATGTCAGCGAAAATGGCAATACCAGCCCCAATTAACGTGCTGATTACTAATGTTGCCAGTACAATAAGCTTTGCTTTAGGTTCGGAAGGTTCAATTGGAGTAGTTGCTCTATCTAAAATACGGGCATTGGCAGATTCAAAGCCACCCGCTTCACTTGTTTCTTTTAAACGAGTAAAAAACGAATTATAGAGTTGCTGGTTTATATTTACCTCTCGCTGAAGTATTTTACGTTGTGAATCTAATGTCGTCAGTTTTCTGTACCCTGCTTTAGCCTCTGCTACTGCTTTACGTAAGCCAGCTACCTGGGACGTTGCTTGACTGTAATCACTGGTTATACCAGATATCAATGCCCTCACTTGTCGATTCATTGACGCCTGAACAGAGTTTAACTCAGCAACCGCCGAAACCATTTTTTGATGTTTAGGGCCATATACTTTACTTAATTCAGAAACTTTACTTTGCGCTTTTAATTCAGATTCGCGAACACTTTGTATTGAGGGGTGGTTAAGCACTTCAGGGAGCTTTGCGATTTCATCGATATTCCCATCATAGTTTTGCACTTGTTGATAAATGATTTCGCTATTTTTCAGCCTGTTTTCAGCTTCTAAGAGCTGTTCACTTAATCCTTGCAGCTCTTCCGAAGCCAGGCCTACCACACCGTCGAGGTCAACTAACTGCTCTTTTTCGTAAAAGTCGGCAAGTTTGCGTTCTGACGCTTCCAATTTAAGCCTTAAACCCTGCAAACTATCGTTAAGCCATGTCGTCGCCTTAGAAGTCATGTTGAATTTAGCTTCAAGATAACTTTCTATGTACACCTCTGCTATGGTGTCCGCTATCTGCGCAGCTAACTTTGGGGATTCACTTTCAAAGGAGATTTTTACTATCTGAGTATTACTAACTGGAGCAACACCCATAGATTCCATAAATTGATCTATGACTCTCTGTTTTTTCATCCAATTAATCTCTTCCTGAGTAAGAGTTTCTCTCTCGTTTTGAGGTAAAAATGAAAGAAGAGATTTAATCAATGCCTTGGTATCTTTTAGAAAACCTTTTAATCCGCCTTCATCCTCATCTGGAATAAAATACGGCGAATTGGTAAGGTCTAACTTATCAACGACTTTTTCAGCAATATGCCTGGACTTAATAATTTCATACTGTGTTTGAAAATACTCTTTTCCAGAAGAGTCAATGCCGTAGATTTCTTCTATAGATAAAACTTTGGCTTCTTCAGCCTCTATCAATAAAGAAGAACTAGCGCGATATATAGGCGTCATCGATAATACGATTAATGCAACTAAGAATGTAAAAGTTAGTGCTAATCCTAAAATCCTCCATTTATACCGTTTTATAACCAACAAATACTGGCCTAAATCGATGATGTCATCTTGACTTATTGCTTCGATTTGTTCTATTCCTTTGGATGACATAGTAAAGTTCCAAGTATTATTATTCTTAGGTTTTAGAAGAAGCTTTGCTCTATAGTGACTATATCACCAGGGAGTATAGAGGTATTTCGATCTGCTTGAATTCTAATGCTTTCACCTTCGACAGTCCTGTCGATAAATACTTTAGTCTTAGAAGCTCTTTCAGTATACCCGCCTGCTAACGCAGCCGCTTTATCTATATTAAGTCCCGGTTGAAATGCATAACCACCGGGCTTCTTTACTTCACCATTAACAAAAAAAGGGCGATACTCAACAATCGAAACCGAAACAGAAGGGTTAACCAAATAGTCACCCTTTAACCCTTCATAAATATAGTTTTCTAGTTCGTCGACAGTCATGCCAACTATTTCCACTTCGCCCAAATAGGGGTAATTAATTTTACCCACATCAGTTAAGCGTGTTTCTAAAGTTAAATCTTCCTGACCGTAAACGAGAATTTTGAGGAGGTCACCAGAACCTAGTCTGTATTGATTAAGTTGGGTGGATTGGGCGAGAGAATTTGCTGACACTAAAAGTGCCAGCAATAAACTTACAACTACTGTTTTCATATTTTA
>JABXHM010000083.1 GCA_013373625.1 Alteromonadaceae bacterium | reverse complement strand
GAACCTAGATCTAAGCCTTAGGAGGGCCTTGTTTTATCCATTAAACTATAGGGACACGACGCAGGCTAAACAGCAACGTCCTGCCCATTATAGATAGACAAGAAAAAATCGAAAGCTTTAACGCTTAGCAACGAAGTCGTTTGGTTGAATATTGGCCAGAAAGCGCTCGTCTTTGGCTTTTACCCTGGCATTATCGGCATAGGCTTCAATCACTTCTACCTCGACAGGGTACAAATGATACTGAATGAATTTTTCGCCGCGGTAGTCCGTGACTTCCTGAACCTGGTAAACCGATAAGGAGTCACCCGGTTGCAAACCGTGCTGACGGCCTAACGACACATTCAGTTCATTGCCAGCGCTAATACTGATCACATGACCGGTGGCGGGCACACAGGCGAGTGTCTCGTCGACATCACTTTGTAATTGCTGAAGCTGTTGTTGAAGGGCTTTGCCGTAGGCGCTGCGCCAAAACTGGTTCGATGACGCATCAATTTGTGCATAGCGGTCAAAATCCCATTCCGACTCGGTTTCGTAGCTTTTTTGCAGTAACGGCGCACCGTTAATGCCGTCTATAAGTTCTATCCTGAGGCGAAAACTGCGGGTCGCGGTATTGCTCTGCCAGAAAGCCAGTGCGCTATTGTTGGGGCGGTGAACACTTAAATCTTCAATAACGCCGGTCAGTACAAATTGGGTTTTTGTTTGCGTTGCCAGAGCAGTTGCCTGGTTTCGTACCTGACGTGATTGCCAGTGTACCGTGTAGGGTTCAATACTGCTGATAACTGCGTGTTGGGCTGAACGGTCGAATTCACGTTTAAGTTGACCACTGAGCAATCTGCCAAGCTCCTGAATCTGGCCATCCTGAGCATGTTGGCGCTCAAGTAAGGGAAAATAGCTAGTGGCAATAGTTTTGCTGTAATTTTCAGCCGGACACTGTTGTTGCGCCGGAAAAATGTCGGCTCTGATTTTCACGGTAACAACATCGTTATGCCAGTTTTCCGATATCAGTTCTAGCTGCTGAACCTCGCCACTGGCGACAATTTCCATGTGATCATTGTTGAGCAGACCGTTCGTTAACTGTTGTACGCTGCGCACTGATGCGCCGGCAAAGAGCATGGCCTGTCTGAGTGCTTCTTCCGTGGCCTGGCGCTTTGCTTTTACTTTGTCGCCATTTAATACCACCGACTGCCCCTGGGTTTCATACCAGACGGCATCAGATTGCCCTGGCAGGCAAAGTAACAGGCAGATTGCCGCCGATTTCAGTGTGGTTGCTTGTCGGAAAGCTTTGTTCAGGATGTTCATCAGCTTTTAACTCAACTACATGTGATTAAGGTTCGATCGACAAATGGCGCTTGTACCGCCCTGTATTGCCGGGATTCGAACAGACAGCGCCAGTGTATTGTTACTTTGCGCTGCCGAACGTATATTTGTTGTGTTTTTCTGTTTTCATATTTCGTTTGCATATTTCGTTCCTATTTGCATTTCAAGCGTTGGTTAAATTGTTGCGGGTTGGTGTATTGTCTAATTGACGGAAATATCTAAGCCTGGGCACGGTTATTGCTCACAAGAATATAACGAAGTAGAAGTTCAGGTGTCTCTCAGCAGTGTTGACGTTGTGTCTGCTAATGATGGTCGTTGGAGGTACCTGGGTTGTTAATTGATACTCCATGCGGTAAGAGGAAGGTTTAAATGACTACATTTTTATTACGAAAACTGCTTGTTATCGGATGTTTAGCGAGTTTAGGCGGATGCACCTCTTTGTTCGAGAAACACGTGGAATGGGAAACGGTAAAACCAGAGTCTTATCCGGTCTTAACAGCTGTAGGCTATGCACCTATTAATTCGCAAAATGGCGCGTCGGGTTCACAAAAAAACCTGATGGCGATGAAAGCGTCAAAGCTTGACGCATACCGCGAATTAGCTGAGCAAGTTTATGGTCAACGTATTAATGGTCAGCAATCGTTAGCCAATATGGTGCTGAACAATACCCAATTGCAGGCCTCAGTAGAGGGGGTAATACGTGGCGCTAAAGTGGTTAAGTCTTATCCGGTGGGCGAAGATACATACGCCACTGAACTGTCGTTGGACATGGCTGAGGTTTATGATATTTATTTAGCGACAACGCGACCACAACGCGTTAAAACGGTCAATTATTACTAGGGTGTGTTGAGACTACTCTAAATTTTTTAGATCGCTAGTAAGGTATTTGGGTAGTGGTACTAAGTGGAAATGTAAGTCGTGCTTTCAACCACCGTATAGAAATCAGACACTTTAGTGCCTGCCACTTCAATTTCCAGCATCTGTATTGATACCTATTGTAGTTTCAATTCTTCCTTACACATTGCCAGCCAGTCCTAAGGGCCTTCATTTTTTTATATTCTTGACAGAGAGTTGTGCATTACTATGCTTAAGGAGTTTTAGATACGCTCATAGAAGAGAGCTTCAGTTTATCGGGTGACTTGTTATTTCCGCCATTAAAACGTCTGCAATTACTGCTTTATTTATTACCTTATTGAGTTTCTCAATATCCGGTAGGGCAAAGGATACGCTAACCTATGACGCCAGTGCCTCAGGTGCCTGGTACCCGTATTTCATAGAGAACGAAAATGGCCATGAAGGCATCTTAATTGAGGTGGTTGATTATTTACTGGATGCTACTGGTATCGATGGCAATCGGGTGAGTCTTCCAGCAAAACGAACCCAGCGGGCCTTTGCCAATGGCCTTATAGATTTTGACTTTACCAGTCCGGCTTGGTTGGCGCCTTCCACAGATACCTCTGGCTTTATCTTTTCTGACCCAATTATACCCATTCGAGAACACATTATTTACCTCAAAGGGACGAGCCTACCGGCTAACCTTTTAACAAATAGGCAAATCCAAAAGCCTTATATCGGGACGGTTCGTGGTTATCTTTATCATAATGAGAATATGTTTAAGCGGGTCGACTTCAGGTCAGAAAAAGAGATACTCCTCGCGTTATCGCTGAAGCGAATTAATTGGGGGATCGCTGGCGATTTGACTGCGCGGTACTGGGCCACGAAGCTTGGCGTTAACCTGGAAATTGGGCCAATCCATTCCGATGACCAACTGCACATTAGACTACAAAAAGAAAAAGCCCATTTGCTGCCAAAGATTAATGCCGCGATCAAAGTACTGAAACAGTCAGGCAAACTAGAGCAAATTCTGCGGCGTTACACACACGAAGCTGGTGATACAACACTGCCAGGTAACTCTGCAACGCAGTAAGACCACTTGAGTCGAATGCGAATAATAAAAAAAGATCACCTGATAATTAGCCGATGTAATACAGGGTATTACGCGCCGTCGTCAGCAATTATTCAGTGATGCAGCCAATGCGTGAGGCGGTTGTGTGACAAAGTAACTGAGGGGTAGTGTATTATGAATAGGCCGCGCAGCAATCAGGCACTGACACCTTTACCTGAGAATCCGCCTTTCTTCTTACCGGCTTTATCATAGGTGAGCGATTCTTTCGCGCGTACATCCATCATAAGGTTACGCAAATGGCCAAGACGTAATTGACCTTGCTCAACGGCGATTTGATTCACGTCAGTACAATACTGACATTCGCTGAGTAGCGCCTTTGCCTGTTGGATCTGTTCTTCGACTGTTTCGGGCAACGGCCTTTCTTGCTGCAAGGTCTGAAGCTGAGGATTAATAGTGTCGTCGAGCTGTTGGATAGCTGTTAGCAATGCCTCTTTCTCGTTCAACAAGGTCATCAGAGCCTCTGCATCACGTGAACTAATCAGATGCAGTTCTTTGTCCAGCATCTCTTTCAGTGATGCCAGGTTTTTGACTTGCTGTTCGAGTTGCTTGCTCAGTGTATTATCCATTTTGTCCGCTTAGCAATATCGTGCGTTGTTGGTCAGGACTTCAAACCAAATATTTCAGACTCAAGTCGGGCAATTTTTTTCGCCAGTGACTGTGGGTCAACTTTATATTCACCACTCTGGATTGCCTTTTTGAGCTTATCCACTTTTTCCTGGTTAACCGGCACATCGGCGCTTTTCTTTTGAACCTGGTTCAATTGTTGCGCTGACTGCGTCAAAGATACAGAATCCTGACGCGGGGCGGTACTTACCTGAGCAGCAGATGTTGCTGCTTGCTGCGTTGCAGTCTGATTTGATTTAGCCTGCTGCTGGCTGTTGACCTTATTATTGTCAACAGACGTTTTAGGTAAACCATTGTTTACGTTATTAATTGCCATAGTTATATTCCACTACCTTTTAAACCTCAGTAAGTATATCGGCTGTCGGTAGATTTTCTTTAGGCCTTAATGGGTTTAATTTTAAACAAATTGCACGTGTTCTCATAGCAGACTATCACAGACTCACAACAACTTCCTGTGTGCTGGCTACTTTAGCAATAACCGATTTGTTAGAACTACTATTTACCACCTCAATTACATCACCTATAACACCATCCTGACGTGCGATACCGGAGGTTTTAACTTCCATTGTACCAGCCTGGGCACTGATGGTAATTTTATCACCTTTGCAAATAAAGCACAGCATGTTGCTTTGCACTGGTTGCCCTTCTCTGACACGATATTTGAGCCTGGCACCGGTAACGTCTTCCAGTGCGGTAAAAGGGGTATGACGCAGTCGTTTGATATCCACTTCTGCCAGCGTCAGATGACCATCTGACAAAACAGTGTCAGGACTTATCATACTCGCTGTTACAACAATTGTGCGGGTGCGTGTGACCTTGGCACTGGTAAAAATATACCAGTTACTCGTATCGCAACTCACTCTGACATTAAGATAACTTAAATGCAGTGTTGCCGGGTCGACATCGTAACTATAAGGCGCGTCGCACTTCGGAATGTTTATACGGCTATCGATAGGGGTGACCTCGATAGTTAAGTTGTCATTTAAATCATTACTTTGTTCATTAGCAAGTTGTTGATTTAAAAAGTCAGCTACACTTAACGTCAACCGCTCATGAGCGGTACCCGAGTTTTGTTGGGCAATCAAGTCAAAGTGAGCTAAGGTGATACCTGTAGTCAATATGAAAGCTAAACGCGCAGGCAATAGTAATGTTTTCAATATTTTCATGTTCAGATGTTGTCATTTTGACTATTATTAAACTCATATCAGCATGTTTTGCCGATCTGATTAACTGGTGTCGGAAATTTGACATCAGTTTTGATTGTAGTTGAACACGCAAACTCTATGCCCATATTGAAAAATTGAGGTGATGTATGTCTGGAATTTTAGATTCGGTTAATCAGCGAACACAGTTAGTAGGTCAAAACCGGCTGGAGTTGTTGCTGTTCCGTCTTAACGGTCGGCAGCGTTTCGGGATTAACGTGTTTAAAGTTCGTGAAGTGTTGCAGTGTCCGGCGTTAACCTCCATGCCCAAGCTTAATCCGTTGGTGCGCGGTGTGGCACATATACGTGGCCAAACGATCTCAGTTATTGACCTGAGCATGGCAACGGGTGGGCGTCGGATCGAAGACTTAAAAACTGCTTTTATTGTAATCGCCGAGTACAACCGGTCGGTTCAAGGCTTTTTGGTCGGCGCGGTCGAACGTATTATCAATACCAACTGGGATGCAATAATGCCACCGCCGCAGGGCACCGGCAGAGCGAGCTATCTGACTGCCGTGACAGAAGTCGAAGGGGAATTAGTCGAAATTCTCGATGTAGAGAAAATTCTCAACGAAATTTCACCGCTGAATACAGAAGTTAGTGATGCGGTTGCGTCAACGCTGGATACTGAGCGTTATAAAGATAAAATTATTTTTATAGCGGATGACTCTTCAGTGGCAAGAAACCAGGTTAAACGGGCACTAACAACGCTGGGCCTGGAAATTGAAATGGCCAAAAACGGGCTGGAAGCTCTGAATCGCTTAAAAGAAATTGCCGCAGAAACCGGCGATGTGACCGATAAGGTAGGCGTGTTGGTTTCCGATATTGAAATGCCGGAAATGGATGGTTATACATTGACGGCGGAGATTAAAAATACGCCAGAGCTGCAAAAACTCCACGTGGTATTGCATACATCATTGAGCGGCGTTTTTAATCAGGCAATGGTTAAGAAAGTTGGCGCGGATGATTTTATCGCTAAATTTCACCCTGATGAGCTGGCCTCGGCAGTACAAAAATGGTTGGGTCCTGATGAGCAATAATACGGAGCGTCACGCGGTTGATTAATAAGGATGTATCGCCGGATGTTTACCGCCAATTCCGGGATTTTCTAGAACGGCAATGCGGCATAGTGCTGGGTGATAATAAACAATACCTCGTACGCAGTCGTTTGGGTGGCTTGCTTCATGAGCGCCAGTATAAAAGTATTGACGAGCTATTGAGCCAATCTATATCGGGACACGATCGCACATTACTGCAGCAAGTTATTGATGCCATGACGACTAACGAAACACTATGGTTTCGTGACGGCTACCCTTTTGAACTTTTGATCAAACAATTGTTGCCGGAACATGCGACTAGACAACGACGTTTACGTATCTGGAGCGCTGCATGCTCGTCTGGTCAGGAGCCATATTCTATTGCCATGTCAGTACTGGAATACCAACGGCAAAACCCTGGTGCTGCTTCATTGTCGGTAGAGATACTCGCAACTGACTTATCGAGTAATATGCTCAAACGCTGTGAGCAGGGCACGTATGATGAATTATCACTGGCGCGTGGACTCTCCGCGGAACGACGTCAACGTTATTTCAACCCTCATACTGACGGTTTGCTGCAGGTTAAACCGGAGGTGCGTCGTATGGTGAATTTCCGCAGTATCAATCTTCTGCATAGCTACTCGTCCTTGGGTAAGTTTGATATTGTTTTTTGTCGCAATGTATTGATTTACTTCTCCACTGAACTGAAACAAAAAATACTGCAACAAATTGCCGCCCAGTTAAACCCAGGCGGCATCCTATTTCTCGGCGCTTCTGAATCGGTCGCCTCTGCGGCCGATTATTACCGCATGGTAAAGTGTAACCCCGGCTTGTACTACGCAAAAAAAGACTAACTAAAACAACGTTGTAACTGTTAATTTTTGTTTTGGTTAGCTCTGTAATCTTTGTTGGCACTTCAATTGCTTCTCTTCTTTCGTTAGAGGAGAAGTCACATGGCAATAAGTTTAGATCGTTTGACCGGGTTCCATAAGAATGCCCTGCAAGTGCGGGCAGATAAAATGGAAGTCATTTCCGGCAACCTGGCGAATGCAAATACACCTGGCTATAAAGCCAAAGGCATTGATTTTCAACAAGCCATGGCGAAAGCTCAACACTCTTCAGGCCAGTCGATGACGCGAACGCATGAAAAACACCTGAGCGGAACAATGGTTTCAGCAACAGAAGTGGGTTATCGCATTCCATCACAGCCGGACACCGGTGACGGTAACAGCGTTGAAGTTCAGCGGGAACGAAACGAATTTTTAGATACAGGTATGCGCTATCAGGCCTCATTGCAGTTTTTAACCGGCAAAATTAAAGGCATGAAGAAAGCGATAAGCGGAGGTCAGGGTCAATGAGTTTATTTGATGTTATGTCAATTTCAGCGTCGGGTATGCATGCAGAAAGCGTACGTTTAAATACCACGGCGAGTAACATTGCCAATGCTAACTCGGTAAGCAGCAGTGAAGGCGAAACCTACCGCGCACGCCATGCGGTATTTGCTGCTGAACTTAGTCGTGCTACGACAGACAGTAAGAGCAAAGGTTCAGAAGTTCAGGTATTAGGCATTGTCGAAAGTGATCGACCACTACAAATTGAATATGCGCCGCACAACCCGATGGCTGACGAAAACGGCTATATCTATAAGCCCAACGTTAATATCGTTGAAGAAATGGCTGACATGATGTCAGCCTCCAAAGCTTATGAAACCAACGTTCAGGTGGCGGACACCACCAAACGAATATTCCGGCGCGTAATGATGCTTGGTCAGGGTCAGTAGTAGCGGGTTGATGAGGAAACTATTGTGAATACAATTAATAATACCCCCAAACTCAACGATGACCTTTACTGGAAGGAAGAGAAAGTAAAGGTTGCCGATGGTTCTGAACAACAACTGTCGCAGGAAGATTTCTTTGCTTTACTGACAGAGCAGCTGGCCAATCAGGACCCCACTAAGCCGGTTGATAACGACCAGATGGTTTCGCAGATGACACAATTCACTACTGCTGAAGGCATCAATAAGCTAAACGATAAATTCGAGAGTTTTGCCACTTCGATGACGTCAAATCAGGCCCTTCAGGCTTCAAGTCTCATTGGCCAGGATGTGCTGGTAGAGGCCAATATTGGCTATATGGGAACCGAAGGTGCGGGCATTTCAGGCTTTGTCGTAAATGAGCAAACCGTACAAGAAATGGAAATCACTATTACCAGTGCCAACGGTGAAGTGGTCAGAACCATCAATGCCGGTACGCAGCCAGAAGGTAATATCGAGTTTAACTGGGACGGAACCGACAACAACGGCAATCCTATGCCGCCCGGCAATTACGTGGTAAGTGCTAACGGTAAAGTGAATGGTGAAGGCGAGGCACTATCGACTGCCATTAACCGTCACGTTAGTAGTGTCAGCCTGGCAGGCAGTAGCCAGGGTATTATTTTGAATTTAGATGGCGACGTGAGTATCAATCTCGACGACGTCATACAGATCGGCAGTTAACAGGAGAAAAGCAAATGTCTTTTAATATTGCACTCAGTGGCGTCGCTGCCGCACAAAAAGACCTGGATACAACAGCAAATAACATTGCTAACGTGAACACCGTAGGTTTTAAAGAATCAAGAGCTGAATTCGGTGATGTCTATGCTGCCTCCTTATTAGCAGGTGGTAAAACTAAAGTCGGTGACGGGGTACTTACTCAGGAAGTGGCTCAGCAATTTACCCAGGGTAGTTTGCAATTTACCAATACCTCGCTTGATTTGGCCATTACCGGTAATGGCTTTTTTGCTACAGTGCCAGATCTTACCTCACGGGATACCTCATTTACCCGTGCCGGTCAGTTTAAACTCGACGAAAATAATTTTGTTGTGAATACCAGTGGCGACCACCTGTTGGGCTTCCCTGTTAACCCTGACGGCACTAGCTCGTCAGTTGCGCTGAGTACCACAGTGCCAGTGCGAATTCCTGATTCATCAGGTTCTCCGCAACCCACGCGTGAAGTTACTATGCGAATGAATTTACCGGCTAACGACGAGGCACTGGATCCGGCTAACTTTGACCCTGATGATACTCTTACCTACAATGCTGCCACCTCTGTGACGGTTTATGATTCACTCGGTGAAAGTCATATCATGACTTATTACTATGTTAAAGATAATACCGACCTAACCAACAACCCTAACCGCTGGCATATGTTTGCGACCGTTGATGACACTCCGGTCAATATTAACGGCGGTATTAATTCGGGTGTCACCAGACCTGATCCAACTAACCCGGCAAACCCGCCGGTACCATGGACGTCGGCGACATTAAACTTTAATTCCAGTGGCGACTTTGTCAATCAGGTACCGGCGACTATTCAAACCGAAATTTTGGGTTTAGACGGCTTGGGAAATGGTGCTAATGCCTTGGGTGGCGGCGCTGAACAAAGCCAACAAATCAATATTGATTTTAACCTCGAGCCGACTGGCCAAACCGTTAATGAACCAACGCAGTATGCGTCTGCCTTTGAAGTCACATCATTAGAGCAGGATGGTCTGCCTGTAGGGCGCTTAACAGGCGTTGATATTGGTCCCGATGGCTTGGTAAGAGCAACGTTCTCTAATGGCACGTCTGAGCCAGTAGTACGTGTTGCTCTGGCGCGCTTTTCTAACGAACAAGGCTTAACCCAGAAGAGCAATACCCAGTGGAAAGAGTCTATTGAGTCTGGTGAGGCGCTGGCGGGTGAAGCCACCACAGGAACCTTTGGTGAAATTAACTCTTCGGCGTTAGAGCAAGCCAACGTCAATCTGACGACCGAACTGATTGACCTGATTATTGCCCAGCGTAACTTCCAGGCCAATTCACGAGCACTGGAAATTAATAACCAGCTTAATCAGACCATTCTGGGTATCCGATAAGCGCTCTTTCGATTTTTTAAACGTAGCATTAAATCCAAAGCCAGTTCGTTTTAACGACTGGCTTTTTACTTTTCCCGTTCATGTTTCTGGCATATTTAGCGTACTTGGCACTCCCTTTGCAGTATTAGTATAAATGTAACTAAAGCGTCAAAAGGCAGTCATGGACAAACTACTCTATATCGCCAGCAGTGGCGCAGGCCAGGACCTGTTAGCAACGTCTTTGCGGGCAAATAATTTAGCTAATGCTCAAACCACAGGCTTCAAGGCTCAGTTGGAACAGGCAAGAGCGATGCCGGTGTACGGCGAAGGTTTGCCGTCCCGCGTGTTTGCCATGACCGAAAACCCGACCAATAACTACGAAGACGGACCGTTAATTCAAACGGGGCGTGATCTGGACGTGGCAATTCAGGGGGATGGCTGGTTTGCTGTCCAGGATGCTCAGGGCAACGAGGCTTACAGTCGCGACGGGAACTTCCAGCTTGGGCCTGATGGCGTTTTGGAAGATGTGCACGGTAATGTCGTTTTAGGTGATGCGGGGCCCGTCTTTTTGCCAGTGCCGCTGGACAATTTAAACATTGCTTCCGATGGCACCATTTCGATTCGTCCTCAGGGGGCCCCCGAAGCTGTCAACGAAGAGGTCGGACGATTAAAACTGGTAAAACCTGAGTATCGAGATATGGAGCGCGGTAACGATGGTTTGTTTCGTCTTAAAGACGGTACCTTGGCGCCGGCGGATGAAACCGTGTCAGTGATGACAGGTATGCTTGAAGGTTCAAATGTGAATGCTATCGATGAAATGGTCAGTATGATCAGCCTGCAACGCCACTACGAGTTACAAGTCAAAATGATGAAGAAAGCCGACACCCTGGATACTCGCGGCAATATGTTGCTGAGAATTATCTAATTTAGCCCGGGCTATCTCGCCCTGGCAGAGGAGAAACAATTATGCATCCAGCACTTTGGATTAGTAAAACCGGGCTCGATGCCGCTCAGACCGATGTGTCGACGGTGTCAAATAACCTGGCCAACGCCTCTACTGTAGGTTTCAAAAAAGACCGCGCGATCTTTGAAGATCTGTTGTATCAGAATATTAATCAGCCCGGTGGACGCTCTTCTGCAGATACAGAGTTGCCGTCCGGTTTAATGATTGGCGCTGGCTCTAAGGTTGTGGCAACGCAAAAAGCGCACACACAGGGTAATTTGCTTACTACTGATAATGCACTGGATATGTCTATTCAGGGGCGTGGTTTTTTTGAAATATTACAACCTGACGGCACCATCGCTTATACCCGCAACGGTCAGTTTACGTTAAATGATCAAGGTCAGATAGTAACCCCGGGGGCGGGCTTCTTGTTGCAACCTGAAATCGCAATACCAGAAGATGCACAACAAATTACCATTTCACAGGATGGCGAAGTGTCAGCGTCCGTGCGAGGGCAGGCTGAGCCACAGGTGTTGGGTCAGCTCAATATTACGGACTTTGTCAATCCTACCGGTTTACAACCCATCGGTCAGAACCTGTATGTAGAGACCGCGGTATCCGGCGCTCCGCTGCAAGGCGTTCCGGGTCTGCAAGGCTTGGGTACACTGGCTCAGGGGACGTTAGAAACGTCTAACGTGAATGTGACAGAAGAACTTGTGAATCTGATTGAAAGCCAGCGTTTGTACGAAATGAACTCTAAAGTGATTACGTCAGTGGATCAGATGCTTGGCCAGGTTATTCAGCAGCTATAACAAATAGTGGGTATGTTATGTTACGTCTTGTCCTGTTAACTACAATACTGTTGATTGTCAGCGGCTGTGCCAGCACCGGACCTGACCATGTGCAAGCCAATGATCCGTCATTCGCACCGGTCATTCCCGATCTGCCTCGCGAGCAGATTGTCGAGGACGGCGGCTTGTTTCGTCCTTACATGGCCAATAGTTTGTATTCGGATGTAACGGCTCGTCGGGTGGGTGACATCATTACCGTTACCCTGAGTGAAAATACCAATGCCAGTAAATCGGCCGGTACCACGACGTCAAAAGAAACCGGTGTCGATGTTCAGCCCATTACCGGGTTAGGTGGCAATGCGTTGAACATCGGCAACGAGTCTATCCAGTTAGGTTTGAATTCATCCAATGAATTTAGTGGTGACGCTCAGGCCAACCAAAGCAATAGTTTAAATGGCAGCATATCCGTCACGGTAGTGGATGTGCTGGCCAATCAGAATCTTGTTATTCGCGGCGAAAAGTGGCTAACGCTTAATCACGGCGATGAGTATATCCGCTTGACCGGTATTATTCGTGCCGCAGACATATCGCCGGAAAATGAAATTTTATCTACTCGTATTGCCAATGCCAGGATTCAATATAGTGGCACAGGCAGTTTTTCCCGCTCCCAGGAAAAGGGCTGGTTAACAAAATTCTTTTCATCAGAGTGGTGGCCACTCTAGGGAGTTGTAAGATGCGTATCGTTTTAAGTTATATATTGTGTGCGTTGCTAATAAGCCCTGTCGCATCTGCTCAGCGTATCAAAGATGTAGCCAGTATTCAGGGCGTTAGAAGTAACCAATTGATTGGTTATGGTCTGGTTGTAGGCTTACCTGGCACGGGCGAGCAAAGCCCGTTTACGGAACAAAGTTTTCGCACCATGTTGACTAATTTTGGTATTAGTCTGGATCCGAATATTAAACCGAAGATCAAAAATGTCGCGGCGGTAGCCGTCCATGCAGAACTGCCCCCGTTTATTAAGCCTGGCCAAACCATCGACGTAACCGTTTCGTCGGTCGGAGAAGCCAGCAGTCTGCAAGGCGGGACCTTATTGCAAACCTTCCTGAAAGGGGTTGATGGCAACATTTATGCGGTCGCGCAAGGTAGCCTGGTGGTCAGTGGCTTCGGTGCTCAGGGCGGTGATGGCTCGCGCATCATAGTGAATACACCGACCGTTGGACGCATTGCTAACGGCGCGCTGGTTGAACGCGCTGTACCAAGCGGATTTGCCAGTGGTGACAGCCTCACACTTAACCTGCATTATCCGGATTTTTCTACTGCCAAGGCATTGGCAGACGTGATCAACGAGCGCTTAGGCGCGCAACCTGAAAAAGGCTACGCCATTGCTGAGCCATTGGACGCCGCCTCGGTGCGTGTCACGGCACCTCGCGATCCGGGTCAGCGAGTGGGATTTCTGGCGACGCTGGAGAATTTTGAATTTACCCCGGCTGATGCACCGGCAAGAGTCGTGGTTAACAGCCGCACCGGAACGATTGTGATTGGCCGGGACGTTCGTTTGTTGCCGGCAGCCATTACTCATGGTGGCCTCACGGTTACGATCAGTGAAAATCAGCAAGTGACCCAACCCAATGCCCTGGCAGAAGGCGAAACCGTTGTCACGACGCAATCCATTATTGATGTAAATATGGCCGACAGCAGAATGTTCAAATTTGAGCCCGGCGTGACGCTGGATCAACTTGTGCGTGCAGTGAATGAAGTAGGTGCAGCTCCTGGTGACTTAATGGCAATACTTGAAGCGCTTCGGCAGGCTGGTGCATTGCAAGGTGAGTTGGTGGTGATCTGATGGATTTGCTCAACACAAAATCTCAACTTGAATCTGCGCGAAATGTGCATGACTTATCCAGTTTGAATAAGTTGCGCGAAGCGGCCTTTAGTGACGACGATAAAGCGTTGAAAGAGGCTGCTCAGCAGTTTGAAGCGATTTTTGTGCAAATGATGCTTAAGTCTATGCGTAAAGCCCAGGACGCACTAGCAGATAAAGATAGTCCGTTCAACTCAGAGCAAGTGAAGTTTTACCGCGACATGCACGACAAGCAACTGGCTACTGACTTATCCAGCAGTGGTGGTGTTGGTCTGGCTGATATTATTATTCAGCAATTGGGCCAACATGCCATTGAAGACTTTGTGCCGGCCAGTGTCGCACGCAGTGACGGCAATCTTGAGTCAATTAATCGCCAGCGTCAGCTTGCGGTAGAACAGGCTCAGCAAACGGCCGCGGCACTCACCGACAGTGAAACCCGGCAGGCCTTTAAAGCAGCGGCCTTCGCCAATCCCGAAGAGTTTGTCAAAACGCTGTATCCGGTGGCTAATAAAGCTGCTGCTCAGTTAGGTATTGCCCCCGACGCGCTGATTGCTCAGGCCGCTGTTGAAACTGGTTGGGGTCAACATGTTATCCACGATAACAAAGGTAACAGTGCCAATAACCTGTTTGGTATCAAGGCCAATCAATATTGGCAGGGCGACTCGGCGACTGTGAGTACCCTTGAGTTCGACGGAACAGTGGCTCGTTCGGAAAAAGCGGCCTTTCGTACCTACGAAAATCTGGAGCAGGGTTTCAAAGACTACGTTGACTTTATCCGTGAAAATACACGTTATCGCGATGCAGTGGAACAGGCGGGCAAGCCTAAGGCCTATTTTAATGCGTTGCAAAGTGCTGGCTATGCGACTGATCCTCAATACGCTGAAAAGGTCATGGCTGTGTATAACAGCGAGAAGTTCAGGAGCTATTTGCCATGAGCCAGTTTAACCGCGCTGTGCATCTTGTTACGGGGGATGTGAATAATGTCCGGTAGTATCGATCTGTACAATATTGCAACCGGTGGTATCAACGCGAGCAACCGTTTACTGGCCACTACCAGCAACAATATTGCCAACGTTAATACTGAAGGGTATGTCCGAGAGCGTACTGTTTTTACCAATGATCTGAATGTTGGCGTAGGTCGCGGCACCACCGAACGCATTATCGACAAATTCGCCCAAAATCAAATGCGTCGGGATATCACGTCGGTGGGCGAATGGGATATGTTTGCCTCAAAAACCGCTGACATTGACGCGCAGTTAGCAAATGAAGCGAACTCTATTTCCAAAGGCCTTAATGAGTTTTTTGCGGCCGTGCAAACTGCCGCTGATGATCCCACTAATTTGGCCTCCAGAGACGTTGTTTTAAGCAAAGCTGAATCGCTGTTACGGCGGATGACTTCTGTCTCTGATTACATGACCTACAAAGAAGACGAGCTGAATTTAGAAACTGAAAACATTATTACCAAGTCGAATAATCTGATCCAGACGATTGGTGATTTAAACAAAGCCATCATGGTCGTTAATGGTAACAGTACCGGCAGTGAGCCTACTGCTTTACTCAACGAGCGCGACAAAGCCATTAATGAGCTCTCTGAGCTGATGGACATTAACGTCAGAGAGAGCGGTAATGCCGGCAATTCCCTGCTGGTAAACCTATCCAGCGGTGAATCGCTAGTGTTGGACGATGGCAGTTTTAATTTGCTGCAGCTCAGCAGTAGTGCTGACCTCAAGCGTCAACAGTTGCAGTTGTCGACGAACTTTTCAGCACCAAAAAATAACACTGATTTATATATCAAAGAAGATCAGATAGGAGGAGCTCTGGGTGGGCTGTTCCGTTATCGGGACGAAGTTCTTGGTCCGGCACAGCGTGATATCGGTCAACTCGGGGTAACCTTTGCTGAAGCGGTTAACCAACAAAACCGGTTAGGAATGGATCTGGATTACCAGCTTGGCGGGGATATTTTTAATCTGCCTGAATTAGTCGGATTACCCTATCCGGGCACGCCGGATACATTAGGTCTGACCGGTCAGTTTACGCCGGGCAAAGGCAATGAAATTACCGACGCCGACATTCGCGTTACCGTTACCAATGTTAACCTGGGTATGCCTGATCAGGTTACTATTGAATTGTTAAATGGGGATGGCACTCCCAAATTAGATGAGAATAACCAACCCGTTATATATTCCGGTGTCGCCGTATCTGCCACTGGGTTTACCGAGATTGCCGGTGGTATCGAAATTGATTTTCAGTCCGCAGGTGGCTACGCCGTGGGCAATGAATTTTTGCTTCAGCCTACCAAATACACCGCCAGTGATATTACCATGGCGACCAACCGGCCTGAGGATTTAGCTTTTGCTAATCCTATTCGGGTAGAAGTTAATCAAAATAACTTAGGTGATGCTGCTGTATCTAAGACAACTGTTACTAATACCACAGTGGATAATACATTTGGTAACAACTATGCGTCGGCGTTTGATGGTAGCGGTGCAATTCATGATCTGGCGTCATCTCCGAGTCCAACCGTTGGTGCACCGGTGGAGGTAAGGTTTACCTCCGAAACCAGTTATGACGTGTTGGACGGAGAGAGTCCACCCAATATTATTACCAGTGTGAGCGGTGTGACTAATTACAACAATTTACTTGCACAGGCCGAAGCCTCCGGCGTACCGCCCTGGCCAGCACAGTTTTCCGCGCTGGACGATTATCCGGGCTATGATTTCAGTATTGAAGGCAGACCTGTGGCAGGTGACAGTTTCACCGTTAATTACAATGTAGAAGGGCGGTTCGACAACGCTAATGCGTTGTCAATGGCAGGGCTACAACAAGAAGGATTAGTGCAATTAAGCACAAACTCAAACAGTGAACCGCGTACATTACATGAGAGTTATTCTACGTTGGTGAGCCGGATTGGCGAGAAATCAGCTACTGCGAGTGTCGCTTTGCAGGCGGCAGAAGCGATGAAAGTGCAATCTTCCGATTGGTTTGAGTCGGTGTCTGGTGTGAGTCTCGACGAAGAAGCGGCAAATCTGGTGCGTTACCAGCAATCTTATGCAGCAGCGGCGAGAATTTTGGGCACAGCTCAAGAGTTGTTTAACACTATATTGTCGGCGGTCAGGTAATTATTATGCGGGTCACCACTAACCAGTTATATAACCAAACTATCCGCAATATCATGGATAACCAGAAGGCTCTGTCGGACACCCAAATCGAGTTGAGTACCGGCAGCAAAATCAATAAGCCATCTGATGATCCGGTGGGTGCTGCCAGAGTGTTGCGCCTGACCGAAGAGCTGGACACATTAAAGCAGTTTCAACGCAACAATGATTTAGTTACAGGTTCACTCGAACAGCAGGAAACCATACTGCGCAATATTACTGACACAGTGCAAAGAGCGAGACAATTAACCATACAAGCGGGTAATGGATTGCTGGCTGATGCTGACAGGAAATCTCTGGCTGCAGAAATTGGTCAGATTAAAGACGAGGTCTTTGATTTGATGAACTCGCAAAATGCCGAGGGAGACTATTATTTCGCAGGGTTTCAGTCAGAAACGCAACCCTTAGTGTTAAATAGTGCAGGGGGTGGAAATGCTTACACTTTCCAGGGAGACAGCGGCACCAACAGCGTTCAACTGTCAAATAGTGTATCGATTCGCAGTAGTTTATCCGGGCAACAGGTTTTTGAAGATGTTCCAGCCCGGCGAAACTTTAGTATAACTACTACGACCGGTATTGGTGTTGAAGAAGCATTGGTAGCTGGTCAGGGCGATTTTGACAGGTTTTATCGTAATAATTATGATCCGGCCACACCGCTTAACAACAGTTATCAAATTACGATTACAGCGCCAAACCAACTCAATATCACCAATGTTGGTACCGGAGCCGTTGTCGCGACGAAAGACTACGCGGCCGGTGAGTCGTTTAATTTTGCCGGTATGGACTTTACCCTTAATGGCAACCCTGGTGACACGCTGAATTTTCAACTGGATGCGCCACAAAAGAAAAATCTCGCGAATACGTTAAATGATCTGGAAGCGATTTTAAGTAACAGTGAGACCAGCGACGCTGACCTTCGTGAAGGTATCAGTGATGCCCTGGTGGGGATCGATAACGGGTTAGAAAAAATCGCCCTTGAGGTGTCCTCTATTGGTGCGCGCTTAAATACCGCGCAATCTGTGTATGAAACCAATCTGGATATTGAGGTTTCGGTAAAAGAAGCCCGTTCGAGTATTAAAGACGTAGATTATGCCGAAGCATCATCCGAATTTGCCAAGCAAGAAGCAGCATTAACGGCTGCATTGACGACTTTCCCCAAAATTTCCAATTTGTCGCTGTTTAACTACATCTGATTATTAGCGTTCTAAATCAAGCCGGGCCAGATACATTCGGCTCTGATTATCAATATGGCTGGAATAGTAGGCGACAAACAATTGGTTGCCAATTTTAGTCATACCGGGGTAACTATTGTCTCCGCCACTGGGCAACGTCAATAATTCGTTAATTTCCCCGGTGTCTGCCGTCAGTTGCCATAACTGAGTAACCAGCTTTTTGCCATTATAATGCCGACCGGCAATAATCACGGTGTTCTCAGTGATACTAAGCATGGCGGGGGCACCTATATAACACCCGAGTGATTGCCATTGCCAGTGTTGATAGGGCGGTTTGCCGCGGCCAAATTGCGCTGTAAAAGTATCGGCGTCGCGCCTGACAACAGCAAGCAATTCGCCATTCTCGGTAAAGCAACAATCACTTTCATTGGGATAACCTAATCCATGTTTTTGCTTTGATAACACGTTGGTTGCTGCGATATGCATTTTACCGCGTAAGTTGCCAGCATACAGATCAAGTTGTTCTGACGGGCGGTGATAAGCCAGTCCCCAGTGTTGGCCCTGAAATGATGTCGCCCTCCATAACCACCAGTTGTCGGGCCCCGGATCGTGCATTGCCGACCACGACAAGCCATCACCACTAAACCAGCTATAGGTTTTGGCTTTCCCCAACAGTGGAGTCCGGCGTTGATGAGCCAGTAAAAACAAACGATCACCATCAATACAAAAATGCGGGTCGCGCAAATCGCCTTCATTACTCACTAAACGCTGAAAACGAATGGGTAAACCATGGTCATTAATCTCGACCACGATAACGCAGCCGTCATCACTCATGTGATGAGTTCCCTGGCGATAGCAAATCAATAGCCGCTGTTTAAAGTTAATAATGTCCCCAAAAGCATTATGAGAATGCCCTCGACATACCCGGGTCAAGCGATTCAGGGAGATTTGCACCGTCACCTCTAGTGTCAATATTAAAAATATAAATCAAAGAACTACCAATAACTTAGCATGACTTTGCCGCAATCGCGCGGCTAGATGCCAAAAAAATAGTGAAATTAAATTAAAGGGATTTTTGCAAGCGTCGATAAAGTACACGAGAGAGCCAGTTCATCAATTACCCCCTCAGGTATTGGTGGCTACTATTACAATGCAATTGCCGGCGACCCCGGCAGCCAGCGCTAGCTGGATTGAGAGTGTAGGAGAGACTTATGTCTTTGTACGTCAATACCAATGTGTCTGCATTAAATGCACAACGCCAGTTGTCCAATGTGAGTACTGCGCTGGGCACTTCCTTTGAGCGTCTGTCTTCAGGATTCCGTATTAATTCTGCGTCCGATGACTCGGCCGGTTTACAGATTTCTGACCGAATGACCTCACAAATCCAAGGCCTGAACCAAGCTGTTCGTAACGCCAACGATGCGATTTCACTAACCCAAACTGCTGAAGGTGCGCTCGATGAGACGACCACTGCTTTACAACGTATACGCCAGTTGGCGGTACAGTCACAAAGCGGTATTAACTCGTCAGCTGACCGTGTAGCCCTGCAAAAAGAGGTATCGGCACTTAAAACCGAGATTTCGCGAATTTCTACTGATACCCAGTTCAACGGTGTTGATCTGCTTAGCGGTGGCTATTCTGCTAAATTCCAGGTAGGTGCTAACGCCGGGCAAAATGTATCGGTTAACCTGTCCAGACCCGGTGGTTATGGTGCGTCAGGTTTGAGTGTTGGCTCGTTGTCAGTGTCAACTGCAGCGGTAGCGTCAGCAGCATTAGCATCTATTGATGCCGCCATCTCTACTATAGGTGGAGTACGGGCTGATTTAGGTGCCCTGCAAAACCGTTTCACTTCCACAATTCGTAATCTGAGTAACATTTCAGAAAACGTGTCAGCAGCTCGCTCGCGAATCAAAGATACTGATTTTGCAGCAGAAACTGCGCAATTAACTCGTAATCAGATTATCCAGCAGGCGAGTACGACTGTGCTGTCACAGGCAAATCAGCGTCCGCAGGCAGCCTTACAGCTACTTGGATAAATGATGAAACCGAAGTCAGGGAATGGGGCCAGGAGGTAGTGAACCAGGTATCCACCTGACCACAGGAGCCGCTCACTCTAACCAAACGAGCGATAGCCGGACGAAAGTCCGGCGCTTTGTCACTTTAATTCATTGAAAAATAAGCAAAATAAAATTTAGCAAAAAAAGGCTAAAGGATTTCTCCTGTCTGCACGATAACTATTACAAAGGCACTGCGAACAATAATAATAAATACGCTAAATGCCTGACTGAGCAACTAATAATAACAATACTGCCAGTCGCACACGGACCAATAATAATAATAATGTCCGGGTAATTACAAAAAATCGTTAGGAGATTTTAAAGTGAGCTTATATGTAAGCACGAATGTGTCGTCGCTGAACGCTCAGCGGCAACTATTTACCTCATCGACTCAGTTAGATACCGCTTTTGAGCGTTTATCTTCCGGTTTTCGAATCAACAGCGCAAAAGACGATGCGGCAGGTCTGCAGATTTCAGACCGCATCACGTCACAAATCATGGGGCTTGACCAGGCAGTCAGAAACTCCAACGACGGTATATCGCTTGCCCAGGTCGCTGAAGGCGCTATGCAAGAGATCACGACGGCGTTGCAACGTATCCGTGTGCTGGCTATTCAGGCTCAAAACGGCATTAATTCGTCTGCTGACCGCACTGCACTGCAAAAAGAAGTGTCAGCGCTCAAGCTAGAAATAAGTCGAATTGCAGCCACCTCACAGTTTGCAGGTAGTGACATATTGAAGGGCGGATTTTCAACCGCGTTTCTTGTCGGTGCCCAGGCTGGTCAGTATATCAATTTCAATTTATCCCGCACGGGTGGTTTTGGATTCTCAGGGCTAACAAATGGTTTCAATGCCAGTGTGCTGACTGCTGAACAGGCATCTGCCACGTTAGACCGAATCGACAGAGCTATTTCTGCTATCGATGCAAAACGTGCAGATTTAGGTGCGTTACAAAACCGCTTTCAGTCAACTATCAGAAACTTAAGTAATATTTCGGAGAATGCCTCGGCGGCAAGATCGCGCATTCGTGATACTGACTTTGCCGGTGAAACGGCAGAACTTACCCGTTGGCAGATTATTCAGCAAGCCAGTACCACTGTGCTTGGCCAGGCGAATCAGCGGCCACAGGCGGCATTGCAGTTATTACAGTAAATCGAGCAAAGTGATTTACAAGGAATTGCTAAGGAGACTGCGAAGGATGGAGTTTCAGGAGCTGAAAAGAAAAACGGCCGAAACGCAATAAGCGGGGGGAGCAAATTGCATTCGACCATTGGGTGTAACGAGGCGAATTGTTAAGTCTGGTTATAACAAATCCATAAAGAAGTTGTTAAATGCTAAGACAGCCGACTGACAGGAATGAAGCCAGGAGGTAGTGAGAGGTATGAGGTCTGAACAACATACCTGCAGCCAGCATGAGCTTGTGCTCGGTTTAGCACTGCTTAACCAGGCATTCGCCAAGCAAAGCGTCAGGATTTTAACTCTGACATGAGTATTAAAGCACATGTTGTGCCAAATTTAGAGTCGCGTTGAAAATAACTATAAATACAACGCAAAATTATATAGTTAGGAGCTTGAAATGAGTTTATATGTAAACACTAATGTATCGTCACTAAACGCCCAGCGTCAGTTGTTCAACTCGGGTAATCAATTAGATACCGCCTTTGAACGTTTATCGTCCGGTTTCCGCATTAATTCTGCCGCTGATGATGCCGCGGGCTTGCAAATTTCCGACCGGATGACCAGTCAGGTAGAAGGCCTCAACCAAGCCGTACGAAACGCTAACGACGGTATCTCGCTGGCACAAACGGCGGAAGGTGCCATGCAGGAAATTACCACGGCATTGCAACGTATCAGAGTGCTTTCTATCCAGTCACAAAACGGCATAAACTCATCGACAGACCGCCTGGCACTGCAAAAAGAAGTCTCGGCATTAAAAACCGAAATCTCGCGTATTGCCGAAACAACGCAGTTCGCCGGCGTAGATATTCTGGCAGGTTCCTATTCCGCTAAGTTCCTGGTTGGCGCCAATAGTGGCCAATCTATTAGTGTGAATATATCGCGAGCCGGAGGAGGGTATGGTTTTTCCGGGCTAACCAATGGCCAGAGTGATTTGACGGTGGTTGATGCTGCCAGTGCGTCGGCTGCACTGGCGACCATCGATGCTGCGATTTCGACTATCGATTCAAAACGGGCAGACCTTGGTGCTTTACAAAATCGTTTTCAGTCGACAATCAGAAACTTGAGTAATATATCTGAGAACGTAGCGGCGGCAAGATCGCGCATCCGTGATACAGACTTTGCCGCCGAAACGGCACAACTTACCCGCACACAGATTATTCAGCAGGCAAGTACAACTGTACTGTCGCAGGCAAACCAGCGACCTCAGGCTGCATTATCACTACTGCAGTAAATATAGAAATACCAAAGAGAGGGTGGAACTGAGAGGCCAACCCGTGCCAGGGATGGCGGCCGAAAGGCCACCAATTTAAGGAATAAAAAGCCGACTAACAGAATTGAGAGTGTAGAATTTAAGGTTGAGAGGCCAGTATATTTCTACTATCCTGCAAGCCGACCAAAACTGAATTTGCTCAAACTCCTAACGTGAGCAAGTTGGCCGGGTCACTTTTTGACTCGGCCTTTTTTATTCTTTTTGACCGATCCCGCAACTTACCGATTAAGTAAAGCAATACCGGTGCCAACTTTTAAAAACAATCTAAAAATGCAACATGGACTCATATTTACAGCACTAACTGATGAGTGGCTGTTTTTGTCCTGGCAAATCACTTCGTTTTAGTGTCAAAAAATTCACGTTTATTTCAAGTATATTGATGGCTGAAATGTGCTGCATCTTCTCTCAATACTATCTGAGGATGACCTGCATTTGCTACCGCTAATGTATTTAACGCTCTTAAAATGGCCGCCGTCCCCACCTTTACTGACTTTATTTCGCTCTGAATTGTCATTTTTTTAAAATAAAAAACATATAAAAAACAAGATTATGTGATTGGTTTCGCATTTTTTTTAATTTTTTTTAAAAAAATAATTAAAGAACCTCATGATCCGGCCGATAGCTATTGTTGAGGGGTAATTCATTTGATGAATTGGGTAGTTGCTTTATGGCGCTACATTTATGAGGTGATTTAGCATGACTTTCGATGTTAACGCATTAGCAAGTACAGGCTGGATCTAATACGTAAGGCTATAGCATACAGTTTCCGGGGGGATTCTGCCAATGATATAGCCTCAGGAGGTTAACAATGAGTTTATATGTAAACACAAACGTGTCGGCCCTGAATGCGCAGCGTCAATTAAGTGATGTAAACGATAAATTAAGTACATCGTTTGAACGCTTGTCATCAGGTTTCAGAATCAACAGTTCTGCGGATGATGCTGCGGGTCTGCAAATATCAGATCGTCTGACATCACAAATCCAGGGCTTAAACCAGGCAGTACGTAACGCAAACGACGCGATTTCACTTACGCAAACAGCGGAAGGCGCGTTGTCAGAAGTGACAACCAGTCTGCAACGTATTCGTCAGTTGGCGGTACAATCGCAAAGTGGTATTAACAGTTCGGCTGACCGTGTTGCCCTGCAAAAAGAAGTTTCAGCGTTAAAAACTGAAATTTCACGGGTGTCAACGGATACACAGTTTGCTGGCGTTGATCTGCTAAGCGGTACTTACTCTGCCAAATTCCTGGTCGGTGCTAACGCCGGACAGTCAATTTCTGTCAACCTATCCCGTGCGGGTGGTGGTTATGGTACATCCGGTTTGTCACTGTCCAACTTGTCAGTGTCAAGTGCGGCAGTAGCATCAGCTGCAATAGCCTCTATCGATAGTGCGATTTCAACTATCGGTAGTACAAGAGCCGACCTGGGTGCACTGCAAAACCGCTTCCAGTCTACTATTCGTAACCTGAGCAATATCTCGGAAAACGTGACAGCAGCTCGTTCGCGCATTCGTGACACCGACTTTGCCAGCGAAACAGCTGATTTAACACGTAATCAGATCATTCAGCAGGCGTCTGTATCGGTATTGAGCCAGGCAAATCAGCGTCCTCAAACAGCATTATCGTTGTTAGGATAAGAATTAAGCGGCAGTAATTTGCCGCCTGAATTGTTTGGCTAAACGGGCGCCTGTTTGTTGCAGGGTCCGTTTTGTTCGTTTATGACAGAGGGGGTTATTATGGATGTCACCACATCACAAATTGGCCAGAATTTTGCTGTAAACAGTTTAACTACCGGAGAGCCTCAGTCCGATGTAAAATCGAATCAGGCAACGCCGGGCAGTGTACCTGACAGTGAGCAAAAAAATGTTGCGCAGTTGCCAGAAGATACTCAAGCTCAACAAAATCCGGCCGATAACTTTAATCGAGAGGAACAGGGGCAAGAGATCGCTGGTGCAGTACAGGAAATCCAATCGTTTTTGCAAGCGCAAAACCGCAATCTGGCATTTTCTGTCGATGAAAACACCAACCGTTCAGTTGTCACTGTAAAAGATTCTTCATCGGGAGACGTAATCAGACAGATTCCATCCGACGAAGTATTGAGGTTAGCAGAAAGAATTAAAGATCTTCAGCAAGACATCGGAAGTAGCGTGGGGGTTCTTTTTAACAAACAAGCTTAGAGGTGAGTTATGACTATTCAATCGTTAGGTGTTGGTTCAGGGCTTGCGCTTGACGATCTCGTCACGCAGTTGCTCAATGCTGAACGAGCACCCAAAGAAGCACGTTTAAAAGACAAAGAAGAAAAAATCCAATCGGAGATTTCCGCACTGGGTCAAATAAAGTCCAAACTATCGGACTTTAAAGATTCTGTTGATGACTTGCGTAATGATTCCGACATCAATGGCCGCGAGCCTACCATTACCAACCCTTCTGAAGATAAAGAAGTTTTCACTGCCGAAGCCTCGGGGTCAGCACTACGTGGTGAGTATAAAGTCGCGATCACTCAGCTTGCTTCTGGCTCGCGCATAGAAACAGCTGACGCAGCGTTTACATCGGGCACCGATAAAGTGCTAACGGACGGCGCCGGTGATACCACCATGACCTTTAAAATTAATGGGTCTACGTCTACCGATGAAACCTTTACCATAAACGTCAAGCAAAACATGACGCTGGCACAATTGCGCGAAGCAATAAATAAAAGTGAGAATAATTTTGGTGTCAATGCCAACATAATTGACACGGGCACTGCTGCAGGCGCTAAGCTGGTTTTCACCTCCGATGTAACAGGTTTTGGCAAAGATCTGGTTATCGTTAACGATGGCGATCGTGGTGAACTCGAGAAACTCGCGACGACCAATTCTGCCGAAAGTGCTACCTACTTATCACCTGTTAAAGCAGCTCAGGACGCATTAGCGACTGTTGACGGCATTCTTGTCCGAAGCGACACCAATACCTTTGAAAATACAATTCAAAATGTGTCCTTTGAAGCCACTGAGGAATCCCCCTTTGATACCGATGGTACCACGCGTCTTGAATCAACCTTAGAAATTGGTTTTGACCGTAAAGGCCTGGAAAGTAAGGTTCGCGATTTTGTTGATAATTACAACAAGATCATCAAAGACATTAAATCCCTGACTCGCTATGGTTCATCTGAATTAGAAGATGACGGTGCATTGGCCGGTGATTCGATGCTGCGTGGGATTAGCAGTAGCCTGGCGAGTGTGGTGGGCTCAAGTGTTGACAACTCTCCCCTGGGCAGCCTCTTTGGCATGGGTATAGAACTTACCTCAGATGGCAAGCTGGAAATCGGTGACCTTGACTATGGTCTGGGGTCCGGTCAGGAAAGGCTAGAAAAAGCACTGGAAGAAAATTTTGACGACATTGCCAAATTGTTCACAGATGAAGATCAGGGCATTGCGACCAGATTATATGAGATTACCAAAGAGTATACGTCGTACAGCGGCTTGCTTACCTTAAGGGAGCGCTCTGCCAAAGATGATAAAGATCAGTTGCAGGATGAACGCGAGCGCTTCGAAACGAGAATGTTCAATTATGAGCAAATATTACGCGACCGGTATTTGAACCTTGACCAAACCGTCGCAAGATTAAATCAGACCGGTTCTGCCTTATTGGCATCACTGGGTCAGTAAACGTTGACCTGAACGAGGAGTTAACATGGCACTTACGGGAATTAATGCGTATCGCAAAGGTAGTCTCAAACAAGATATCGCCAATGCCGATCCGCACAAACTGACATTAATGTTAATGCAAGGAGCACTGGACAGGATCGCCTATGCAAAAGGGGCTATGGAGCGGCGCGAGTATGAGTTGAAGTCTGAGTATATCTCCCGGGTGACGGCAATTTTAATCAACCTGCGTGACACACTTGATGTCAAAGTAGGCGGTGAGACGGCAGAGAACCTGTTTGCACTGTATGATTTTATGATTAGCCGTTTACATGACGCACATGTTAAGAATGACTTGCAGATGCTTGATGAAGTGGCTAACCTTCTAACACCTATTCGAGACGCCTGGGTGCAGATCCCTGAAGAAGCTAAGCAGCAAGCCTATTTAGCTCAGCGTCAAAAACGCGAAGCTGTGTGAAGATAAACGAACTTGATCATGACCTTACGCCAGACACGTTGCGCAATCTCAATGTGCAGATATGTGAATGTGTCAATGCGCCACCCGACGAACAGGTTTCGTCGGGCTTCCAGCGCTTAAACGCGCTCATTGCCGAACGCGACGAGCTTATCCATTCTATTCTGGCTTCTCCTGACCACGAATTTGTTCGCGAATTTGCGGCGCGGGAGCAAGTTGTCAACGACAAACTCAAGGACATGGCGCACTCTTTGCTAATTAAAGCTAAAGACGACGTCAGCCATTTCATACGCAGTCAAGCAGCTGTTAAAAAGTACAAATAAGCAACGTTTGGCAGGTACAGCGTGGTAAATAATGGCTTTTTACTGTCTTACTGACTATATTTGCAGTATCTGGTTTATTATAACCGCCTGTAATTGAAGATTTTTTCTGCAAAGCCAGTAAATTTGGCATGCTTAATCAGCATTCTATATGGGTTGCAGTAGCAGCAGGTTATAGTGCAAACATGGTAATTTAAAGTGACAATGTTTTGACAACTGCAGATATGAATACATGTCAGCGGGTTGCCAGCAAACGTTTTTGCTTTGTCAGCATGATGTTGCTGAGTACAAATAACTGACTCTTTAGCGGTGATAATATGAATGTGTTTGACAATAAAACGATACTGATCACCGGAGGTACCGGCTCGTTTGGTAAGCGTTTTGTGAGTTATCTGCTGGCCAATGCTACCCCCCGAAAAATTATAATTTATTCACGTGACGAGCTGAAACAGTTTGAAATGCAGCAGCACTTTAATGCGCCTTGCATGCGGTATTTTATAGGTGATGTTCGAGATAACGAGCGCCTTAAAATTGCCATGAAAGGCGTTGATTATGTGGTACACGCCGCGGCATTAAAGCAAGTGCCTGCTGCCGAATATAACCCTAACGAGTGCATAAAAACGAATATCAACGGCGCGCAAAACGTAATTGATGCTGCGATGGCCAATGACGTGTCACGTGTCATAGCGTTATCAACCGATAAGGCGGCTAACCCGGTAAACTTATATGGTGCAACAAAACTGGCATCTGACAAGCTATTCGTGGCGGCCAACAATATTTCCGGCGCCACCGGCCCGCGTTTTTCAGTCGTACGCTATGGCAATGTGGTGGGCTCCCGTGGCTCTGTTGTACCGTTTTTTCGCAAATTGCTCAGCGAAGGTTGCGACAAGCTACCTGTAACGCATCCTGAAATGACGCGCTTCTGGATTACTCTTGATGAGGGCGTTGAGTTTGTGGTGAACAATTTCTCACGCATGCAGGGCGGTGAAATTTTTGTACCGAAAATTCCTTCTATACGAATTACCGATTTGGTGACAGCCATGAGCGGGCAATCATCCTATGAAGAGGTTGGCATTCGTCCGGGGGAAAAACTGCACGAAGTTATGGTACCCGAAGAGATGGCCCATCACACTTTGGAATTTGACGATCATTACGTTATCGCGCCGGCGATCATCTTTTTTGATAAAAATATCAATTATCGTCGCAACCGACTCGGTGAAGAGGGCAAACCAGTCGCTGACAAGTTTGAGTATCACTCTGGTACTAACCCGCACTTCTTAACCATTGACGAATTACAGGCACTGGATAAAACCACGCTATGATTCCTTACGGTAAGCATACGGTATTTCCGGATGACATCGAGGCCGTTACTGATGTGCTGGAAAACCGCTTCTTAACGCAAGGCGAGCAGGTGCCTCAGTTTGAGCAGGCGATATGTCAGTACACTGGTGCCGAATATGCCGTGGCGTGCAACAGTGGTACTTCCGGGTTGCATATTGCCTGTTTGGCCGCGGGTGTCAGTTCCGGCGATACCGTGTGGACGGTACCAAACTCATTTGCCGCATCAGCAAATTGTGCTTTATATTGTGGCGCAAACGTTGATTTTGTCGATATTGATCCCGCCACACGTAATATTTGTATTTCCGCATTAACCGATAAGCTACACTTTGCCCTGGCCGAAAACAAATTGCCAAAAGTGCTGGTTGTGGTGCACTTTGCTGGCAGCAGCTGCGATATGGCGGCAATATCAGCCCTGGTAGAGCCCTATGGCATAACTCTCATTGAGGATGCGGCTCATGCGCTTGGCGGCGCCGACGCGGCGGGTCACCGGGTAGGTATGTGTAAGTATTCAGCCATGACCGTGCTGAGTTTCCATCCGGTTAAATCAATTACCAGTGCCGAAGGCGGTATGGTACTGACAAACGATGACGATACAGCTAAGAAATTACGACGTTACGCTAGTCATGGTATCAGCCGTGACCCGCAACTTGTAGGCGCAGAACATGCTGATGAACCCTGGTTTTATGCCCAGTTTGAGTTGGGCTTTAACTACAGGTTGAGTGATTTACATGCCGCACTGGGGCATTCGCAACTCAAACATCTGGATGAATTTGTGGCTCGGCGCCTGGCGCTGGCACGCGAATATGATAAAGCGCTGAGTGACTTACCAGTAATCAGGCCAATTCTCGATGAAAACAGTGCCTGGCACCTTTACATGATTGAACTGAACCGTCATGATCGCAAAACTGTGTTTAATCAGTTACGCGAGCGGGGGATTGGCGTAAATGTCCATTACATTCCAATTCACCTGCATCCTTATTATCAGAAATTAGGGTTTGCGCCCGGTCAGTTTCCACAAGCCGAACACTATTACGAACGGGCGCTGACACTCCCTTTATTTCCCGCAATGTCTGCCGATAACCAGCAGGAGGTTGTTAAGCAGTTAAGAGAGGTTTTACTATGAACATCGCAGTGATCCCCGCCCGTGGTGGCAGCAAACGGATTAAAAGCAAGAATATTAGAGCGTTCGCGGGACAGCCTCTGATTGCCTATTCAATTCAGGCGGCAAAAGCCGCAGGCATCTTTGATGATATTCTGGTGTCCACTGATTCTGAAGAAATCGCCAGAGTGGCCAAGGCCATGGGCGCGACTGGCATTATTGAGCGACCGGCGGCGTTAGCGGATGATTTTATCGGCACCACCCCAGTAGTTCAACATGCCATAAAAAGTCATCAGGACATCGAAGACTCACCGCCAGATTATGTGTGTTGTATTTATGCCACTGCACCGTTTATCAGTGCCAGTTCAATTGTTGAAGGTTACAGTAAATTAGTGGCCGCACAGACCATGAAGTACGCGTTTTCGGTGACCACATTTCCGTTTCCGATTCAACGTGCAATTCGTATGTCCGGGAAGGGTGTTGAGCCGGTCGACCCGGGCAGCATGGCCAGCCGCTCACAGGATTTAGAGGAATGTTATCACGATGCGGGTCAGTTTTACTGGGGAACGCCGGAAGCCTGGTTAGGTTCAGATGGCATGTTTGCCCCGCACAGTATTCCGGTAGTGCTGCCACGACATATGGTGCAGGACATTGATACGCCAGAAGACTGGGAACGTGCCGAACTAATGTATCGGGCTTACGTGGCGGACACGAAAAAATGAGCCAGACAGATGCGCCTGAAACAATAATCATTGGCGGGCGCCAAATAGGCGGGCAGCATACGCCGTTTATTATTGCAGAGTTGAGTGGCAATCATAACCAGTCACTGGACACCGCCAAAGCCATGGTAAAAGCCGCGGCAGAAAGCGGCGCTCACGCGATCAAGCTGCAAACCTATACCGCCGACAGTATGACCCTTGACGTCACCGAAAAGGGCTTTGTGATTGAAGAGCAGGACAGCCTTTGGCATGGCGCCAGTTTATACAGTCTTTATCAAAAAGCGGCCACGCCTTACGATTGGCATGCCGAGCTATTTGATTATGCCAAGTCATTGGGGATGCTCGCATTTAGCTCACCTTTTGATGAAGCCGCCGTAGACTTCTTGGCCGAGCTCGATGTGCCGTGCTTTAAAATCGCCTCCTTTGAGCTCACCGACATACCGCTTATTCGCAAAGCAGCAAGCAAAGGCAAACCATTGATCATGTCTACCGGCATGGCCAGCCTGAGCGAAATCGAACTGGCGGTAAGTACGGCACGCCAGGCCGGTTGTCAGGATATCATTTTATTAAAATGCACCAGTACGTATCCGGCCGAGCCGGGCAATACCAATCTGGTAACGATTCCGCATTTACGCGGTGCGTTTAATTGCCAGGTTGGTTTGAGCGATCATACCGGCGGCATTGGCGCCGCAGTAGCTGCTGTGGCTTTGGGGGCATCTGTGATTGAAAAGCACTTTGTGCTCGACCGCGATGGCGGTGGCGTGGATGCCGCTTTTTCACTTGAACCACAGGAATTAAGCTCGTTAGTCATTGAAACAGAGCGTGCGTGGCAGGCTTTAGGGCAGATTACTTATGGCGGCAGCGAAGCTGAAGACAAAGCGAAACAATACCGTCGGTCTATTTATGTGAGTAAAGACATCCAGCCGGGCGATACTTTGGGCGCACATAATTTAAAAATTGTCCGACCGGCATTTGGCCTTGCCCCCAAACATTGGGACGAAGTGTGCGGTAAAACAGCCAGGTGTGCCCTATCGAAAGGCACTGCGCTTCACTGGGAGGTGATCGGCTGATGAGTATGCTGGTCTTTTGTGTTGAGGCCTCTGCAAAGACGGGGATGGGACACTTAATGCGTTGCCTGGCGCTGGCTCAGGCCGCTCAATTGCGTGGGCTGGATTGCTGCTTTTTAGTGCCTGAGGAAGCATTGCCCATTTGCCGTCAGCGACATGACTGGGTTGGACGCGTAATGCATGCGGCTAACACAGATACGGGCTTAGCCGCTCAGGTTGAAACCTTATGCCAACAGACGCATGTTCTGGCGACGGTACTTGACGGTTATGGATTTAGCGCTGAACTTGCGGCACAAATTAGCCAACTGGGTCCTGCGTTGCTGGTCATAGATGATATTCAAAGTGAAACGATAGCAAGTGCTGCCATGATTGTTAATCCGGCCGGTGAATCATTGCGCAACGACTATGCTACGAGTAACCCTGCAGCCACATTATGTTTGGGCCCGGAATACCGCTTGCTACGCCGCGAGTTTGCAGTGACACTGCCACTTGAGTTATCGCAGCGTCGCAGCCTGACAATTAATTTAGGGGGCAGCGATCCGCTCAATTACACATTACCATTACTTGAAGCCCTGACCAATACACTACCGGATGCGCCATTGCGGGTTATTACAGGGCCGGGGTATGCGCAGACTGATGCGCTGGGTCAATTTATATCTCGTTCACCAGCAATGATACAGCATGTACACAATAGTCAGGACATGGCTGATGTGTGGGTGAATGCCCGGTTAGCGGTTGCCGCTGCAGGAGGTTCGCAATTTGAACTGGCAGCCTGCCATACTCCGGCTATGTTGTTAGTAGTGGCGGACAACCAGGTAGCTGCCACGCAACAAGCCAGTGAACAAGGCTGGTGCGCCACCTGGGATGCACGCGAAAGTTTGGATGTCACGGCGTTGTGCGAGCGCATTGCAGTGCTCTGGAACCATGTACAAGCGCTCGAAACCATGCAGCAAAATGCTGCTCGGCACGCAATAACTGATGGCGCGGATAACGTCCTTGAGATGCTGGCGGAACACTTACTAAATGTGCAACAAGCGACGGACGAATGATAAGCGATACTCCGGTAAACCAGTATTCTATAAACGCTTATCAGGTATCGCTGGAGCCTGTGAGTGATGAGCATCAAACATTGCTGCGCGAGTGGCGCAATAGCCCGGCAGTGCGTGAGCATATGCTGTCGCAGTCTTTCATCAGTGAAGAGCAGCAACTGGCCTGGTATAAACAAACCCGGATTGACCCTAAGCAACTGCACTGGGTAGTCGGGTATCGCGACAAACTTATTGGCTCAACCAATGTGAAATCTTTGGAAACCGGCGTGCCTGTGACCAAGGCACGTTTACTTGAGCCGGGTTTATACATTGGCGAACCGCGGTATCAGGGCAACATTGTTGCGTTTGCACCAACATTAGCAATGTATGATTACTGTTTTGAACAGCTCAATGCTGAGTGTTTCAGAGCCTTGGTTAAAGCAACGAATACCGCGGCCTTACATTACAATCAAAAACTGGGTTACCGGCAGGTAGGCACGGCGCAGCAAGGCGTGCTATGTACCCTGGAATTGACCTATGACGATTATGTTCAAAGTACCCAGCAGATAAAGCAGTTTTTATCGCGTCAGCGAACGACAAAAAGAGGATAACGTGGATAATCAGCAAAAGTTAATCGACGCTTTTACCCAGGCACTCGGCATTGAAGCCAACGCAGTGACGGATGAGCTAACCTACAATACCATTCCCCAGTGGGACTCTACCGCACATATGGTATTGGTGGCGGAGCTTGAGAACACGTTTGATGTCATGCTCGACACAGACGACATCATCGACATGAGTTCGGTAGCTCAGGCAAAACTGATATTGCAAAAATACGATGTCAATTTCGGACAGTGAATTGCTGAGCAAAGCGTCGGTACTTGTCACCGGCGCCACTGGCGGTATTGGCAGGGCTATTGTGGCGCGCTGCCTGGCGGCGGGGGCAACTGTATTTGCTGCCGGACGCAACGAAGCCGCGCTCAACGAGTTACATGAAAGCGCCGGTAAAGCACTCATTCCGCTGTGCTATGACGTGTCCGATGAAAACGCTGTAAAAGACACTTTCCGTCAATTGCAACGAATGGTGTCAGACGGTGTAGCACCGCCACTTTATGGTTTGGTCAATTGTGCCGGCGTGATGCTGGAGTCGCCGTTGTCTGTGACAAAAATGGACAACCTCAAAGCACAGCTGAACATCAATTTACTGGCGCCTTACCAGCATATGCAATTGGCCAGTCGGTTGATGAGCCGCTTGCGTCGAGGCAGCATCGTTAATGTGGTGTCGCAGGTGGGTGAGCAGGGCAGCAGCGGCATGAGCGCTTACGCAGCCAGTAAAGCGGCGCTCACCGGTGCAACAAAATCGTTGGCTAAAGAGCTTGCTCCTGTCGGCATTCGGGTAAATGCGGTGGCCCCAGGGTTTATTGATACCTCGCTGACCAGTCATTATGACGAGGCTGCTCAACAAGCGGTTTTTAAGCGCGTGGCATCAGGACGGGCCGGAACGCCTGAAGAAGTGGCCGATGCTATATTCTATTTATTGTCGCCGCAGGCGGGATATACTTCTGGTCAGGTTCTGGGCGTGGACGGAGTGTTTACACCATGACCCGGGACACTGCCGCGCTAGCAATTCCATTTATCTCTGAGCATCGCAATAGCGACGCATTGGCGCTGCGAGAGGCGCAAGGCAGTATGTCTTATCGTCAGCTAGCAGTAGCCGTTGATGCGCGAGCCAGGCAATTTAAGTCAGGTTTAAACACCGAACGGCCAGTAGTACTGTTAGTCATTGATAACACAATCAGCTCAGTTGTGGATTATCTGGCAGCATTGGCACTTGATTATGTGACTCTGCTGGTCAACCCTGATTCCAGCGATGAAGTACGTCAGGCCTATGTTGACGCATTCAACCCCCATGCTGAGGTCAGTCAGGGCGAGATGTCTGTCAGGCATGCTGACAAAATAAAAACTGACCCCAGAGTGAGTGTGTTGTTGTCGACTTCAGGCAGCACTGGTGCGGGGAAGTGCGTGGCATTATCGGCGCAAAACCTGGTGGCAAACTGCCAGTCGATTCTAGCCTATTTACCGCTATTACCCAGCGATAATACGCTGGCGACGCTACCACTGAGTTATTCCTACGGGTTATCAGTACTTAATACGCATCTACAAGCAGGGGCAACGGTATGTTTTACCCGCCACAGCGTGTTTGACAAAGACTTTTGGGCACAGGTTAAAGCCTTGCCTGTGCATTCATTGTCGGGCGTACCGTCATTTTATGAGATGCTCGCGCGGCTGCGCTTTACCCGCATGGATCTGCCGCATTTACGCTATTTTACCCAGGCAGGCGGGCGGTTAAAGCCCGATCTGGTTGAAGCCTTTGCGAAGTATGCCGATGAGCAGAAAAAGTCTTTTTTTGTAATGTACGGGCAAACCGAAGCCACTGCGCGCATGGCGTATCTGGCACCGCAAAAAGTGGCTGCTAAACCCGGGGCGATTGGTCAGGCGATTGCTGGTGGCGAGTTTAAAATAGTGTCCGATGACAACGCTTCAAACGGTGAGTTGTTTTACCGGGGCGATAACGTGATGCTCGGCTATGCAGCGAATGCATCTGAACTGGCTGGCTTCACGCCGCCTGAGTGGCTTGCAACCGGCGATATAGCAAGTTGTGACGATGACGGTGATTACACTCTCATCGGGCGCATGAAACGCATAGTAAAACTCGCCGGAGAACGGGTGTGCCTCGATACAGTTGAGCAGCTGCTGGTAGCGGTGCTGGCCGATTTTAAACTAACGCAGCCTGCGTGTGTTGTGGGCCATGACGACCATATAATTTGCCTGTACAGCGGTGATATAGAGCAGGATAGACAACCCCTGGTGCTCAATGCGTTGGCCGAGCGAATGCAAATTCCCAAACGTAATATTACCTTGCGAGACGGCCAGCAACTGGCGTACTCCACTAATGGCAAAATAGATTATGCGCGCTTAACGGCTCAAGTTAAGGAGCAGCTCTAATGTTCAGTTATCCGCCAGAGCTATTTGAACTGCCTGTCTATGGTGTAGGACGCGCCGACAAGCAAGCCATGCTGGATAAAACGCTCAGTGAATTAAGTGAATTCCATTACGCCCATTGCCAGGCTTATAAAAATTTACTTGATTGCAATGGTTTTAATCCTTGCCATCAAGCCGCTGATGCACAACAGCCCGTGGCGACAAAACTGTTTAAAGACATGGCCCTTGCAAGCGTTCCTGACGATGAGGTATTTCGTCAAATGCGCTCGTCAGGCACTACCGGGCAAGCGTCGAAAATTGTATTGGATGCTGATTCTGCCAAGCGTCAGAGCAAAGTGCTGGTTAAAATTTTGCAGGCCTGGCTGGGCAAGCAGCGCCGACCGATGCTACTGATAGACTCTCCTGCCACGGTAAAAGCCGCTGGCGCCATGACAGCGCGGGCCGCTGGCCTGCAAGGACTGTCATTTTTTGGTCGCGATCACTGCTATGCGCTGGATGAAAACATGCAGCTGGATATTCCAAAGGTAAGGGCATTTTTTGAGCGCTACAGCCAACAGCCGGTGTTAATATTTGGCTTTACCTTTATTGTCTGGCAGCAATTTATTCAGGCACTTAAACATAGCAATTTAGCTTTTAATTGTGTTGATGCCATATTGCTCCACGGTGGCGGCTGGAAAAAAATGCAGCAGCAGGCTGTTACTGATAGTTTGTTCAAACAATCTATTAAAGAGCGTTTGGGTAACGTCAGTGTGCATGATTATTACGGTATGGTGGAACAAACCGGCACCATTTACGTGCAGTGCGAGCATGGCTATTTACACACACCGGTGTGGTCTGATGTATTGATAAGACGGCCGGAAGACTTAAGTATTGCGGACAACGGAGAAAGCGGGTTAATTCAGGTGAACTCGATACTGCCCAGTAGCTATCCTGGCCACTGCCTGTTGACTGAAGATCTGGGGATTATTCAAGGCGAAGATGACTGTAAGTGCGGTCGGCTGGGCAAATATTTTAATGTGCTCGGCAGAGTTCCCAAAGCAGAGGTGAAAGGTTGCAGTGATACATTTGCATAGTCTCTCTCAATTAGTGAAATGGCATATCAGCCCAACAGAGTGCATGGACTCGGCACTAGTACCGTTTACTCGGAACTTGTGTGAAGCGGTAACCGGTTTTTCTGACTTTATCTTTAAAAGAAATGAACTTAGACAGTACCCAGAAGTTATTGCCTTAGCATTTTGGTTTCGCGCCGCTAATCTAAAACATATTCGTAAGCGACTCACTGACGATGAATCACCGAAAACAATTCACCGAGTGTTTCATATCGCCCCTGCCAATGTAGATACTGTCTTTGTGTACTCACTGCTACTCTCTGTATTGTCCGGTAATTATAATATTGTCAGAATTAGTGAGCGTAGCGGTGAAATCACCTGGCTGTTGGTTGATATTTTCAAACAGTACCTCAATACGCAACAGGGCAAGTTGCTACAAGCCTTGGTATGTATTGTTGAATATCCCGCAAAACATCAAACAGTAACCGAACAATTGAGTAACTGGTGTGATCTGCGGGTCGTATGGGGAGGAGACGATGCTATTCGGGCTATTTCTGCAATTGCCCCACACACTCAACAAGTGAGTTTTCCGAATCGTTATTCACTAGCAGTGATTAACGCCAATGAACAGACTGACCTCGCCCTGTTGTCGCGTGCGTTCTTAACCGATGTTTTACCATTTAATCAACAGGCTTGTTCATCACCTAAAGCAATTTACTGGCTCAACACAGAACGCGATGTGCAAGACCGTTTCTGGAAAATTGTTTTATCGCAATTGCCGACGATAAATCATAACCTTAGCGTTAGTAACAAAGTGGAGCAGCATATAAACTTCCAGTATCTGGCTGCTTCGCAAGGGTTAAAAATGGCTGGAAAAAGCCAATCAAAGAATGGTTCGTTTGCACGAGTAGTCAGTGTTGGTGCGCTTGGTCACTGCAAAGTAAGCGAAATTACCCCTGCAATACTCGAAGCGCATTCGGGAAATGGCTTGATTATTGAGCAGGACATCCGAAACATTAATGATATTGCCTGCTCAACAACGTTACAAACTGTCAGTTATTTTGGCTTTGACGACAAGATTACACTTGAAGGCGTACACAAACGAATGGTTCCGCTGGGCAAATCGCTGAACTTTGATGTGGTGTGGGACGGTATTGATTTATTGCAGGCATTTAACTAATGGCGTGGCAAATATCTGAGGATTTTCAATGTTAAAAGATATTCGTATGCATCTGGAAGCAGATGAAGGGAAGCAGGCTGACCTAGAGCAACAGCTATCAAAGAGTATCATTGCCAATCACCGTCGCAATGCGCTGGCTTTTGCCAGGCATATACCGTCAATTCAACATGAAGCTCAAAATGTGACGTCTGAAAGTATTGCCATTTTTGCCAATAAATTAGGACAACACAATATTGTTGATTATGGCATGGGCCGAACTGTGTATGGTTTGGATCCGCAAGCAGAAATTAGCCGACAGGTTGAGGAATTTACCCGCCATGCGCCCTATATTTCGTTACAAGCAAACAAAGAAGCTGATGATTTTAATGGTGATAAAGTTAATGAGTTGAAATCACTGCCAGTTTATCAGCAACATATGGCATATCAGACACTTCCGGAAAGCGTAGATGTCCTGGTTGTGTTTGGTCTTGGTCTGGGGTTCCACATAGAAAAGCTGGTTCAACAGTGCAGAATTAAACATCTCATTATTTACGAGCCTGAAAAACAGTTCTTCCAATGCTCAGTGTTGGCAATGGATTGGCAAAATCTCCTTCAAACAATGGAAGATAAGGGCACAGCGGTCTACTTGCAATTGGAGAAGGATGGTAGAGACCTTATTGAAAACGTTCAAGAACTTGCCAGTAACGTTGCTATTGACGGATTCTATTTTCTTAAGCACTACAATCATGACATTTTCGATGTGGTTGATCTCGGCTTAAAGCAGTACTCCTGGCAGCATCTGTTAAGGGAAGGTTTTAATTTTGCGTCAAGAAAGAACCCTAATTTATACCTGCCTGTGTGGTCGGAAAGTATCGATTTAGAGCGCTCGCAGTCGGTTAGTAAAGACGACCCTATATTTATTAAGAACTTAGCGGCGTTCAAAAAGTATTTCCCTGATATTTATGGTGAGTTTAAAGATTATCAGCCACAGGAGTGGATACCTGTGCGACTACCTAATGATGAAATCAACCTGGTGCAGAAAGTATCACTGCAGGCGTTCAATGGAGAGTCGCCGCAACATGATGCGGCGGTGAGTTTTGAATATTTTGATAAATACCCGCAAAAAGACGGCCTGGTACTAGGTTATAAAGGCGCAAAGCTCAAGAAGTATCAACATTACCAGTTTGTTGCTAAAACTGAAGAGCTTCTTGAGGAGGTATCTGAAGACATTGGCCAATTGCCTGAAACGGTAAAATCTTTGATTATGTTTGGCATTGGAACAGGTTATCCGGTTGAGACGCTTTGCAATCAAAAAAAGGTGGAGAAGCTATTCTTATGCGAACCTAACCGTGATTTTTTCTATGCTTCGTTGTTCGCCATTGACTGGGAAACAATTCTGGTTAATGCCGATGAGCAAGAACATCGAATCTATATCAATATCGGTGACGATGGATCGCATTTATTCAGAGATCTATTGGCTCAGTTTTATTCTATTGGCCCTTATATTCTTGCCAGCACCTACTTTTATCAATCTTATTATAACGCGAGTCTTAATCAGGCTTTGGCGCAGTTGCGAGAACAGTTACAAATTGTTATTTCAATCGGCGAATACTATGACCATGCCCGCTTTGGTATTGCACACACCACTGAAACAATAAGCCGTGGCTATCCGTTATTACTCGCCCATCCGGCAAAAAAACTCACCCATCAGCAAAAAGAGGTGCCGGTATTCATTGTTGGTAATGGTCCTTCTTTAGACAACTCTATCGAATCAATTAAGGAATGGCAGGGGCAGGCGATTGTGGTTTCTTGCGGTACAGCCCTGATGCCGCTCTACAAAAATGGCATAGTGCCTGACTTTCATGCTGAGATAGAGCAAAACCGCTCAACCTTCGATTGGATCTGCAGAATTGGTGATTTTGATTACCTTAAAAAAATAAATTTAATCAGTTGCAATGGCATACACCCGGATACCTGCGATTTGTTTAAAAACGTATACATAGCATTCAAGTCGGGAGAGTCTTCGACAGTCTCGGCGCTTAATATACTTGAACGTAAAGATTATGAAGAATTGGAGTTTGCTTTCCCCACAGTGTCTAATTTTGCGGTGAACATATTTAGCAAAATTGGCTTTAACCAGTTGTACCTGATGGGGGTTGACCTGGGCTTTTATAACCGGGATAAACACCACTCTGTGCATTCTGGTTACTATAAAAAGAATGGCAAGGAAGTGTACGACTATAAAAAGAATAACAATACGTCGATTGTCGTACCGGGTAATTTTAGGAAGACTGTTTTTACGAAGCATGAATTTAAAGTGTCCAAGGAAATCCTTGAGCAAACTCTGGCCAGCCGCAAGCTCGATTGTTTTAATACCAGCGATGGAGCGAAAATCCAGAACACCTCACCGCTGACAGTTGATAATATTTTATTGACGAATTCTGCCGCCGATAAAGAAGATGCGTTAACGGCGTTAACGCAGGCGGCGTTTTGTGCCTATCCTGAGGCTCAACATTATCGCGAGGCATTTGAAGCACGCTATTCTCCAAAAAATCTGGAGTTTGAACTGGCAGGGATTATTAAGTTGGTGGAGCAGCCAATTGAGACCGTTGCCGATGCTGAACACCTCATCGACAGACAAAAGGACATGTTGTTCGCCTCCTATTCTCACAGTAAATCCTTATTGTTTTTTTTACTGTACGGCACCCTCAATTATTCTAACTCGGTATTAAGTAAAATCGTAAACAGCCGGTCTGACGCCTGGTTAGCGCAAACGGAAAGATTCATCGATGAGTGGCTGCACTTTTTGAAATCGGTCAAAACAACTGCGCTCGATAACTTATTTTCGTTTGATTTTTGCTCGTCTTTTGCTGATAAGCGTGAGCATGTTTTCATCAATAATTATGTTTCAACAGAGCAGGTAGCTGTTAAAACGGATACTTCACTTGAGCCGTTGCTTTTAGGCCGCTTAAAACACCTAGCATTTTCGCCAGAGCAATTTACAGATTGGTCTGCAACGTCTTTAGATGGTGTGAGACAGCTATCAGGTATTCTTTTTCTTGGTCGTAATAGTAAATCAATACTGGAAGAGGTTGGTGATGACATTGCCAGCGGAAAATTTAAAAAATTGCTGATTTGCGGTTTTGATCCCAGTGAAATTGAACATCTGGATTGTAAAGATACCATTGTTAGTTATGTATTGCTGGGCGATTTCCTTAGCAGCAATGAAGATTATGAGGCCTTAGCTAGCGGTGAAAAGCCTTTGATTGTTGCGCATCATTTATCTTATGTACTTTATAAGTGCTTTATGAGTTGTGAGTATTACCGTTTATTTATCCCCAAAGCTAATTTCTATGGAGAAAATATGGTTGCGCAGCAAAAGTATGTCGACAACATAATCGACTGCATCGTCGAAACGGATGGCTTTGTGGAATTTTCAACTTATGTTGCAATGAATAAACGTCCGGGTATTAATAAGGAGGATTTCCATGACGCGGCTGGGAATCTCGGCATGTTTTTTAGTGGCATTCCCACTGCGAATGAGTTGATAGTACCATTATCAGACAACGCGCTGCGGGATGAGTTAGCATTTCACGCTAAAGGCAAATGGCACCTCGTCGACTAAGTCGCGAAAGGGTGAATTAGGATATATGGAATTTCTGACTGGTATCGCTAATCTGCTTCCTGTTTTGTATTTAAGCCTTATTGCGATATTGCTGCTGAACAAAGAACTGCGTTCCAAGCGTGGAGCATTAAGTAAGACGCTTTCATTAGCTGACCTCAACTGGTTAGCCGGCATTGCTTTTTTGCACTCAGTAGTTAGCTGTATTAATGGTTACGCAGGAATATTCCTGGCGCTCATCTTTGCCGTGTATGGGCTACTGGTATGGCTTGATGCGATGCTATTCGTGCAGTACCGCATTGAGGTAAACCGTGAAACCATTACATGGTTTTTTAAAGGTACCAAAGGGTTACTCAAAGGCTTGCCGCACTTATTTGATATTCTTAATAAATACCGGCCCGCGATTCTTATCCCACTGTTGATTATTGGCGCTTTTGGGTTATCTGCATACAGCCTAAGCGCGAAACTTGCGCTATTAGCTGCAATTGTGTTTGTAGTCTACGGGCTTTCTGCGAGTACCCCGCGAACATTCAGAGCACTGGTTGGGCTATTGGGAACCGGCCTGTGTTTGATGAGTGGATTGCTGGAGAGTGAGTTTAGAGTTTTCGAATACAGTTTATTCATGCTGCTTGCATCACTTCTGCTTTTTATCAATATATACGCGCTGCTTAAGCGGCCAAAAAGTGCCTTTTTTACCACCCCCAGCCTGTTGCCCAATATTGTGTTGAGTGATGACTTTATTGTTGCCGAACAAACTGATAGCAGCACTGACCATCATTTTATTCCTCAGCCGGACGAGGTAAAAAGAAGTCAACTCTTCGGCACTTGCAAAGGCGCTAACGTTATCATGATCACCATGGAGTCGTTAGGGTGTTATATTAAACCTTATCCAGGGGCGCCGGTTGAATCGCGCTTGGAAAAGCGCTTTGGCAGTAATCGCTGGCTGTCGGAGCAACATTTTAGTCTTTGCCCGAATACGACGGTTTCAACCAATCAAATATATACCGGCATGTATTCTAATAATCCCTATAACAAAGATGATTCTGCCTACTACGGCGCTGATCCTCATTATATTCGTGATCTAAAAGCACAAGGTTATAAAACATTGTTTTTAGACAGCGCCAATACCGGCCTTTATGACTACTGGAAGCTGTTGGAGCGTATTGGTTTTGATCATATTTGGGGAACAGATGACTTACCTGCGAATGGACTAGAAGCCGACTACCGCCTTTGGAATATGGTTGATGAAATCGTTGATAGGGTTGGCGATCAACCGTATTTTCTGCATTTGATCAATGATCAGACCCACATGCCTTATGAAGTGGTAGACAAACAGCGCTTCAACCGACATAAAGGGAACAGTCAGAAATCGCTATATTTAAATGCCGTTGAAGAAGCCGATTACATTATTGATGAGTTTCTTAACCGTTTAGCGAAAAAACTGGACCTGTCGAATACCATTTTAGTGTTTACCGGCGATCATGGCGAGTCTTTCGGCGAGTATGGTTATAGCTTTCACAGTAATTCTGTTATACCCGAGCAGACGCAAGTGCCATTTATGCTGACGCACCCTAAGCTGTCTGCTAAAACCCTGCCTCATTCAAGTCATTTCGACTTGTTTCCGACATTCTTTGACCTGCTTGGTATTGACTACGGTCACACCTGTTTTGGCCAGAGTTTAGCTTTGGATGAACGGGAATATTGTTACTTTTTCCATTCTGCTACCCTTAAAGGTAATACACCGGCAAACTTCAGCCTGTTGAAAGACGATAAGCTGTATTGGTTTGACCGCTTATTTAATCAGACTTATCAATTCACTCGTCAACAGGGGCGCTGGCTAAATAGCCCCGTTAGTGACAAGCATTGGATCGAAACCATGCTTGGCCGTAATTTGTTGCAGAAAGGCTTAATCAGTGTAGACAGCCCTTAGCAACCTGGCTGAATTAATGATTTTTGGACAAAGACCGATATAAAGTCTGTCAGTGGGTTTACAAAAGTAGTGTCATGAAATACCGCTTAAATAAAATTTACTCAGAATATGCCAATGTACGTCAGATTTGTCAGGAAGCGCTGTCAGTGTCGGATAGTGCCAGCGTCCGGTCGATATTAATTGGTGGCTCACTACTTGGAATGGTGCGGGACAATGATTTTCTGCCCTGGGATAAAGACGTTGATTTTTGTGTCTATCAGGATCAGGTTGACGACATTTTTGCGTTAGAGTCTCATTTCAGAGATGCAGGGTTTGAATGCCGCAAGCACTGTGTTGGCGTGCGCAGTGAAAGGGAATTAGCCAGCGGGTTAAGCGTATTAGCATCCATCACCACATTACTGGACTCGCATAGTATCAATTATGTTCTTACCAGTGGCGCGTTGCTCTCTTTGTTCAGAGACGACAAGCTGAATGCGCAAACTGATACGCTGGCCCTGTTAATACCCGCGATGACAGCAGCAGAGCTCAAAGCACTTGCTCAGGAATTCGGCCATTTTGAACAGTGCTTTACCAGCAGCGTGGATGGGTGGGCGAAGAGCCTGACCTTAGAACAAAATGGTTGGCGTATAAACCTGTTTAATTTTGAGTTTTCACAAAACAAAGGCGTATGGCGCGATCTTAACTGTGAATACTGGTTGGATTGCAATTTACTGGAGTCGAAAAAACTCAAAGTGGGTGATGTGCAGTTTAAAATACCTGCTGATACTGAGCGTTTCTTACATGCACGTTATGGCGATAAGTGGGGTGAACGTTTCCCAGATACGTTCACTGAAGGTCGATTGCCAGCGTTTTTACAGATTTACAAAGATGGCGTGATGGTAGATTACATCATTCACTATCAGGTTGGTGAAAAAACCTATTGGTTTGAACCCAATGCTAACGTGATTAGCACCAAGGGCTTTATTCCTACCGAGTTCAAATCAACAACCGCCGGAAAATTGTGTTTTCCTTGTTATCCCGAAATTTTTTTGGAAGAGCATTACGGAGATTGGCGCACGCCGGTGAAGCAGTGGAATGGTGCTGTGGATAACCCGACTTTAGTGCCTAACCAGGAAGCCATGACACGCATTCTAAATTGCTATCCAACAATAAGTGGTTAAGTCACAGATGATGAGTTTTCTTGTAGAGCAGATACGTCATACCATTGATAATAAACCAGTCAAGCTGGTTTCTTTTGATCTCTTCGATACCCTTATTTACAGAAAAACAGACAAACCTACCTCCGTTTTCGCTGAGGCTTTCGACTCTGTAAGTCATAAGCTTGGAATGCAGTTAAACGCTCGTGATTACGAAGAGCTGAGGCAATTTGCTGAAAGGAACTTAAAAAATAAAACGAAGAGCAGAGAAGTCAGTCTGCAGCAAATTATTGCGACTTTGCCAGTGTCGGCAAAAGATCAGGAAAGGTTGCTGCAGGCTGAGTTAGCCGCAGAAAAGCGCAATGGTTTTATTGATGCCGAGTTAAAAGTATTGATTCTTGAGCTGCTAAAGCTGGGAACTCAAATCATCTTTATTTCTGATATGTATCTGACAGCAGCGCAGATTCGGCAGTGCTTTTTTTATAACGAACCAGCGTTAGCTGAAATACCGTTATTTGTATCTTGCGAACAGCAGGCAAACAAAGCATCCGGTGAATTATTCAAAAATATCCGTGCTATCTATAATGTTGATTATAAACAATGGCTGCATGTGGGGGATCATGAGACATCCGATGTGAAGAACCCGCGCTTACTGGGAATTGAGGCAATTCACGCTGCACCAGAGTTTAATTTAAAGCGCATTACAGAAGCTGAAAATAAAATTTTTAATGCACGTGTTGATTGTAATGCTATCAGGCAGTTAGCCACCTTACACCGTCCGTCGCACGTAGATGTACCCTGCTATGAACTAGGGGCCACAATATGGGGCCCGGTACTTTTGAGTTTTTGTGACTGGGTCATCGATAACGCTGTAACTCAGCAAGCTTCGCATATTTTATGTGTCATGAGAGAAGGAGAAGTGTTCGCTCCGTTAATAGAAAAACGGTTATTACAGCGCCAACTTAGCACAATTGAAGTTGTAAAATTTTATGCATCACGTAAATCGACGTTTTGGCCTTCCATAGATATCGCCAGTGATGACTGGTTTGGAGACATCATTAAAATTCTCGTTGGTCGGCGTGGTTATAGTGTTGCTGATTTTTGTAAAGATTTTGGTTTTACACCAAAGGCATTGCTAAACCAGTTTGCAGATCTGGACTTTAAAAAGACCGACGGCGTTTATTTTGAAGGGCAGTCGGTTTTTAAGTTGTTGTGTCAACAAGCAAAAGCGAACACGCAGCCGATCAAAGCTAAAATCGCTCAACAGAAATCGCAGTTTATGGCGTACTATCAGCAAGCGGTTGGCACGGACTTTAGCCAGTGTGTAACGGTCGACTTAGGGAACGGCGGCACAATTCAAAACCATCTTGAGCAAACCCTTGGGATGCGCGCTGCAGCGAATTTATTACTGTATTCTACCAGCAGGATATATGGTCGTCTCGATACGCTTTATCAGTCATTTATTGCTGCCCACAATGATAGCGACAACTTACGCCGGCTTTTGGCTCGCTCACCGGAGTGTATAGAGAGCTTTTTGTTAGGAAACATTGGTACTACGCTGGGCTACTCTTCGTCAGGTGAACCACAGCTTGGCAGCGCGACTAAAGAGAACGACGCGTTAGTAACTAGTTTTTATCACGGCGTTGAGCAATTTTTTGATTTGTTCGTTCGCTATAGTTTACCTCAGTCCTCTTTGCGAGGCGCGGTAGCGATTTTGTCGCGGTTCGTCAGAATGCCAACGCTTGAAGAGGCAAATATATACACGCGGCTGCACCATGAAGACAATTTTGGCGCCGACATTTCATACCCCATCATCAATGATGAGCAAATTGCTGTCGTTAACAATCTCGGCGTTGAGCAGGCACATTCAACCTTTTATGCATTTGAACACTGGGAAATTGGCGTGTTACATTGGCCTCAGGCCATTTTTACGCTACTTGATCCTGATTTTCACTTCCGCAAAGCAGGCTTATTACTCAATAACAACTACCTGAATATTGTTAACCTGATAAAGCTTATCGAAGAAAAGCAATGGCGTAATTTTACTGTTTACGGTGCTGGAATTTTCTTTGAACAATTTTATGAGGTTGCGTCAGCGCATAACTTTAAGGTTGAACGTTTAGTTGATCGCAAAGCTGAATTAAGCGGTGAATATCTGGTGCAGGGGTTGAGTGTTAATAGTTTGGCGGCGGCGCTGGAAAAAGGTTCCCGAAAGTTTGTTGTAACCTCGTTTGCCTTTAAGGATGATATTGCCAAAAACATTTACAACCTGGCCGTTGAAACCGGACAGGCTGATGATATTGAAGTGATAAGCCTATGAGTCTGGCAGAGCACACACTTGTTAGCATCGTTATTCCTTGCTATCAGCAGGTTGCGTTCTTATACCGGGCTGTCGACTCATGCATTCAGCAGTCTCATTCTAATATCGAAATCCTGATTGTTGACGACGGTAATGAAGACCCGATCACTCAGAAAGACTTTCCAGCCGACTCCCGGATTAAGCTTATCAGGCAAGAAAATAAAGGCTTATCATCAGCGCGTAATGCAGGTATTGCTCAGGCTGGCGGGGATTATATTAAGTTTCTCGATGCAGATGACTGGCTACTGCCGGATTGTATTGAAACACAGTTGTCTTCGTTAGGAGCAAGTACTAATACGCTATCGATTATTGGCTACTGTTTAACCCGAAGCGATGACAGCGCCGATCAGGTTATTATGCCTAAGTTCGGCGATTTTTTTGACGGTCTCGCAGCAATTAATATTGGTCCGCCACATATTTTTTTATATCCCACTGCGCTGGTGGTTGAGGCTGGCGGCTTCTCAACGTCTGATAAAGTCAAGGGAGGGCATGAGGATTATGACTTTAACCTTCGCCTTGCGCTTAATGGCGTGAAAGTGGTTACCTGCCACAGTATCGGTTGCTACTATTTTGTTCATGGTCAATCCATGTCGAATAAGGTTGAGAGCATGCGCCTCAGCCGGGCCAGGGTACTTGCAGACTTGCTAACTGAAGCTCAGATGCAGCATGCCGTGCTAAGTTTTTTCTGGTTAGTTTCTGCTCTCACCGGAGCACTAAAATATGGCTTTTATGATCTGGTCAGCCGTCCGCTGAAAGACAGAATCAATGAGGCACAATCAAATACAAAAGAGTCCCTTGGCCATATTGAGCTACAAGAGCTAATTTGGATGCTGCTGCGTTGCCGCCAGGAAATTCTTTGCTCACCGAGTGCACAGGAGGATGGCCCCTGGATTGAGCAGATTCTTGCTTTGCTTTACAGACGTTACAGGAAAACTGAGCGTTTTTATACCGACCAAAATATATTATCAACTTGTTATTCTGTAAGACCTTTTGAGTTATCGGAACGACAATTAACGAACATTATTAATCGGTTACAACAAGTAGCGCCGTCTAAAAAGTTGTTGTTATGGGGAGATGGTGCGGGCCTTAAACGCTGGTTAAAATGGGTTGATTTGGCTCGAGTGAATAGCTGCATTGGCACGAGTAAGGATGTTGACCAACCGAAGCATTTGGAGGGGGTTTCATATTTACCTCTCAACGACATCGATTTCACAGAGGTTGAGAGTATCCTTATTTGCAGTGAGAGTTACTATTGGGAGATTATGGCTTTTTTGCGCTCATTGAAACTTGAGAATAAAGTCCTCGATATCTATTCGGAGTTAAACTTTTAGTCCTGCCGCTGATTAATGGAATTGGTTATGATGCCGATAGCTAAGCAATGTTGCTGCTAAATGGGTTGATTGGCGCAAACCGCAAATCAATCCCCTTTTAAGCTTTTTGTAAGCTGGTTAATAAGTGCTGTGAAATTGCACGTTGCTACAGAGAAAAGGTAGTCAATTTGAGAGTCCTGTTAATAAGTCGCATCAATGAACACTCCCAGCAGTTTGCGGGTGTTTTTAATAAAATAAAGGGCCAGCTGGAAGGGTTTGAACAAGCCGGTTGTGAGGTGTTCTGCTTGTATATGTCGTATGGTACTCAGACCCTGGCGAAGTATCATGACAACCGGTTTGTCACAGAGTCGCTGGCGTTTCAGGGCATCAACGCAAAGGATGAACCGGTGACCTTTTGGGAAAACTCCGTCAGTGTTGTAAGTCATGTGCAACCTGACTTCATTTACGTACGTTACGAACCCATGCTTCATTCACCCACTTTAGCGCGTTTCTTTGAGCAAGTTGGGCAGCAATCATCCGCGCTGAAATGTATCGAATTTCCAACATATCCTTACGAGTCTGAGTTGCCTGATGCGAACTTAGATACCGTGCGTGCAAACCGGCAGGCCATGCTTGAACATGTTGACCATGTATTTTCGACTTCCTATGAACCGCGAATAATGGGGAGTGTTAACCACCCATTTGACAATCAGTTAAGCGAATCAATGATCAATGATTTCGCGAAGTACAGACTTGCCTCGTCGCCTAATAAATCGGAAGGGATTAACCTGCTAGTAGTGGCTAACCTTAGCCTTTGGCACGGGGTCGATAGAATTCTTAAAGGTATGATGGAATATTACGGAGCTCCACATGCGACAACAGTGAATTTAGATATCGTTGGTGAGGGCGAAGCTCTGCCAAAATTGAAAGCGTTAGCCAATGAAATGAAATTACACAGGAGTGTGCAGTTCCATGGATTTAAGTCTGGTGACGCACTTAATAAGTTATTTATAGGTGCTGATGTTGCAATTGGAAGTTTAGGTATACATCGCATCAACCTATATCGTAGCTCAACCTTAAAGGTTCGCGAGTATCTTGCTTCAGGATTGCCCGTTATATATAGCTGTGAAGATACTGTTTTGTACGATAACCCCTATGCACTCAAAGTTCCCGAGAATGACACAGCAGTGGATATTAATGATGTGGTTAAGTTCTACAAAGCATTAACAGCTATAGAAATAAGAAAAACTGACATTGCGAAATTTGCGCGCAATCGGATATCCTGGCGCGTTGTTGCCAGCAATGTTTTAGCTGTCGTGAAAAGAGATAAACTTGGCTAAAATATTGACGGTACTTGGAGCCAGGCAACAGTTTAATAAAGCGCCCACAGTAAGTCGGGCAATAGCTACTAGTTCAGCAGTCAGATTATGCTTTGGTTTATTGTGATACTAACTCAACATTATCTGGTGCGTTGGCAGCCGCAAAAATGCTGGTACCGGTTATTCATGTTGAAGCAGGCTTACGCAGGGGTAACATGCAAATACCAGAAGGAGTGAACAGAATTTTGACTGAACGAAAAAGTTCTTTTCTTTTTTGTATATCTAAACATGTAGTAAGTAGTCTGAGAGTAGAAGGCTGGTGTACCTTAAATATAAATTACACTCGTGGGCAGTGTCATGATGGATTGTGCTTTATTTTATAGCCGAGGCTCGTTCTCTCCTGAGATCAATTATCCAGACTGCTTTAAATTGCTGACTCCGCATAGCGCTGAAAATACAGATAGTAAGTCGCGGTTTGAAAAGCTACTCGAGGCGATAAATAAAGTTAGTTCAATAGCCACAGAAGTCGTTCCGCTTCATCCGTGTAGAAGATCTACTATGAAGCAATACCAACTCGTATTTTCTGACAGTGTGATTGAAGTTACTCCGGTTTTGAAATGCTGTGGTTAATAAAACATGCAGTATTCCTGATGACCATTTATGCAAATGGTAATGCATCCAAATTGATAGTAGGGGCTATTACAAGCCGTTATGCAGGAGTTTATGTTGAGAGATAAGAGTCAATCTAAGCAGCAAATTCAAAATGCCAAACGTATTGTTTTATTTGGAGCTTCAGGGATGGGGAATGTTTTCTTGTCCGAATTTAAAAACAGACTGAATATCGTTGGGTTTGTGGATAATGATCCCCAAAAGGCCGGGGGAAACCTGGCGGGTATCCCCATTTTTTCGTTTGCACAAATTAGCTCACTGAAACCAGATTATGTGGTGGTCACCAGCCAATATTATGAACAGATGCTCAACCAATTATTCGGCCTTAATATTCCGTTTTGCCATTGTTATGATGTTGTTGAGAGTTCTCCTACGAAGTTTTGGGTAGTATGGCAGTTTTACTCTTTTAAGGTTTTATACAGCTGTGCGAAAAGGTTCTTTAAACTTAAGAATAATACCTCTCACGGTATTTTGCATATAATGCCAAAAGGTGGCTTTGCAGAATCGTTCAGAACAATGCTCAAATCTGATCACTCGGATCATCGTTTTATTTTTCATACCGCGGGTGATTCGCACCAAGTTCTTAGTGCTGACTCAAAAGATATCCCCGAAGTATTTTATGAAAGTGGCTGCTGGTACCCTTGTCGAATCAGGGATGTACTAACTTTTGCAAAGGCTATAGCTCAGAGTCGTCATGTTATGGTTCATAGTTATTTCAATGTCGCGAGATTTCCTTTTATTCTGGATCCTGAGCTGAATAAAAACGCCAGTTGGGTTGCCTGGGGAAGAGATATTCATGTTGTGCCAACCCGTGAGGGGTTTATAGAAGAAAAGATAAGTGCTAGTAAAGGCATGTTTCAAAACCTAATTACCTTTATGGAATATGATTTCATACATGCCAGTAAGCGCTATCTCAGTGCTGCGCGGAACTTCATCGGTTTTTACCCAAATCCATTAAAGCCGGAATATCTAAGCGATCGCCATCTACGAAATAAAAAAACTCATGTAATGGTAGGTCATAGTGCTGTAGAAGAAATGCATCACATACCTATTTTGCGCGCGATGGCTCAAAATAATGCCCATCACAAAATAATAACTCCATTGTCGTATGGCGGGGATGATTATTCAGATAAAGTGGCTCAGGAAGGTGGCTTACTTTTTGATGACTATTTCGCCTTGAAAACATTTATGGCGCCTGCAGACTACGGGAAATGGATATCTACGATTAATGTTGCAGTTATGCATACTACTACGCAAATTGCGTTATCGACGATGTATGCGCTGTTATACACCGGCGCAACTCTATATATTAACCGGCAAAACAAAAGCTTATGGGCACATTTAACTGAGCGTTACGGTATGGTGGTTATGGATTCAAACCTCCTGTTGCAAGGAGAGGTGATTCAACTGTTAACTGAAGAACAGCGTATTTACAACAGACAGCAGGCCACTCGTTTCTTCGATCTGGCATGGATTGCAAAGCAATGGGCAGGTATATTTAATGAAGTTGTCAGATAAAAAGATTGTTATTTTCGGCGCAGGCGTTGCGGGGAAAATGCACCTGAAACAACTGCATCAGCAAGGTGCAGAAGTGGTTGGATTTATCGATAATGATGAGGCTAAATCGGGTACACAAATACAGAATATTCCCGTATTTCACGTCAGTCAGATAAACCAAATCGAGCGCGATATTATCCACCTTTGTGGGGTCTCACGTCTTGAGATGCGTAGGCAACTCAACTCAATGAAGGTTTACGATTATCTGGTAGTAGAAAATAAAAAAGGTTTTGTAGACCAATGGCGGTACATCCAGTATCTGCTTGGTTTTATACAAGATACTCAGGGCGTGTTTGTCTTTCAACCTGGGAAAGTCGGTTCGTATGCAATATGCAATGCACTCAACCGGGCCGGAGTTGAAAATTTTAAGTCTCACTGTATTGGCCCCGGAATGTTGGCAAATGTATCCAGACAATGGGATTTAGAGCGATTACCTGTCAAATTTTATGAGCCTGCACTTGAGTATTATGCTCGTTACCGATTACCTCGTGTATTGTCACAAAGGAGCAGTAAATTACGCATAGTAACCGGGGTACGCGACCCGGTAGCAAGAGGGATATCTATTGTTTTTCAGTCACTACATTTCATGCTTTATGAGCGATGTGAACTGTCGCTTATTGATAATGAAAGTTTTTTAGACTGCTTTTGCAACATACTCTTTGGATATCTCGATACCTATTACACGGATAATTGGATTGAAGAGCAACTTGGATTATTCATTCAACCTGAATTTGGTGATTTAGACCCGGAAGCTCCTTGCTGGCAGTTGCAGAATCAGTATTGTGATCTTTTCTTATATAAACACGAATATCTTAGTGAACTAGAAAAGCCACTGATGGACTTTGTTGGTAAGGGTGGGATTTCGTTGCAGCGTGAAAACGATGCAAGTGAAAAATGGTACAGCCAACTATACAAAATGGTCCATACAGAACTAACCTTCACTGAGTGGCAACTAGATAGACTTTATCGCTCAAAATATATAACAGCTCTTTACAGTAAAGCGGAGATTGAACAGTTAAAGAACAAATGGCTATAATTTTCAAACTTTCTACCTTTAAGAAAAAGAATGTCATAATGACATTCGTTTTTTTATTCCAAGACTAATTGTGAATTCATCCATTGCTTTATTTAAGCGTTAAATGTCTATATTGGCCTGATAAAGCAAATAGGTATTTCTTATTGTATTTACATTGGAATAAAGTGTTTCGCAGAGTAGATGAAAAATTTCAGGCTGTCTTTGGCTTGCAACTAATAAGCAGTTATCACTAGTTGAATTAGTCTCGACTTAATCTGAAATTTTTGACAAAAGAGCGAGATCTAAACTAACAGTCTCTTGTGTACGTATTCCGAACCTAGGGTAATGAATTTTTCTACCTCAAAGGACACTAGACTACAAGCAAAACACTCTGCACATTGAGATGCCGATCTTTGAAAAGGACATCATTGCTAGCAGCTAACACGCATACCTATAAACGACATCGTCCAGAGCAGACATTGTGGCTATAAAGTGGATGGTGGAAATCTTCAAGATATTGCAGATCATATAAACGATGGCTTGTTTGAAGCCGCTCGACGCGAAGAAATGGGTGAGAGTGGACGCAGTTTTGTTTTGGAACACCATAACTATGAGAGATTGACAGAGCATTTCTTAAATGCGTTACACGCGTTAAAGGGCGTTTGGTCGCCATGTAATTGCGCTCTGATTTCGAGCGCTTAAAAAATCATGTATTCGCGCCACAATTTTGACGCCGGCATTGCCTTCGCCGAACAGGTCGTCTGGCCAATTTGTGGATGGGCTGGCACTCTGGATCTTTTGGGCGATGGCATCACCATGCGGCACGACCATATTCATCCAGCCTAATTGGTGAATTTCCGGCCATGGAGGGGCGCTCATGGGTACGATACTGACTTTCTTTGCCCAAAAGCTTTCGCGCGACAAGCCGCCAGAATCTGTTACAACTAGGCGCGCATGATGTAATAATCCCATTATATCAAAGTAACCAACAGGCTCAATGATTTGAAGGTTGTTCTTGGCGGTCCACCCCAACTCTCTTAAAATGTTTGCTGTGCGAGGGTGCAGGGGCATGACAACAGTAGAATCGCAATTGTCTAAATTTTCAAAAATATTTAACAGTACCTCGTGATTATCAGTATTTTCTGCTCTGTGAATGGTCGCAAGTACATAGTTGTCTGCAGTCAGATTGTAGCGTGTCAACATAGCATCAGCGTTATCGGTTATTTTAGGCTGTGTGGCTAAGAACAAATCATACATTGTGTCACCGGTAAAGCTGATGCGTTCGGCGTTGATGCCTTCTGCTTTTAATTGAACTTCGGCCTTTTTGGAGGCTGTCAGGCACAAGCTAGCGAGTGTGTCAGTGACGATACGGTTCAACTCTTCAGGCTGGTTTTGACGCAGATACATGCGTTCTCCCGCTTCAATATGGATCACAGGGATGTTCATGTGCCCGGCCGTAATGGAGCCTGCAATTGTAGAATTTGTATCTCCGTAAACAACCACAGCATCAGGGCTTTCTGATTCAAACACATCTGATAATTTGGCGATCATAGTGGAAATTTGTTTTGTTGTGCTCAAGGAGCCGATATTCAGGTGAAAATCAGGTTCACCGATTTGAAGCTCCTCAAAAAAAATGTCGCTGAGGTTGGTGTCGTAGTGCTGGCCTGTATGCACCAACTTAAAATTCATATCCTCACGCATTGGTGATTCACGCCAGGCCTTTTGTACGATTGCGGCCTTGATAAATTGAGGACGGTTACCGATTACAGAGATAATGTTCATGCTGTGTGCATCCTCAATGGAAGGTTATTTGACAAGTGAGCGTATAAATTTAAGCCATTTCTGGTGTTCAATCGCAAAGTTTCCTGTGACCGTTTGCCCATCCATGACATCTCTGATAACTGTAGAGCCAATACTTACTCTACTGCCCTCGCCAATGGTCAGGCCATTTACAATCGAACAATTAGGGCCAAGCCACGCGTTGTCTTTTACGTGGACACGGCCAGAAATTTCGGCACAGGCCGTAATGGTTACTCGTTTTCCGATTATGCAATCATGCGCCACATGAACCAACGCATCAATACAGGTTTCATCACCAATTTCGGTAAAGCCTGCAAAGGTGGCGCGCACGATGTTGCTTTGTGACTGAATGGTAACGTGATTGCCGATTCGTACTCCACCGCCTTGACGCAAAACTCTGCGTTTATTGTTGTGTAAAGTAACGACCTCAAAGGCGTCACTACCAATGGTTACGCCTAGCCCAATATCACAATGCGCTCCAATGAGCGTGCGCTCTGCAATCACAGTGCCTGCACCAATTTGTGAATGCTGACCGATAATAACATTTTTATCGGCGATGCTGGCATTTGGATGAATGGTGGCGGTATCGCATATAACTGTTGGAAAATCTTGCCAATAGTGACCAGGCACAGTGCATAGATGCTCATGGATAAGGTACGCAGCTCTGATGGGGTTATCATCAACAATCAAGCCTAAATGTTCCGGTACCTGATCGGCGAGTGCGTCTGTCGTTATGATGCCAACAATGTTTGTAGAGCGTAATGCCTCTTTTATGTGATTAGGCTTGGCGCATGGAACAACGCGCGGACCTGCGAGAGTGGGAATTTTGCCGATATTATAGAACATAACATCTCGAACTGACTTTAAATCAATCTCAGTAGAAATCGCTTCGAGAGATATTTGCGGGGGCTCTGCATTAAGGTGGTCGTATATTTCATTCGCGTGTGTCAATTTTGCAAGCTCCACTAACTATTATTAAATAATTTGTTTTGTGTTTGCAGGGCATTAAGCGTTCCCTGATCTTCAAGTACGCCATTATCAAGCGATAAAATACTATCGGCTTTTTGAATGGTCGACAAGCGGTGAGCGATACATATGGTCGTTCCCCTGAGCTCTTAAAGCATCTAGTGCAGTGTTGATGGCTTGCTCGGTCATACTTATCCGATACAGAGGTTGCCTCGTCCAAAATGAGAATATCTGCTTGGCGATAAAACATACGCGCCAGCATTAAGCGCTGTTTTTGTCCACCCGAGAGTGACGCTGTATCACTCAGCAAAACAGTCTCTAATCCATTCTTATAGCCCTAACCAAATAATTAGATTTTGCAAGTTTTAGGCCATCCCAAACGCGTTGCTCATCATATTCTTCTTTGCCTGAGCCGTAAATAACATTGTTTTTCGCACTATCTGGAAATACGACTGGGTTTTAGTCACATCGCCAACACTCACCCAGAGGGCTTGTATTTCCAGCACAATGTTCAGCCCTAAAAAGATGCTGGCTAAGGCGATTAAGGTCATCATCACAAGCGGCGCTATCATTAATAGAACCGCCATAATTATGCTAATAATAGCAAACATAACAGATCAACAATATAAAGGCAGCGCCGCTGCTAGATAAGCGCGGCGAGGATCAGCGCTAGCGTTAGTGGCAGGCTCCAGCTTGTCTTTCGCCAGAAATGCGAGATAGGGCAAGGTCACTAAGTGATTGTAAAATCGTATGGTTGTGTTGCAACTGATATTAAAAATATAGCGGTTTAGCAGGTTATTAACTGAATTCGCGCTCACTCCAGTATCGGCACAAATCATAGCAGTTTAACAACTGGCTGATATGCTTACTACGACAAAGTCGCTCGGTAACCAGACCGACATAGTCCCTTGGTAATCACACTAATTTACTAATGACATTGGGTTTTTTATGCCAAGACTAAATGTATATTCATCCATTGCTCTATTTAAGCGTTTAATGTCTATATTGTCCTGATAAAGCAAATAGGTATTTCTTATAGCATTTACATTGGAATAAAGTGTTTCGCAGAGTTGCTGAAAAATTTCAGGTTGTCTTTGGCTTGCAATTAATACGATCTCAACACCGGACTCCACAAGATCTTTGGGAGAATGAACTTTGAAACCATCTAAGTCTTGCCCCCATTTTTGTTTATCATTATCTACAAATCCCCACATCTTTTCTTGATTGCAGGCAGCACTGACGAAAGAACGATAATACCTTTCGTAATGAGCCCCGGTGCCCCATACTGCATATTTTTTACCGTTAAGAATTGAAGCTAAACTATCTATTAGTTCCTGATACCTAATAGTCTGGCTATAACCATGTTCAATTATATTGGACGTCACTTCTACGTCTTCCAATTTCTTGCAAGCAAAAACAAGACAATATTTTTCGCTCATATCGAGACCAATGGGACCATTGAGATCACCATGAAATTTATAAAACGTATTGGATTGAGCTCGGTTACACACATACAACTGAAGCTCTCCAAAACCGTTTTTTAAATAGAATTGGGCAAGTGACTGAGGATTGTAAGAAGTAAAATGCGGTTTAAGAGGATCAATCAAAAAGGTATGAATAGCAAGTCCGCCTTTGGCAAGCAGTCGAGCAACATTTTTCAGAGACTGAGCTCTATCAAAAACGTGATATCCGGTTGTACCATCTATTACAAGGGAGGCAATACCATGCATGTCTTCAGGTATGGGGGTCGATAAATCATGGATATAAGCGTATGGCGTATTCTTAAGCAGGTCGAGGTTGATAATTTCTTTGAACCCAAGCATTTTAAATAAGACATTGCATTCAAGATTTGAATCAAGACCTCTCTTACTCTCACTGTAAAGGTCCTTTTCAGATATATCATTTAATTCAAGGTTGTTTTTAACACTGTAGGCAATGACGTCGCTTAAGGGGCCGCGAATAGTTTGTGTTCCATAAGTGACCACACAATCCTTATCGTAATGTGTATTACCTAACACATGCAGCACTGCCTGTAGATCCGATAAAAACATTCCCATTGACTTTCCTTTTTATTTTTATTTAAACAATTACACTGTCGTTACCGACAGACGATTCTGTGATGAAAATACTGTATCTGGCACTTCACTGGATATCCAATAAATGGACAATACCAATAAGAGCTTGGAAAGCCACTTGTGTCAGTTTCTCGTTATTTACAACGACCGCATATCAATATCATAAACAGCGGCTTACATAAAATGTCTTACAGTCTCGTTTTTCACGACTCACTACACTATTTTCACTTCAATCGGACTACACTCACTTACAATTAAAAAAATTGAGATTTCGCCACTCAACAATGAGTTTAGCTTATCAATTTAATCTTCTGTGACTATCTCACATCATACATTGTTTTACCCTTGCGGTATTAGAACTTAGTCTGTGTAGGTTTAACTGCAAATTTTAAAAAAAAAGCATCCACATCAATCTACTTAACTTTAGTAAGGCTAATTATTTAGGGGCTAGTCGCGAGTCGCTGATGTGAGATAGTTAATATATGTTTTTCCAGGTTCGAATTCAATTTTGAAGGCTCCACTTACCTAAATTTGGTCGCGATGCATAATTCATCAAAGACAGCGTTCGTTTGTTTAAAGCACAGACACTTTTTGGCATTTAATGTCCATTCATTTGGAACGATTCTTTATATACTTACCTATTATCAAAATAAGTAATAAAAAGTAACTGTTACCGAAGTATGCAGCTCAAACGATTGATAAGAGGTTAGCGCCTCGGTTTTTGATACCATTAGTTAAATATATCTCAAACAAGCATACATTTTTAAGTCTCAAGTTTTGACGCATTTGGCCAAATTTTATTGACTTTGTTAATGCCGAATTTCCCCTGAATGAACTTGTAAGTGGATGCGTAATGTCTGATGACGGTTTCACATGTTTGTAGTGATAACTCGGTCGATTTTGACTGACTGTTTACCCGTGTGGCAAAATCTTTCTCGATATAATCGATCTCCAGAAACTCACACAGGGGTTGCATGGTATCCGGGGTAGGGAATTCTTCGTAGAATATATAGTGAAGGGCTTCCCTTGAAAACACGGCTTCAAGATTTGTAATGGTTTTCTCATACCGGGTACGAACTTCAATGTGCCACTCGTTGTATGCCTTTAAGATTGCCAGATCATCTGATTCCGCTGTTGGTTTGTTAATAAAGTTTTGCGGATAAATTTTTTTGTGCATGCGTATTGCTGACCAAATACGTTCTAGCGGATCTCTAAGAATGAACACAACCTTGACCTGGAATCCATGTGCTTCCAATTGAGTTTTTGCAAGAGTAAAAGTGTCCTTGCTGAGCATCGCATAGGCAGGGGTTATATCACCTACAAGCCCTTTGTCTAATGACTGAAAATACTGATAGTAGCGTTTTGGCGCTTCAAAAAAGCTCAATTGATGTGTTAAATGCTGGTGTAGAATACTATCTGGTGGTGCAGCCGCTAATTGTTGCTCAAAGTATGCTCTTACGGAAGGACCTGATTCTGCATACATACCATTGAAAAAATGATATTCCTTTGCAAGCCCTAAATCCGCTTGTGGGTGATGTTGTAGATAATGGTGTAGCCAGCTGGTCCCCCCTTTCTGACAACCAACACCTAGTAAAAAAATAGGTCTCTCTTTCACGGTAATCGCCACATAGATTGATACAGCACCCGGTCGCGGGATTGGCGTGCACTAAAGGCTTCGCGCCCATGTAAAAGCTTGGCGTCATTAAAAACAAAACAATCTCCCGTATCTGAAGGTAATCTGAATACAGATGAGGTATTTTCTTGTTCTGCGAGAAAGTCAAAGAAAGCCTGGCACATATTTGCAATTGCAGGTGTGGCTTTCTGAGTTCGGTAATAATTCCAAAAAATGGTTGGGGAGTTTCCGAGTTTGATTATTGGGGTAATATGCTCTTCAGCACCTTCTCCTTTTTTGATGGTTACCGGGATTGATGTTAAGTCATTCAATAACTCTGGTGTTTTTGTTTGTAGATCTTCCATTAGTATTGATAGCGGATAAATGGTTTGTTTGCCGCCTTCAATAGCTTGTTTATGCATAACGAAAAAATTGAGCTCTGCCGGGTTTGAAAACCATGCATTATCGGTGTGTAATGGTTGTCGTGTAGCACTATAAGCATAGGTTTCAGCTTTATCGGGTTGATAAGAAATTTCCCACCAATCCTGGATTTTCAGCGACTGGGTATTGTCAAAATGCCGCTTGTCGGGGATAAGCTGACAGTCCTGTTCAAGAAAGTCATACCACTGCTGGCGATTCATTTTTGACATGCCGTTTTTAAAAACAATGGGTATCTCAGAATTGCTGAGTTGGTATAGCAAGCTCTTCGTTTTCTGAACATCCAGGGAGGAATTACAGGTATCAATACTAATAATGTCCACGTTATTCCCTTAGTAATTTGTAGTCGTTAAGCTGTTCCACTATCGCAGGCTCAGAGTTCATCATTAACATATCAATAAGAGACAATGATGGAATAAATTCGTCTGATAGCTGCGGATATGAGCCCAGTTCGGGGCTGAGAAACGTTAATTCAAGCCCCGCTCTTGCAAATGTAATTTCATCATACAGAGATCGGCCTCCAGGTGGGTTGACATAAGTCAACGCATCGACTGCCTTACAAATTGCAATAATTTTATCCTGCCCCCGCAAAGCTGTGTCGTGTTCTATTTCTGATGAAAACGCGAATTGCTTGTGTAGCCCAAGGTATTCAAATACCAACTTTATTGCACTCCCGTTAACGTAGGCAACATTCCCACTTGCGTTTAATATGGAGGTTAGCATTGGCATAATCGCGGTATAATTTGGAGCATTCTTATAGGCTTGCTCAAATACGGTTATGAGGTTGCATTGTTTACTGTATTGATGCTGATTGATAAATCTGTTTTGCGATACCTGATTAACTGGTTTGGTAAACCTGTGAGGATGCCCGTTTAATAATATCTCGTTCCGGTTAATGTATCCTCGCTTTATATAATTTACATCATCTAAGAATACAAAGATGTCAACGGCCTGGATTAGCTGAAAGTAGCCGATATAAGGGAACAAATAGGGCTGCATAATGCCGATTTTCATGAAACTACATCACGAATAACACTACAAACTTCTTCGACCTCTTCTAATGTTAAGTAGGCATGAAGAGGGATGCACATCACTCTTGGAGCAATATCTTTTACTACGTCTAAAGAAGATGGGTATGTCTTTTTATCAGGGTAATATGAGCTTAGCTCTGGGTGAAAATAACGCCTGTAACCAATCCCATGCGCGTCAAAAGCCTCGCCAACTGCAAGTAATTGCTGTTCATTGGCAAGTATTAAAGGCATGTACGCGCCGCTTGTACTCGCATTAGGGTGCCAGTGCGGAAAGGAAGCGATATCTGATAATAATGCTTGGTATGTTGCAAATAGCTGCCTACGATGTTGCAGAATTTCTTCAAAATGTTGCAGGCAGACAAGCCCTGCAGCAGCTTGATATTCATTCATTTTCGCATTAATACCGGTGCGATTGATAACTGCGGTTTTATCCATACCAAAACACGTCATTTCACGGGCTATATCATAGTCTCGTTTGTTCCTGAAAACGATGGCGCCGCCTTCAATGGAGTTAAATATCTTTGTCGCATGAAATGACAAAATACTGGCATCGCCGAAATTAAGAATGCTTTCGCCATCAAATTCGATTGAAAATGCATGGGCGGCATCAAAAATCAACGTTTTGTTGTGCTCTTGACAAAGCGTCTCCAGAGCACGCACATCACATGGGTTACCATAAATGTGTGTGGCTACCACACTGTCAACATTAGGATTATCGGTAATGCCTTGCAGAACGTTGTCTGGATGAATATTGAAATCAAACGGGTTAATGTCTGCAAAACTAAAGTCTATGTTCAACCAGTCTAATGTCGAGGCTGTAGCAATAAAAGAAAATGGCGTTGTAAGTGCGTGTTTTATATTGAACGTTCGATACGCGATCTGTAACGCTGTTGAACCATTGTTTACTAAAAGCAAATGTTCAACCCCCAAGTAGGCTTTTAGCTCTTCTGTTAGACGCGTTTCAAGTGGACCAAAATTTGACAGCCAGGCTATTTCGTTGGCAGATTTAACGAAGTCATTGAATTCTTCTACAGGCGGCACAAATGGACGGTTCAAAGCAATCATGATTTTTACCCAAAGCGAATAAATAATAACTATCGAGTATCATTGTGAGCTTTTGGTTTGCTGTTACAAACCTGCTTACAAATATTACTTGAAGAGCTTATAAGCACCCGGAAATTAGGAGGTCCATTACTCTACCTAAAGTACTTTATTTCTTACTACTTTATAGTAGTCATTGTGATATATATCGGGATATTAACAGTTTTCTTTAACAAAAGTTTGGAGTATGTCTCTTTAGTTAACGTCATAATTGCCGATATTTTGGTATCTTGTTAAATCAGAACAACATCTCTTTGTCGGAGCTCAACTTGTGTAACAACTTATTGTCATTACTGAAAAACGAAAACGCAACCATTGGCATTGTGGGCATGGGCTACGTAGGCCTTCCACTGGCAATGAGGTATGCAGATAGGTTTCAGCAAGTTATTGGTTTTGATATCGTGCCTGAAAGAGTAACTGCTATTAATGAGGGCCAAAGTTATATCGAACATATTTCGGTAGGCTCACTTTTTGCTGCACTGAAGAAAGGTTTAAAAGCCAGCACTGACTTCAGCCGGATCAATGAGTGTGATGCGATTATACTGTGTGTGCCGACTCCTTTAAATAAATACCGTGAGCCTGATTTAAGTTTCATTTTTAGTACGATGGAACAGATTCAGCCTTATTTAAGGCCGGGGCAGGTAGTATCGCTTGAAAGTACTACATACCCGGGTACCACCGAGGAAGAGCTTCGACCAAGAATCGAAAAGCAGGGGTTAGTAGTTGGTGAAGATATCTTTTTAGTTTATTCACCCGAACGTGAAGATCCGGGTAATCGGCTATATACAACCCAAACTATCCCAAAAGTTGTTGGCGGCTGCACTGAGGCTTGCCTGAAGGTTGGTATTGCGCTTTATCAAGCAGCAGTTGATAAGGTGGTACCTGTTTCAAGTACTCAGACCGCAGAGATGACTAAACTGTTGGAAAACATACACCGGGCCGTGAATATAGGCTTAGTTAATGAAATGAAAATCGTTGCGGACAAAATGGGAATAGATATTCACGAAGTGATAAATGCCGCAGCAACCAAGCCCTTTGGCTTTACTGCATATTACCCTGGGCCTGGTATTGGGGGTCATTGCATACCGGTAGACCCGTTCTATTTAACTTGGAAAGCTAGGGAATATGGTGTACATACACACTTTATTGAATTGGCTGGCGAAGTTAATTCTGCAATGCCGCTGTGGGTAGTTGATAAAGTCGCTGATGCACTGAATAAACACAAAAAAGCAATTAATGGCAGTCGGATATTGTTACTAGGAATTGCCTATAAAAAGAATGTGGACGATATGCGCGAATCACCCTCATTGCAGTTGCTCGACTTGCTTTTGCAAAAGGGGGCCAGAGTTGAGTATTCGGACCCTCATGTTGCCCGGTTACCGAAAGTTCGAAAGTACAATTTTGAGTTGACCAGCGTAAAGCTAACTGCCGAACAGTTGGCTTTATATGATGCAGTGGTACTGGCCACTGCTCACGATGCTTTTGACTATGCACTGATTGAGCAGAATGCCAAACTCATTATCGATACCCGGGGCCATTTTAAGCAGCCAATGGCAAATATTATCAAAGCATAAGAAAAGACGTATCAGTATGAAAAATTTTGCATTAATTGGTGCTTCCGGATACATCGCCCCGCGCCATATGAAAGCGATAAAAGAAACGAATCATCATTTAGCAGTGTGCTACGACAAAAATGACTCAGTGGGTATTATCGACAGTATATCTCCCACTAGCGAGTTTTTTACCGAATTCGAGCGCTTTTATGAGCATGCGCATAAGATAAAAAGAGAACAGGGAAGTCAGCTGGACTATGTATCAGTGTGTTCACCCAATTACCTTCATCATGCTCATATCGCTGCGGGCCTGAGACTAGGGTGCGATGTAATTTGTGAAAAGCCTTTGGTGCCCAGTGTTGAATTGCTAGACGATTTATTGCTTATTGAGCAAGAGACCGGGCAAAAGGTTTACAACATATTGCAACTGAGACACCATGAAGCGATTCTGGCGCTAAAAGACAAGGTTAAGAGTGAAAAGCGCGAAGGTAAATATGAAGTGGAACTTACCTATATTACCTCTCGCGGTAAATGGTACATGGAAAGCTGGAAGGGCGATCCTCGAAAGTCTTTTGGTATTGCTACCAATATTGGTGTTCACTTCTTTGATATGCTGCATTTCATATTTGGAGACTTAGTGTGCAACGAGCTGCATTATGCTGATGACAAAAAAGCCTGTGGTTATCTGGAATACGACAAAGCCAGGGTGCCTTGGTTTTTATCCATCGATGCTGCTGACTTACCAGAGTCGGTAAAAGCTAAACAGAGTACCTATCGTTCGATAACTGTCGACGGCGACGAAATCGAATTTTCTCAAGGCTTTACCGATCTTCATACGGTAAGTTATCAGGAAATTCTGGCGGGTCGGGGTTATGGTATTGCCGATGCCAGGCATTGTGTTGAGACAGTAAGTGAAATTCAAAAAGGTGAGGTTGTGAGAGAGTCAGGTAATCCAACCCATCCATTCCTGCAGCAATTGGTTCAATAACGTGGATATATATTTTCACGATACTGCAATTGTTGACGAAGGCGCTGAAATTGGCGAAGACTCCAAAGTGTGGCATTTTTCGCATGTTTGTGGCGGGGCCAGAATTGGCCGTCAGTGTTCCTTAGGCCAAAATGTGTTTATCGGCAATGCCGCAGTGATTGGGGATAACTGCAAAATATACAACAATGTGTCAGTGTACGATAACGTTATCCTCGAAAACGATGTGTTTTGTGGCCCCAGCATGGTGTTTACCAATGCGTATAACCCGCGCAGTGCAATTGTTCGTAAAGGTGAGTATAAAACAACGAGAGTAAAACAGGGCGCTACACTGGGTGCTAATTGCACCATTGTATGTGGTGTTACCATTGGCCGCTTTGCATTTATTGGCGCCGGGGCGGTAATCAATAAGGACGTGCCTGATTATGCCTTAATGGTAGGCGTACCAGCTAAGCAGGTGGGCTGGATGAGTGAATATGGCGAGCAACTTGAAATGCCATTGACCGGCGAGGCCACGGCAGTGTGCCCGCATCAGCAGGTGACTTATCAACTCAGCGGCAGCACTTTGCTTAAACTCGGTAAGGTTAACGCGTAATGCAGTTTATCGACCTCCAGGCGCAGTATCAGTTTTGTCAGAAAAAAATTGATGGGCGTATTAAACAGGTTCTCGCTCATGGCCAGTATATTATGGGCCCGGAGGTTCATGAGTTAGAGTATAAGCTGGCTGATTACGTTGGAGTAAAGCACGCTATCAGCTGTGCAAACGGTACGGATGCTTTGCAAATAGCGCTGATGGTTTTGGGGATAAAGCAGGGCGATGCGGTTATTGTGCCCACCTTTACCTTTTTTGCTTCGGCCGAGGCTGTCGCGTTTGTTGGGGCTACGCCCGTATTTGTTGACTCAGATCCAAACACATTTAACCTGTCGGTAGCGCATCTCGAAGACACTATTCGCCACGTTCAAACTCATACAAATTTAAATTTGAAAGCCATTATGGCGGTAGATTTGTTTGGTCAGCCAGCAGACTATGTTCGCATTAACGACATTGCGCGGCAGCATGGCTTGTTAGTCATTGAAGATGCTGCTCAGGGTTTTGGTGGTACCTTAAAAAATCATCGCTCTGGTAGTTTTGGTGACATCGCTACAACCAGCTTTTTCCCAGCTAAGCCACTGGGGTGTTATGGTGACGGAGGAGCTATTTTCACCAATAATGATGAACTGGCTGAAATGGTCAGATCTCTGCGGGTACACGGAAAAGGTAAAAATAAGTACGATAACGTACGGATTGGTATGAACAGCCGTTTAGATACTATCCAAGCTGCTATTCTACTAGAAAAACTTACGCTTTTCCCCGAAGAGCTTAAGCGTCGTCAGTACATTGCGTCGCAATACAACACTTTGCTGAACGCCCATGACGGTTTACAAACACCGCGCTGCCAGGCGCAATTTACCAGTAGCTGGGCACAGTATACGATGCAGGCGATGAGACGCCCCCGGGAATATTATCAACAACTGTTAAAGGAGCAGGATATTCCTACCGCTATTTATTACAGCACTTGCATGCATCAACAAACTGCGTTTAAAACGGATAAGGCTCTGTCGATGCCATGTCCGATTTCAGAGCAATTAGCCGAGCGCTGTTTTAGTTTGCCAATGCATCCTTATTTGACCGATGACGAGATTTATAAAATTACCAGTACGTTAATGGAATAGCCTACAGTACTGATGCCTGTTTATATCAATACTAAATACTAGTCATAGCCTGGTTTTACAGTTTACTAAGCAAATCATTAAGATGCGCCGCCACATTTTGCACTTCACGTAACCTTTCGTCATGGATTTCTTTGATGACCGTTTTAAGTTCAGTGGTAGACACGTCCTGAGTGCGAGGAAGATAGAGCACTTTTACAATGTCTTGTAAGTCATCGAATTTACCTGCCCAGTCGTCGCCCATCGCGAAAATGTCGGCCTTTTCCCGCAGCAAGTCCTGACGTTTTTGTTCCCAGGTATTTTCCTGAAATACATCATCAACATAGCGACAGGAGAGCAGTATTTCGCGGCGGTCAGCATAAGGAATAATGACCTGTTTGCCTTTTACCACATTAAATTCATCGGATGACAAGCCTATCACTAAGCGATCGCCCAATGCTTTCAGTCGTTTCAACAACCTGACATGGCCTATGTGGAAGAGGTCAAATGTTCCGTAAGTTACTACTGTCGTCATGCAATCTTCTCAATAAATATAGGTTTTATTGGCTTACCAGCCGCATCATGCAACGAAGTGCAGCGTAGCCATCACTATTCAATCATTATCTTAAGCCGGGATTATATAGTAGTTTTGGGAAAAAGTGTGTTACCCGGGTTACAGGTTGATACGCCCTAAAACGTCGAACCAATAACACGTAACTATACAAAGGTATCGTTTTGTATACATGCTTTTGCCTGTTATCACCTGGTCTGCAGTTGGCGAATGTTTGTGCAAGTGCTAAAATGATTGTGAGGTGAAAGGTATGATTAATTTTAATTCAGACAAACCAATGTCGCTGTTAGAACAAGTTCAGCAACGACAAAACAAACTGTCAGAACAACTTGCGTCGGGTAAGCAAATAAATAGTGCTGCCGACGGGGCGTCTGCACAGCAAATTATCGACCGTCTGACGTCAGAAGTTGAAGGCGGCCGTCAGGCTGTTAACAATGCATATGACGGCATCTCGCTGGCTCAGGTTGCCGAGAGCGGCCTGGAAGGCATCAATAATGATGTGAGTCGAATTCGGGAATTGAGTTTACAGGCAGGCAGCGGCATTTTAAGCGACGCTGATCGTCAGGCTATTCAATCTGAAATTACTCAGCTGCAGGAAAATATATCTCAAACCATTGAGCGAACAGAATTCGCCGGTAAACCACTGCTATCGGAAGAAGGCTCCATTGATTTTCTGGTAGGTAGTCAGGCAGGGCAGAATATCAGTGTCGATACTAACGATATCGGCAGCCGTTTGTCAGATGTTTTGGGCATAGATATTACGTCACAATCAGTCGATGAGGCGCTTGCCGCGGCAGATAGTGCGATCGAAACTGTTGGCAGTGCGCGCGGCGATTTGGGGGCAATTCAAAGTCAATTTGATTCAACGGCCCGAAACTTAACCGAAACCAATGTTAATCAGGCAGCGGCAAGAAGTCGTATTCAGGATACCGACTACGCGCAAGCCGCTTCGCAGCAAGCCGTTAACGATGTGACCGGGCAGGCAGCCCTGACGGTACAGGCTCAATCTAATCAGCAGCAGGGTCAGGTGCTTAGTTTACTTAACGGTTAGTTAGTACAAAATTAATACAAAGGCAGGTTTACCTGCCTTTTTTATTGCTAAAAATCTCCTTTTTCATTGCGATTCACATTGTTACGACTACAATTGCCAATGCACAGCATAGTGACGTTTGGCACCAATGAGACTTGTGTTAACCGAAGGTAGTACAGAGTTACACAGGCAACGCGCTTGCTCGTTGTGGTTATCATAGCGCGCAAGCCATTTGGTTGTTCTGTTGCAAAAAAAATTGTGTCCAAATTTTGACACTCGCACACAAAAATCTGTGGTTTGGTATAAACTAATAAGAATAACAATAGCGTTTCGGGGAATGAATGAAGGATATATTGCTTGTTAGCAATAACAATGCATTGCAGCAAAACTTACACACGATCCTGACGTTTTTAGGGGAGCCGTGTGTATCACTGTCCATTACAGAAGCTAAAAGTGTATTGGAAAGTAAAACTCCTTCCGCGGTAATCATTGATGTTGAAGATGGTGATAGTGCGCTGTCACTAATAAAAATGTACCCTACGCACCCCTTTGTGGCGTTAAATATGCCCGACCCAGCGTTATTATCAGTGGGCAATTTGGTTGGTCATATCAACTCGCCTATTACATACCCGTCGCTTACTCAATCTATTCATCGTTGTCAGGAATATATTCGCAGCCACCCTGTGCGTAATGGTGTGGTGCCGACTAAAACCCGGCTGTTTCGTAGTCTGGTGGGAAGAAGCGAACAAATTCAGGGGGTTCGCAGGTTGGTTGAGCAGGTTGCGCCCACCGACGCAACGGTGTTGATCCTTGGCGAGTCTGGCACCGGTAAAGAAGTCGTCGCGCGTAACGTGCATTTTTTATCTGAGCGTAAAGACGGCCCCTTTATACCGGTGAATTGTGGTGCAATTCCCGGAGAGTTGCTTGAAAGCGAATTGTTTGGTCACGAAAAAGGCGCGTTTACCGGTGCAATCAGTGCGCGTAAAGGACGCTTTGAGCTGGCCGAAAACGGTACCTTGTTTCTCGATGAGATTGGCGATATGCCATTGCAAATGCAGGTAAAGTTGCTGCGAGTTCTGCAGGAACGGATTTTCGAGCGGGTAGGTGGTAATCGCCCGCTGAAATGCAATGTTCGGATTATTGCCGCTACCCACCGGGATCTCGATAAATTAATCGAAGAAGATAAGTTTCGTGAAGATCTCTACTATCGCCTTAATGTGTTTCCAATTGATAGTCCTGCATTACGTGAACGCAGAGAAGATATACCACTGCTGTTACAGGAATTAATTAGTCGTATTCAGGGCGATGGCGTTTCACCGGTAAAATTCACTGAACGTGCAATCGAGTCACTAATGGAGCATAACTGGTCGGGCAATGTCAGGGAGTTGTCCAATCTGGTTGAGCGCTTAATGATTTTATTCCCAGGTCAGATTGTGGATGTTCAGGATCTACCTGAAAAATATCAGTATGGCGACATGGAAGCCTTTGAGCCTGACTACCCGGAAGAAGTACTTGAACGTGATGCCTTCAACGAACTTTTTGCTGAGGCTGCGTCACAGGATTCATCCGATACGGATATTTGTGACGACGCACTTACTGAACCGCTTCTAAGTAGTTTCTTGCCAGATGAAGGGGTTAATCTTAAAGAATACTTGTCTGAGTTGGAAATTAACCTTATACAGCAAGCACTCGAGCAGCAGGACTGGGTAGTAGCCCGTGCGGCTGATAAGCTAGGTATGCGCAGAACTACGCTGGTAGAAAAGATGCGCAAATACAATATTCAGCGGGACTGATTGTTTTTTATTGATGCAACCTGCCTCTCAGGCATCGATTTGTCATTAAATTGACAGGTGCCCCTTTCATGATATCAACTTAAGATGCTGAAAAATAAAGAGTAATTACTGGCACGACTCATGCTAGTTCCTTTGTAGTCCACATTGTGTCTGCTAATTGACGAGGAACGTATGGCATTAAAAAGTCGTTCTGCCACTACCATAGAAGCTATGCCCGTTAACACGGTAAAGCAGCATCAGCCGTTAACCGATTTATCGTTGGTGCGTGAGTCTGCAAAATCGCAACAGCAAGAATTAGATTCACTTCGACAACAAGCGTCGCGCCTGAATCATTTATTGCAGGTGATGCCAGCAGGCGTGATTGTTCTGGATGGTAAGGGCTTCGTACGTCAGGCCAACGAACAAGCTACCTTGTTGCTGGGCGAGCCGTTGGAAGGCGAATTGTGGCGAACTATCATTGCGCGTTCATTTAATCCCCGTGCGGATGATGGCCATGAAGTCTCGTTGTTCGATGGGCGTCGGGTAAAACTCTCTATTACGCCACTCGTCAATGAGCCAGGACAGCTTATTGTACTGACCGACCTTACCGAAACACGGCAGCTTCAGGCCCGGTTAAGTCACCTGCAACGTTTGTCGTCACTAGGCAGAATGGTGGCATCGTTGGCTCACCAAATTCGCACTCCCTTGTCAGCAGCAATGTTATACGCAGCTAACTTAACGCGCACAAACCTTAAAGCCGATGCAGGCGTTCAATTTGCAGGTAAGCTACAAGACCGCTTAAAAGAACTCGAAAGTCAGGTAAACGATATGCTGCTGTTTGCCAAAAGTGGCGAGCAGCAGGTTGTCAGTGATATTTCAGTTGATGATCTGTACAACGCCATTGCCAGTACCGCCCAGACTATAACTCAGGGTAAAGCGCAAAATGTGATTTTTAATGGTACGGATACGTCAGCTGAAATTACCGGCAACCTCACTGCATTACAGGGTGCCTTACTCAACCTTATCCAGAATGCCAGTCAGATAAGCCCTAAGGGCAGCGACGTGACTGTTGATTTTAATGTGCAGGATAAGTGGCTGAACATTAAGGTTAGTGATTGCGGCCCCGGTATTGCCAGTGAACTCAGACATAAAATCTTTGAGCCATTTTACACTACAAAAACGCATGGCACTGGATTAGGCCTTGCTGTGGTGAAGTCTGTCGTAAGTGCCCATCAGGGGCAAGTTGCAATAGAGAATGCGCCTGAACAAGGTGCGTGTTTTTCAATTTTATTACCTCGCACAATTGCCACCGAGACGGCGGCTGCTGCGGACAGTACAGAGGAATAACCTATGCCAAAAACGACCGTACTTATCGTTGAAGACGATGCTGGTTTGCGCGAAGCGCTGGTAGATACGCTGTTGCTCGCTGACTATCAGGTGGTTGCAGCCGACAGCGCTGAACAGGCTATCATGATGCTATCCCGGCAAGCGGTAGACATTGTCGTCAGCGATATCCAAATGGGCGAAATGAACGGCCTGGCCCTACTTAAAGCAATCAAGAGCAAAGATGCTAATCTGCCAGTGTTACTGATGACCGCCTATGCCACCGTTGACGATGCGGTCAGTGCAATGCGGGATGGCGCAACAGATTATTTGTCTAAACCTTTCGCGCCAGAAGTATTACTGAACCTGGTAGGGCGCTACGCGCCAGCGCAAAAAGTGGAGTCGCGCCAGCCAATAGTAGGCGATGCGAAAAGCCTGGAGTTATTGCAACTGGCTAAAAAGGTGGCACGCTCTGAGGCCACCGTTATGGTATTGGGGCCGAGCGGTTCAGGTAAAGAAGTGTTGTCACGTTATATCCATGATAATTCCTCGCGGCGTCAGCAAACCTTTGTGGCAATAAATTGTGCGGCAATTCCTGAGAATATGCTCGAAGCAACATTATTCGGATATGAAAAAGGGGCTTTTACCGGTGCAGTTCAGGCCTGTCCGGGTAAATTCGAGCAGGCCCAGGGGGGAACATTACTGCTCGATGAAATTACCGAAATGGACTTAGCTCTTCAAGCTAAGTTACTGCGCGTGTTACAAGAAAAAGAAGTTGAACGTTTAGGCGCTCGCAAAACCATTGAACTGGACGTGCGTGTTATAGCGACCAGTAACCGCGACCTGAAAGAAGCAGTGGCCCGTGGCGAGTTTCGTGAAGATTTATATTACCGCTTAAACGTTTTTCCAATTTGTTGGTTACCGTTGGCCCAGCGCCCCGGGGATATCATACCTCTGGCCGAGCATTTGCTTAACCGACACGCTGCGCAACAAGCACTTGGCTGCTATAAGTTAAGTGCCTCGGCACGTAATAAACTGCTGCAACACAGCTGGCCGGGCAATGTAAGGGAGCTTGAAAATGTCTGTCAGCGGGCTTTAATTTTGTGCGAGGGTGACAGTATCGATGCCAGCGATCTGATGGTAGAACCCATGACTGGTCAGGCGGTTACTGCGGCAGATGAGGCCGATCAAGATGAAGATGACAGTAAGTTAGGCTCCGAGTTACGTCATCAGGAACATCAGATTATTCTCGATACAATGGTCAATTGTAACGGTAAACGCAAAGATGTTGCCGAAAAACTCGGCATCAGTCCGCGTACCCTGCGGTATAAGCTGGCCCGCATGCGTGAGCAGGGCATTGAAGTGCCTGCCTAATCCTTTACTTACTATATAAAGGGTGCATTGTTGCGCCCTTTTTTATTGAATCACTACATTGCTTCACCGTTCCGCACTCTGTTACTGCTGCGATGTCTTGCCGCCATTAAATTGGCATTCTTTCTTAACTAATTGATTTTTAATAATTATCAAAGTTGGTCTGGTCCTTGCTGTACATTCAGTATCAGTGATAAATCTGCCATAAATCCGGCACTATCGGATGGCAACTTCAGATAAACCAGGAGTCGTTATGGACGTCAAAGCCAATAGCTTGTATCAGGAAATGCAATCAATGATTGCGCAATCCCGGCTGGATGTTAACCCACAGCCTCAGGTTGAGTTAAATACCTCCAAAAGCGACTTTTCTGCCATGCTGGGTGATGCCATAGAAAAAGTGAACAGCATGCAGCTTGAGTCTAAAGATCTCACTCAGCGTTTCGAAATGGGTGACAAATCGCTTAGCCTGGCTGAAGTTATGTTGGCCAAAGAAAAGTCTGGTATTGCCTTTGAAGCGACAGTTCAAGTGCGTAACAAGGTACTTGAAGCGTACAAACAAATCATGAATATGCCGGTGTAGTGGAGTAAGTTACCGTGGCTGAAGCAACAGGTACTAATTTGGCTGTGTCTGGTTCAGACGAATCAGATATCGAACAAAAATCAGGCTTTATGGACACCATTGGCACAACCGACATGGTACGTCAGATGACGCTCATTGTTGTGTTAGTGATCAGTGTTGCGATTGCCATATTTGTGGTGGTTTTTATTCAGGAGCCAGATTATCGTCCACTGGCCAAAATGGATACTGAAGAGCTTATTCAAACGCTCGATTACCTGGACGCGAATCAAATTGAATACAGACTCGAAGGAAATATTGTTCATGTTCAGGTTAACGACTATCAAAAAATAAAGCTTGGTATGAGCCGTGAAGGTTTGGTTCAGAGCGAACAGCTTGGTAGCGATATTATTATGCAGGACATGGGATTTGGTGTGTCCCAGCGGGTTGAACTGGAACGTTTAAAGCACGCCCGCGAAATGCAAATTGCCTCTACCATTGAAGACATGGCAAGTATTAAAAAGGTGCGTGTTCTGCTGGCGTTGCCGAAAGAAAACGTATTTGCCCGTCGCGAAAAGAAAGCCAGTGCAACGGTAGTACTGACCGCCAGCCGAGGCGCTACTATTAGCGGTGAAGAAGTGGATGCCGTGGTAGATATTGTCGCTTCAGCCGTACAGGGGATGGAACCTGAACGTGTGACTGTAACCGACAGCAATGGCCGGTTATTAAACTCCGGCTCACAAAATTCAGTGAGTGCCAGAGCACGCAAAGAATACGAAATAGAACGGCAGCGTGAAAGCGAATACCAGGAAAAAATCGACGCCATTTTGATCCCCGTACTTGGCATTGGCAACTATACGGCTCAGGTCGATGTCAGCATGGACTTTACCTCGGTAGAGCAAACACAGCGACGTTATAACCCCGACTTGCCTGCTGTGCGTAGTGAAATGATTCTTGAAGAAAATACAGTGGGATCAGTGGCAGCAGGTATTCCCGGCGCCATCAGCAATCAACCGCCCTTAGACGCCAATATACCCGAAAATGCAGTGGGGAATAACGGCCAGGGTGCCCCGGTTCCCGGACGCACATCTAAAGAATCAACCCGCAATTACGAGCTCGACACTACAATTAGTCATACTAAACAACAAACTGGCGTTATTCGTCGGTTAAGTGTGTCGGTGGCGGTCGACTATCAGTCTTCAGTGGCCGAAGATGGTACGGTAACCAGTGAAGCCCGCAGTCAGGAAGAGCTACTCAGTATCAGACGTTTACTGCAAGGCGGCATTGGCTTTGATGTAACACGTGGCGACAGCCTCGAAGTCGTGAGTATGCCGTTTAGCCGCATCGACGCCGGAGAAGTTGAAGATCTGCCAATTTGGGAACAACCGTTTTTCATGCCTATACTTAAATGGGTAATGGGCGGATTGGTTGTGATTGCATTGATATTTGCCGTAATACGTCCGATGCTGTCAAAACTCATTAATCCTGATAATGCTCAGCAAGGCGATGACTTTGACGCCGATGAAGGACTGGACTTAGGCGATGATACGATTAGTATGCTGTCCCAGGACTTTGATGAAGGGCAGGTTGGCTTTGCCGCCGATGGTTCATTAATGTTACCGGATCTGCACAAAGACGAAGATGTACTTAAAGCCGTACGTGCACTGGTTGCTAACGAGCCTGAACTATCTGCCCAGGTAGTGAAAGGCTGGTTAATGCAGGATGAGTAAGGGGTAGCAAGAAATGGCCGAAGAACTCGCCACACAAGAACAACAGAGCTATGACGTGACTAAGCTCGAAGGGGTCGAAAAAGCGGCAATATTGTTGCTGAGTTTATCTGAAGAAGACGCCGCGCAAATCCTTAAGCACCTGGAACCTAAGCAGGTGCAGAAGCTCGGTGCTGCCATGGCGCGTATCGATGATATGACGCAACCTAAAATTACTGCGGTCCACAAGCATTTTATTGAAGAAATTCAAAACTACTCGACGATTGGCTTCCAGAGTCAGGACTTCGTTAAACGTGCGTTAACGGCTGCATTAGGCGAAGATAAAGCCGCAAACCTTATCGATCAAATTTTAATGGGATCGGGGGCAAAAGGTCTCGATTCACTGAAATGGATGGACTCTAAACAGGTTGCGAGCATTATTCGCAACGAACACCCGCAGATCCAAACAATAGTGTTGTCTTATCTGGAGCCTGAACAATCGGCCGAAATTCTGTCACAGTTTTCTGAAAAAGTGCGCCTTGATTTATTAATGCGGGTTGCCAACCTTGAAGAAGTACAACCAGCAGCATTGCAGGAACTGAATGAGATTATGGAGAAACAGTTTGCCGGTCAGGCGGGTACGCAGGCAGCCAAAATGGGCGGCCTGAAATCTGCAGCCGACATTATGAACTACCTCGATACCAATATCGAAGGCCAGTTAATGGATGCTATCCGCGAACAGGACGAAGAGCTGAGCCAACAAATTCAGGATCTTATGTTTGTATTTGATAATTTGGTTGATGTTGATGATCGCGGTATTCAGGCTATTTTACGTGAGGTTCAACAAGACGCGCTGCTCAAATCTATTAAGGGCGCTGATGAAGAACTGAAAAACAAAATTACCAAAAATATGTCCAAGCGGGCGGCGGAAATGTTGATCGACGACCTCGAGGCAATGGGACCTGTGCGTATCAGCGAAGTAGAGACCGCTCAGAAAGAAGTATTGTCGGTCGCGCGAAGACTTGCCGATGCCGGTGAAATTATGCTTGGCGGTGGCGGTGGTGAAGAATTCCTCTAATGGCAGCATAACTTATGAAGTCTTATAAAACGTTTTCTGTTGCTGAACTGGAAGAAGCAAAAGGATGGGATCTGCCCTATGTAGAGGCCCGCCAGATTGAGGAAGACAGTAAAACCAACGCACTGAATAAGCGCAGCGACTGGAAATATGAACCCCCGGAAGAAGTTGAAGAAATTAAACCGCCAACCGCGGAAGAAATAGAAGCTATACGCCAGGCTGCCCGCGAAGAAGGATACGCTGAAGGTAAACAGGAAGGTTTTGATCAGGGCAAGGCCGAAGGCTTAGAACAAGGCCGCCAGGAGGGCACAGAGCAGGGGCTAAAAGAAGGTCTGGCGCAAGGATTGGAACAAGGCGAAGCACAAATTTCACAACAAACTGAGTTATGGCAGACGTTAGTTTCTCAGTTGCACGAGCCGCTTGAAAAAGTCGATGAACAAGTCAAAAAAGAAGTGGTTAAATTGGCGGTGGCTTTGGCCCGTTCAGTGATCAGGACTGACGTTCAAACCAATGAAGCCATCATACTGCAAGCACTCAGTGAAGGTCTCAAAGCGTTGCCGGTGGAAGAAAATCAATACAGTATTCATTTACACCCCGACGACATTAAGCTAGTCGAGGAGCACTTCGGTAGCGCTACAATTAAAGAGCGCGGCTGGACGCTCATTGATACGCCCTCATTGGAGCGTGGCGGATGCGATATTGTAACGCAACACAACGCGGTAGATTTATCCATCGAGCGCCGCTGTCGGGGTGTGTTAGATAAATTTTTACTCGACCAAGGGCTTTCTGATGGCAACTAGCTTGTTGTCACACCTGCAACAATTGGGTCAAAAAATTCCGTCACCACCCGTAGTGGCGGCAGGAAAACTGGTGCGCGGCATCGGCCTCACTCTGGAAGCGGTGGGGTGTCAATTGCCGGTCGGTAGCCAGTGCATGGTGCAAACTGTAGATGGTGAAATCGAAGCCGAAGTGGTGGGGTTTGGTGAGCAAATCACTTACCTGATGCCCACCGAAGCAGTTCGAGGCATAGTGCCAGGCTCGCGTGTATTACCCCTTAACCGGGACAGTGGTTTAGCCGTTGGACTTGGGTTGATGGGACGCGTCGTAGATGGCAATGGGCAGCCACTTGACGGGCTCGGCCCCATCGATACCTCGGCTCGTGTCCCCACTACAAAGCCGCCAATTAACCCTCTGTCGCGCCGCGCTATTACCGAGCCTATGGACGTAGGCGTGCGGGCTATAAATGCTTTAATAACGGTAGGTACTGGTCAACGCATGGGGTTATTTGCAGGCAGTGGCGTGGGAAAAAGTGTGCTGCTCGGTATGATGACACGCGGATCTAAAGCTGATGTCGTGGTGGTGGGCCTTGTTGGCGAGCGGGGCCGCGAAGTGAAAGAATTTATCCACGATATTCTTACTGAAGAAGAACGCCAGCGAGCGGTGGTGGTTGCTGCTCCGGCTGATACATCCCCTCTTATGCGCCTTAAAGGTTGTGAAACTGCCGTCACTATTGCGGAGTTTTTTCGTGATCAGGGGATGAACGTTTTATTACTGATTGACTCGCTAACCCGGTATGCCATGGCGCAACGTGAAATTGCCCTGGCTGTGGGCGAACCACCGGCAACCAAAGGTTACCCGCCATCGGTATTTGCTCGCTTACCCGCTTTGGTTGAGCGCGCGGGTAATGGTAGTGATAACCAGGGAGCGATTACCGCGTTTTATACGGTGTTAACTGAAGGCGATGATTTACAAGATCCCATTGCCGATGCCGCGCGGGCAATTCTGGACGGTCACGTGGTGCTGTCTCGTTCGTTGGCCGAAAGTGGTCATTATCCGGCGATCGACATCGAGTCGTCAATAAGTCGTGTTATGCCCCAGGTCGTCAGTGAAGAGCATTTGTTCCAGGCCCGGCGTATCCGCCAGGTATATTCTACTTACCAACAAAATCGTGATCTGATTACGCTGGGTGCTTACACCAGGGGAACCGATCCGCGTATCGATTTGGCAATAAATGCCGAACCCGCAATAAATGCCATGCTACAACAAGGCATGAAACAAGTGCTGGAATATGACGAGAGTCTGCAGGCTATGAGTAAACTCGCAGGTGGACTAGGCAATGGGTAAGCGATGAGCAGAGTCGATGTATCGAAATCGTTACGACAGCTTGCCACAGTGTTGCGCCTCGAGCAGGACAAAGAGAAAACAGCGCTCCAGGCTTTTAAGGCCGCACAGGATTATTATCAGCAGCAAAAAGCAAAATTAACCAGTCTGCAGCAATACCGACTCGATTACATGCGTCAAATACAGCAGGAAGGTGGCAGCGGCGTTGGCGCGCTTCACTATCAACAGCGTTTATCTTTTGTGGGAAAACTGGATAAAGCCTGCGAGCAACAAGGTCATATCATTGCGCAAAGTAAAATGGCCGTTGATCAGCGCCGTGGACAATGGCTGGCACAACAGCGTCACCGTCAGGCCGTGGAAAAACTGATTGATAAAAAACAGCAGGTGTTACAGGTCATCGACAATCGCTTAGAGCAACAGATGATGGACGAACTGGCCATACAACGTCTGCGCCGGAATGCTATGTGATACCCCCTGCAAGTGAATACTCTCTGTTAGTTGCCACACTGGCACATAACTTGATACATCTTGATATGAAATTCGTTTTGTTGTGTAACACCAACACAAAATCAATCATTTAGGTATCGAGGACTCGGTTATGATGCAACAGCTTGCCACGCAAAGTTCACAAATTGCCGCTTTGCCGGGTGGAGAGGTTAATGCCAAAGGAAACCCCTCTGCAGACTCCGCAAACAGAGCAGCTTCATCTGCCTGGCCAGATACCAGCTCCGACCGTAAAGATGATTTCTCCGATGTGTTAAATCAACAAAGTCGGCAATTATCCCAAAAAGATGCTTTGAGCAATAAATCAAGCAGTGAAAAGCGCGCAACAGACGACGGGCAAAACAGGTATCAGACAAGAACAGAAGATGCCTCAGACGATAGTGCCCGGGTAACAAATGAAGCGCAAGACTCAGCAAAAAGAAAGCAAGACAAGATCGATGCTAGTGAGACCGATGCGCAAGATCTTGTTGATTCATCAGGTTCAGCAACGAGTTCAGGACATCCCTCTGAGACTGAGGCAGAAGGCGAAAGCAGCGAAGCTTCGGCAGAAAAAAGTAATAAGCCAGAAGGTGTATTCTGGGATTCCTCACAATCCGATGAAGCTGAGTCAGCAGGCGAACAGCCTGACTACATGGCATTTATTGATAGTATTCGTGCACTGCAAGATAAACTAAACGGTCAAGGCTCCCCAGCAGCGCAGTTGTCTGACGCTGAATTGAATGCATTAGATCTGAGTGGTTGGAAAAAAGGTAGCGGTGAACCGTTACCCAGTGATGTACTAAATGATTTACAGGAATGGCTTGCAGCACTGTTACCTGAAGGAATGGCAGTAGACGGTGATGGCAGCGCCATTCAACAAATTGCCAATGCAGAAACATTGTTATCGGATGCGCTAAACCTCTTGCAGCAACTTAATAAAACCGCAGGTGAGCTGGATCAAACTGGTACAACCGAGCAAGCTGATACGCTATTACAGGTTTTGGCTGCTGAGCTACTTAGTGATTTACGTGTTAATCAGTCAGCCAATGATAAATCAAATAAAGATGCGGGTATTGAAACCGCATCGGTGGATTTATCAGCGGTTGCAGAGATACAGCTTGCCGAAAACGCCATTGTTGTCGCGGAGTCCACGGATCAAAGCTTGCAGAATCAGGCCAGTTTACTGGTCAGCCTGATGCGTCAGTTGCAAGCTAATAGTGGGGAGGCGGGGAGCGTAGCAACCCCCTCCCAGAAAACGAACGGCGTTGTCGGCAACAGCGGCCAACCCGCGGAGTCACTGGAGGCGTTGTTAAGTCAGGCGACGGATGAGACTGTCAGTCAGCTTGCACAGGTAATGACCGATAGTGCGAGTAAAGCTAATCCTTTGTTAAGCGATAATCAGCTCGGTCAGATCCGCAGCCAGTTGGTGACGGGCATGGAAGAGATCCGTTCACAATTAAAGCAGGGCCGTGAACCCGGAATCGATATCGCTGCCCTGGTAACGCAAACTATCCAGGATGTCGCGCCTGACATGCTGCAAGGTCAAAATGCAATGCTACCGGTAATGCAGGAGGCGCAGCAACTGGCTCAACTGGCAAGTCTGGCAAGCTTAGGCAGTTCACAAGAGCGTCAGATAGCCGAATTAGTGGCCGTGAGTCGTGATGTAGTGTCGCAGGATATTCGTCAACACCACGGTGACACCATGAAGTCTATGCAGCAACAGGCTGCGATGGACAAGCCGGTTCCGATACATCAGCCACAGGGACAACAACAGATAGCCGAAAAAATACGCTGGATGGTTAATGGCCGTCAGGCAATGGCTGAAATCCGGCTGGACCCGCCCGAATTGGGCAGTATGCAGGTAAGGCTGAATGTCAGTGGTGATAGCGCGGCAGTAAGTTTCGTTGTGCAATCACAACATGCCAAAGATGTGTTGTCTGAAGCCATGCCAAGATTACGTGAAATGTTTTCAGAACAAGGATTAGAGTTGGGTGAGTCGTTTGTAAGTCAACAGCAGGCTGGTCAACAGGGCGATGGCGAACAGGCGCAGCACCGAGGTGACGGTTTTAATGAGGAATTCGACGAGTCACAAGCACAGGAGTCTAAGGTTGTCAGACCAGCAAACGGTCTCATAGACGACTATGTTTAATACCATAATGGCTGAAATTGCCTAATCATTGTCGATAATTAGGTTGAAAAGCGATGGCATTGAGTATTAGCCGTTGCCATTTATGGATGAGTAGACATAATACGCCTAACCTGGATGAGTAAGAGAAGTAAATAATGGCTGAAGAAGAACTACAGATTGAAGAAGAAGGCGGCAAGAAAAGTAAATTAATGCTGATAATCATCATTGCCGTGGTCTTGATTGGTGGTGGGGGCGCAGCGTATTTCTTTTTATTTGCCGGCAGTGACGAGCCAAGTGCAGCAGAGCAACTGGCCGCCGAAGGCGGCGAAGAGGTGGCGGCCAAACCGGCATCCAGTGCCGATGTGGGCACCGCGCTTTATGTTGCCATGCCAAGACCAATCGTCTTTAACGTGCCTGGTTCAGGGCGTGATCGGCTAGTACAGATTAAAGTTCAGCTAATGGTACGTGGTACCGATAACGAAGAGATGGCTCAAACTCACATTCCGCTCATTGAAGGGACGTTACTACAAACCTTCAGTGCCAGTAATGCTGATAATTTGGTCACTGAAGTGGGTAAAATAGAATTACGGGAAAATGCCCTCGAAGCGGTCCAGACAGAGCTCGAAAAAGTAGCCGGTGCAAAAGTAGTAGAACGCGTACTATTTACCGACTTTGTGATGCAATAACGGGAGTTCGTGGTGAGCGATTTATTATCACAAGATGAAATTGATGCCCTCTTACACGGGGTAGATGACGTCGAGGAAGAAGAAGCTCCCCACGAAGGCGGAGATACATCGGCGCTCGAATATGATTTTTCATCTCAGGATCGAATCGTTCGGGGTCGAATGCCGACCCTTGAGATCGTCAACGAACGCTTTGCCAGGCATTTACGGGTTAGCTTGTTTAACATGATGCGCCGTAGTGCCGAGGTGTCGATTAACGGCATCCAAATGATCAAGTTTGGTGAGTACATCCACACACTCTTTGTTCCTACCAGTCTTAATATGGTGCGGTTCAGACCGTTAAAAGGTACCGGTTTGATCACCATGGAAGCCAGACTGGTGTTTATTTTAGTTGATAACTTTTTTGGTGGTGACGGCCGTTACCATGCCAAAATTGAAGGGCGTGAATTTACGCCTACCGAGCGGCGTATTATCCAGATGCTGCTGAAAATTATTTTTGAGGATTACAAAGAAGCCTGGGCACCGGTGATGGATGTGTCTTTTGAATACCTGGATTCTGAAGTGAATCCGGCCATGGCGAATATTGTTAGTCCTACCGAAGTGGTGGTAATCAGCTCGTTTCATATTGAGCTGGACGGCGGTGGCGGAGATTTCCATGTCTCCTTGCCTTACTCCATGCTGGAGCCGATTCGTGAGCTACTCGACGCCGGTGTGCAAAGTGATAAAGAAGATACCGATCTGCGTTGGAGTAAAGCCCTGCGCGATGAAATCATGGACGTGCAGGTAGAGTTGAGTACCCATATGCTTGATTTTGAACTGACACTGCGTGATGTGATGGAGTTTAATCCAGGCGATATTATCCCGGTTGAAATTCCTGAGCATATTACCGTGTTAATTGAGGACCTCCCTACGTTCCGGGCTAAACTGGGGCGCTCGCGGGAGAACCTGGCACTTAAAATTACCGAGAAAATTCCGAGACCGACATCGGTTAAATCGGAGCTACAGTTACTGACCCGGGGCGGGCGAGTCATCGACAACGATGCGGAACTGCAGGTGTTAGAAGAAGACTTATAGTCGTAAGCTAGTTAGACAAGAGGCAAGATCATGAGTGAAGAAGATGGTATGGACGACTGGGCTGCCGCGATGGCTGAACAAGCTGACTCGGAAGAAGAGCCTGGTGAAGAACAAGGTGAAGGTGATGATGTCCGCGTTGCCGAATTTGACGAATTGTCTGACGATGCGCCCATTACTCAGGAAGAAAAGAAAAAACTCGATGCGATACTCGATATCCCTGTCACGATTTCCATGGAAGTGGGGCGCAGTCAAATTAGTATCCGTAACTTACTGCAGTTGAACCAAGGTTCTGTGGTTGAACTCGACCGGGTTGCCGGTGAACCGTTAGACGTACTTGTAAATGGCACGTTGATTGCTCATGGAGAAGTAGTAGTAGTCAACGACAAGTTCGGGATTCGGTTAACGGATGTTATTAGTCAAATCGAGAGAATCAAAAAGCTTCGGTAAATTTCTTTCTAAAACAGGGGGGTACCTGTTGTTCCCCTGTTTAGTTCTTCAATCAGCGGATGCTTTTGCAACGCAAAGCATTACTAATCCCACCTCAGTACTGTCAATTTTTCTATCACTATTGCTGGTGGTAGCCATTATTTTTGCAGTGGCGTATGTCATGCGTCGGTTTAATGTCACTCCCGGTGCCAGCGGACAACTCAGAGTTGTTGCCAGTATGTCGGCGGGTACCCGCGAACGGGTAATGGTGTTGCAGGTAGGCGATGAACAGCACCTGATAGGCGTTACCGCACAAAATATTAATCATCTGAGTAAGCTCGAAACGCCGCTTGCGACAACAACCCCCTCATCCTCTGATAGCGGTGCTGCCTTTAAACAAAAGCTCGTGCAGGCGATGGCGCAAAAAATGAATCCATCAGTGAAGGAGCGTAATGATGATAACTAAACTTAAGTGGTTGTTACCATTACTGATGGGCTTAGTCAGTGTCTCTGCACCGGTATTGGCTCAACAGGGGATTCCGGCCGTTACAGTGACGTCCAACAGCGACGGCAGCCAGGATTACACGATGACGCTGCAAGCGCTGTTTATCATGACATCGCTGAGCCTGTTACCGGCCTTCATCATGATGATGACCTCCTTTACCCGAATCATCATTGTATTGTCAATTTTACGTCAGGCCATCGGACTACAGCAATCTCCCTCTAACCAGATCCTCATCGGCGTAACGTTATTTTTATCGATGTTTATTATGATGCCGGTATTCGAAGAAATAAACGAGCGCGCATTGCAGCCATACCTGGATGAAGAAATGACTGCTGTTGACGCATTTGAACAAGCGAAAGGCCCGATGCGAGCCTTTATGTTGTCACAAACCCGGGTCAAAGATTTAGAAACATTTGTGTCGATTGCGGGCGAGGAAGATAAGTACGACGACCCGGCCGATGTGCCGCTTAATATACTGATCCCTTCGTTTGTCACCAGTGAGCTCAAAACCGCGTTCCAAATTGGTTTTATGCTGTTTATACCTTTTTTGATTATTGATCTCGTCGTCGCGTCAATTTTGATGGCGATGGGGATGATGATGCTATCTCCCATGATTGTATCGCTACCCTTTAAGCTGATGTTATTTGTATTGGTAGATGGCTGGAATCTCATTTTTGGCACATTAGCAACCAGTTTTGGTATGGGGGTATAGCACATGAGTCCCGAGGTCTTTGTCGAGATATTACGTGAATCCATGTTCATGGTTATATTGTTGGTGTCTGCGGTGATAGTACCCAGCCTCATTGTGGGTTTGGTTGTCGCGGTGTTTCAGGCTGCCACCTCAATTAACGAACAAACTATGAGCTTTTTGCCGAGACTTATCGTGACGCTGCTCGCGCTGAGCTGGGGTGGCAACTGGTTAGTACAGCAACTCACAGACTTTACTTTTCATATGGTTGAGCAGATCCCTCAGGTGGTAGGCTAAGTGGAATTTCAACTGGCTACTATTAACCAGTTTCTGGCCGATATGTTACTGCCATTTATGCGTATCAGTGGCATGTTTGCCGCGATGGTCGGCTTGAGTGCCAAAACGGTTCCGCCCACTGTAAAAGCGCTTTTAGCGATTATGCTGGCATTGGTGATTATGCCGGTGATACCGCCGTCGCCGGTTACTCAATTAGTTGATGTTGGCACCTTTGTTATTGGTATTCAGCAATTGTTGATTGGTATTGCGATAGGGTTTATTTCTATGCTGGTGCTGAATACTTTTGTGCTGGCGGGTCAGGTCATTGCTATGCAAACCGGCTTAGGGTTTGCCAGTATCGTGGACCCTATTAACGGCATTAATGTTCCGGCAGTTGGTCAGTTCTACCTGATCCTGGCGACATTGCTCTTTTGGGGCATGGACGGGCATTTGTCGATGATTCAAATGATCGTTATGAGTTTTGATGCCTTTCCCATCGGCTCTGGCTGGTTTGCACCTGAACAACTGCGCGACATCGCGCATTTTGGCAGTTGGATGTTTGTTGCGGCCCTGACCCTGGCTTTAGCACCCATTATTTCGCTGTTAATTGTGAACCTGGCTTTTGGCGTAATGACCAAGGCTGCACCTCAGCTCAATATATTCAGTATCGGTTTTTCCATAGCGCAGATTATGGGCCTTATTATTATTTGGCTAACGCTTGATAACTTTTCGTCTCACTTTGAAAATCAATGGCAGCGCGCGCAGCAATTTATGTGTGAACTGTTGTTAATTTGCCCGAGTTAATGGTGCGGATAAGACATGGCTGATTCATCAGAAAAAACAGAAGATCCCACGGGAAAACGAAAATCACAGGCACGAAATAAAGGACAGATTGCGCGTTCCAGAGAGCTTTCTACTACCTTGGTGCTGATTGCCAGTAGTATAATGTTGCTGCTATATGGCGGCTATATTGCCGAGGCGCTATTTAAGGTTACCGGGCGGGTGTTTACGCTGTCGCGGGATGAAACTTACGATCCCACGCATATGTTTTCGGCGTGGGGTGAGGCATTTTTGCAAATCAGTACACCTGTGATCTCATTTATGCTGGTGGCTATGATTGCCGGCATATATGGCTCCATTGCGTTAGGGGGATACAACTTTACCTGGTACTCAGCCAAACCAAGATTTCAGAAGCTCAGGCCCATGGCCGGCTTAAAACGTATGTTTGGTATGAATGGTATTGTTGAGCTCCTCAAGGCCATCGCCAAATTTGTGGTGATTGGCGCAATGGCTTTGTTCGCGTTGTCGCTGTTTCAGGATGAAGCGCTGCATTTAGATCAGGAAATCTACCCGCTTAATGTTTTTCACGCCCTGGAAATGATTGAGTGGGCCTTCTTTTTGCTGACTCTGGGCATGATCCCTATAGCGTTGTTTGATGTGCCGTACCAGGCACACAAGCACAAAGAGCAGATGAAAATGTCTAAGCAAGAGGTCAAGGATGAGCGTAAAAACTCTGAAGGTGACCCACAGGTTAAAGGCCGAATTCGTAAGCTACAGTATCAGGCCGCTGCGCGCCGAATGATGAAAGAAGTGCCAAACGCTGATGTTGTGGTGACCAACCCTACCCATTATTCGGTCGCCTTAAAATACGACCAGAATGGCAATCGTGCGCCAGTGGTTATTGCTAAAGGTTCAGATGAACTGGCGATGCATATCCGTAAAATTGCGACCGCCCATGACGTACCGCTTATTCCTACGCCAATGCTGACACGGGCTATTTACTATACCACCGAAGTTGATGATGAAATTCCGCATCGGTTGTTTATGGCAGTGGCACAGGTATTAGCGTATGTATTCCAGTTAAAAGCGCACCGGGCTGGCAAGGCAAAACGACCCAAACCGTTAAGCCGAGACCTGCCGATCCCCAAGGATCTGCGGTATTGATCGTACCGCCGACTGTTAATGATGTTGTTTTTTTGAGCGCTTAAACCGCCGACAATAAAAGCTGGCACGGGGATTGTACATACCAGAGTAATCCTTAATAAAGCCAACCGAAGTGTCAAAAAACGGTTAGTGAGAAGTCGCTCTTATGGTGCTATCAAATTACTTACAACGTTTCGATAAATCGCAACTGCATAAGTACACCCAGGGAATAGGCGTACCGCTGGTATTACTGGCGATCATGGGCATGGTAATTCTGCCCATGCCGCCTATCTTACTGGATGTGCTGTTTAGCTTTAATATCGCGCTGTCACTGGTCATCATTTTGGTCGCAGTACTGACTCAACGTCCTGTAGACTTTGGTATTTTCCCGCTCGTTCTGCTGATTGCTACGGTTTTACGACTCGCCCTGAATGTCGCATCAACCCGGGTTGTATTGTTGTATGGCCACGAAGGCGGAGACTCTGCCGGTAAGGTAATCGAAGCCTTTGGTGAGGTTGTTATCGGCGGCAACTATGCAGTGGGTGTGGTCGTCTTCGCTATCTTGCTGATCATTAATTTTAAAGTGGTTACCGCAGGTGCGGGTCGTATTTCAGAAGTGAGCGCGCGTTTTACCCTTGATGCCATGCCGGGTAAACAAATGGCCATTGACGCCGATCTGAATGCGGGCTATATCGACCAGGATCAAGCCAGACAACGACGAGAAGATATTACCGCCGAAGCCGATTTCTATGGTTCGATGGACGGTGCGTCAAAGTTTGTGAAAGGTGATGCTACCGCCGGATTGTTTATTATGATGATCAACATCGTTGGCGGCTTGTTTATTGGCATTATCCAGCATGATTTGAGTTTTGGTGAAGCGCTTGAGGTGTACACGATCCTGACCATTGGCGACGGTTTGGTAGCGCAAATTCCTTCATTGCTGTTATCAGTCGCAACCGCAATTATTGTAACGCGAGAAAATGAAAGCCAGGAAATGGGTAGCGAGATCAGCACCCAGTTAAGTAATCAAAAAGCATTGTATATTGCCTCAGGAATACTCTTTGTTATGGGCATCGTTCCTGGCATGCCGCACATCGCATTTTTGGGTTTTTCGGCGCTTGCTGGCGGCTATGCGTACTACCAGACGTATGCCGCAAAACGCACCGAAGAACAGACTAATCTGCCAGCCGTCGACAACGATATCGATAACAAAGCGCCGACAGAAATTAAAGAGTTGGGCTGGGATGACGTGCAACATGTTGACACTATTGGCCTGGAAGTGGGTTACCGTCTTATTCCCCTGGTCGACAAAACCCAGGGTGGCGAACTGCTAACGCGCATTAAAGGTGTCCGTAAAAAGCTTTCTCAGGAGTTAGGCTTCTTAATTCCACCTGTACATATTCGCGATAACCTCGATTTGGATCCGAATGCCTATCATATCTCTATGTTAGGCGTGACTATCGGTAACGCCGATGTCAGCCATGAAGAAGAGTTGGCAATTAACCCCGGTCAGGTGTTTGGTAAACTTGAAGGGCGCAAAACCAAGGATCCGGCGTTTGGGTTAGATGCAGTGTGGATTAAACCGGGTCAGCGGGATCATGCGCAAACTCTAGGTTATACCGTTGTTGATGCTGCCACGGTTATTGCCACACATCTTAGTCAGTTACTGACCAACAATGCCTATCAGCTACTTGGTTTTGAAGAGGTACAACAACTGATGGATATCCTCGCCAAGCATAATCCTAAACTGGTAGAAGGGCTGATTCCCGATCTGATATCGCTGGCAACAGTGGTGAAAGTGCTACAGACCCTTCTGTACGAAGGTGTGCCGATCCGTGATTTGCGTACTATTGTACAAACCCTAACCGAGTACGCGCCGAAGAGTCAGGATCCTGATGTGTTGGTGTCGGCAGTCCGTATTTCTTTAAAACGATTAATCGTGCAGGAAATCAATAGTGGTGGCGCTGAGTTACCGGTTATCACACTGGCTCCGGAATTGGAGCAAATGTTGCATCAGTCCTTACAGGCTGGTGGCGAAGATGGCGCCGGTATAGAGCCGGGACTGGCAGAACGCTTACAAAAGTCATTGCAACAGGCCAGTCAGCAACAAGAGCTGGAGGGCGAACCAGCGGTGCTGTTAACCTCTGGAATGCTGCGTCCGGTGTTGTCGCGTTTCTTAAAAAATGCAGTGATGGGTTTACACGTATTGTCGTATCAGGAAATTCCCGACGACAAACAAGTCCGTATTGTGTCATCGGTGGGTCAGTAATTTGACACCCCTTATCCCTTTGAGGTCATTATGAAGATTAGACGATTTTTTGGCAAAGACATGCGTGAAGCATTGAGTCAGGTAAAAAATGAACTGGGTAGTGAGGCGGTGATAATGTCTAACCGCAAAGTCGCCGATGGTATTGAGTTAGTCGCTGCGTATGACAAAGAACCAGATGCCAAATTAACGATGCCACCCAAAGCGAAATCCAGCGGTGCAAAAACCGCTGATGGCAGCTTGCCGACGCTGAGTGAAATTATCGGCGATGAAGGGCCGGATAGTCTGCGCGCCCTGATGGAAAAGCAAGCCGAACAAAAAGTCGCGGTTGCCCAGCGCGTGAATGCCGAGAATGCCAGATATGAAAAGCGCAGTGAGACGGCTGATACACAAAGTCAGTTATCAACCTCGCGGCCTGAATCTAATGCCGGGCTTAAAATGAATCAAAACGACGAAAGTCGTGCTGAAGCGGGTAGCGAGAACGGTGGTAGCCTCGCCGATATTCGCGCAGAGATTGCGTCGTTACGTAATGTGTTGCAGTTTCAGCTATCAGACATGCAACAACAGCAGCAGTCGCGGCTTAAACCGTTGCAGCGCTATTTACTTCAGCAGTTATGCGACATGGGGATTAGTCAGTCGCTGGCGTCGCAAATGGTTCATTATACGCCTGCCGAATGCAATGAGCGGGAAGCCTGGTTGTATCTTTTAAAACTATTGTCTAATCGTTTACAAACCGCAAATGATGATATTTTGACGCAGCGCGGCGTCGTGGCATTGGTTGGTCCGACCGGCACGGGTAAAACGACGACTATTGCTAAGCTGGCGGCACGCTACGCACAAAAATATGGCGCTGAGCAGGTTGCACTTATCACGATTGACACATACCGAATAGCCGCATACGAGCAACTAGCGACGTATGGCAAGATAATAGGTTGTCCGGTGCGTAAAGCACAATCGGGTGAGCAACTTGCCGATTTATTGTTCCAAATGCGTGATAAGCGTTTAGTGTTAATTGATACAGCCGGGTTCAGTCAGCGCGATAGCCGACTAATCAGCCAGCTTTCTACATTTAGCCAAATTGCCGGACAACAAGTAAAAAATTATTTAATTGTGCAGGGTAATACGCAACAAGCTACAATAAAGCATATCATTGATGCATATAAGAGTATTGAGTTGCAGGGATGTATCATCACTAAGCTGGATGAGTGCTATAGTTTAGGTGAGATCATCAGTAATATGATTGAGGCGCAGTTGCCAATCAGCTATGTTGCAGACGGCCAGCAAGTGCCCGAGGACATCCATGTAGCAAATGCGAAATCCATAATCTCATTGGCAGCAAAGCTTTATAAAAAGTATGGTTTGAATCATACTAATAGCAGTTCCGATGTAAACACAGCACAGGCAGTATGATTGAAGACCAGGCGAGTAGCTTAAGAAAGATGAATCAATCAAGATTAATCAAAGTAATAGCCGTCACCGGCGGGAAAGGTGGAGTGGGTAAAACCAATGTCACTCTTAACACCGCCATTGCCATGGCTAAACAGGGCAAACGGGTCATGGTTCTGGATGCAGATCTGGGCTTAGCCAACGTCGACGTTATGCTCGGGTTACGAGTAGAGAAGAATTTGTCTCATGTATTGTCCGGCGAATGCACGCTGGATGAAGTGTTAGTCACCGGTCCTCATGGCATAAAAATCGCCCCTGCGACTTCAGGCAGTCAGTCGATGACCGAGCTGTCAGCCACCGAGCATGCCGGGCTTATCCGGGCATTCAGTGAACTGCGTTCACAGATTGATGTGCTAATCGTTGATACCGCCGCCGGTATATCGGATATGGTACTGAGCTTTTCCCGGGCGTCACAAGATATTATGGTGGTGGTGTGTGATGAACCAACGTCTTTGACCGATGCCTACGCGTTGATCAAAATTCTTAACCGTGATTACGGCATTTTCCGTTTTAAAATTGTTGCCAATATGGTGCGCGATGTTCGCGAAGGGCAGGAATTATTTAGTAAGTTATCGAAAGTTACAGGGCGTTTTCTTGATGTCGCGCTAGAATTAGTGGCAACAATACCTTTCGATGAGAATATTCGTCGTGCAGTGCGCAAACAAACTGCAATTGTTGACGCTTTTCCATCGTCGCCGGCAGCAAAAGCAATAGACCAATTGGCCACTAAAGCGATAAGCTGGCCGATTCCAGCGCAACCGGGTGGGCATCTGGAGTTTTTTGTCGAGCAATTAATCGCTCCAAAGGTGTCAGGGAGTTAGAGTGAATAGCAGAGCTGCAGCGTATAAACAGCAATCAGATAAAGCGCAGCTGGTAGAGCGTCATGCTTCTTTAGTCAAACGCATTGCTTACCATCTCATGGCGCGGCTTCCGGCTAGTGTTATTGTAGATGATCTGATTCAGGCTGGCATGATTGGTTTACTAGAAGCGGCCAAAAATTTTGATGGCAGCAAAGGAGCAAGTTTTGAAACCTTTGCTGGTATTCGCATTCGTGGTGCGATGCTTGATGAGATTCGTAAAGGCGACTGGACACCACGGTCGGTTCACCGTAACGGTCGCGCAATTTCAGAAGCCATCGCTCAGGTTGAGTCCGATACTGGGCGTGATGCGCGTGATGTCGACATTGCAGCGCGTTTGAATGTATCTCTGCCTGAGTATCATCAAATGTTGACTGAAGTGAATGCCGGTAAGCTGGTGGGTATTGAAGATTTGGGAGTGTCTGAAGATATAATTGCTACAGAAGAATCACGTGGCACAGACTCCCCACTAGAAGATTTAATGCAAGGTTCGTTTCAAAAAGCGCTTGCTCATGCTATTACTACATTACCAGAGCGTGAAGCGATTGTTTTATCCCTGTATTATGATGAAGAATTGAACCTGCGAGAAATCGGCGAGGTTCTCGAGGTAAGCGAGTCAAGGGTCAGTCAAATACACAGCCAGGCAATGTTGAAACTTAAAGTTCGTATGCGGTCATGGCAGACTGGTGAGTAACCTTAACTATACTAACAATATGACTATCCTCACTGGAGGCAATTTTGGATAAGAATATGAAAATTCTCGTAGTAGACGACTTTTCTACCATGAGACGTATTATCAAAAACTTACTCAAAGATTTGGGCTTTGCGAATATACAAGAAGCTGATGATGGCAGCACCGCGCTGCCAATGTTGCAACAAGGAGATTTTGACTTTGTAGTAACTGATTGGAACATGCCAGGTATGCAGGGTATTGACTTGTTGCGCGCCATTCGTGCCGATGACAATTTAAAACACCTTCCTGTGTTAATGGTGACGGCTGAGGCGAAGAAGGAGCAAATTGTTGCTGCTGCTCAGGCTGGCGTAAATGGCTATGTAGTTAAGCCTTTCACCGCGGCTACATTAAAAGAAAAACTAGATAAGATATTCGAACGTTTAGGTTAATTCAGTTAAGTGTTTAACCGCCTGAGGACAACTGGATGACTGATAAAAAGAAAGTCCCCATGACTCTGGACGAAGCAAAGCAGCTAGTTACCTTTTTAGAAAAAGGTGATCATGAATCGGCTAATGCCCTGCTCGATGCTGTCGCCATGAAAGAGTCTGTAGAATTATTTGCAGAAGTAGGCAAGCTTACCCGTCAGCTTCACGATTCGTTGAATAACTTTCAACTCGATGATCGGATCGCAGGTTTAGCCAACGAAGAAATACCGGACGCGCAGACTCGATTAACCTACGTTATTGAAGAAACCGAAAAAGCGGCTAATACTACAATGGATGCTGTAGAAAACAGCATGCCGATTGTTGAAACCATGAAAGGCCAACTCGATAGTGTAATGCCTGAGTGGAAAAAGTTAATGAACCGCGAGATTGAGCTGGATGAATTTAAGTCTCTGTGTCTTGATCTGGATAAGTTTTTAGAAGAGTCCGCAAAAAATGCTGACCAGCTTATGTCGTTATTAACTGAAGTGTTGATGGCTCAAGGGTATCAGGATTTGACTGGTCAGGTAATCCGCAGAGTGATCGAGTTGGTCAAAGAAGTTGAAGACAGTCTGGTGCATATGTTGACCGTGTTTGGTGGTACGGAGGTAGCGAAAGCGCCCAGTGCAACGCCTAAGACGGTTGAATCAGAAATCAAAGCCGAGGGGCCAATTATTGATGCTGAGTCGCGCGACGACGTGGTGTCTGGCCAGGATGACGTAGACGATTTATTGTCCAGCCTGGGTTTTTAGGGGAGCGGGTGCATGTCTTTTGATGTCGATGAAGATATTTTGCAGGACTTTCTGGTGGAAGCCGGAGAAATATTGGAACAACTCCAGGAGCAGTTAGTTGATCTGGAGAATAACCCAGATGATAAGGATCTTCTCAATGCCATTTTCCGTGGCTATCACACTGTAAAAGGTGGTGCAGGCTTCTTGTCGTTAACCGAACTGGTTGAGATATGCCACGGCGCCGAAAATGTGTTTGATGTGATGCGGAATGGGCAACGAACACTCACACCGGAATTAATGGATACGATTCTGCAGGCTACCGATGTTGTGGTCGATATGTTCGAAAAAGTCAAAATGCGTGAACCGTTGGTACCAGCCGACGCACAGCTCGTTGACACATTGCACAAACTCAGTACACCTGAAACTCCAGATGAAAACATATTTGGTGACAGCGACGCCACTCCGGCTGCACCTGAGCCGGTTGAAGAAACTTTCGAGTTAGATGATGAGCCGGCAGCTCCCCCCATTGCAAATGAAAACTCTTCTGAGTTGATTGAAGATATCTCAGAAGACGAGTTCGAAGCATTACTTGACGAGTTGCATGGAACCGGTGGTGCGCCAGGGGCAACTACCGCCGCGAGCAATGCTGCGCCGAAAACGGAATCAGCAGCCAGTGCTGGTGGTGACGACATCACTGATGATGAATTTGAAGCATTGCTTGATGAACTGCACGGTAAAGGGCAGTTTAGTAAAGAAAGCAATGCTGAACCTACCGCACAAGCTACACCCGCAGCGCCTGGCAACGCTGAGGGCGGTGATGAAATATCAGATGATGAATTTGAGGCACTGCTCGATCAGTTGCATGGTGAGGGTAAAGGGCCTGCAGCTGGTGCGCCTAAAACTGCCGACACCACTACTCAAGCGGATAAACCTGCTGCTGGCGCGGCGAAGAACGAACAATCAGCGCCTAAAGAAACGAACAAACCGGCGTCACAACCCGCTGCAAAAGCAGCGCCACCCGCGGCGGCTAAATCGCCGGCTCCTGCCGCTAAAGAGGAAAAGAAATCATCAGCTACGCCGCCCCCGGCTGAAACAACTGTTAGGGTAGACACCAAACGACTTGATCAAATCATGAATATGGTTGGTGAGCTGGTGCTGGTGCGAAACCGGTTGATTAGTCTAGGCATCAACAATGCTGACGAATCAATGTCGAAAGCCATTGCTAATTTAGATGTGGTGACCGGTGACCTGCAGGGTGCAGTCATGCAAACCCGCATGCAGCCTATCAAAAAAGTGTTTGGTCGTTTCCCCCGGGTTGTTCGGGATTTAGCACGCACGCTGAAAAAAGAAATTACCCTTGAGCTTGAAGGTGAAGAGACCGATTTAGATAAGAACCTGGTTGAAGCGTTGGCTGATCCGTTGGTGCATCTGGTTAGAAACTCAGTGGACCATGGCATTGAAATGCCTGATGATCGTCAGGCTGCGGGTAAAGCCCGTATGGGTAAAGTGAAACTTTCTGCTTCTCAGGAAGGCGATCATATATTACTGGTTATCGAAGATGACGGTAAGGGTATGGACGCCGAGAAACTCAAAGAAATAGCCATTTCCAGAGGTGTTCTGGACGCCGATGCTGCAGCCCGGATGTCTGATGTCGAAGCATTTAATTTGATTTTTGCACCAGGATTTTCAACCAAAACTGAGATCAGTGACATTTCTGGTCGTGGTGTTGGTATGGATGTGGTGAAAACCAAAATCAATCAGCTGAACGGCACGGTAAATATTGATTCAGCTCTTGGTCGTGGTACCCGGTTAGAAATCAAAGTGCCGCTCACGCTGGCTATTTTGCCTACCCTGATGATTGTCGTTGGTAAACAAACGTTTGCTTTGCCTTTAGGCTCAGTCAGCGAAATTATCAATATGGACATCAAAAAGACCAATACGGTTGATGGTCAGCTAACCATGATCGTGCGATCAAAAGCGATTCCGCTATTTTTCCTGGGCGAGTGGTTAATTCGCGGAACCAAGAATATCGAACGCGATAAGGGGCATGTTGTGGTGGTGCAGATGGGCACTAAGCAAGTCGGCTTTGTGGTTGATGCGCTGATTGGTCAGGAAGAAGTGGTTATAAAACCTCTCGATGCATTATTGCAGGGTACACCTGGCATGGCGGGCGCGACAATTACTTCTGACGGCGGTATTGCGTTAATTCTTGATATTCCGAGTTTACTAAAACGCTACGCGCGCAAAATTATTAAGTAACGACTTAAGAGGAACGTTGGTTAATGGCCTTTAAAGTCCTGGTGGTTGACGATTCGAGTTTTTATCGCCGTCGGGTAAAAGATATTCTCAATGCTGATCCCTCATTAGAGGTGGTTGGTGAGGCAACAAATGGGCGTCAAGCTATCGAAATGGTAAAGTCTTTACGCCCCGATGTCGTTACAATGGATGTGGAAATGCCATTAATGGATGGCATTGAGGCAGTAAAGCGTATAATGGCTGAATGTCCGGTATCCATTATCATGTTTTCGTCGCTGACCAGCGAAGGCGCGACAGCAACGCTGGATGCTTTAGATGCCGGTGCCGTTGATTTCTTACCCAAAAAATTTGAAGACATCGCCAAAGATCGTAGTGAAGCCGCGACAATGCTGCGCGCAAAAGTGCGCATGCTGGCTCGCCGCGCGCCATTGGCTTTGGGACGTCCTAATCGATTTTCGTTAGGCGCTGGCAGTAAGGTTGTGGCGCCGGTCAAACCCACCAGAGCAATGCCTGCCAATGCACCAAAGTCGACTTTTGTACGCAGTTCAGGTTTGATCAGTGGGCAAAAAGATAAATCGGAAGATGTCGAAATTGTTTCGCAGGTAAAACGCAGTGGTAAACGCTACCGTTGCCTGGCAATTGGCGCGTCAACCGGTGGACCGGTAGCACTACAGAATGTATTAGTTAAGTTACCCGCAACATTTCCGTACCCGATATTTTTGATCCAGCATATGCCTGGTACGTTCACCAATGCATTTGCCGAACGGTTAAATCAGCACTGCAAAATTCAGGTAAAAGAAGCGGAACATGGTGAGGTTGTTAAAACGGGTTGTGCTTATCTGGCCCCAGGTGGCAAGCAAATGGAAATTGAAAAATCTGCAGGTCAGTTACGGATAGTGATTAAACCCTCAGAGACCACTGATATTGGTTACAAGCCCAGTGTTGATATTACCTTTAACAGCTTGTCACAGGTTTATGGCGGCGATATTTTGGGGGTTATTTTAACCGGTATGGGGGCAGATGGGCGCGAAGGCTGTCGCACAATAAAGGCACTGGGTGCCAAAATTTGGGCGCAAGACCGCGAAAGTAGCGTTGTGTACGGTATGCCTCAGGCGGTGACTGTTGATAAATTAGCCGAAGTCAATATTGGTGTTAATGATATTGGTAACTGTATTAATACCGAGATGTCTTAACGCGTCATATCAGCCTCGCTGGCAGGAGAATAGCGGTGAAAGTATGGACGATAGCCAATCAAAAAGGTGGTGTGGGTAAAACCACGACTACCGTCACACTTGGCGGTATTTTGGCTAAGCGTGGCTATAACGTTTTGCTGGTCGATATGGATCCACAGGCATCGCTGAGCTACTATTTTGGCATAGACTCAGAAGAGTTATCCAAATCAATTTACGACATTTTTACTAATTCTTCTGGTATGACGGACGATAACGTACTGGACTGCTTGTGTCCCAGTAGGTTTGATAGTTTATTTATTTTGCCATCAACCATGGCTCTGGCAACACTCGATCGCTCATTGGGCAATCAGGCGGGAATGGGCTTAGTGCTTAAAAAAGCGTTGCAACAAATATCGTCGCAATTTGATTACGTACTCATTGATTGCCCACCCGTACTTGGCGTTTTAATGGTGAATGCCTTAGCGGCGTGTCAGAAGGTGGTAGTGCCAGTGCAAACTGAATTCCTGGCGCTTAAAGGCCTGGACCGAATGATGCACACGCTAAAAATTATGGGTAAAACCCTGGATCGCGATTTCGATACAATAATCGTCCCTACCATGTTTGATCGCCGAATAAACGCGGCAATTTCAGCGCAAAAGCAATTAATGTTGGACTATAAAGAACAAATTTGGAAAGGTATGATACCCGTAGATACACGCTTTAGAGATGCCAGCCAAATGCAGATACCTGCACCGGTGGCGTATCCAAAATCTCGCGGCGTGTTTGCTTACGAGAAATTACTTAACGTCCTGGATAGCGACTAAAATGAGCAAAGATACGCCGTTTGCTAACGAAAAGGTAATGGAAGAGTACCTTAGCAGCTTGTTGAGCGACGCAGTTGATCCTGTTGAAGTTACTGAGCGAACAGCGAAGTTGCTGGAGCAAGCGACTGTCGATTTAGCCCCGGACGATTCAGCGCAAAGTCAGCAGGTAGAGCAATCTGTTGTGACACCTGCTGACGAGGTGATTGCGCACGTTAATAACAGTGTTGATGATACAGCAAAGGCGCCACCGGGAGGCGTACCATTAAAGCCGTTAGAAGAACGTTTAGACAATAATTTTCAGGCACTCTTTTTTGAAGTAGCGGGTTTAACGCTGGCTGTTCCGTTAATCACTTTAGGTGGGATACATAACCTTGGCAAGATTGGTCCGCTGTTTGGTAAACCCAGTTGGTTTATGGGCGTTATGATTCATCGCGATGAAAAATATAACGTGGTGAACACCGCACAATGGGTAATGCCTGAAAAATGCGACCAATCTCTGGAAGATCAGCTACACTATCAATATCTTATTATGTTAAGTGACAGTGAGTGGGGGCTGGCGAGTGAAAAATTGGTCAATACCGTGTCACTGAGTAAAGAAGACGTGAAGTGGCGTCAGGTGAGTGCGAAGCGTCCCTGGTTAGCCGGTATGGTAAAAGATAAAATGTGTGCATTGCTTGACGTTGATGAACTAATAGTAATGTTGAATAACGGCTTGGGCAGTAAAGACCAGGTGCCATAGTCAATTGGAGCCAAATACATGAGTGATGATAGAAACAACAACGCTGCGAATGTAGACGATCAGGTCTTGCAGTGGGTAACTTACCGGTTAGGTGAAGAAACCTATGGCATAAACGTAATGCAGGTACAGGAAGTACTTCGTTATTCTGAAATTGCGCCGGTACCAGGTGCGCCAGATTACGTGCTTGGTATAATCAACTTACGTGGAAACGTGGTAACGGTAATCGATACCCGTGCGCGCTTTGGCTTGCCGCCCGAAGATGTCACCGACAACACCCGTGTGGTGATTATTGAGTCAGACGAGCAGGTAGTTGGAATACTGGTTGATAGTGTGGCTGAGGTGGTATACCTTAAATCATCAGAAATCGACAGCGCTCCGAACGTTGGCACAGAAGAAAGCGCTAAGTTTATTCAGGGCGTAAGTAATCGCGACGGCGAGCTGCTAATTCTGGTTGATTTGAACAAGCTGCTTAGCGATGAGGAGTGGGACGAGTTAACCAGCCTGTAAACTTACCGGAACTATCAGTACAGCACATGGAAGTATCCCTACCATTGATTGTTGCTGGTGTTGCTTGCTTAATTGCGATTGTTTTAACGGCTCTGCACTGGGCCGTTAGCCGTCATAAAATAAAGCAATTACGCACTGAATTGTCTGCGCAGCAACATCAACTTACCGCAGTAAAAAAACAATTGCAGTTGTTTGTCAGCGCGCTTGAAGAGAGCCAGGCGCGAAGTATGGTTGTGGCAGAGAATACTGAGCAGCTTAAACAGTCAATTGCTGCCTTACAGCAACAAATAAAAACGCTGGGTGAGCAGGACCCTGACAGTCGGTTGTACCAGCGCGCTGCCGAAATGATCCAATCCGGCGCCAGCGCCGACGAGGTCATGCACAATTGTGATATTCCCTTTGCTGAAGTACAGCTGCTGATGAATATTCATCAGCGTAAATAATGCCTTGGCGTATTTGAACATATCACCTGTTATTGGTTGCAAAGCCACATAAGTGCGGATTGGCATAACGCAGGTAAGAATACCTAAAACAGCGCTACAACATACCCGTCGGTAACGCTCCAGCCAACGTTACAATCTTAAGCTGGCTGCATTCAGCAGCAACCAAACCTGGTAAATCTTACGCAGTTAACACAAGCATCATTCATTGCTCAATAAGTACAATGTTATCGGGTTAAGTGCAGCGTATGAATGATTAAAAATAACAGCAACAAAAGGGTGAACGATATAACCCTGACAAGTACAGAAGCACAAAAATAAGCGACCAAATTCATATAATTACCGCCTGTATGGCTTGTCATATTTGCCGTAGCTGTGTAGCATGACCGCGCATTTTTATCTACTGTTGTCAACGTCAGGTGCATAGCCAGTGATTAACCCATTTAACATGAAACAGCAAATATCATTCGCAATGATAATGCTGCTGGTGACTTGTTTGCTGGGCTTTGGTCAGCGCTATTCGCTCAATATTGATACGCATCAGGTTGATGCGGCTGTTGTAGAGCAGGCTCTCGAGTTTGATACAGAGGAAAGTGGAGGTGATCATCCTGTCACCCCGGAATGTGTCGGCTTGGTCGAATCTCAGTTTGTGCTGAGCATTATATTGTCGTTCACGACATACCAGAGCGTCTTCCCGTCTTATAGGCATACAACGCCACTCACCAGAGCACCGCCTCTGGCTTAAGCCTTTTTAGGTTGCGTGAAAGGCTGCGCACTAAAAAGCATTTCTTAGTTGATATTCATAATATTTTTTCCAGCTTGGTAGAAGCTGGCCAGGTTCGTGTGCTTTTTCAACTGCATCATTGTGCGTTGAATGTCTGCATACGAAGGATCGCTGTGCCTTAAAAGCGCAGTGATCATGATTTTTCCTAAAAGACGAATTTAAATCATGAGCAAAAAAACACTTGTAGCAATCAGTATTCTCACTGCAATGCTAAGCGGTTGCGGTCATCAGGAACATGAAGCCCACCACACCACGTTACAGTTAGATGTAGTACATCCTATTCGGCAAGACACAACGCTGGTTAAAGAATATGTCAGCCAAATTCATGCGATTCAGCATATTGAAATTAAAGCGATGGAAAAGGGATACCTGCAGAGCACCTTTGTGGATGAAGGGCAAACCGTAGAAAAAGGCGCACCGATGTTTAAAATTATGCCGACGGTGTATGAAGCTGAATTGCATAAATCAGAGGCAGAAGCTCAGGCCGTTTATATGGAATACAAAAATACCAAGTCTTTGGTAGAGCAAAATATTGTATCCCCTAACGAGCTGGCAGTAGTTAAGGCGGAATATCAAAAAGCCCAGGCTGATGTTGAACTGGCGAAAGCCCACCTGGCGTTTACGGATATCAATGCACCCTTTACAGGCAAAATGGATCGGCTTGAAGCTCGAACAGGCAGTTTGCTTGATGAAGGTGAGTTGCTCACCACCTTGTCTGATCTCAGTCAAATGTGGGTGTACTTCAACGTGCCTGAAACCGAGTATTTGGATTATGCGCAAAGTGGCAAAGCCAGCCAAGCGACTAAAGTGAGACTAAAGCTGGCTAATGGCAGCATTTATCCGTACGAAGGTGTTATCGATACCATTGAAGCAGACTTTGACAATCATACCGGCACGATTGAGATGCGAGCATCATTCCCTAATCCCGAACAGCTACTCAGACATGGTCAGACTGGCAATATCCTGGTGGATGTGGACTACCCGGATAGTCTGGTGATTCCCCAGAAAGCCACCTTTGAAATTCTCGATCAAAGCTATGTTTATGTACTCGACAGCGAGAACAAGCTGGCCACGCGGCATATTGAAGTGAGCGCTGAGCTGCCACATTTGTTCGTGGTGTCGGAGGGCTTACATGACGATGACATAATACTGGTAGAAGGCTTACGGCGAGTAAGTAATGGTCAGCAAATCGAACCAGATATGTTATCCGACAGTGACGTGTTAGCTGAACTGTCGCTTCACGCAGAATAAAGGAGCGACTATGTTTGGCGTATTTATTAAACGACCTGTGATGGCGATTATGCTGTCGCTGATGATTATCTTTTTGGGCGTCTTGTCGGTTTTCTCATTGCCCACCTCGCAATTTCCCGATATAGCACCACCACGAGTGCTGATTTCTCTGGCCTACCCAGGTTCGAGTGCCGATGTACTGGTGAAGTCGTCACTGGTGACTATTGAGCGCTCAATAAATGGTGTGCCAGGCATGAAGTATATTGTCTCAGATGCTACCAGTGCAGGTGAGGCCACTATTCAGGTTATTTTTGATCTCGACGTTGACCCTAATCAGGCGCTTATTAATGTGAAAACGCGGCTCGATCAGATAATGAATCGCCTGCCACAACTGGTACAACTGGAAGGTGTGGTGCTGGAGCGTGTACAACCCAGCATGTTGATGTATATCAACGTCTACAGTACCGATAAAGCCGCAGATGAGAAGTTTTTATACAACTATTCAAACATCAACCTTATCCCGGAAATACAACGTGTGAATGGCATTGCCAGCGCCAAGATTTTAGGTAGCAGGCAGTATGCTATGCGGATCTGGTTAAAGCCCGATCGTATGCGTGCATACAATGTGTCAGTGGATGAGATAATGGAGGCCATAGACGAACAAAGTCTGATTGGCCGGCCTGGTCGATTAGGACGCAGCTCAGGCTTAACTGCACAGTCAAAAGAGTATGTGCTTATTTACGAAGGGCGTTATGACGAACCAGAAGAATATAAGAACATTATTATCCGTGCCGACAGTGACGGAAGACTCTTAAAACTCAGTGATATTGCAGAGGTTGAATTAAGCAGTGAGTTTTTCGATATCTATTCAAATAAAGATGGCTACCCCTCTGCCGCCATTGTACTTAAGCAAAACTATGGTAGCAGCGCGAATGAAGTGATTGCCCAGGTGAAGGCCAAAATGGCTGAGCTGGAGGGAACGTTTCCGCAAGGGATGAAGTACGAAATCAATTATGATGTATCTAAGTTTCTCGACGCGTCCATAGAGCAGGTACTTCACACATTAGTCGAAGCTTTTATTCTCGTTTCACTGGTGGTGTTTATTTTTCTTGGCGAATGGCGCTCTACGCTTATTCCGCTGCTGGCCGTGCCGGTCTCTCTTATTGGTACTTTCTTTTGTATGCAGGCTACAGGCGTAAACATTAACCTGATCACGCTTTTTGCTCTGGTTCTGGCGATCGGCATCGTGGTCGATAATGCCATCGTCATTGTTGAAGCGGTGCATGCCAAAATGGAGGACAGCAAAACCCTTACACCCTATATTGCTACGCAACAGGTATTGGGTGAAATGGGGGGGGCCATTATTGCCATTACACTGGTGATGACCGCTGTGTTTGTCCCGCTTATTTTTATGACGGGACCGGTAGGCGTATTTTACCGGCAGTTCTCGATTACCATGGCATCCTCAATCATCATATCGTGTATTGTGGCACTCTCGCTGACTCCGGTACTGTGTGCGATGTTGCTTAAAAATCCCCATACTCACAGCAAAAAAGTCACGCCGTTGAGCAAGCTTATTGATGTATTTAACCGTTGGTTTAACCGTCTTACGGGGCGCTATACACGTATCATCAAAGCCTTAGTAACACGGCGTATGGTAACGGTTGTTGTGCTGGCAGGTTTTATAGCCAGTACCTTTGGGTTAAATCAGGTGTTACCGACAGGTTTTATTCCCGGTGAAGATCAAGGCCAGATTTACGCCATTATTCAAACGCCACCGGGTAGTACTCTTGAAGTCACCAATACGGTCGCCAGAGAGCTACAGGAACTGGCGCTTGAGGTCGAAGGGGTGTCGTCTGTTTCCTCCCTTGCGGGGTATGAAATTTTAACTGAAGGGCGTGGTTCTAACGCGGGAACGTGTTTGATCAACCTTGAAGACTGGGCTAACCGGGATCAGTCAGTGCGTGACATTATTGAAGAGCTCGAGTCAAAAACGCATCACTTAGGCGCTGTGATTGAATACTTCGAACCGCCGGTAGTGCCGGGTTATGGTGCCTCATCCGGCCTGTCTTTTCGTTTGCTGGATAAAACTAACACTACCGATTATCAGGAATTTGACCAGATCAATAAAGAATTTATGAGTGCACTGTCAGAGCGTAAAGAACTCAAAGGGTTGTTTACCTTTTACGCCGCTGACTATCCACAATATAAAATCGAAATTGATAACCAGGCGGCAATGCAAAAAGGCGTATCCATTGGTAAGGCCATGGAAAACCTGAATATTCTAATTGGTAGTACCTATGAACAAGGTTTTACCCGTTTTAATAATTTCTTCAAAGTGTATACCCAGAGTGCTCCCGAATACCGCCGGTATCCCAGCGACTTACTGGACTACTATGTACGCAACGAAGAAGGTGAAATGGTGCCTTACTCAGCCTTTATGAAGTTGGTGAAAACCCAGGGGCCAAATGAAATTACCCGCTATAACCTTTATACCTCAGCTGCTATTCGTGCCGAACCAGCCAAAGGCTATACGTCTGCTGAAGCGATTAAAGCGGTAGAAGACGTCGCAGCAGCGACCTTACCAAAAGGCTATGACATCGGCTGGGAGGGGCTGTCCTTCGATGAAGCAAAACGGGGTAATGAAGCCATTGTCATTTTTGCCGTCGTACTGCTTTTCGTTTATATCGTACTGGCTTCCCAGTATGAAAGCCTGTTGTTACCTTTTGCGGTGATATTGTCGTTACCTACTGGCATTTTAGGCGCATTTTTATTTCTCAAAGGCATGGGGCTGGCCAATGATGTGTATGCCCAGCTGGGGTTAGTTATGCTGGTTGGTTTGCTGGGTAAAAATGCGGTGCTCATTGTTGAATATGCCGTACAGAAGAATCAGCAAAACATGTCTATAGCCGATGCGGCTATTGCGGCGGCGAAGGAACGTTTCAGGCCCATTTTAATGACGTCATTTTCGTTTGTCGCAGGATTGATTCCGTTAGTGATTGCTACCGGCGCGGGGGCGGTTGGTAATCGCACGATCGGTGCGTCGGCACTTGGCGGCACCTTATTCGGGACTATATTCGGCGTGTTGGTGATTCCCGGGCTGTACTATCTGTTCGCCAGGTTAGAAGAAGGCAAGTCCCTGATTAAAAATGAAGATCATGTTCCATTAACCGAAACTTACCACTATAACGACGAGGTGTTAAGTGATGACTAAACCAATGAAGTTCATCCGCAATCCATTATCGATGGCTTTGGCCAGTGCATTGCTCGTACAGTCATGTGCCTTACCTTCGATTGCGACACGTGCGCCACAAGTACAGTTACCTGATCACTTCAGTGCGCATAGGAAAGCGGATGATGCAGTTGCTGATTACGCCGAACCTGAATCCGTCAACATTAACTGGGCTGAATGGTTCAACGATCCGCAGCTTGCTGAGTTAGTACAAGTCGCCGTCACCAATAACCAGGAAGTGGCTGTGCTGGCTCAGCGGATCAACATGGCGGCGAATGAAGTGTATGCCCGTGACGGTGAATACTTACCACGTGTTACTGCAGGTATCGCCGCTGACACTGAAAAAGTGGGGGAGTATACCCGCGATGGCGCAGTAGAGGAGCAACTGGATATTAAAGAGGGGAAGGCTTTTCCGGACCCTCTGGCAAATTTACGCTTAGGGTTAAATGCATCATGGGAGCTGGATATATGGCATAAGCTCAGGGATGCTTCCAAGGTGGCTTCGCTGGAGTATATGGCCTCAGTTGAAGGACGCAGATTCTTTATTACCCAACTGGTTTCTGAAGTCTCCCGTTGTTACTACGAGTTACTTGCGCTGGATAACAAGCTCGCGATTTTAGACTCAACCATAGCGGTACAGAAAAATGTCATCAACACTATTCATGCACTCAAACAATACGGACGTTCTTCATCTTTACCGATTGCACGATTTACCGCAGAAGTGAAGAAAAATGAAAGCGAACGGTTTCTGATTGAGCAAGATATTGTTGAAAAGGAAAATACCTTAAACTTGTTGTTAGGACGCACGCCCCAGCCTATCCCGCGCAGTAGTGAAGTGCTGATGAACGATGTCATCCGCGCGCCAAATGTGGGGGTTCCCTCAGAATTGCTGGCTAACCGGTCAGACATAAAGCAGGCTGAACTGGCACTGGCGGCCGCTAATCTCAATATTGATGTGGCGAAAGCCAATTTTTACCCGTCATTTGATTTGAAAGCCGGAGTAGGGCTGTCTTCCTTCGACGCCAGCTACCTGCTTCACGTTCCCGAGTCATTGGCTTATTCATTGTCTGCCGATATCTTCGCGCCGTTGATTAATCGCAGAGCTATCGAAGCGGTCTATCAAAACGCGAGTGCTGAGCAGGTGCAAGCGGCCTACGAGTATGAACTGGCGCTGGTGAGAGCCGTCGCAGAAGTGTCTAATAGTCTGTCTAAGATGAACAAGTTAGCACAAAGTGCGGCGGCGAAAAGTCAGCAGATCGCCTCGCTTGAACAGTCAGTTGATGTCGCCAGCAGGTTGTTTGCGTCGGCACATGGTGAGTACCTGGAGGTATTACTAGCCCAACGCGAAGCGCTTGAGGCGCGCAGTGAACTGATCGAAACCCGTCAACAACAAATGACCGCGTTGGTCGATTTATATCAAGCGCTGGGCGGGGGATGGGAGTCCTGAAGGTGCAACAATATAAGATAGCCCCGTATTGAAGGCTGCATAAAACAAGGAGGGCGTAGCTCTCCTTGTTACTTTCTG
>JABXHM010000114.1 GCA_013373625.1 Alteromonadaceae bacterium | reverse complement strand
CGCAACCGGATCGAGATCATGTTCGGCAAACTTAAGGATTGGAGGCGCGTTGCAACCCGCTACGACAGATGCCCGAAGGTTTTTCTCTCAGCCATCGCCGTCGCCGCAACCGTCTTTTGGTGGTTATGAGTACTGAGCCTAGGTTTAGGATGCATTGATTTCAGTTGCTCTGCGTGATTCACGCCTCCGAAAACGGAGCGATGACATGAGCTATCTCTTCTGGTTGACCGAAGCGCAGATGGTACGTTTGGCTCCCTTCTTTCCCAACTCACGTGGGCAGCGTCGGGTTGATGACAAGCGCGTAATGAGCGGGATAATCTTCGTCAATCGCAATGGCTGACGTTGGCGTGATGCTCCTGCTGCATATGGCCCTCATAGACCACTCTACAGCCGCTAAAAGCGTTGGGGCGAAAAGTGCACCTTCGCACGTATGATGGCCGGACTCGCGGCGGAACGCGGTGAAAAGACGACTGTGATGATTGATGCGACATATCTCAAGGTCCACCGAACGACGACCAGCATGGCCGCCAAAAAAGGGGCGTGGTCGTCTGATAGGACAAACCAAAGGCGAGATGAACACCAAGCTGCACGCGAACTGCGACAGTCAGGGACAAGCGATCAACCTATTCCTCACCGCGAGACACGTCAGCGACTATATCGGAGCACAGGCGCTGCTCAGCGACCTCCCAGAGGTCAATTGGCTACTCGGAGATCGAGGCTATGACGCTGACTGGTTCAGAGAAGCGTTGCAGGACAAGGGGATACGCGTCTGCATCCCAGGCCGGAAGAAACGCAAGACGATCGTCAAATACGACAAGCGCGGATACAAGCGGCGCAACCCATCGAGATTATGTTCCGCAGGCTCAAGGACTGGAGGCGCGCAGCGACCCGCTATGTCCGATGCCCCAAGGTGTTCCTCTCAGCCATCGCCCTCGCGGCACTCGTCATTTACTGGCTATGAATCCGGACCCTAGTCACATCAACGGCACTTTTAGCCACGCAAGCCACAAGAACTCAAATGCCGGCATTTGTGATTTCGCCAATCTAAAGAAAATGTTAGAGAGCTATACAAAACCTCAAAACCTCGCCAAGCATACAGGCAAAGAAATGAGAAAAGAAGACGAACTCTCACTACACACAAGCCTAGCTCCCGACCTAAGCATCATCATCCCATCGCACAACGGAGCGGGGCACATAGAGAGAATAACCGACGAAATAATGGAGCTGCGAAGCCTACAGATACAAATACAGATAATATTCGTCGATGACGGCTCAACCGACGATAGCCCCGCTATCTTGGAAAGCCTTGGAAAAAAGCATCCGGAAATTCTTCACATCGCCACGAAAGGGAACCTAGGAGCTGGGCTGGCCAGAAATACAGGATGGCGCCAAGCAAAAGGCACGTACACGATATTTTTCGATGTCGATGATCATTTCCATCCGGAATCCGTCCCCCTTTGCTTGAAGCATCTCGAAGATCTGCCAACCGTCGACACCGCCATATTCTCCTACCGATATGAAAGAGAAGAGACGGCCAGCTTCACAGGAATGAACCATCATGACGAAAAGCTGTTGCGGAAATATCTAAGCGGAAAAGAGTTCGCCGTCGGGAAGCTAGACGAGATGGGTCCACTAATCGGCCTCACAAATTATCCATGGAATAAAATATTAAGAACAAGCAGGTTCAAGGAAAAGGGATTGAAATTTGGCTCAACAAAAGTCCACAACGACATATTGGGGCATTGGCACACCCTTTTGTTCAGCCGAGAAATAGCTCTCCTAGACAGAGTGATATGTACACATGTCGTACACCCAAATGGAAAAAACTTGACCAACAATTTCGGTGAAGAGCGCTTCCAAATGTTTGATGCTCTTTCAGAACTATACGACCTTCTCGAAAATAATCCAGCCCTGAGGCACCGTTACAGCCACCACTATTGGGGGCTATGTGACCAGCTAATGAATTGGGTGAGACCAAGAATCTCCAACGACCTAAAGTCCGAGCTAAACGAAAGATATAGAACTCTCCTTAGCAGAATAAACCTCGATGACCTTTCAAGAATGAAGCTAGGGCACTCACCCAACCTCGCCGAGACAATAATTCAGAAAATACTCACATAGGACCGGATTATGCCACTCCTCTCGATTATTGTAACAACCTACAACGTCGAAGAATACATAAGAGCTACCCTTGAATGTATAACCGAACAGACGCTGCAGGACATTGAGATCATTGTTGTAGACGATGGATCGACAGACAGAACCGTCTCAATAGTGTCCGAGTACGCAATGAAAGATCGGCGCATACGAACCATCTTCTTTAAAGAAAATACTGTTGGCGGGGTCGCCTCTGCAGCAAACGCCGGCATAAATATTGCAACGGGGGACTATATCGGATTCGCTGACGGTGACGACCTCTATGATATCTCAATGTTTGAAAAATTGTGGATTTCTGCCGACACCACGAAATCAGACATCTCAATGTGCCAATACTCAGTTTTGAGCGAAATCGATGGGAAAGAGAGCCAGCCAGCCGATTACAAGAGATGGGAAAGATTTACTAAACCGGAATCCATTGACCTTAATCCGGAAACGAAGAAGGATTTCCTTAGATTCATATCTGTGCCGTGGAGGAAAATATACCGACGTGACATGATCGAAAAAGCGAATATCCGGTTTCCGGTGGGTGACTTCTTCTACGAAGACAACCCATTTCACTGGGCAACTATAATTTCCGCGCGGAAAATCGCCCTAGTCCCAGAGAGCCTGTGCAAACACCGAGTTGCGCGAGCCGGCCAGACAATGGCAGCGGCGGACGAAAGGCTGCTCAGGATATTCTATCATCATGACATCATAAGAGATTGGCTCAATAAAAACGCAGTCTACGAATATTACAAAGCTGAACTATTGCACTGGTTGGCAGCACAACTCTCTTGGGTTAGCCAAAGGGCAGAAGGCGACGTTCAAAATACTCTCTTTGATCGATTGACTCCGTTGGTAAGTCAGTACGAGAATTCAGACATCGAAGAATTTCGCAAAATAAATGGCCCTGGCCGCGGTAGTCAGATGCTCCAAAATATAAAGAACGGCGACTACCAGGCGTTCGCTAGGGCTGCTGGGTGGACAGAGACAGACGCCTACGCAGAAAATAGGACCTCAAAAAAATCTAACAAAAATTCCTCACGCACTTCCAAACAGGATACCCTCGTAGCTCGAGGAATATACCATCTACGTACTTCTGGGATCAGGAAGACATCGATGATGACGCTACAGTACACGGCCGATAGATTTTGGAAGTCACGTGCATCACAAGCATCAAACGAAGCGCTACACAACAAACATTCAATAGATGGTCATCACATAATGGCTGCCCTAATTCTGTTGCAGAGGGACCTTCGAGAACTAAGGGCTGAACTTAGCGAACTTAGAAAAGCTGAAAAAGCAAAATCACACGAAGATCTGTAATCTTCCGGCAAACAAAATGACACCAAAAGAACACCACCGAAATACCGTCTTGTGGCTCGGCGCTCACAAAACTGGTACGACATTTCTTCAAAGCATGCTCGATTTGTCGCAGACATCTCTAAAAGAGAGTGGATACGAATACCTAAATCTCGATGAATTTCGCAAGAAATATACAAGACCTATTCTCTATGGCGGCAACCACGGTAGTCCCCACAGCCCATCAGGTGTGAATTTTATTTTCGACGAGAATATACCTAATCTGGTGCAACATGTATTAAGTAGGGATGGTCTGTATCCCAACCTAGCCGATCGCAGTACTAAGTTGGCGTCCTATTTCGGGTTTGTAAAACCTCATGTATTTTTTGGAATACGTGACTACGCAACTTTTTTGCCATCACTTTTCTGCGAAACGCTCAAATCGACATCTTATAAGCCATTTTCCGAATTTTATGACCCATCAATAAATCAACTGGACTGGAACGACGTTATTGATAGATTACGGGGTGCTTTCCCAGAATCTGAGATATCGATCTACGCGTACGAGTCACTAAGGGGTAATGAATGCACCTTACTTGAGAGGGTCACAGGCATTCCATCAGGAAGCTTCAGGCTACCAAAGGGAAAGAGCAGACTTGGGTTTTCCCATGAGGCGGTCAAGTCCCTACATCAGCTGAGCAAATCCAGGACCGTCACCTTCGAAGATGTTTTTGAAGCGGTCCGCACCTTTCCCAAAGGCAAAAAATGGAGTTCATTCAATCCTTTCAATGCGGATAGGGTGGGAGAGCTTAATACACTTTACAACGAACACTTGCAGTGCATATCCTCAAGAGCCGATATCAACTTTATCGATCTACGATCCGAAGCCGCACCAAGGCAAAGTTCTGAAAATCAATAATTCTGCAGCAATGGAAATGCGTATGCGGTTTGTCTTTCACCTCGGCTTCCCAAAAGCTGGCTCCACTTCTCTACAGGCATCCTTGGCACGATCGCGAGATGAGCTTGCCAAAAAAAACGTTCTTTATCCCACGGTTGAGGCAAAGGTTTCGCGAAGACATAACTTGCTTGCAACACCCTTCCTAAAGAAGCCTCAGAGAATTTATAATGGAAAGACTATAGATGGAAAAGAACCAATTGCAGCAGCAAATGCCGCTTGGGAGAAAATCGCCATCGATTATGATGACTATGATACCATAGTTATATCATCAGAGCACCTATCTAGCATATCTGACATCAGTAGATTTGGCGAATTCTTCAAGAACACTTTCCCAAACGCAAGTGCGGAAGGGGTTTTCTATTTGAGAAGGCCGTCTGAACATTACGCCTCACTTATGCAACAAAGGATTAAAGGAACTCACTCTCTGGATGGTTTCTATCCGGTTGACTTTCATGCTGTGATAAAATCATGGGCCGAGATATTTCCCTTGACATTGAGGGAGCTATCTCCGCTCACTTTGCATTCTGGAAGTATAAGCGCAGACTTTGCAATGGTTGCAAATCTCGGGGTCTCGCTAGTTGAAGTTAGGAAAAACGAAGGCTTGTCTGCAGAGGCTATGCAGATAGTTCAGAATTACAGAAGAATATTTCACAGTAAATCGCCACATGTTTTTACGCAAGATACGAACAATTTGATCGCTAAGCTTAGAAAGATAGCTGGTCCCGAAGCCACGAAAGCCCGACTCAAGCCGGAAATTGCTTTGCAAGCTGACGCACTCCGCTTCATTTTATTGCTAAAAGACGATTTTAACTTCGAGTTCTCTGGCATCAACTATGAGAACCGTGATGCGTTTTCGCTTGAACCGTCTAACATTTGCGCCGGGGAAAATGTTTCTGACTACATTTCAGTCGATCCAGAAGAATTGGAACGTCTATTGTATAGTATTGCTATGGATTCATCAAAACAAAGAGTTGTCGACTAGAGTTCTTTAGCGAGACATAATGATATGCGGTTGCTCTGCTTTATATCTTGCAATTAAGGCAGAGCAACCGCATATCATCAGTACGGGATGGACGCGTACTGCATCCAGTGCAACAGGAAAAACCGATGCTACCGAATCTTCTAATAATTGGCGCGCAGAAGTGCGGCACCACTTGGCTGCATTCAGCCCTTAGTAAATCTGACCATTTTTGGGGAAGCAAACCCAAGGAGCTAACTTTTTGGAACAAGCGCGATATAGATATAGAGAGATACAAAGTTTTTTTCAAAGACGCTCCTACCGATAAGAAATTCATTTTCGAGGCAACCCCGCATTATTTTCGGCTCCCAAAAGCCAAAATTGATGTTGCGGCGCGTATTAGGGAAGGCCTCGGAGACATTCCACTAATTCTCATCCTCCGCAATCCTGTAGATCGATATCTTTCTGCTCATACTCATCACATGATGAAGTCTAGGATCCCATATTCACCTGTCATCGAAAGTCCGTCCGATGACTTCGGCATGATGTCTTTAGGGCTATACCATGCGATATTGAAGCACTACAAAAGTTTTTTCTCGAAAATTCATATATACTTATACGACGACCTAATCAGTGACCCGGTAGATTTTGTTAATCGGGTTTTCTCTGATTTGTCTCTACATAGTGACCTAGAAAAGACGGACCTTAATTTTCGGGTCAATGACAAGAATAAGAAAATGGCTCGCCTTAAGAGCAGCGGTGGATTTTCCGGAGACCTCCCTGTTTTGTCTGAACCCGCCAAAGCGAAGCTGGTCGATTTTTACAGAAAAGACGTATGGAACCTCTATCATGAATTTGATCTAGCCTGCAGTCATTGGGTAAGTTAAAAGGTGCGCAAGACACTTTTCTCTGGGAATTTTGGGAACTAGTTGTCGATTGCCATCCGTTTTCGCAAAAATTTTTCCTTAAAAGAGAAGACCGAAGGCCGGACGCTTCAGAGAGTTTATCCAAGGCGCGCCCTGCTCGCGAGCCTGTTCAAGTCATGGGTCAGACAACCTGCATGAAGATGGCCATCGTTCCCGTTAGCCCAGCTTATTCATCCAAATCGGTGGGGAAAGGTTGCGTCCGCCTGAAAGCACCGTAGCATCAATCTTTTAAGACGAAATCCGCCAGCAGCTTCGGACGCACACATGGCCAAAACGTTACAGCCGGTCACGGTCGGTTTCAACTGCTCCCGATCGATTGAAACCCGCGCCGAACGCTTCACGAGCGTTGTCGTTCAAGAACCTGCCGTCGCTCTTGCGAACAATGGTGCTGCTGATCGCTCACACCCACCAAATCATGCACGTGGCGCGCCACGAAAGTCCCTTGGAGCCTACGCCGCCTGTGGAAAAGCGTGCTGCGCGCCGGTGCAAATCTCATCATCTCTGCCCGTCCCCTGCCGTTAATCCATGCCGAAACGGCCCCGACCTACTGGGCCGCCGACAGGACGAACGCCTAGGGACCGCTAGCGCTCGTGGCCTAGCCTATGGACGATAGTAACCACCCGATTGTTACCGCCTGCCTGATCTTGGGCGGACCAGCTATGAGACGTGATAATGACGTCGTTAGCGACGTCTCTTATGCGGGGTGCAGGATGCGTGGCGATGTTCTTGGGTTGGAACGGCGGCGGCGGTGGGATGACGAAGAGAAGCTGGGGATCGTGCTGTCGGTCGGCGTTGATGGAGCAACGGTCACGCAGGTGGCGCGCCAGCAGATCTACGCGTGGCGGCACGATCTGAAGAAGAAGGGCCGGCTATTCGCGACGGCAGATGCGCTGTTTCTGCCGATCACCGCGCCCGAGACGATGGGGGCGAGCCTGCAGCCGATGGGCAGCCGGAACGCCTCTGATCGGCAGGTCGAGTTATTACTAGCCAATGGCCGCTGCCTGTGGTTCGGCCCAGATCTGGAGCCCACCGTCCTGGTGCGGCTGATCCGGATGGTGGAGGCGGCATGATCGGCCTAGGAACCGGTGTCCGG
>JABXHM010000080.1 GCA_013373625.1 Alteromonadaceae bacterium | reverse complement strand
TACACTACTGGTTAAGAAAATGCCTAGCAGCGACTTAACCGCACCAGAAAACGACGGTAAAACGTTACAAGCCTGGATTAGCGAAAATGGTCTTCAGGACCACGCGGTAGCAAAAGAGCTACAGAGCCGTATCTAATCGGGGTCACCCCTTTCATGTTCGCCATGTACACATTCAACATGGTTGCAGGGACCTAGCAGTCCCCTGCAGTAAGAGGGCGCCGCAAGGCGCCTTTTTTCCTTTCTGTAATAAAATTACCCGCCGTGAATAAATACGTGTCGTTATTGTAAAGTTATTGTTAAACTGGCATTTTTACTATTATTCAGTTTTTTTGGTTGGGCATTATATGAAAGTATCTTTCAGTAAGTTGGCACTTATCAGTTGTTTAAGTGTAACAGGGACTGCGCAGAGCTTTGCAGCACCAACTGGCGTTCAACACGCCAGTACTCCAATAGTTATTGACGGCGTGGCGAATGAGTCAGCGTGGGATAAAGCGCAGTGGCATCCGCTTGATCAGTTAATGGTGGGCGATATGCCTACACCAGCCGACTTTAGCGGTCGCTTTAAAATGCTGTGGGACAACGACCAACTGTATTTGCAGGTAGAAATTGTTGATGATGTATTAATCGATACTCACCCAAATCCTTTGCGTGCGTATTGGGATGATGATTGTTTAGAAATATTCATCGACGCCGACGCATCAGGCGGCGACCACCTTAATAACTATAATGCCTTTGCATATCATATTGCGCTCGATGGCAACGTGGTTGATATTGGTCCGGCCGATAATGGTGCACAGGAGTTTGTGCTGCTTAATGAGCATGCCACCAGTCGCTGGACGCGAGCAGACAGCACGCCTTATACAATGACCTGGGAAGTCAGCTTTCGGGTGTACCCCGATACATTCCACCACAATAACCCGGTGGCGCCACTACAATTAAGTGCAGATCAGGTGCTCGGTTTTATGCTGGCATATTGTGATAACGATGGTAGCGAAGAGCGTGAACATTTCTTGGGTTCACATGCCATTACGCCTGTAGATGGAGATAAAAATCGCGGCTTTATTGACGCCTCAGTCTTTGGTCAGATTAAATTACTGAAGTAGTCGCCGACGACTTTTTCTCATACATAAGCATATCTACTTTGTGTGGCAATGCTGACAGGTTATTGCGCGGGGTATCAAATATTTGTGCCCCCATGCTGGCCGATAGCGGAATTGACTGATCGTTAATTTTTATCATCAGGTTTTTCATGCGCTCGCTAATGCGCTTAAATAATCACTCGGCTATGTTGTGGTTGTAGCAATGACTCATGATAACAATTTCGTCGCCACCCAGGCGGCCAAAGCAAGCAGCAGTGCCTCGACTGGTATCGCAACTATCAGAGCCATAGATAACGGCCTTACCCAATATATAGTGCGAACATAGGTTTAGCCGGACGTAATGGCAATGGCGGTCATTTCCTGTACCATTAACTGGCACTTCGTAACCAGTGCCATGCTGCTCAAAGGAGCATCTGCCAGTAGCTTCACTATACCAAGGGTTAACGCGCCGAATGCGTTAAACAATATTACCGCAAACACTCAATGCTTTAAGATTAATCACCACTCACAATTTGCACCTGAGCGATGTCGGTATCTCCTTTTATGACTTTGTAAATGGCGTCCTGCACCAGGGTGCGCATGCCATCTTGCATAGCCTGGCCTTTCATCGCCTCAACGGAGGCCTCTTTGTATACCAGTGAGCGTAATTCAGGCGTCATACCGAGTAGTTCATGAACGCCTGTACGTCCCCGGTAGCCGGTATCGCCGCAAGCGTCGCAACCCTTAGCACGATATAACTCAAGTGATTCAGGCAGGTTTAATTCATCAAGGTAGGCCTCGCCATACTGGCGTTTAATAAACGCGATATCGGTGTCAGAAGCCTGGTATTTTTCTTTGCAGTCGCTGCATAGTGTTCTGATCAGTCGCTGGGCGAGTATGCCAACACAGGCGTCCGAAAAGTTAACCGGGTCGAGACCTAAGTCTAATAAACGGGTAATGGTTTCGGGGGCTGAGTTGGTATGCAGCGTTGATAATACCATGTGGCCTGTGAGAGACGCTTCGATCCCCGCATGCGCAGTTTCTTTGTCACGCATTTCACCAATTAAAATAATGTCGGGGTCGGCACGTAAAAATGCGCGCAGGGCATTGGCAAACGTAAAGCCAATTTTTGGGCTCACCTGCACTTGCTGTAAGCCGGGCTGGGTAATTTCAACCGGGTCTTCTGCTGTCCAGATTTTCTTCTCCGGGGTGTTCAGGTAGCCTAATAATGCGTGCAGCGTGGTGGTTTTACCTGAGCCGGTCGGCCCTACAACCAATAGTATGCCATGGGGCTTTTTAATCATTTCTTCGAGACGGATCATGTTGGTAGGCGCCACATTCATTTTTTCGATGGGCATGGCACCACCCGACGCCAGGATCCGCATGACGACGCCTTCGCCTGCAACAGTGGGTATGGTTGCAACACGCACTTCAACGAGCTGGCCGGCCATTTTAAAAGCAAGTTTGCCATCCTGAGGCACGCGTTTTTCAGCGATATTAAGGTGCGACATTATTTTGATTCTGGCAATAACGGCACTGTGATGCGACGCCGGTACCTGGGTAATGTCTCTGCAAATACCGTCTATGCGCATTCTTACCCGTGTCGGGCCACTTTTTTCAGGATCAACATGTATATCTGAGGCGTTTAATCGTTTTGCATCGTGCAAAATCCGGCTGACTAATCTCACCACTGCAGGGGCGTCATCAGACAACTCGTCGGTCGATTCGTCTGATTCTTCTACTGAAGTGCCAATTTCATCGAGAATTTCGCTCATTTCACCGGGGCCGCTGCCGCCTACGGAATCCCCTAAATACTGCAATACATGATTGGGCAGGCCCACAGCAATGTCGTAACTATCAATGCCCAATGCACTTTCAATTTCCATCAGCAAAGAGGCATTGTTCGGCTCGGCCATCAGAACAATGGGGTTGTCATGTGCGTCGGCGATCACGGCAACAAAATTACGTTTTAAATAGGAAGCGTTAAGGCGACTTTCACTGTGGTACAGGTGATATTTTTCGGGATCAAAGCTAATGAAGGGCACCTGAAAATGGATCGACAACGAGGTACCCAGCTTGTCCTCATTTATACGGTACTCTGACATGAGTCGCTGCACCAATTGTCGCATATCACTGCTGCTTTCCTGCAGCTCATTTAACGCCTTTTCGGAAATAAGGTTTTCGTGTAGCAGCAAATCGAAGGGGTTTTGTGTACCGCCGAGTTCGTAGCGAAATTTTTTGCCAAGAATGTCGTTTAGCTTCTGTGCAATTTTCAGATCCCGCTCGGTAAAAACACCGTGGTTTTTATTGATGATTTGCATCACCCCCATCATTACGTCAGCATGCAAAATGGGTATGCAAAGAATGTTACGTGTTCTGAAGTCATTGCTTTTATCGAACTTATCTGCAAATCGCAGGCGCGGATGTATGGCAGCCAGTTCTTCTTTATCGTAAGGGTCAGAAATGACCAACGGACGTTGCGACAATGCCACATAGCCTGCAATAGAGAGCGGACTGATCGGCACTTTAATTTCCAGGGTTTCTTTACCGGTTTTGAAGCGCGCCACTAAATCCTGATGCTGTCTGCGGCGCTGAAATATACTCATCCGCTGCGCATCAAAGAGGCTGAGCACTAACGGCTCAAGTTCTTTATAGGCATCTAATAAGGTGGTGTGGCTGTCGAGAACCGTGTTCACCTTATCGAACACCAGCTGGATTTCATTCATGTCTGACATACGCTACAACTATATTGATAAGGCTTTACGCCATGAGTTGTCAGCATAACCCCAAGAGGGAAATGGCTGCTAACTAAACTATAAATTTGCCATTAAGGCGATTCTGTTTATCTTTTATAACCTTATACCGTGATTACCAGCGCAGCAATACTGCTAACAATCTACGCAATTGATAAGCGAGCTTTTTATAAGAGTGTAAGGCGCTAAACATAATACTAGTTTACACTATTAGAAGAATATACCGGTAAGAATAAAGCCGCAGGAGCAATGTTCCCGCGTTTAAGGTTTACTGCCTGAGCGCGAGTAAAGCGCTTTGCGAGGGGTTGGCTCTGGTAGTATTGCAGCGCTGCCTGCCGGGCCGGACTCTGTTATCAATAAACATTGAGAGTATTGCAGCTTAATCAACAATGTGTTGTTCCAAGGGGCTCTATGAGGCGCAGAATTCTTGCGGCATTCTTGTTAATAAGTGGTTTGATTACTGGTGTTAATGCTACTGCCAGAGAACTCGATTTGCCCGAAGCGCAAGCTACTTTGTTAAAGAAAGTGAACCAATCACCTCTCGATGTAATAGAGGTTATTGTCGCTGCGCTGGCAGAAAAACCGTTACCTGCAAAACAAGAAGCCTATTATCAATACGTATTAAGCGATGCTTACTACGCATCTATACTCGGGCCGGATGCACTGACAGCGGCTTTGCGAGCGCACGAGCTAGCGATTCAGACGGGCGATGAAACCCTGCTGCATTGGTGTAAGGTAAAAGTAGCCATGGCGTATGACATGGCCCAAGATGCTTCGCCGGGTTTGGAGTATGGGCAGTCAGCCCTTGATTGGGCGCAGCAAAACCAAAATCCTGGTATGGAGTCAGCGTCACTTATTGCTCTTGGTTCGGTCAATTTAACACTAAGCGACTTTGCTACAGCCCTAAGCTACTTTAAAGCTGCATATCAGCTGGCCAGGCAACATCCGGATAATCAGCATGTCGCAGAGGCAGCGCACGTGGCGTCTTATTTGGGCTTGGTACATGAGTATCAACGCGAACACCGGCAGGCGATAGAATACTATCTGGAGTCTGCAGATTATTATCGTGCTACCCATAATCAGATAGAGCTTGCTAATTCTCTCTATGGTCTGGGTAAGGCGTACTGGTCGCTGCAGGACAAAGCGCAGGCTCTGGCTCATTATAATGAGAGCATGGCAATTTCAGAAGCGCTCGGTGATACCCAGGGCGCTGCATATACAGCGCTTGACCTGGTGGGTATTCAGCTTGCGGAAACTAAAGAGCTCAATGCCACCGAGTTATACGACATAGCGCAACTGCTGCAAAAAACGATTGCCACATTTGCTCGAGCGGATAATCATAATATGCAGGTGAATGCGATCATTAAACTTGCGTTCGCGTACCGGAATGCGGCTCGCTATGAACAGGCTTTAGTGCAGGTAAATAACGCGTTAGTTATTGCTCATAAATTTGGCTTACTACAGAAAAAAGTGAATTTGCTGGCAATGCAGGGCGAATTATTTGCCCGCATGAACAATTATAAGCGTGCCTACGAGGCGGCAATAAAACGTATTAAGGCAGCCGCAGAATATCGTGACCTTACTGATAAGACGCAATTGCAACAGCTTTACGCCGAAATGGAAGTCGGCAAAGTAAAGCACAACAATGAACTTCTGGCGGCACAAAATGCGCGCCAACAGGCAGAGATTAAAGTAGCCAAGCGCGACAAAACGATTATTTTTTTAGTTGTAGCGACCTTGGCCATGTTATGTGTGGCTATTATTGTGCTGTACGTAAGCGCCAAACGGCAGCATAAACTCACGCTCACCCTTGCGCAAACGGATGAACTCACGGGCCTGCTAAATCGTCGCCAGGCGCTCAAATTGTTCGAACGCGAGATCACTCTGGCGCGCCGTCATTTGCAACCTTTGTGTATGGCAATTGCAGATATTGATGACTTTAAAATCATAAATGATACGTTCGGACATCAGGCTGGTGACGAGGTGCTCAAGTTTGTTGCCGCTAAAATGTGCGACTGTTTCAGAGGCTCTGACATTATAGGGCGGATAGGTGGCGAAGAGTTTTTGCTGGCTTTTCCTGGTGTGAAAACCGAATCAGCGGTTACCGCGCTGGAGGCTTTCATGGGGGAATGTCTGGTGCTGCCCGAGCATCTTAGTGAATACCAGGGCCTTACTATTACCTTCTCAATTGGTCTTATTAACGTGGATACCCGTTTTGACTCGACAACAGCGCTTGGGATAGCCGATGAACTGCTATACCAGGCCAAAGCCGAGGGGAAAGCGCGAGTTGTGTATAAAGCTGAAAACGATGTAAGCGGATTCGCACCGAAAGCAATGTAAAGACATTTAGTCCATGTCCGTAGTTGAGCGACATTATTTGCAAAGTAATTGCTCTTCTATTGGGGCATTTCAACACTCTTTGTAGCAACTAAAGCAAAAAATTAGACCATTATGAAAACGACAACTATGCTTTAGATACGCTAAAAAGTAAGGGTTAACGTGTTATCTTGCTTGGTCAAATTTTTCGCTATGACGTTTTTGATTGGTTGTGCAGCTTGCCAGCCAGCAATGGCACAGCAAAATAGTAATCTGGAGGAGCTGTTAAGTACGGAACCTGACCAAGTGATTGTTATTGTTGAGCAAAGGTTGCAGAGCGGCAAAACGCTGACAACTGCTGACCGAGCCTACTATCAGAGGTTGCTGAGCGATGCACATTATAGCCTCTATCAAGCTGGTCAAGCACTGGAAAACGCGCTTGTAGCGGTGCAACTGGCCGAAGATGACAAGCAAAGTGAGTTGTACCAGCGAGCTTTATTGTCGAAAGCGTTTGCCTTGGGGCTAACGTCGCGGGCAAAGGAGAGTTTGGCAATTGCGCAAGACGTGCTTGTTTGGTCACGTAAGAATAACAACTTAGCCGTAGAGGTTAACGCCCTTTTATGTATCGGCTTTAACGCGCTATCCCTGGTTGACTATACACTGGCCTTGGATGCTATGCAGCAGGGCTACGCGTTAACACAGAAACATCCGGATTCAGGGTTACCTGACCCCGCCCGCTTTGCTTCCTATCTTGCCCAGGTTTACGGTTTTCGAAACGAGCCTGATCGCTCATTGCCTTTGTTTTTAGAAGCGGCCAAATACTGTCGCGAAAATGGCTTTGAGCTGGAATTGTCTGATGCTCTTTATGGCGCCGCCAGAGCCCATCGTCAATTAGAAGAGCCTCAGCAGGCACTTAGCTTATTTAAGGAGAGTATGGCTCTTTCTCTAAAGCACGATGATGTCCAGGGGTGGGCCTATACAGTTATTGAAGTTGCCAACCTAAAGCTCTTATATCCTGAACTTACCGAAACCACTTTGGAACAAACAATAACAAATTTGCTCAAAGCCCGTGAGATGTTTACGCAGGTGGGCAACGGTTATCTGATACTCGAAGTTGAACAGATGCTCGCGGATATCTATTTGCATACCGGTGAGTTTGATAAGGGATTGGAAGTTCTTAAAAATGCAAAGGCGTTGATAACCAGCGACACACTGCGCAGGTCGGCACCAAGTTTATTGCGACTGGAAGCTCGTATTTTATCGGCAAAAGGAGAGAATACTTTGGCCTATGAGCGACTATTGGAGGCGTATAAGGTTCTTGAAACAGTACTGACGGACAGTCGGGAGGAAGCATTTGAACGGCTACGGGGTGAATTTAATCTTGAGCAACAAGAAACTAAAAATAAGTTGCTTAGCAAGCAGAACGCATTACAGCAGAGCAGGTTAGATTTAGCTGGAAAACAAAATACCATTGTGATGTTGATTACGCTGCTGTTAACAGTAGTCATTGGCTGTATGGTGTTTTTCTATCGCAACCTACGAATTCAAAAAGATCATCTGGCACGCATAGCGAGTCAGGACCCCTTAACCGGAATGGATAACCGTCGAGCGATTCTTTTGTACCTGGAAACGGCAAAGCAAAGCGAGCAGGGTGTCGTTTGTATCGCACTATTAGACTTGGATAACTTTAAGCAAATTAATGATAAACATGGCCATCAAAGTGGCGACGAAGTGCTGATGATTGCGGCCCAAGTTGCAAAGTCGATGTTAAGTCAGCATTGCCGAATAGGGCGGATTGGCGGCGAGGAATTTTTAATGGTGTTTAATCCCAGCATATCGTTAGAGAAGTGTCGTGCATTTCTTATCAGCTATATGCAACAAGTAAGGCACGAGACAATACGTATGGCCAGCATACAGCAGACGCCAGTGACATTTTCAATTGGTTTGACAAAGGTAGATAGTAATGAGCACATCAGTACCACTCTTGCCCGGGCTGATAAGCTGATGTACCTGGCAAAAGAACAAGGTAAAGATAAAGTAGTGGATGACATTAACTGATACCCATCTGCTTGAGCGGAAAATAATCTGATAACAGAGAAAATATAAGTTGCACTGGTGCGCGTAATCTGTATAATTCGCGCCCACTTGCCCATCATATTAATTGATGGAGCATGGTTTTCGACCGCAGCCACACTGTTTTTAGGGTGATTGCCAAAGCTACAATAACGAACTAATAAACGTAAGCGTAGCGGGCGTGTTAGAAACAAAAACAAGATTCCAATTGGGAATCACTGGTTTATAAGCACATCTTTTCGTCCCGGAATAATTGGGAGTGAGAAGATGATTTTTTTGTTCTTTCGATTGGAGCTTAATCGATGCCAAATCAAAGAATTCGTATTCGTTTAAAAGCGTTTGATCACAAGTTGATCGATCAGTCTACGGCTGAAATCGTTGAAACGGCGAAACGTACTGGTGCTCAGGTCAGCGGTCCTATTCCACTGCCTACTCGCAAAGAACGCTATACAGTATTGACTTCTCCACACGTAAATAAAGATGCGCGTGACCAATATGAGATTCGTACTCACAAGCGTTTAGTAGACATCATCGAGCCAACTGACAAGACTGTTGACGCTCTGATGCGTCTGGACTTGGCTGCTGGTGTTGATGTTCAAATCAGCCTGGGCTAACAAGAGAGGGTAATAACAATGGCGATTGGTCTAGTCGGTCGTAAAGTGGGTATGACTCGCATCTTCACTGAAGATGGTACGTCTATCCCTGTGACTGTTATTGAAGCGACCCCAAACCGTGTTACTCAGTTACGCACTGAAGAAACTGACGGTTATCGCGCGCTGCAAGTTACTGCAGGCACCAAGAAAGCGAACCGTGTAAACAAAGCTTCAGCAGGTCACTTTGCTAAAGCAGGTGTTGACGCTGGTCGTGGTCTTTGGGAATTCCGCCTGGAAGATAACGAAGGTGGCGAAATTGAAGTGGGCAGTGAAATCACTGTTGAAATCTTCAATGACACCAAGAAAATTGACGTAACTGGTACGTCTAAAGGTAAAGGTTTTGCCGGTGCAATCAAACGTTGGAACTTTAGTTCACAGCGTATGACTCACGGTAACTCTCTGTCTCACCGTGCTCCTGGTTCAATTGGCCAAAACCAATCACCAGGTAAAGTATTCAAAGGCAAGAAAATGGCCGGTCAGCTTGGTAACAAGCAAGTGACTACGCAGTCTTTGGAAGTTGTACGTGTAGACGTAGAGAACAACCTGATTCTGGTTAAAGGTGCCGTACCTGGCGCAACTGGCAGCGACGTTGTCGTAAAGCCAGCTGTTAAAGCGTAACGTCTGGGGAGTGAACTGATGGAATTAACATTGAAAGATGCGCAAAGCGCTCTTGAAGTATCCGATGCGACCTTTGGACGTGAATTCAACGAAGCCCTGGTACACCAGGTAGTTGTAGCTTACGGAGCAGGTTCTCGTCAGGGTACAAAAGCGCAGAAAACTCGCGCTGAAGTACGTGGTGGTGGTAAGAAGCCATGGCGTCAAAAGGGTACTGGTCGTGCCCGTGCCGGTACTATCCGCAGCCCAATCTGGGTTGGTGGTGGCCGTGCGTTTGCTGCTAAACCTCGTGACTTTGACCAAAAAGTTAACAAGAAAATGTATCGCGGTGCGATCAAGAGCATTTTGTCTGAACTGATTCGCCAGGACCGTTTGGTTGTGGTTGAGAAGTTTGGTGTTGATACACCAAAGACTAAAGCGTTGGTTGCTAAGCTGAACGATCTGGAATTAAACGATGTACTTATCGTTACTCCGGAAGTAGAAGAGAATCTGTTCCTGGCCGCTCGCAACTTGTACAAAGTTGACGTACGCGACGTTGCAGGTCTTGATCCGGTCAGCCTGATTGCATTCGAAAAAGTTTTAATCACTGCCGATGCGGTGAAACAACTTGAGGAGGCGTTAGCATGAATGAAGAACGTCTACTGAAGGTGCTTAAGGCACCGCACGTTTCAGAAAAGTCGACGCTGACTGCTGAAACTGGCAACACGGTTGTATTTAAAGTAGCTAAAGACGCGAACAAAGCTGAAATCAAAGCAGCAGTTGAAAAACTGTTTGAAGTTGAAGTTGCAAATGTTCGTACTGTAAACGTTAAGGGTAAAACCAAGCGTCACGGTATGTCTTTCGGTAAACGCAGCGACTGGAAAAAGGCCTACGTGGCACTTAAAGAAGGTCAGGACATCGACTTTGTCGGTGGTGCTGAGTAAGAAGGGGATTAGAAATGCCATTAATGAAAGCTAAGCCAACTTCTGCCGGTCGTCGTCACGTAGTTCAGGTTGTAAACCCTGACCTGCATAAAGGTGCACCTTATGCACCGTTGCTGGAAAAAAACAGCAAGTCTGGCGGCCGTAACAACAACGGTCGTATTACGACTCGTCATATCGGTGGTGGTCATAAGCAACATTACCGTATTATTGACTTTAAGCGTAATAAAGACGGCATCCCAGCAAAAGTTGAGCGTTTAGAATATGATCCTAACCGTTCTGCAAACATCGCATTAGTGCTGTATGCAGATGGTGAGCGTAAATACATTCTGGCACCTAAGGGTATTCAGGCGGGTGATGCAATCCAGTCTGGTACTAATGCGCCTATCAAAGCGGGTAACGCTATGCCTATGCGCAGCATGCCTGTAGGTACAGTTGTACACGCTATCGAAATGAAGCCTGGCAAAGGTGCACAAATTGCACGTTCTGCTGGTGCCAACGCTCAGATCCTGGCACGTGACGGTAACTATGTTACTTTACGTCTGCGCTCTGGCGAAATGCGCAAAGTATTATCTGATTGCCGTGCCACCATTGGTGAAGTCGGTAACGCGGAACATATGCTTCGTTCATTAGGTAAAGCAGGTGCTAGCCGCTGGCGCGGTATACGTCCTACCGTTCGTGGTGTTGCCATGAACCCGGTTGATCACCCACACGGTGGTGGTGAAGGTCGTACGTCAGGTGGTCGTCACCCAGTAACTCCTTGGGGTACTCCTACCAAAGGTAAGAAGACCCGAAGTAACAACCGTACCGATAAGCTTATCGTACGTCGTCGTAATAAATAATAGCGAGGATTCACCATGCCACGTTCTCTCAAGAAAGGTCCATTTATTGACCTTCACTTGCTGAAGAAGGTAGAGGCTGCAGTGGAAAAGAATGATCGTAAACCAATTAAAACCTGGTCACGTCGTTCAATTATCATCCCAGATATGATTGGGTTGACCATTGCAGTCCATAACGGCCGCCAACACATTCCTGTTCTGGTTTCAGACGAAATGGTCGGCCACAAGTTGGGCGAATTTGCGCCAACGCGTACTTACCGCGGCCATGTCGCGGATAAGAAAGCTAAACGTTAAGGGGTAGGAAGATGGAAGCATTAGCTAAACACCGTTTTGCCCGCACGTCGGCTCAAAAAGCACGCTTGGTAGCGGATCAGGTTCGCGGATTGCACGTTGAGAAAGCGTTAGAAGTTCTTACGTACAGCCCTAAGAAAAGTGCTGCGCTGGTTAAGAAAGTTTTGGAATCAGCAATCGCTAACGCAGAACATAACGAAGGCGCAGACATTGATGAACTGCGCGTCGCTAAGATCTTCGTTGACGAAGGCCCAACTATGAAGCGTATCAAGCCACGTGCCAAAGGCCGTGCGGATCGTATCTTTAAGCGCAGCAGTCACATTACTGTGGTTGTAGCGGATAACTAGGAGAAGATAATGGGACAGAAGGTACATCCTACAGGTATACGCCTGGGTATCAGTAAACCATGGACTTCAACCTGGTACGCTAATACCGCAGATTATGCAGATAACCTGTACAACGATCACCAGGTACGTCAGTACCTGACTAAACAACTTAAAAACGCTTCACTGTCTAAGATCGTGATTGAGCGTCCTGCTAAGAGCATTCGTGTAACTATTCACACTGCTCGTCCAGGCGTCGTCATTGGTAAGAAAGGCGAAGACGTTGAAAAGCTGCGTAACTATGTGTCTAAGCTGGCCGGTGTGCCTGCGCAGATTAACATTGCCGAAGTACGCAAGCCTGAGCTGGATGGTCAGTTAGTAGCTGATAGCATTTCCAGCCAGCTGGAACGCCGTGTTATGTTCCGTCGCGCTATGAAGCGTGCGGTTCAAAACGCAATGCGCCTTGGCGCAAAAGGTATCAAAGTAGAAGTTAGCGGCCGTTTGGGCGGTGCAGAGATTGCACGTTCTGAATGGTACCGTGAAGGTCGTGTTCCTCTGCACACTTTCCGTGCAGATATCGATTACGCGACATCTGAAGCGTCTACTACTTACGGTATCATCGGCGTTAAAGTATGGATCTTCAAAGGTGAGGTTCTAGGCGGTCTGCCTACAAACCAAGAGCCGGCTCCGCCAGCTCAACCTAAGAAGAAAGGCCGCAACGCTAAGCGAGAGGGCTAATCATGTTACAACCAAAACGCATGAAATTCCGTAAAATGCACAAAGGTCGCAACCGCGGCATGGCTGCGGGAAGCAGTGTAGCCTTTGGTACTTACGGACTTAAAGCGACTGGCCGTGGTCGTATGACCGCACGCCAAATTGAGGCTGCTCGTCGTGCTATGACTCGTCACGTTAAGCGTCAAGGTAAAATCTGGATTCGGGTTTTCCCTGACAAGCCAATTACTGAGAAGCCTCTTGAGGTTCGTCAAGGTAAAGGTAAAGGTAACGTTGAGTACTGGGTATGCCAAATTCAACCAGGTCGTGTTTTATACGAGATGGAAGGTGTTCCTGAGTCTCTGGCACGCGAAGCGTTTGAATTGGCAGCGGCTAAACTGCCATTTAAGACAACCTTTGTAACTCGGACGGTGATGTAATGAAAGCAGCTGAACTGAAAGACAAAAGCGTAGAAGAGCTGAATGCAGAGTTATTAAACCTGCTACGCGAACAGTTCAACTTACGCATGCAGCACTCTACTGGCCAGCTTGAAAAATCCGACCAGTTGAAGAAAGTGCGTCGTAACATCGCGCGTGTTAAAACCATCCTGACTCAAAAGGCTGATGCGTAATGACTGAACAAAAAATTCGTACAGTACAAGGTCGTGTGGTTAGCAACAAAGGTGATAAATCTATCACTGTTGTTGTTGAACGTTTTGTTAAGCACCCTATCTACGGGAAGTTTATTAAGCGTACTACTAAGCTGCACGCTCACGACGAAAGCAACGTATGCAACGAAGGTGATACAGTTACTATTCGTGAATGCGCACCAATCTCTAAGAAGAAATCTTGGATGCTGGTTGACGTTGTAGAAAAAGCCGGCGTTTAATCGCTAGTTTTTCACTATTCGTTATATAAAAGCCGCTCTTATGAGCGGCTTTTTTGTTTTCGAGACAAAAACACAGTCTCATACCATTTAGATGTAGCATTTTCACTTCAACTTTCTGTCGCTCAATACCTGACAACATCAACTGTATGTGCCCTGATCTAGAAAACAAGTTAGCGTAATAATGATAATAAAATACATAATAATGTGTAGTTTATAGGGTATTGACTAGTATCTATGCTTAATAATCTTTTATTGAGTGTTAATTACTATAACTGTCTGATAATAAACATATATAATATTAATCGAATACACTAAAGTGTTAAGAACAGGCTTAATTTATCAATAATGAATGCTGTAAATGCCTCGTAGAGATTATTCCGTAGGAATAAATCGATATTGTTGGGGTTATGTTGGCGTGGCTTGTTTGCTTAGCCAACCTGATGCTTTTCAGCATGCTGATTTAAAAGGAATAAATGAGGTAAATTGACTATTTTGAGATGTGGTTCAAAAATGAACAGCTACTCAGTTTTCTATTTTGCTGACAACAACGTTATGACATTGGGATGATGCGCGCAGAATGCGCGCATCGACTTAACATTGCATTATTCGTTATCTAGTCGACGTAACCAGTCTCTCAATAAGGCTTCAGTCACCAATGGACGGTCACCATAAAACCCGTGAGCGCCACCGGGTACAACCGCGAGCTCAGCACCGGGAGTGAGAGCCAGGTAATCTTGTACCGTATCGATGCGCGCTGAGTCGTACTGGCCTATCATAAACAACGTTTTTTCAGGGGTAATATCGGCCAGTAAATGTGTCGCGTCGTAGTGTTTTAACACCCCGGTAGAAGAGAACTCGCTTGGTCCCCACATTTTATTATAAATTAACGGGTTAAAGCCATTCCCGCCGACGGTCTTATAGTAAGCCTGGGCGGCATCAGAGCGGCCAGCGGGGTGGTAATGCTCGGAATACAATACGGTGTATGCGTTACTGCAGACATCACCTTTGGGCGGGGTGTCTGACTCGCATTGAATCAACGTTTCCTGCACCGCTTTAGGGGCCGCTTTAACCAGCAGGTTTGCATCCATAATCCAGTGTGGGGTAGAAATAAAGGTGCCACCTAAAACGGTTGAAACCACCTTGTCTGGATATTGCGCAGTGTACTCCAGTGCCAGTGCCGAACCCCAGCTATGACCTACTACGTGCCAATGCTGTATGCCAAGGGTTTGACGTATCGTCTCTAAGGATTCAACAAAGCGCTCGACCCGCCAATTCGCAGGATCATTAGGTTGTTCAGACTTGCCGCTATCGAGTTGATCGTACATGATCACCATTCGATCGTCTGCCAGTGTCGTCAT
>JABXHM010000028.1 GCA_013373625.1 Alteromonadaceae bacterium | reverse complement strand
TGTACCCGGCGGTAAAATGGGTCTGGCAATGGAGTTAATATTAACCCCGCTCATTGAAGATCTGATGAAGCGCAAGAAAAGCCGCGGCTATCAAATGGACTGGGTGCAATAACCAGGCCTTACATCGTTAGTCAACACCCCCGGTTTTGCACTCTGTGGCGCAGTCACAACGCACTACTGCACCCCCTTACAAAGCGTATTTGACACGCTTTGTAACAATCAAGCCTCGTGTGACACATTTGAGCACTTTTGTCTGCCAGCACTTGCGGTTATAGTTATGCTGGTAAAGATGTAGCGTACGTTGGTAATTGAGGCAAAAATGGGTCAGGAAACATCAAAAATATTAGTCGTCGATGACGATATGCGTTTACGTAGTTTGCTTGAGCGTTATCTTGTTGAGCAGGGTTTTCAGGTGCGTACTGCGGCCAATTCCGAACAGATGGATCGTCTGCTGGAGCGTGAAAATTTTCATTTGATGGTGCTTGATTTAATGCTGCCGGGCGAAGACGGCCTGTCGATTTGCCGCCGACTGCGTCAGGCCGAAAGCAAAATGCCCATTATTATGCTTACCGCCAAAGGTGACGAAGTAGACCGCATTATTGGCCTTGAAATGGGCGCCGATGATTACCTGCCAAAACCCTTTAACCCCCGTGAACTGCTGGCCAGAGCCAAAGCAGTATTGCGCCGGCAAACCATTGAAGCGCCAGGCGCGCCGTCAATGGAAGAACAAATTGTAGAGTTCGGGGAATACCGCCTAAACCTAGCCACCCGCGAAATGACCGCCAACGGTAAGCCATTGGCACTGACCAGCGGCGAATTTGCGGTACTTAAATCGCTGGTGACTCACCCACGGGAGCCGCTCTCGCGCGATAAACTCATGAACCTGGCCCGTGGCCGCGACTACAGTGCACTGGAGCGCAGTATTGATGTACAGGTTTCGCGTTTACGCCGCATGCTCGAAGACGATCCGGCGCATCCACGCTATATTCAAACGGTATGGGGCCTTGGCTACGTATTTGTGCCCGACGGCGCGATAGTGTAAGCCCGCCTTACTGTGCGGTTACTCCCCAAAAGCGCGTTCGGCCAGACAGTATTGCTGATTGGCGTATTGCTACTGATAAATCAGGTGGTGTCCTATTTGTCGGTAACGATGTACTTTATTCGCCCCAGCTATGAACAAATTAATAGTTTAATTGCCACCCAGGCCGCCACCTTAAAAACCCATACCGAGCAGTTGGATGATCCGGCCTACCGCGAGCAACTGAGAGAACAAACCGGCATTCGTCTTTTTAACGCCCGCGAAGCCAAACGCGCCCGACTCGGCCAGTCGACCTTTTATCAGTTCATGTCGAATCAGGTATCGGAACAACTCGGCGAAGATGCCGAAGTACGCATTAGTGCCCCGCAGCTTGATCAGCACGATACGCCCTATTATGTGTGGATGAGCATTGCCAGCTTACCCGACACCTGGATCCGCATTCCGGTGTATGGCCTGAGTGAAGCCAATATTTTCCCGCTAACGCTGTACCTGTTGCTCATTGGTATTTTAAGTGTGGGCGGTGGCTGGCTGTTTGTATTGCGGCTCAACCGCCCGCTGAGCGCCTTGCAGCGCGCGGCCATTAAGGTGGGCCGCGGGCAGTTTCCGCCACCGTTAAAAGAAGATGGCACCAGCGAAATGATTGAGGTAACCAAAGCCTTTAACCGCATGAACCAGGGCATTAAACAGCTGGAGCATGACCGCATGGTAATGACGGCAGGCATATCTCACGACCTGCGCACGCCGTTAACCCGTATTCGCCTGGCTACCGAAATGCTCCCCGAAGATCAGGACTGGGTAAAAGACGGTATCATCAGCGACATTGAAGACATGAACGCCATTATCGATCAGTTTATTGAATACGCCCGTCAGGAACAGCAGGAAAAACAAACCGTAATTAATATTAACCCGCTCATCACCGAATTGGTTAACGCCAGAAACACCAATCAGCAATTTAACCGCGACGCCGACGAGCGCCAAACCATTGCACTGGATTTGAACCCCTTACCCAATATTTTATTGCGTAAAGTTGCCATTAAACGGGTACTGGAAAACCTCATCGAAAATGCCTTTCGCTACGGCAGCCACAACATCGAAATTAAAACCTATTTTGATAAAAAGCAGCAACGCGTAGTGTGTGCAGTGCGCGATTTTGGCCAGGGTATTCCCGAAGAAAGCCTGCAAAGCGTTTTCCGGCCGTTCTCACAAGGTGATTCCGCCAGAGGCTCCAGCGGCTCAGGCCTCGGCCTTGCCATTAGCAAACGTATTATCGAGATGCATGGCGGCCACATCGATTTGCGTAACCACCCAGACTCAGGCTTAATAGCCGAGTTTTGGTTGCCCAGTGAGGGGTTGTAATATTTAAGCATAGCGCTTCGCAATAAAGCCCTGGCCCAACAGGCATTCAGCAGCACCAAAACTTCCCGCTCAAAAACCCAAAAGCCATTTTCTGGCAATTGCTCACTTAGCAAATCAACAGGGTTGCAGCTTCACCGATTGGCCGATTAGGCCGCAAAAAATAGCCCACCATATTGGTATAATTTACCCGAAATGCGCATAAAAATTGATTTATTTTTATACAATACTTTGATTTTGACCGAATACGGCGTAGTTTAAGAAATTATTTTTACACTAAAGTGTGTAGTTGATTAAACCACTTTGGGATCTAATAAACTGTTAGCTGCCTAGGAGGTGTTATGCAAAAAGGAACTCTTGTAAAAATAGCGATATCTGCATTTATCATATTTGCAGTAATGTTGAGTATAGGTATCGGCTTGTCAGCACAAGATGAAGCATTAGATCTAGAGTGGCGAGTAACGGACTTAGAAGGTAGGTTAAATTAGTTATGAAATCAGTTATTTCTTTTTGGCTTAAAGCATTACCTTTTACTTTAGGTGTTGCACTTTCGTTAATCTCATTTTGCTTTTTAATCCAATTCTATGATCGCGGTTTATATTTTGACGAAGAATATATATGGTTCTTTATGATCTTTTTCCTAATAGGCTTTCCAACTTTAATACACGGTATAGATAAATTATCAAAGCCTGATATAGGCGGCAGCTAACAAGTTACTCAAAAGGGCGCAAAACGCTTGGCTTGCGCTCCTTCGTCGCTAATTTTAGCCAAGCATTTATGAGCCCATTAGTAAGGCGTTAGCTCTTTTCTCAGGTCGATAAAGTATGGATGAATCATTAAAGCCAGCATTTCGAAGACTGTTTGATGCGAAGTCGCACTGGCACAAAGCAGTTGATAGCTACTTCGAACCTAATGACTTTCGAATAGCTATAAACTCCTGCATCCAAGAACTTAGAAACATCACGTTTGTACTACAGGCGAACAAGCGAGAAATTCCAGGTTTTGATTCATGGTATGGACCATGGCAGGAAAGGATGCGCGGGAACCCCTCACTACGATGGCTTGTAGACGCACGAAATTACATTGTGAAGAGAGGGGATCTGGAGCTGCTTAGTAAGCTGCGAATAGAAGTTATAGGCTCATATTTGGCCGGTGAAGTTAAGATATTCGAAGAAGATTACAACCCGAACCTAACAAACGCAGAGGTATACGCCAAGACTGTTTCTCTTGGCCTTCCAGTGGAAGTTTTTGAAAACTCTTATGTAAAACTTCAGCGCCGATGGATAGACAAAAACTACCCTAATCATGAGTTGGGGGAATTGCTTAGTGAATGCTGGTCAGCAGTAGCTGGGCTATTATACGACGCTCCAAATTCTGATGCATCAAAAGATCGTGGTTCTAGTACGCCTAAATTACCCCCATGCATGCATGAACAGCTAGAAATGCGGTCTATCTTGATGAAGGTATGTGGTAAAACGTTAGTGCCTGCAGTAATTGGCTCAGAAAGCGTTTCTTTGGATGAGAGCGACCGCGCGTCGATCGAAGAAAAATATGGTGACACACCTTTGTTTCGCGAAAAGGGTGAGACTGGTAGCTTAACTTCGAAGTCTTTCAAAGAACAGTGTGAGTTTTTCTTCGAGCAAGCCAAATGTGTTCTCCAAAAAGACGGCTACCATATTCATTTGGCGATGATTTTCGTTGGAAAGACGCTTGCGGAAATTATCGAGATTAGAAACGAAGATAAAGCTGATAAATACATGACCATGCGAAATTTGGCATCAACAGTGGAGCGAATTGGAGCCGATTCGTTCATCATGGTTTCTGAAGCTTGGGGTGCAAAATTTGATCCAATGAATCCATATCGAGGTGCAGCTGAAGCACCATCACGACAGGAAGTTCTCATGCTTGTTGGCGCAACGAATGAAGGTGATAGCTACTGTTTTTCAGCCCCATTTTTCCGAGATGGTGAAGTAATTTCTTTTGGGGATCAGGAGATCATGGATGCAACAACGATGAACGCTATTCAACCCATCCTTGCTATTTGGAGCAAGTAAAATCGAGCCCAGTCGAATGGCGAGAGCTAACAAGCAACTGCAGCGGATCAAATTTCGCTGCGCTCAATTTGCCCGCTGAGTTGGGCGTTAGATTTCAATAAAGATTACCACTCCGGCTATAAAAGGAAAGTAATGGACAGAATATCTAAAAAGCTTTTACAGGATTTTCTAGAAGCTCAGGAAATGGGACCAAGCGATGAAGCTACTGACTTTGAAATGTTTTGTAATTTCTCTGTTCTAGCTAATGAATATAATAAGACATTCGACGTAAAGAATATTACCGTCGGAGCCGGCGCGGATACGGGCATTGACGGAATAGCCATCATCGTAAATGGGCACCTAGTTGAAGATACAGATGAAATTGATAGCCTCCTTGAAGCAAATGGTTATTTGGAAGTAACGTATCTGTTTATTCAGGCAAAAACATCATCTAACTTTGACACCAAAGAGATGCACGCATTCTACTTTGGAATTAGTGATTTCTTTAGTGAAAGTCCAAAACTTGCTAGAAATGATGACATTAAAAAATACTCGGAGATTTCTGAGTATCTGCTAGATAATGCGTCAGATTTTAAGGAAAACCCAGTATGTAAGAGCTATTACATTACTACGGGTGTAGTAAATGATGACCAAAATGTATCAGCTGTGGTCAGTTCTTCTGTGGCTGACTTAGAAAGTTACAACCTATTCGAGCGTATTGAAGCAAAGGTGCTCGGAGCAAATGAGCTCGGAAAGCTTTATCGAAGGACTAAAAATCCAATAACAACCAAATTCACATTTGCAAACAAAATCACCCTACCTGATATTGATGGTATCGATCAATCATTTTACGGCGTTCTTCCGTTCTCGGAGTTTCGAAAATTATTAATAGACGATAACGGCAATATTCAAAGCATCTTTGATGATAATGTTCGTGATTTTCAGGGAGTTGGGAATTTAGTCAATAGTAACATCAATGAAACATTAAATAGTGAATTGCCCGAGTTGTTTAGCGTTCTGAATAATGGGGTAACGATTGTTGCAGACTCCATTAAAACTTCAGCAAATTCACTAACGATTACTGATTATCAGATTGTAAATGGTTGCCAAACAAGTAATGTTTTATATGAAAATCGCAATAATGAAAACATCGATAACATCAATATTCCTTTGCGACTAATTGTAACGAAAGATGAAGACGTAAAATCTAAAATTACAGTTTCGACAAATAACCAAACGGCAATTAAAAAAGAACAGCTTGCTGCGATGTCAGACTTTCAAAAGAATCTTCAACACTATTACTCTTCGATAAATGGTGAGGGTAAGCTTTTCTATGAAAGGAGGGCTAAGGAATACAACTCCGATAGAAATGTTGTTAAAAGAAAAGTAATAACCATTGCAAATCAGATCAAATCTTACTCAGCCATGTTCAGCAAAAATCCACACATGGTTACCACATACCTAGGTACTTTGGTAAAAACTATGGGTAATCCTGGGTCCAAATTATTTGAAGAAGATCATCAGTTTTCGCCATACTACATGGCGGGACTGGCATTCTATCGGCTAGATTCGCTATTTATAAATGGCACTATCGATAAGAAGTATAAGAAAGTTCGTTTCTATATATTAATGCTCGTCCCTATGATCTCGAGTACAGAAGAGTTTCCACCATTGAATAGTCAGAAGAAATGTGAACGTTTTTGTACTCCAATTATAGATAAGCTTAATGATGAAAATGTTTACCCAGCTATCTTTCTTGAGGCAGTCAAGATTATTGATAAATCTGGGGCAGATGTAGAGGATAAGCAAGCACTCAAATCCCGAGCTATGACGGATCAGATTTTAGGGGCCTATGGTGAAGAAAAAATCTAACAAGCGCATATTGTCGGACTGGTTTTCCGCTGCGCTGCAAACCAGCCGCAAATGCGGACCTTAAGGCTCACAGGTGATTAATTAAATGGAATTGCTAACTTTATTTTTGCTTACTGTCGTTTGTGCTTATGTTGTTTGTATTGGCGGTTACAGAAAATATAAATCAACTTTTGAAAAGGTAGCCTACTACAACGGAATTATTGGGCTTGTCGCCCTGCCAATAGCGATTGTTGGCATGTTGCTCACCGTAACCAATATCCAGGGGATTCACGGAGACTTATCAATTTTTACTCTAGTCCTTATTGTGTGGGCTGCTACGGCAATAATATCAGTCGTGGCGATAATTAACCTTTTTATAAGGAAGATTAAAACCTAATTTAAGAATTCGCTTCAGAAGGATAGCGTGTTATGAGCGAATTCCCGCCTTTGCCGAGCTTTAACCCTATGAGGTAGAAGTTGAGTCATTTTTTATTAATTGCCCTGATAGTCCCGATGGCACCAGGCCTTCTTTTTGCGGTTGCGCGTCGTGCGAAACCGATAAAGACTGAAGATGGTTGTTATTTACTCGAGTATGCAAAAGCAATAAAGGCTTTTGGCAGTATTGGAGTGAACCAAACTAATGAACATAATTAAAGCTGTATTTTTTTATCCATTGCTATGGTTAAGGGGTATTTTCTTGGGTATTGGTAAAATTAGTAGTGTGATTTGCTTAGTATCTTCTGTGTTGATGATTATTCTCAAAATGACTGAGCAATTTTCAACAATTGAGTGGGTTCAAATAATTCCTACAGCTGTAATTGGTTTTGGCACGTTTATATTAATGGAGTTTTATGATCAAATAATACTCAAATTAAACCCCTCAGGTGCAGAACTTACTTTGTACAAGTAAATATAGCTAACAAGTTAAACCATCAGGAGTGTGTATGACTGAAAAGGAATTTTTGGGTAGCTGCCATTGTGGAGAAGTTCAATTCAAAATAGTGACTGACTTTCCAGAACTAACTACCTGTGACTGCTCTATATGTAAAAGAAAGAACGCACTTATGGTAAAGGTTCATGAGAGTAAGTTCACATTGCTAAACGGTGAGAGCTCTCTTACGGAATATCAGTTCCATACGAATACTGCCCACCATTACTTCTGTAAGAAATGTGGTATTTATCCCTTTCATCGCAAACGCGTTACTCCAGAATATTTCGGTATTAATGTATATTGCTTGGAAGATTTTAATCCTGAGGGAATACCCATCAGGGCAACAGTTGGCGCGGAAATGGCCTAATGGTTAATAAGGCACTGTTGTAAGTTGTCCCGCTAAAAACCGCTAGCGCGGCGGGCCAAGGCACTCACCCCAAGGTTGGTCGTTAGAGAGCAAGGAGATATTAGTGGCATCTCAAAGAAATAATGAGGACATTTCTCATGGTTGGGAGGCAATCGCGCAAGATTTTATCTCTTCACGATCTTCAATTGGATTGGCAACAATTGAAAATTGGGGGAAGTCTCTAGCCTCCGGACAAGTCCTCTTAGATGTTGGGTGCGGCTTTGGCGATCCATATACTCAGTATTTTATAGATAAAGGAGTCAACGTTTACGGTATTGATGCTTCAAAAACATTGGTACAAGAGTATAAGAGAAGATTCCCAGAAGCGATTGCAAAGTATGAACCCGCGGAGACATCTCCATTCTTTAATAAAAAGTTTGATGCAATTCTTTCGGTAGGTTTAATCTTCTTATTGCCCCATTCAACTCAAATTTCAGTTTTACGAAAAATGGCGGTTACCTTAAAAGATAGAGGAAACCTCTTATTCAGCTCTCCATATCAAATGGTTGATTGGGATGATATTTACTAACTGGAAGAAAATCTAGGTCTTTAGGAAGAGAAAAGTATATAAATACGCTAAACGAGCATGGTTTAAGCCTGGTCGATGAATATACCGATGAAGGAAGTAACCATTATTATAATTTTCAGAAATCAACCGCTTAGGAAGTTAACCGCCAACCGTTTGATTTATAATGAAATATCAAGGCGTCAGGCATCAGAAGTAGAGAGTGAGTGGTAGCAAAAATGGAGATCTCACTCCCATGAGGTATAGACATTTTTTAAGACCAAGGATTATTGATGTTGTCTGCCCTTTGTGTAAATTTTGTAGCGCAACATCGTAAAATCGCTATTTCGTGGGATGCAAAATCATGAAAAATCTATCTGAAAACCGACAACAGATTTTAATGCTGTTGGTACTCGCAGCAGCGGGTTCATATTTTTATGGTTATAACACTGGAGCCATAACATTTATTGTCATCGGCGGTATTTTTGAGCTGGCATTTTGGTGTGGCTTATTAGCACCTAACGATCAGGCAGATGATTCGGCAAGCCAAAAGGCTGAGGAATAACCGAGTCTTTTTATTCAAGCACACTGCCTGAAAGCCCCGTTATTCCTCACTTACAAAAGCTGGCATCTAGGCCACACCGTTTCGGCCAAAGCTGTTTATACCGTAACTTTTTACGCCAGAACTGTTTTGACCGGAACTATTCTGCCTTACGCACTGCGCCCTTTAATCAAGCGGCTGTAATACCAGGTGGCACTCCACAGTAATATGGCTGCCAGGGGCACACTCCAGTATGCTGTGGTTATGGTTGTTGCGCCCGCCCAGGCACCAGTGCCGAAGGAAATGAGCTGTACACCCATGGCGTTACCTAAAATGGTAATGCCTGAAAGCAAAGGGCCTTTGTCGCTGTCGATATTCATGGCGGCGGAGAGAATGAGCGGGAACAACCCGCCCAGGCCTAAGCCCAGTAAAAAGTTGCCCAGCCAGATTGGCATAAAGTCCGCGCCTAATTTGGCCACAAACGCGCCAATGAGTAAGATGGTCACCAGCACTACCATAAGCCGGTGTACGCTAAACCAGCGCAGAAACACCGCAAAACATAAACGGCTCAGCGCCATACCACCGGTAAAGCCGGCGAGCAGTAATCGCGCGGTATCGCCATCAAAGGCAAGACCCTGCTGGGCATAGCTGACAAACCAGTTTACGGTGCCAAATTCCACCGCGCCGTAGCCAAAACTGGCCAGCGATAAAAACAAAAACACTGGTTGGCGCACAATGGTGGCAAAGGCTAACGTTTGTTTTGGTGCGGAGCTGGTGTTTTGCAGATCAGGCCCTTTGCCACGTTGTGTGCGCACACTGATAGCCGTTAACAGTGCTAAGGTAACCCATAGCAAGGCTAAAAACTGCAGGGGCAAGCGCCAGTCAGACTGCCATAAATAAATACCCGACACATAAAACGAGGCCACCAGCGTGCCTAAGCTAAACATAAAATCCATAACACCCATCATGGCAAAACGGGATTTCACATAAAGCTGGGCAATAATGGTATGGCCAATAGTAATCTTGCAGGAACTGGTTACCCCCACCATAAACACGAGCACCATAAACCCTGCCCAGTGCGTCATAAATGATGCAATCAGAATAAACAGCGCATTGATTGCCGCGAGGCTGGCAAACAAGGGTAAAAAGTCGAACCGTGAGGCATATTTACCGCCGAGAATACCGCCCAGCATCATGCCAAAAGAAAACAACGTAAACAGCGTACCACTGATAACGTTCGACATTGCCAGTTCCCGGGCGAGATCGGGCAGTAATATTCCCCACATCAATAACAGCAGGCCAAGCAGAAAAAATCCGCTGAAAATAACAGTAGTAGCTAAGGTACGATTCATAGTGTCTCCGATTGAGTGAGCACTCTACCACAGAGATCACATTTGCCAATTACCTTATTGCATATCAGTGTTTGTCTTATATCAGGGCCGGTTGAGCTTTACTGTACACCGGCGGGTCACAGGCTCTATACAAAGAAAAAAGCCCGTTCATAACGACACGGGCCTAACGTCACCTTGCGGACGTGCTAAATTGTCTTTCTGCGCGCACTAATGGCCGGGGCCAGCCTGTTTAATGGCAGCAGAAACATCATATTTTTCAAAGTTAGTCTGAAATTCACTCACTAACCTGGCAACGTAGTCGTCATACATAGCCGGGTCTTGCCAGGTGTTCTTTGGCACCAGTAAATTGCTGTCCACGCCCGGCACTGCAATGGGTACATCAAGATTAAGGCCGTCAATGTGCGTCGTGGCAACATTGGCCAGCTCGCCACTCACAATGGCATCGATCACCGCGCGCGTGGTAGGAATATCAAACCGCTTGCCAGTGCCATAGGGGCCGCCTGTCCAGCCGGTATTTACCAAATAAACCTTAGCGTTGAAGGCCTTAACCCGTTTGATTAACAGCTCTGCGTATTCCCCCGCCGGACGCGGAAAGAACGGCGCGCCAAAACAGGTGGAAAACGTCGATTCAATGTCGGCCGTAGAGCCAATTTCTGTGGAGCCCACTTTGGCGGTATAGCCACTTAAAAAATGATAAGCGGCGGCTTCTTCGCTCAGTACCGATACCGGCGGTAGCACCCCGCTCACGTCACAGGTTAAAAACACCACCGAGCGGGGTTCGCCTGCCATATTATCGAGTGTGCGTTTTTCAATATGCGCAAGCGGGTAAGCGGCGCGTGAATTTTGCGTCAGCGATACATCGGTGTAATCGGGATGTCCGGCATTATCTAACACCACGTTTTCTAATAAGGTGCCAAATTTTATTGCATCCCAAATCACGGGCTCATTTTTTTGCGACAGGTCGATGCATTTAGCGTAGCAACCGCCTTCCAGGTTAAATACCGCACCAGGCGCCCAGCCGTGCTCATCGTCGCCAATCAAAAAGCGTTTGGGATCGGCCGACAAGGTGGTTTTGCCGGTGCCTGAAAGGCCAAAAAATAGCGTAACGTCGCCGTCTTCGCCCACATTGGCCGAGCAATGCATAGGCAGCACTTCCTCAGCAGGGAGCAAGAAGTTCTGCACCGAGAACATGGCTTTTTTCATTTCGCCGGCGTAACGCATACCAGCAATCAATACTTTTTTCTGCGCAAAGTTTATGATCACCGTTGCGTCACTGTTGGTGCCATCGCGTTGGGGTACACAGGTAAATCCGGGCACATTTAATACTTGCCATACCGGCTTGTTTTCACTGTTGAAGTGGTCGGGTGTAATAAACAGGTTTTTCGCAAAAATGTGCTGCCATGCGGTTTCGGTTCGCACCACTATCGGCAAAGCATGGGCGGCATCAGCGCCAACCTGAAGCTGCGATAAATAATAGTCGTCAAGGCCAAGCAGGTAATCTTCAACCCGATCCCACAAGGCATCAAATTGCGCAGCATCAAAGGGGCGATTAACGTTACCCCAGTCAATTTGCTTTTCGGTAGAAGGCTCTTTAACAATAAACCGGTCTGCCGGAGAACGGCCAGTGCGCGCGCCCGTTTCTACCACCAATGCGCCGTTAGCAGCCAGGTGCCCCTCACCTTTTTGCAAGGCATGCTCAACGAGCACGGCCGAAGGCAAATTGGTCCATTCCTTTGCTACTTTTTGAATCGCTGCTGCCGCTGTCATATCTCTCCACCCAACACTTTATGTAATGTTACAATCGCACTTACAAAATCAAACATTTCGACTCATGCTACACTACAAAAGGCAATCAAGAGAATAACAGATGGCTATACTGACTATTCACCACGCATTAATTACTAAAAATTACGTAATTAATTACAAAAAAGTACTGAATGCAGAATGACTTTTGCAGTGTTTTTTGCGAGGACTCCAGCAGAAAGGGCAATAAAAAAGCGCCACAGGGCGCTTTTTTAAAGGTTGAACGTGTCTGGCTTGCAGCGCCTGAAACTACTGTGTAACGTTTGGTGCCGTATTGTAGCCGCTGTGTAATGTTTCAATGTCTATTTCATCAAAGCGATACTCTGTGTGGCAATACTGGCAGTTCATCGCCACTGCGCCTTCCTGTTTAATAATATCGAGCAATTCGTTTTTGTCGATATTACGAAGCGCTTCAGCACTGCGTTCTCGCGAGCATGAGCAGGCAAAAATAACCGCTTTAGGTTCGAACACTTCAACAGTTTGTTCATGGTACAAACGGTAGAGCACATCCTCAGCAGGCAGTAAAAACAGCTCTTCGGCGGTCATGGTTTCGGTTAGCGTGCACAAATGCTCAAATTCGCTGTCGGAGGTTACCGCGGTAGCCTCACTGCTTTGCGGCAAAATCTGCAAAAACATACCGGCTACTTTGGGTTTATCGGCATCGCTGAAGTCGGTGTGTATGAACACCCGGGTGGCGAGCTGTTCTGAGCGCACAAAGTAATCTTCCAGACACCCGGCCAGGGAGCCCTTTTCCAACGCAACTACGCCCTGATAACGCTCCCCTTCGGTGGGCGTAATGGTAATCACCAACACTGCATTGGCCACCAGTTCAGCAAATTTTGCGTCGGTCAGGTCCACGCTTTCGTCCCAGCGGGCCACACCACGCAAATGCTGTTCGTGGGTAGCACTTATTACGGCATACCGCACGGTGCCCTGACTCTGAATTTGCAGGCTCACTTCACCTTCAAATTTGAGTGTCGCGGTCAGCAAGCTGGCGGCGGCGGCCATTTCTGCCAGTAGTTGCTGGATAACGGTAGGGTAATCGGTGCTATGGACAATGGGTTTCAGAGTGTCCTGTAGTCTTACCAATTCCCCCCTTACACTGGCGTCGTTAAATAAATAACGGTGTAACTGATCAAACTGATTCATTCAATAAATTCCTGACTTTAAACCGTATTAATACCTTTATTATAGAGCAGCACATGACTGTTGTTGCATAACTCATTGTTGGGTATCGATTACTGGTGTTTTAACTTAATAAGCTCGCGGCGCTGCTTTTTATCCGGCCGGTGATCCGGGCTTGGATTATGAAAACTCTGTAGTTTTCTGGCTTCCCTGTTTTGTTCACGTTTCGCCGCACTTTCAGCGGTTTCTTCGTAGAGCAGCTCTGCATCTTTAGCCGGTAGCCGTTTATCGGCCAACCCCTGAATAATGATCTCTTTAACATCCCACCCGGCAGGTACCCTCAACGTTGCATTCAGCTCTACAATTTTGCCCGGTTTACTTTTTTGCCCGTTGTAGTGAACTTTTCCGCTCTGAATCAGGTCTCTTGCTATTGCCCGGGTTTTTGCCAGCCGAGCCGCCCAAATCCACTTGTCCAGGCGTACTTTTAAATCGGTTTTTGCGTCATTGGCCATGGGTTTTTACTCGCTAAACTGTAATATAACTTTAACCTCTACGGATTAATGTTGTTGCCCCCGCGTCGACTAGGCTATCATGGGGACGTTAAATTAGGGTTAAAAGACCACCAACTAGTTGTTTTCAGATGATATTGAGTCAGACCACGTCACTAAATGTACCGGCTTTCTTTACAGCCCATCAATTGCGCATTCGTCTTGCGGTTATTGTGTTGCTGTGTCTGTACCTTATTGCTTATGCGGCTGACATCACCTGGAAGTTAATTCCGGCACCCGCCACCGATAACACGGCATCTTCAGCAGCACGCTCAGCAACGGCGCTTTCCAACTCATCATCAGGGTCACAACGTGGGGTCGACATTAACCAATTACAACGTCTTAAATTATTTGGCGAAGTAAATAAAGCGGCCCCCAAGCCGGTCGAACAAACCATCACCGACGCGCCAGAAACCAATTTAAATTTAATTTTGTCTGGTGTGGTCTCAGCATCCAGTCAAGACGCCGGTACCGCTGTTATTGAAAATCGCGGTAAACAAGCCATTTATGCCGTGGGTGACAAAATTGAAGCAACCAACGCCACATTATCGCAGGTACACCCCGACCGCGTCATTATTAAAAATGGTGGCCGTCATGAAACGCTGATGCTGCAAGGGCTGGACTTTACCAAACGCCGGGCCCAGCCACCGGTTATTGCATCAACCGGGAATCGCAGCGCCAGTATGTCTCCCATCAGAGATGATGAAGAGCCTGTCGAATTAAGTGATGAGGCTATTGCGGCAACCGAAGCATTACGTAATAAACCAGCCAGTTTTACCGATTATATAGCGGTAACGCCAGCACTGGAAGGCGGCAGTATGGCCGGTTACAAAGTACAGCCGGGCAAAGATCCCAGCTTGTTTAATTCAGTGGGGTTACAAAACGGCGATATCGTTATTCAAATAAACGGATTGGATTTAACCGATCCGTCGCAGGCTCAGGAAGCCATGGGTGAATTAAGAAATGCACAGTCCATCGAACTCACAGTGACCCGCAATGGCGAGTATAAGTCACTGTACCTGGACATGCCTGAGCAGTAATTTAAAGCAATACAGAAAAACAGGAAATTAACATGAGGCGAGTTGGTCGAACTTGGTTGACCCGAATGAGCGTAGCATTGTGTGCCACAATAATGTGCGCTCAGGCAGCGGCAATCGATCGTATGCCCAAATTCCAGGATACGGATATCAACGAATTCATCAATATCGTTGGCAAAAACCTGCAAAAAACCATCATTGTTGAGCAAAATGTACGCGGCAAAATCAGCGTCATCAGTTACGACATGCTTAATGAAGAACAGTACTACCAGTTTTTCTTAAACGTGTTGCAGGTGTACGGCTATGCGGTTGTCGAAATGCCCAACGGTATTTTAAAAGTAGTCAGAGCCAAAGATGCTAAAACATCCAACATTCCGGTTGTCGAAGACGCATCAATGGACGGTGACGAAATGATCACCCGCGTTATTCCGGTATATAACGTGCCGGTACGCGAGCTCGCCCCTATATTACGCCAGTTAAACGACCAGGCCGGCGGCGGTAACGTGGTGGCTCACGATCCGTCGAATGTCATGATGCTGACCGGCCGTGCAGCGGTGGTTAATCGTTTAGCCGAAATCATTGAGCGGGTTGACCGCGCCGGTGACGAAGAGGTCGACATTGTAAAACTGAAGTTTGCGTCAGCCTCTGAGATGGTCAGAATCGTAGACAGTATTAATAAATCACAGGGCAAGCAAAACGCCACCGGTAAAAGTGAACCGCGGGTAGTCGCTGACGACCGCACCAACAGTATTATCGTCAGCGGCGACTCAAAAGCCCGTAAGCGTTTAATTAACCTGATCCAACGCATGGATCAGGAGCTTGAAAGCAACGGTAATACCCGGGTTATCTTTTTAAACTATGCCAAAGCCGAAGACTTAGTCAAAGTGTTACAAGGCGTCAGCGCAAGCATTCAGTCTGAAGAGACCCCACAAAATACTAATGCCCGACGCGGCGGTGCCTTTAACCGTGATGTCAGTATCGACTCACACGAAGACTCCAACGCGCTGGTCATTACTGCTGAGCCCGACATGATGCGCTCACTGGAAGAGGTCATCCGCCAACTCGATGTGCGCCGCGCCCAGGTGCAGGTCGAAGCAATCATCGTAGAATTGTACGAAGGTGACGGCACCTCGCTGGGTGTGCAATGGATTTCGGAAGAAGGCGGCGGTACGCAATTTAATAACGGTGTTGTGCCAATTGGAGCGCTGGGTGTGGCTTTACGTCAGGCCGAAGATCGCACCGTTACGCGCACGACTACATCGGCGAACGGCGTGCCAGTGCAAACCCAGGAAACTATCGAAGGCGATTTAACCAACTTAGCATCATTGCTTAGCGGCGCCAATGGCATGATCGCCGGTATCGTCGAAAACGGCTGGGGCGCGGTAGTGCAGGCCATTAGCAACGATACCAACTCAAACGTGCTGGCGACGCCCCATTTAACCACCATGGATAACGAAGAAGCCTTCTTTATTGTGGGTCAGGAAGTGCCGGTAATTACCGGGCAAACCACCGGTGCCAATAACGATAATCCATTCCAGACTGTTGACCGTCAGGAAGTGGGTATTAAGTTGCAGGTCACCCCGCAAATTAACGAAGGGAACGCCGTTCAGTTAACCATTGAGCAGGAAGTTTCCAGTGTTTCCGGCACCACCGGCGTCGATATTTCGGTAAATAAGCGACAAATCAAAACCACTGTCATTGTTGATGATGGCGGCACCATTGTGCTTGGCGGGTTAATCGACGAAGACGTTCAGGAAAGTGTGTCCAAAGTTCCTCTGCTGGGCGACATCCCCATTCTCGGTCATTTGTTTAAGTCCACCAGCAGCAGCAAACGTAAACGTAATCTGATGGTCTTTTTACGCCCTAAAATCGTTCGCGACGGGGTAACAATGAACGAAATCAGCAAGCGTAAATATAACTTTATTCGCGCTGAGCAGTTAGACCGCCAGTCAGATGGCGTAACACTGATGCCACGCACTGAAACGCCGGTATTACCTGAGTGGAACGAAGGGCTTGCCTTACCGCCGTCGTATGAAGACTATCTGAAACGTCGCGAAGAAGAGGAAGCCCAGCAGCAAATACCCGCCCAGGATGACAACTAATGGCTGAGCATGTCCACCCATCCGCACAGCCAGGATCGGCAGCCAATGTTGCTGCCGCGTCAGCGGAAGAATTGCTCCCAGAGGCAGCGGCGGTTGATGAACAGCAATTGCCGTTCGGTTTTGCCAAGCGCCACAAGGTGCTGTTGGAGCTTAATCAGTCACCGGCGCTGTTGTATCATACCAACGAAACGCCAGTCGCTATGTTTAGTGAAGTGCGCCGTTATTATCGTGGGCCGTTAACGCTCAGGGAGCTGCCACAAGATCAGTTTGAGCCACTGTTAACGCAGGCGTATCAACGCGATTCATCGGCAGCTAAGCAGTTAATGGAAGATCTCGGTAACGAGAGTGATTTGTTCTCACTGGCTGAAGAACTGCCTGACACTGAAGATCTCCTCGATAGCGAAGACGATGCCCCTATCATCAAGCTGATTAACGCCATGCTGGGCGAAGCCATCAAGGAAGGCGCATCTGATATCCATATTGAAACCTTCGAGAATCAGTTAGTCGTACGCTTTCGCGTAGATGGTGTGTTGCGAGAAATATTGCGCCCTAACCGCAAGCTCTCGTCAATGCTGGTATCGCGTATTAAAGTTATGGCAAAACTCGACATTGCCGAAAAACGTGTTCCTCAGGATGGTCGCATTACCTTGCGTATTGCCGGACGAGCGGTAGATGTGCGGGTATCTACCATGCCATCCAGCCACGGCGAGCGAGTGGTGCTGCGTTTGCTCGATAAAAACAACGCACGCCTGGACTTAACAGATTTGGGCATGACAGCGGTTAATCGCGAGCACTTTTCAACGCTCATTCGTAAACCCCACGGTATCATTCTGGTTACCGGCCCCACCGGCTCAGGTAAAAGTACCACACTGTATGCCGGCTTGTCGGAAATCAACTCGAAAGATCGCAACATCATGACGGTGGAAGATCCTATCGAATTTGATTTGCAGGGTATTGGTCAGACACAGGTTAACCCGCGCGTGGAAATGACCTTTGCCAGAGGGTTGCGGGCCATTTTGCGTCAGGATCCCGATGTGGTCATGGTGGGTGAAATTCGTGACATCGAAACCGGCCAGATAGCGGTGCAAGCCAGTTTAACCGGCCATCTGGTGCTCTCTACATTGCATACCAATACGGCCGCAGGCGCTATTACCCGTTTAGAAGATATGGGTATAGAGCCGTTTTTACTGTCGTCGAGTCTGCTTGCGGTATTGTCGCAGCGACTGGTAAGAACCTTATGTAAAGAATGCAAGGCACCCCACGCGCCGAGCGAGCAAGAAGCGGAAATTCTGGGCCTGCAACAACCTCACTCTACGGTAATTTATTCGCCAAAAGGCTGCGCAGCATGCAACCAAACCGGCTACCGTGGACGTACTGGTATTCATGAGTTATTAATTGTGGATGAAACCGTACGCAGCATGATGCACGAAGGCAAAGGTGAGCAGGTCATCGAAAAATACATACGCCAGACCACGCCCAGCATTCGCGAGGATGGCTGCCATAAGGTACTCAATGGTCAAACTTCACTGGAAGAAGTACTCAGGGTCACGCGGGAGGACTAATGGCTGCATTTGCGTATAAAGCCGTTGCTGCCAATGGGCGCAACAAAAGCGGTGTTCTGGAAGGCGACAACGCCCGGCAGATCCGTCAGCAATTGCGTGAAAAAAACCTTATTCCTGTTGAAGTTGAGCAGGTTGCAGAGAAAAGCGCCAGGCAATCATCCGGCGGCTTTCAGTTGTTCAGGCCACGCATTTCCGCCAGTGACCTGTCGTTGCTTACGCGGCAAATGGCAACGCTGGTAGAATCGGCCTTGCCCATTGAAGAAGCGCTGCTGGCAGTTGCCGAGCAGAGCGAAAAACCCCGTCACAAGAATATGATGATGGCCGTACGCAGTCGCGTAGTAGAAGGCTATACGCTGGCCGATGCGCTGGGCGAATTCCCCAGCGTGTTTGATGATTTATACCGCGCCATGGTCGCCGCAGGTGAAAAGTCAGGCCACCTCGATACGGTATTAAACCGCTTAGCCGACTACACCGAGCGTCGTCAGCAAACCCGCAGCCAGATTATTCAGGCGCTTATTTACCCGGCCATTATGATGTTTTTTGCCATGATGATCGTAGTGGTGTTACTCACGGTGGTAGTGCCAAAAATCGTTGGCCAGTTTGACCATATGGGGCAAGACTTACCCACCATTACCACGGTATTAATTGCCATCAGTGAGTGGTTACAGAACTATGGATTGTATTTACTCGTGGTGATTGTCGCGTTGGTAGCGCTGTTTCAGCGGCTTATCCAGCAACCCGCCATCAGGCTGCGCTACCACCGGTTTATATTAACCGTTCCGCTTATTGGTAAAGTGACCAAAGGGCTGAATACTGCCCGCTTTGCTCGCACGCTAAGCATATTAACCGCCAGTGCAGTGCCACTGCTGGAATCCATGCGTATCTCTACTGATGTACTGCAAAATTTGTATATTAAAGAGCGTATTGCCGAAGCAGCGGTACATGTAAAAGAAGGCTCCAGCCTGCGTGTAGCGCTGGACAATACCAAGATTTTCCCACCAATGATGATGCATATGATTGCATCCGGTGAACGCTCAGGAGAGCTGCAGCAAATGCTCGGGCGTGCCGCCGACAACCAGGACAGGGAATTTGAGTCGCTGATTAGTGTCTCTTTAAAGGTGTTCGAACCTTTACTTATTGTCACCATGGCAGGCGTTGTACTGTTTATTGTCATGGCGATTATTCAACCAATTCTGGCATTAAATAATATGGTGAATGTGTAATGAAAATGCTTAAACGTCAGTCCGGTTTCAGCCTGATAGAAATCATGGTAGTGCTTTTGATCATCGGTATTCTTGCCTCAATGGTCGCGCCACAGATATTAGGCAATCAGGAAGAAGCGCAACTTAAAAAGGCCGCTGTTGATATCCAGCAGCTCGAAAGCGCACTTGAAATGTATAAACTAAAAAGCAACCGGTTTCCTACTACCGAACAGGGTCTCGATGCATTGGTGAGCGTACCAACGCTAGACCCTATCCCGCGTAATTACCCCAGCGATGGATACATTAAACGTCTGCCGGATGATCCCTGGGGTAATCCTTACACTCTGATCAGCCCGGGAGAATTAAACACCATCGATATTTTCTCGAATGGCCCCGACGGCGAACCCGGTACCGATGACGACATTGGTAACTGGAATATTAATGAGTATCTAAATTAACGCTTTTGATTGTATACCGATGCGCGCCGCCGGCTTTCACAACCAGGCTAAACCCCCGGCTTTTATAGCAGGTAGCGCGGTGCGTGGCTTTACTTTACTCGAAGTCATGCTGGTGCTGCTATTAATGGGCCTGGCGGCCGGCTATGTGATATTTAACGCCATATCCACTGATCCGGCCGAGCAACTGGAGCGGGAAGTTCGCCGCTTGCAGGTAGTCATTGATATGGCCAGTGATTATGCGGTGCTTAACCAACAGCAACTGGGCATTCGCATCGATGAGGAAGAACGCACTTACAGCTTTATGCGTCTTAACGACGAAGACGAATGGCAATTCATTGAAGCGCCCAAAGTGTATGAGCCCTTTACCCTCACCGAGCCTTTTTTCTTTACCCTGACACTCGACGACTTACCCTGGGAAGAGGGCGATCGCCTGTTTGAGCGCGACATGTTCGACAACGCATTGAGTGTCAATGAACAGGATATTGTAGTCGGTGAGGAAGAGCCGCCACCGCCTCCCCCGCAAATCCTCATTATGTCGAGCGGCGAAATTACCCCGTTTAGCCTGGTTTTTCATTATGAGCCCGACTTCTCAGGCAATCCACCGAGCTACTATGTGCTCAATAATCACGATGTACCGCCGCTGGAACTGCTCGGCCCCTTAGAGCGGCCCGACTGGGAGCAGTCACAATGGGATTAACCAGGTTTCAGCCAGGCCGGTTTAGTCGCGGCATGACCCTGCTGGAAGTAATGGTCGCATTATTTATTTTTGCCATGACTGGCGGGGCGATAATGAAAGCTGCCTCTGAGCATTTAAGCAGCCTCGGGCAAATTGAAGAAATAACCATTGCCACCTGGGTAGCCGATAACCACTTAAACCAGATGCAGCTCGAAAAGCCCTGGCCAATTAAAAATAATGTCAAAGGCCAAACCGATATGGCCGAGCGCACCTGGTACTGGCAACAAGTGGTTAAAGACACCGGCGACAGCGAGTTTAAAGCCGTTGAAATCAGTGTCAGCCTGTCACCGGACCGCAGCGATACAATTACCACCGTCGTGACCTACTTTGCCAAACCGGCTGAGGGAGCGTAATGCAAAGTAAAGGCTTTACGCTCATCGAAATTCTTATCGCCATGGCAATTTTTGCCATGATTGGCTTAGGGGCTACCGCGCTGTTATCAACCGTCATAGACAGCGACGAGATTTCTACCGAAAAATTTGCCCGCCTGCAGCAATTACAGCGCTGTATGATGACACTCGAACGCGATATTCTCCAGGCGGTGCCCCGCGCCGTGCGAATAGAAGGGCAAGAAAACAACACAGTATTGCGGGGCGGTAAACAAGTCAACGAGTCCGACGCCGGCGGTCTGGCATTTGTGCGCAGTGGCTGGCACAACCCTAAACTGGCCCTGCCGCGCAGCACCTTACAAAGCGTCGGTTACCGCCTGCATGAACAAAAACTCGAACGGATCAGCAGTGTGTATGTCGACAACGTGATCGGGTATGAACCCAAGGTGCGGGTACTACTCGACAACGTGAGCGATTTTACGGTGGAGTTTTATACCAGCAACCAAGCGGATGACGGCGAATCCGCCTGGAACGATACCTACATTGGCGAGGTATTGCCGCGCGGCATACGTATCACTATTACACTCAATGACATGGGTGTTATTCAGCGGGTATTTGCGCTCACGGAGCTGAAACAATGACAGGGTCTCAGCAACGTGGTGCGGCTTTACTGATCGTGTTAATGGTGGTGGCGCTCGTGGCTATTCTGGCCACTGAGATGGGTTCCCGATTGCAATTGCAGGTGCAGCGCGCCAGTAATATTAAGAGCAATAACCAGGCTTACTGGTATGCCATGAGCGCAGAGCAGTTTGCCCGCAAATCGCTGGCGACACTAATGGAAGAAACGAGCGACAAAATACACCTCAATCAACCCTGGGCGCAGTTATTTGAATATCCTATGGATGGCGGCGGCATAGAGGTCTACCTCGAAGATATGCAAAGTTGTTTTAACCTCAATGCCTTGCCCAATGCCAATCAGACGAATGTGACCGCAGGGCAACCTACAGAAGCAATGAATGCTTTTGCCCGATTGCTGCAGTACACCGATGAGAGTATTCCAAGCTATACTGTTGATACTGTGCGCGACTCGCTGGCTGACTGGCTCGACGACGATGACCGTATGCGCACTTATGGCGCAGAAGACAGTGAGTATGCATCGCGTGCCTATCCTTACCTCGCGGCTAACGGCAAAATGACCAGCCAGTCGGAGCTGCGTATTGTTAACGGTGTTGAACCCCAATGGCTCGACAAACTGCTACCGCAAATATGCGTCATTCCCAATAACGACCAATTGCTAATTAACGTTAATACGCTCACTGAAGAACGGGCACCGGTGCTAGCCGCGCTAACCGGCTTAAGTGTGTCCCAGGCCATCTCCATTATTAACGCCCGCCCCATGGATGGCTGGGATGATGCCAACGACTTTTTGAACGAGCCCGATATTGCAGCGCTGAATTTGCAGCAAGAGCAAACCCAGTGGTTTGCGGTCACCACAGAGTATTTTATTTTACATACCAAGAGCCGGTACAATGAGGCAAGTTTTGCAATGAGTACGGTGTTCAATGCAGGCACATCAGGCAAGATAGCTGTGCTACGGCGCGAATTTGGAGTAATTAAGTAATGGAACAGTTAGTTGTAAGGCTCGGTACCGACCAGCACGATCCCATACACTGGGCGGTATGGTCGACGCAAAGCCAGGACGTCATTGCCAGTGGCGAATTAAGCGGCTCTGCGCAGCTCAGTGATCTCACCGAGCGCACCAGCCTGCGCCACGCCATTGTGCTGGTGCCCGGTGCCGACGTCCGTCTGTGTCAGGTTACTCTGCCTGGCAAAGCCAACCGCAAACTGCTCAGCGCAATTCCCTTTATGCTAGAAGACGAGCTGGCTGAAGACATCGGCGAATTGTTTTTTGCTATGGGGCCAAAACAAGGTAACGAGCAGTCGGTTGCCATTGTGAGTCACCGTCAGATGGAAAAATGGCTGGGTTGGCTGAGCGAGGCCGGTTTCAGCGCTGATGCCTTATTGCCTGACACCCTGGCCCTTCCTGCGGATAGCGACCATAGCTGGGTAGCACTGGCCATAGGCGAACAGCTTATTGTCCGTCAGGGCCTGTGGCAGGGCATGCAGGGTGAACACCAGTACTTAACCAGCTTGTTGGCCTTTCAGGCTAAACAGCAACCTGAGGTTGTCACGCTCTCGGCCCTCACCGAGATAGACTTACATGCCGTGCCCAATATAGAGCAGCATAACGATATCGCCGAGCTGCCGCCCATGGGGGTGTTGGCAATGCATGGCTGCAAAGCGCCCTTTACGTTATTGCAAGGGCAGTACAAAGCCAAAAAAGAACACAATGCGGTATGGCAGATGTGGCGTGTGCCGGCCATTTTGCTGGCCGTTGTGCTGGTGGTGAGCGTTGCTGACCGCGCATTACAACTGGCTCAGCTCAAACAACAAAATGCCGCGTTGAACGAGCAAATCGACGCCCTCGTTGCCCGGGGTTTTCCTGACCTTGGTACCTACCGCGATGTCCGCCTTAAAATTGAGCAGGAAATGCAGCGTTTAGAACAAAACGGTGACGGCAGTTCCATGTTAGTGATGCTTTCCCAACTGAGTCCGGCGTTTGCTAATTCAAAGGTCACCCCGCAAACACTGCGCTTTGATGCCAATAATACCGAAATTCGAATTCAGGCTCAGGGCAAGGACTTTAATGCCCTCGATACCTTTAAGCGCGGTGCTGAAGCGGCCGGCTTTGAGGTACAACAGGGCGCTATCAATAATCGTGACAACATGGTGATCGGTACACTGGCTATTCGGGGTGCACTATGAAGTGGCTAAAAGAAAAGTATGCCGCCCTGACAGAACGTGAGCAGCGTCTGGTAATGCTTTCTGCTGTCGTGATAGCGGTGGGGATTTTTTATTGGGGCTTATGGGCACCACTCAATCAGGGTATTACCCAACAAACGCAATTACTCAGCAGCAACAAGCGGCTGGTAACCTGGGTTGAAGAACAAAGCCTGCGGGCTATGCAACTTCGCCGCACTCAGGGCAATAAGCAACAGGTGAGTGGCTCACTGCCGCAAATTGTGACCTCAACCAGCGCAAACTTCGGGCTCACTATTTCGCGTATGCAGCCGCAGGGTGACGAAATTCAGGTGTGGATCGACGAAGCGCCGTTTAACAATTTGCTGTCCTGGCTCAATAATCTCGAACAACGGGGCATTGTGATCGATCAGGTGGATGTGGCTGAGGCCAATAACCCCGGCATGATAAAAGTTCGTCGACTGGTACTGACTAAATGATGAGATTCAACTGGCGCTGGGCACTTGGCGCAATTTTACTGTACATTATACTGCTGGTGGTATCGATGCCAGCCGCGCAGGTTATTAACCGGCTTTCGCTGCCTGCCAACATCAGCATCAGCGGCGTAAGTGGCACCCTTTGGCAAGGCCAGGCAGAGCGGCTGCAGATCAATAATATTCTTATCAATGATCTCAGCTGGGATGTGTCAGCTTGGTCACTACTAACCGGGCAACTGGCAGCCGACCTCAATGCCGGCAACATGCGTGATGCGTCATCTATTGCATTTAAAGGGCCGGTGAAGGTAAACCTGTTTAACCCCGAGTCTTTTTCGACTGAAGACTTCCTGCTTTACTTACCCGTTGCATGGGTACTCGCAGAAGTAACGCTCCCCATACCGGTAGCCGCGGGCGGTCGATTCAGGGTGAACGTGGAAGAGCTGGATTTTGACAACACTGCGTGCCAGACAATGATGGCCTACGGTGACTGGCTAAACGCCACAGTTGCAGGTACACAAGGGCCCATTGAGCTGGGCACGTTTTCGGCTAAAATCAGCTGCGCGCAACAGCAGTTCGTGGTGGATGTGGCCGAACCCAACGCCTTTGGCTTAACCATGCAGGCAAAAGCACAACAGGATATGTCCAACCTGAGTGTCACCGGCCAGTTTAAACCTGACCCGTCGCTGCCTCAGGAAGTGCATGACGCCGCGCAATTTTTTGGCCGCCCCAATGCCGAAGGTTACATCCAGTTTAAGCTTTAAACAGATCACTATGGTTAAAGCGTGCCATGGTGAGCGTGATAGCCAACTCATAAACACTTTGGCGGGTTGCCAGGTTATTGGTGAGTAAGCCTATGGCGCCACCCTTTTGCTTAACATTGTGCGTATCAAACAAACGGTCCATCACATCACCGAGCTCTTCTCCTTTGGTGAGCGCTCTGAACACGCTCACTGGCAACGGTAAATTTGCGCTGCGACCCACCGACCACTCCGCACCATTACATATCGCAACGTAGGCAAAGGTGGCGGGGCCATCAGCAAAGTTATCGACACCGCCTTCAATGGCAATATACCAGTCAGCTGGTTGCGCACGCACACAGGCCTTAACCCGGTTCACGGCACCAAGCCGGGTTTCGGCCTCGGTCATGGGCTGATCGGCGACCTGACTAGGAGCCGCATAACCAATCACTTCGCACGATTCGCAATTGAGCACTTTTTTAAGCGCATTGGCTGCAGCATCTACTTTTACCGGGTTTTTCGACCCTACTACTATTTTCATTTTGTTTACCCAGGCCTAATCGTTGGTCGGCGGATTATTCATAATATCGTCAATCAGGGTGCGGTAATCGCTCACTGCCGGATAGGTATCAATGTGTCGCTCGGGCTGTTTGCTGTCGGGGTTGTTGACCGCCAGTAAATGCTGAATGCCAAACTGTTTCGCCGCGTCGAGGATAGTCAGGCTGTCGTCAACAAACAAGGTGGTCGCCGGATCAAATCCCAGCCTCGCCTGCAATGCCTGCCATAGTTTTTGCGACTCTTTAGTGACACCAAATTCGTGGGTGGAGATAAGGGTATCGATATGGCTATCGAGCTTGGTGTGTTCCACTTTCAGTGACAGACTGTCCGGGTGTGCATTGGTCACCAGTACTACCTCGCGACCACTGTTATGCAGCGCGTCTAAAAACGGCAGGGTATCATCGCGCATAGCAATAAGGTGATCTATTTCGCGCTTGGCGGCCACAATGTCTATATCCAGACGTTTGGCCCAGTAATCAAGACAATACCATTCGATTTGGCCACTCAGGCGATCGTACTCCTGATGCATTTCCTGGCGACACTGTGCCTCAGACTGCCCGGTTTTAGCGGCAATTTTTTGTGGCAGATGCTGTAACCAAAACTGGTTATCAAAGTGTAAATCGAGCAAGGTGCCATCCATATCTAACAACACCGTATTGATTTTTTTCCAAGGCAGAAATGGCAAGCGCTTTTCCTCTAAATACGTTAACCTTAAGTCAGACAATATGATAACGAAAGACTGGCCTAAACAACATGAGCAATATTGAAAAGGACAAAACGCTACCGCACATTCATGAGCGCGAAATTGTGGCTGAAAGCCGTTTTTTTCGTGTTGAGCGTGTTGATCTTGAATTTACTAACGGTGCCACCCGCCAGTTCGAACGCATGGCAGGTTACAGCCGCGGCGCAGTAATGATTGTCGCCATACAAGACGGCGATTTTTTGTTGGTGAGAGAATATGCGGCAGGCACGCACAGCTATGAGCTGGGTTTCCCCAAGGGGCTTATTGATGAAGGTGAAAGTGTACTCGAAGCGGCCAACCGGGAACTCAAAGAAGAAGCCGGATTTGGTGCCCGCCAGCTCGAAGCAATTCACAAGGTGAATATGGCACCCACCTTTTTTAATGCCCAGATGAATATTGTTATGGCGCAGGATCTTTATCCTGAAACGCTGCCCGGCGATGAGCCTGAACCGCTTGAGCTGGTGCGTTGGCCAATCGCCCGGGCAGACGAATTACTCGCCCGTGAGGACTTTATTGAAGCACGCTGTATTGCGGCACTGTTTTTGGCTCAAAAGTGGTTAAAGGAGCACAACTATGTCTGAGATTAACGACGAGGCGCTATTACAAATAGCCAAAGACGCGGCACTGGAGGCCGGGGCGGCTATCATGCAACTCTACGACGACGGCGATTTTGAAAGTTACCAGAAAGATGACGAATCGCCGGTCACCAGTGCCGATTATAAGGCCAATGAAATTATCACCTCGCGGCTGCAAACCTTAACGCCCGATATTCCGATTTTGTCGGAAGAAACCAAACATGCGAGCTTGCATGAACGCCGGAAATGGCAGCGGTACTGGTTAATCGATCCTATTGACGGTACTCAGGAGTTTATCGCACGCAGCGGCGACTTTGCCGTGAATATCGCCCTTATTGAAAACAATCAGCCTAAGATAGGCGTGATATTCTGGCCGCCAGGACAAACACTGTACTATGCGTTAAGCGGATACGGCGCGTTTAAAGATGCGCCTGGCGACAGCGGGCCAATCAGTGTTCGCAAGCTTGATGATCCGCATAGTAGCGTGGTGATTTTAGCCATTAGCCGTCGTCAGCCCCGTGAGCGGGTGGTGTCGAAACTGTGTGCCAGAAGAGTGTATCAAACGCTGCCACTAGGCAGTTGCTCGCTAAAATCCTGTTTTATTGCCGAAGGGAAAGCCGACGTATTTATGCGTTTAGGGGTAACCGGCGAATGGGATACCGGCGCATCGCAATGTATTGTGTCGGAAGCTGGCGGCGCTATCTATGCGGCTGATTTTGAACCACTGAGCTACAATCAGCGTAATACCCTTGAGAACCCCGATTTTATAGTTCTGGGCGATCAGAGCGTGCCATGGCGGGATATTATCCAATACTAAGGAGTCAGTACTTTTATGATCAAACAATCACTTATTCTTCTAAGCGGCTTGTTGGCCAGCCCGGTTTTTGCTGACTGGTCGGTAAATGCCGAGCAATCGAGCCTGCACTTTATGTCAACCAAAAATGCGCAGGTTACTGAGGTACACAGCTTTGAGGAGCTCTCCGGCACAGTGACTGACGCTGGCCAACTGACTATTGAGGTACCGCTGAGTTCAGTGAACACGTCTATCGCTATCCGCGATACACGTATGCAGGAGAAACTGTTTAATGTCGCTGAATATCCTACAGCGACCTATACTGCAATGGTACCAGAAGCGTTAATGCAGCTCGACACCGGGCTAAGCAAAATGGCCAAGGTCGACGGTACGTTGTCACTGCACGGCATTGAAGCGCCGGTCAGCTTTAATGTAAATGTCAGTAAGGTTGCCGACGACACATTGGTTGTCAGTACCGTATCGCCAACGCTAATTGGCGCTGAAACGTTTGGTTTAGCGAGTGGCCTGGATATGCTGCAAAACATCGCCGGATTAAAAAGCATTACGCATACTTCACCGGTGACGTTTTCTGTCACCTTTGAGATGTAAGACTATCTAAACACATATTAAAAGGAGCAACCTGTTGCTCCTTTTTTATAGCTGGCGGCCTACCGGCACCGCGTGTTAGCGAACAGTCGCTGAAACAAACCACGATATCCGTTTTGAACATTGTCCTGGCTTCTGTGCAAAGCGGTACGGGCGTTATTGTGTGTCAGACGGCTGATACAACTGAAACTGACCTTTGCCGTTTCGTTTAGCCGTATACAGCGCTTCGTCAGCGTACTTAGCAACCGTTTCAATATCATCGCTATGATACGGCCACCAGGCAGCCCCGACACTGCCACCAACCTGTGCATCTTCCTGCTCACCAACATCCGTTGTCATCGACACTTGTTGAACAATTCTTGCGCCCAGTTCTGCCAGTAAACTTTCAATTTGACTGCTATTGCTTTTGACTACCATGACAAACTCATCACCCCCTATACGCGCCACTATATCCTCGCCGCGTATGATGTCTTTTAAGCGTTTGGATACCTTTTGCAGTAGTATATCGCCAGCATGGTGCCCCAGGTTATCGTTAACCTCTTTAAAACCATCAAAATCAATATACAGCAGGCCTATCGCTAAGTTGTTTCGTTTCGCTTCAGGGATAGCATGCAGCAGATATTCATTTAAAAATGCACGGTTAGGCAAGCCTGTTAACGGATCGGTGTGCACAATGTCTTCCAGGTCGTCAATTTCGGCCTGTTGTGACTTCAGCCTGAGGATTAATTCATTTAACGATCTGGATAACCCTGCGATTTCAAGCGACGCGTTTTCCTCGGGTATTGTTGTCTCGTCCTGTAATGTTTTAATTTTATCGGCGGCGCTGGCCAGCCTGACCAGAGGCGCAGAAAAACGCGCAGTAAAAAACCACCCGGTGCCGGCAAATACAAGCAGCATAATAGCGCCTAAAATGGCAATGTTGACCTGCAATAAATTGACCGGAGCAAACGCCTTACTGACCGGCACGCGCGCCACCACGTTCCAGCCCAGCCCCGGATACATGCCATACCCCTGGGTTGCGCTAATCGCGGTCAGGTACTCGCCATCTGACCATTGTAGAATTTGCCATTTGTTGTCGCCCTGTTTAAGCCCTCCCTCTAATTCAACAAGGCTATCGATGTGAGTACCGATGAGATCTTGCGGCCCCAACAATATCGTCTTGTTCTCACTCAACACGAAGTATTGCACCGGGTAAGCTTCCGTTCGATTTGATTCAAACATTGAATCCATGACATCCGAAGCCCACTCCCAACTCAGATGCATTGCCAGTACACCCTGCAATTGGCCATTACTTGCGTGCAGCGGGGCGGCGACATCAACAAACTTTATGGGTTCGCCCGACGGGTTGGGGAGCAAATCGGAAAGTAATAATGCATCGTGTACATCACCAACCCAAAGTGCCTGGCTACCAGATTGAAATACCGGACGATGTGAAATATTGACGGCTTCCAGAATGCCCAGCGTCGCGACCCGCACAGTGCCTTGTGTATCCAGCAGGCCTATCCAGGAGGCGACACTGTGCTGGGCCTGAATTTGCTCAAGCTGGGCACGAATTTCATTGTTCGACAGTTGATTGTCGGCCTCATACAAACTGCCGAGCAACAAGACTTCCTGAACTCTGGCCGCCATATTCTGATCGAGCTGCATTGCCAGATGCTCTGACCGCTCAACGATGGACTCACCGATGGAGTCGCGGATATACGCCGATGATACGCCATACACAAGCCCACTTAATATTAAGACAGACCCACTTACGAGCGCTACAATCAGCAGTGTAAACCGGGTTTTTAACGACAGCCTGGTCATGGAGATCTCTCTTTTACTTCTTAGCATTAGTTTGCGCTGCATTTTCGCTCAATTCAATCTAAGAATAAAAATCTACAGAATGACTTATTGCGCAACGCAGTGCGCCAGCCCGTTTCACCACTAAAATATAACCGGTCGACCCGTGTATGTATTTTTGTATTGGAGTCTCAATGCATAACCAGGCGCGGTCAGTTAACCACTATTGATGGTCAGATGAGTGTTGCCTTCATTGCGGGGCTTACGTATATTCTGCTGTTCTGCATCGTCACGGTATGCGGGTATTTCAGGTTTTTACTACGCGAAGGTTTTTAGTGATACCAGCTTTTCTTTCTCAAACATTGAATTTGCAAACACAAAGCTTGCTTATCTTACTCACCATTGCATTTAGTATCGGTATGTCAGCCAGTTTCTGGCAACGCCACCCGCGTATACAAAGCGGCCAGCGCTTTTTGTTATTAACCAAGTTATGCGTGCTGATTCTGGCCCTGGCATACGTTATACAACAGGAATTTATCGCCTGGCAGCTACTCAGCTTCACGCTGGTCTCCCTGCAAATGCTGATTGGCCCATTGATCTATTTTTATACACGAATACAAACAGTAGAACATTTTACCTGGCAACCTCATTACTGGTTGCATTGCCTGCCTACGCTGTTATTTGGCGGCCTCTGGTTGTGGCAGTTACCCCTCACTGATAACGATCCATTTCTGGTGGTCAGCGAGGTTCATCAAAATGGCATACATGCCCATCGATTCTGGCATAAGTTGGCAGCCTGGGTATCGGTGATTAGCTATAGTATTGCAGCACTTCGTTTCCTGCGACCGCATGAGGGAAATATGAAAGAACGCTTCTCTGAGCTGTCTGATGTTAACCTCACTTGGCTTAAAGGCGCCGTGTGGAGCATTTTAGGACTTACCATTGTAAGCCTTAGTGCAGATATATCCCGTTTTATGGGGGCGGGTCATTCGTTAAATGGCGGCGATTTTCAGGCCTTCGGCCCCTTTATAATGGGCTTGCTTATTGTGCGTTACGGTTTCAGGCAGCAGGAAATTTTCCCTCATTGTGCAACTGATGCTGCGCAGACACGTCAATCTTCGGAAACGGCGCCATCGTCAGCCAGCTGCGTTGATAACGAATTGGTTGAATGGGAGACAAAATATGCCACCAGTAGCCTCACCAAAGACGAAGCAGCGCGTTTATGGCAGCGACTTCAAACCCAAATGCAAGCACAACAACCTTATCTCGAGCCCGGTTTAAAAATATCCCAGTTAGCTGACGCCTTGCATGTATCAGTGAATCATTTATCTGAAACGATCAATGGCTACGCGAAATTGTCTTTTTATGATTACATAAACAGCCTGCGCATCGAAGAAGCCAAATCGTTGCTTCACGCACCCGATATGTCGCATCTGTCGGTAACAGACATCGGCTATCAGTCAGGATTTAATTCCAATTCAACTTTTTATACGCATTTTAAAAAATTCACTGGTATGACGCCACGTCAGTACAGAGCCCAATAGATCCAGACGCGCTCTCATTTACCCTCTACGCTTAGTAATGACTATATGATTTTGCAAATCAGGAGTTATTACGCGCGCCAGCTTGTTATAAGGCGCCTATGTGAATGTAGTAAGTCAGAAAATGATAAAAAGAACGGCTTTAATGCTAACCCTGTTTTTGCTCGCGGTAGCGACCGTTGTGCTGTATCGCGCTTATTATTTTACGCCTGAAACTGACATACCGGTCGGCAGCACGAACAAGAGTACGCCTCAACAAATAGCTTCCGTATTGAACACTCATAGCGTAGCCACTCACTTATCTGAGGCGATCCGGTTTCCGACTGTTTCGTATGAACAGCACGCAAACGACGATCCGGCTGATTTTACTGCATTTATTCGTTGGTTAGCGCACACTTACCCACTAGTTCACAAACAATTATCGCTGCAATACATTAATAACTATACCCTGCTTTATAAGTGGCAAGGTCAACAATCTGAAAGTGCGGTGTTGTTATCTGCACACTATGATGTAGTCCCTGTAAATCCGCATACAGAATCAGACTGGACCCACCCACCGTTCAGCGGCGCCATAGCCAATGGTTACATCTGGGGACGCGGTGCGCTGGATAATAAAAGTGCAGCCATTGCTTTGATGGAAGCTACTACAGTGTTGCTAAAGACTGGTTTTCACCCTCAGCAAGACATCTATATTGCGCTGACTCACGATCAAGAAACTGGCAGCCAGGAAGGCGCTCAGGCAATTACTGAAAAACTCCAAAGTGATGCTGTGAACCTGTTATGGTCGCTGGACGAAGGTTCATTTGTACTGGATGCCATGACGCCGGGCAATACACCATCAATTGCCAGTACCAACATAGCAGAAAAAGGCGACCTTGCCCTGGAATTGGTTGCCCAAAGCCAGGGCCGGCACAGTACAATGCCACAGGAAAAGGCGGTTAATATTTTAGCTGCCGCTATTGTAAAGCTGAAGGAAAAACCAGCACCAGGCGGATTAATCGGTCTCAGCGAAGACCTATACATCAAATTAGACAAACACATGGACTTTGGTCAACGTGTCCTGTTTGCCAATTCGTGGCTGTTTAAACCATTCGTCGATAGCTCCATGGACTCACTTTCCAGCGACAATCTGAAGCTGCGTACGACGGCAAAAGTCAACGTTCGACTCCATCCCCAAAGCAATGTGGCAAGCCTGATTAACCGGGTTCGTCGCACTATCGACGATGACCGCATCGGCTTACAAGCCATTGCCCCCTCAGAGGCGTCGTTAGTGTCGTCTACCACCAGCCTTGGGTTTGCGCAGAGTGCCCGGCAAACCAGGCTCGCTCTTGGCGACGTCATCGTTATGCCCGCACAAACTATCGCTGCCACTGACAGTCGCTTTTACAGCCAGATAACCGATACCTACCGCTTCAGCCCTATGGTTATTAACCAACAGGATTTGGCAGGGTTTCACGGCGTCAATGAACGTATAAGCATCGACAATATGGCCAGAGCCGTGACATTTTATGCTGGCCTGATGCAAACACAATAAGCGCCAACATCATTAGCCTTGAGAGCAATTACCATCAGGCCGGCTAAACAGCCGGCCTGATGGTGAAAGGGCACTAAAAAAACACCAATCGCAGTACTAGGTTGCCACTTGTGCCGCTAGTGGCCGGTGTGTGTTCGGATAAGCGCTAAAGTCCTGAATAACCATTGGTTGCCAGAGAGTCTCCGGCAGCATGGGGGCCGGCGCATTGACGTTGTCCGCTTCACTGTAATGAATATTGGCCATACCCAGGCGCACCCGCTTTAAAGCCTGACATTCGTTGAGTTCATCCTGAATAACAAATATACCACCGCGCTTACTCGCCTGACCCAATGTCAGACTCGAGGTCAACCGTATGAGTGGCGCGGCCAATACCAGGCCACTTAATACCGGCAACAACCAGGCAAATAACCCTGGCGTGTAGTAAAAGGTAACGCCTCCCCACACCAGCGCAGTCACTGTTACTACGCTTGCCCGTTTGAAGGACGTTGACCAGGGTACCATGCTCCCTTCGCGTGCTTGCGCTTCCCACTTTACAGAGTGGCCAATAAATACGCTGATCACGAAGTAACTATGATAAAACATCATGAGTGGCGCAATAATGATCGCCATTACCAGTTCCATAACGCCACCTTTGAGCAGCCGCCATGCGCCACCAAACTCTTTGCGACGTTGGATAAGCGCCAGAATTAACCCCAGTACTTTAGGCATAAATAATAGCGCGACCGTCCCCCACATCGTGGCAAACATGAGCCCCTGACGCGCAATTTGCCAGTCAGGAAACAGCTGGTACTGAGCGCTAAAGAATGTCACAGGCGTTAACGCACGGTGCAATGCATCGGCGGTACCAAAGGCCAGCACCAAGAGTAAAAGCAATGATGAAATGTAAGCAAATGCGCCGAACAAAAAATGCAGACGACTGGTTAGTTTAAGGCCCTTTACACCGAGTAATCCCAGGTGTTGAATATTGCCCTGAACCCAACGGCGATCGCGAGTCGCGTATTCAAGCATATTCGAAGGTACTTCTTCGTAGCTACCGGTGGTGTCGGTAAGCAGGTAGGCCTCCCAACCAGCGCGACGCAACAGCGCGGCCTCTACAAAGTCGTGGCTGAGAATGTCACCACCAAAAGGCTCTTTACCAGCCAGCGTAGGCAACCCACAATGTTGCATAAATGGTGCAATTCGAATGATCGCATTGTGCCCCCAGTAATTGGCACTATCGGTTTGCCAGAATGACAATCCGGTTGCCAGCATGGGGCTGTACAAATGCGCGGCAAACTGCACAAAACGGGCGAAAAACGTATCCTGACGCACCGGCATAGGAATGGTTTGTACCAGAGCAGTATTGGGGTTTTGTTCAATACGGTAAGCCAGATCTGTCATACGTTCACCTGACATAACACTGTCGGCATCCAGCACGATCATCGCTTCATAACGACTCCCCCAACGCTGACAAAAGTCGGCCAGGTTGCCCACCTTACGACCCGTATTTTGCTCGCGACGACGATAAAACACGTGTCCGCTGTACTTGCCTAACCGGGATTCCATCGCCTGCCATGCATTTAATTCAGCCTGCGCTTTGGCGGGATCAGTGGTATCGCTGAGCATATAAAAATCAAACTGTTTGCCGTTACTGGTTTCTGCTAACTCACGAACGCAAGCCTCAAACCCCACCATTATTCTACGCGTATCTTCGTTGTAGACCGGCATGACCACCGCATGACGCTGTGTTAGTTCGGCCGAGGTATCTGGCGCAGATAGCGCTTTGCGCAGACTCAGCGGATCAATATTGAACAGCTTTAACATAAAACCAATAACCGCGGTCCAAAACGACATCGCCAGCCATATGAACAGCATCATACTTAGCCCAAGCTGCGCTATTTCAAGCTCTGTGAGCCGGTTTGGTTTAAAAATCTCGTAGAGACTCCAACCTGCCAGTCCCGCTGTGGGCAGCACCAAAAGTGCCATTATTGTTAGTCGCACGCCGGATCCAAAGGTGCGCAGTTTTGCGTACACATTGGCACTACTGTTTTGGGTGCTTGAGTGAGCGTTATTTTGCATGATAGACATAGTTCCAAACCTCACTAATACGTTGATTGTCATGGTGAATGTATACGCGCATGTCGGCAGGTTTTGCTTCTTGCGGGGTTAACAAAAAGGTGGCCCGTAACAGTTTGCCATCGTTAACCTCATACACCCGTTTGTGGTCGATTGCTCCCTGGCTTGTTTCCACCGTCAGGCTCAATGCATCCGGTGAAATATCGACGCCCTCAGGTACGGTAAAATCCACTGAAAAACGGCGCACCTGAGCTTGTTGGTTTTTCTCTCCTGGCAGCACGGCAGCCCCCTGACGCGTGCGCACCACTGTTGCCAGCGATGACGCTTTGGTACCCGTTATGGTATCCAACTGGTAGGCAAAGTAGCGGCTCTCACCAGCCATAAATGGCTCAGCAGGTACCCAGTACGCCACAATGTTATCGTGGGTTTCTGACTGAGTTGGTATTTCCACCAGCTCCAGCCGCCCATCACCAAACCCTTCCTGCGGGGTCACCCACAAGCCAGGACGCTTATGGTAGTTAGCCTCGCCATCTAAATAGCTGGCAAAGCGGGTATCGCGTTGCATCATGCCAAAGCCAGCCGGCGCAGTTTCACTTAAAGAGGTTATTTGCAGTTGCGCGGGATTAGTCAGCGCTCGCCAAATTTGTTCACCCTTGCTGGTGAGCAATACCATACCATCGCTGTCATGCACCTCAGGTCGATAGTCATCAGGCTTGGCGGCGGTATTTTCACCGTACAAAAACATACTGGTGAAAGGCGCAACACCGAGCTTAGCAACGTCTTCACGGGCAAACAGCCAGCTTTCTACCTGCACGCTGGTTTGTTGTCCGGGCGTTACGATAAATTTATAGGCACCGCTGACAGAAGGGCTCTCCAGGCGTGCATAGATAATCATCGTTTTATTGTCGTCAGGTTCGATTAACCAAAATGAGGTGAAATGAGGAAACTCTTCCCCTTCGGCCATTCCGGTATCAATCGCCAGGCCCCGGGCAGAAATGCCATAAACATGTTCTTTACCCACTAAGCGAAAATAAGACGCGCCCAAAAATACCGCAAACTCGTCTTTGTACTGATCATTTTTAATCGGGAAATGTACTCTGAACCCCGCATAACCGTCGTTCTCTTTGGTGGCTTTTGCAAGTGGTGCGGCCTTGCCGTTGTACTGAAAAGATTGCGTTGAAAAGGGCAGGCGCTGTGCCTTATTGTCGGCGCCAACGGTATAAACGCTTACAGGTTGTTGATATAAAAAACCGGGGTGAAAAAACTGCACCTCAAAATTGTTTTTACCACGCCACAAACTATTCTCGCTATTAAAACGAATTTCCCGGTATGTCTCGTAGCTCATATCCTTAAGCTCATCCGCCAGATTGTGATCGCTGACCGCATAACTTTTTCCGGCTGAAGTGCGGGCGTCTTCAATAACGCTGTGCAAAATGGGCGCTGACGCTGGTGGTAAGTTTGCCGCTGATACGTTGTCTGCCTGCGCGGCAGTAACACCAGAAAGTAAAACGATAGCGCAAGCAAGCGAGCGACGCAGGGTCTGGTTTATACGGTGACGTCTGTTAAACATTACCTTATTTAAATTAACTGAAAACGGGTTATATAGTGGCATTGCTATCTCCATTTGACTCAAAGCAGCCAGGTGAACTCTGTTACTCGTTGTACTTTTTATTTTTAGAGTACTTTTTATATGTAACGTACTAGAGCAAATGCCGAACCAATCTGTTTATCTCTTCATTTTTTATTTTTTAGCGCATAAAAAACAAACACTTATATTGTTAGCGAAAAATTCTTTCTGTATGGAGTGGGTAGTTTTTACTCAGTGACTATTTACATTTGACAAAAAAGTGTTGCTTATTTGCAACAGAAATACCGATTTTGTTGCTTGCACGTAGTTTTACTCCCTTTGCAAACACATCTTCCACAACGCAAATAAAAACATAACCTATTGTAGTTTATACAAATAATCAGACATTAACGCGCCAACAAACCGCTTTGGCCTAAAGCTTGCGATATGCAGAGACAAGTTCATAAACACCCCCGTTTTCAAATAATGGAGTAGTAAAATGAAAAATACGGCTTTTCTGACCAGTGCAACACTGGCGTTTTTCCTGGTTACACCAGACAGCCACGCTAAAACACCAGACTGGAACTATGTTGAGGGTGGCTATTTGCGCTATGACAGCGACGGTGATTTCGATCCCGACGGCTTGCAAGTGAATGGCAAATATTCACTCGACACGCATTTTTACCTGAATGGTGAATATGGCTGGGCCGAAAATAATAGCGTTGATTTCACCACAATGACTCTCGGTGGTGGCTATCGTTTAAGCCTGAATGCAACCACCGATATCTATGCAGGCGCTAACTTTGAGCGTATCGACTCAGATTACTATGACGACAATGGTTATAGCCTGGTTAGCGGCGTTCGTAGTTTCATTACACCAGAGTTAGAAGTGAATGGTGAGCTTGGCTATCTGGATCTTGATGATGGCGATGTGACCTTTAAAGCGGGGGCGTATTATTACCTTAATCCGCAACTTGCTTTCGGTGCGAGCTATGAATTAATGGACGATGTAGACGTGTTTCAGCTGTCCGGGCGTTATGCATTTTAATTTTTTGTTTTCTAACACCTAAGTTTGCATGCTCTGCCACACGGACGTGGCGGAGCTTTTTAAGCACAAATAGAGTGATTACTAACTTACTGTATAGGATTAAGGTTCATCCCGGTACTCGCGAGCCGGACGTATATCTACCGTATCGTGTAGCTCTGAGTACACGAGCAGCGCCTCACCACTTTTTAGTTGTGCCACAACCTGCTCTACCTTGGTACTCAGATCGGTTTCAATCTCACCATAATCGGTACCTTCACGAAGTACAAACTCCTTGGCAATGTTACGCAAGGTATCAGCGGCGATCTCATCAATGGGGACAATCATAACGACTCCAGGGTCGGCAAAAAATCAGCAAAATAGCGTTTAACCCGCTGTTGCAACCATACCTGTGGTTGGCGTGGAGTGCCACCCATAAACCCGACATGGCCGCCGGTTTCACTCAGTTCAATAGTGACCTGACTACCAAGCTCAGATTCAGGTGGCACAATGGTATGATTCATAAAAGGATCGTCCAGCGCATGAATAACCAGTGTAGGGCTGTGAATGGCTTTCATATAAAAGTAGGCACTGCATTTTTCATAGTAGTCATTGGCATCGGCAAAACCGTGTAAGGGCGCGGTAATTCGCTCGTCGAATTGCCAAAAGGTGTGAATATCTTTCACCTCGCGCTCACTGATTTGCAGGATATCGCGATAGTCTATGCGCTGCATTTTTTTCAGCAGATTTTGCTTCATACTGCCAATCAGGTACTTTTGATACACTTTTGAAAAACCCTGATCCATGCTCGATGCACATTCATCCAGTTTTAACGGCGCAGAGACCGCAACAGCAGCCTTCAGACCAAGACTGTCGGGGTTTTCACCCAACAGTTTAAGCAGCATGTTACCGCCCAGGGAAAAGCCAATAGCGGCCTTGGGCACATCCGGATAGCGTTGGTTAAGTTGTTCGATGATAAACGCCGGATCGCCGGTTTCTCCCGAATGATAAGCCCTTGGCGTCAGGTTTATCTCACCGCTACAACCACGAAAATGCATGAGTACTACCTGCCAGCCATTTTGGCTCAGCGAGGCCATCATGTCGTTGGCATAGTGTGAATTTATAGAGCCTTCCAGACCGTGAAACATCACCACCATACCGGTTAGGGTTTGCGGTGCCGGGCCCCAGGCAAGATCGATAAAATCGCCATCACCGAGTTTAATTCGCTCAGTGGCGTAGTTGAGCGGTAATCGTTTTTGTATAAAACGTGGCCAAATGGTTTGGATATGGCGATTGCGTGCCCAGCGCGGCGCGCTGAAACTGCTTTGTATTATGCGTCCGTGTCGTTGGTGAGTCCGTATTGTCATGCGTTGATTACTGCGTCGATTAGTAGTCGTGTTGTGGGGGTGTCGGGTAAGTTAAGCCATGTGGTAAGCAGCGTAACCAGGTCGTCGCTATTGCCTGCTTCGGCTTGCGCATCACTGGATTGATTTAGCTCAGCGACTAAGGCGCTCTGCTGCTCTGCTTCAAGTGCTAACTCTGCTGCTTTGAGCGCTTCATAATTATCTGTCCCTTTAGCGGCGCGACGCTGCTGGCGATGGCGCTGAATAGCGGGATCGGTCTGCGCAACACGTTGCTTTAACCGTTCAATCAACGCAGCATCCACGCAATATTGGTGGACATTGCACCAATGCAGCAGCAAAAGCAGGTTTACATTTACCTGATAGCGGTCCTGCAGGGTTAAACATGCCTCAGCAACTCCTGGCTTGCTGTAAACCGCTAAACTGTGCTGCCAGAAGGCATCGTTGGTTAACGCTGCCATGGCTATGTGGTTATCTCATAACGCATTTTAGCCTCTTCCAGTGCTTCCTGCGCCTCCAGCCACTGGATCTCTTCTTCCTCTATTTGAGACTTAAGAGTTGCTTGTTGATCTAAAAAGCCCATTAACTCGGCTTTCTTATCGGCTTCGTAAAGCTCGGTTCGGGCTAATTCGTTTTCTACTTTGGCGAGTGCTGTATTCAGCTTTTCCATTGCTTTTTCAGCCTGTTGAATTTGCTTACGCAGCGGCGCAGTAGACTGGCGAAACTCTGCTTCACGGCGTTTTTCTGCTTTGCGATCGACCTTAGGCTTGTCGTCGTTCGGCGCTACCGCAGCGGCTTTATCACTTTGTTGCTGGGCTAAAATCCAATCGCGATAATCTTCCAGATCACCACTAAACGGTGCCACTTCGCCGCTATCAACCAGGTAAAACTCTTCACACACCGCAGACAATAAATAGCGGTCGTGCGATACCAGGACCATTGCCCCTTCAAAACCTTGCAAAGCGATATTCAGCGCATGGCGCATTTCTAAATCAAGGTGGTTGGTGGGCTCATCGAGGAGCAACATATTGGGCTTTTGATAAACCAGAAGAGCCAGCACAAGGCGCGCTTTTTCACCACCGGACATCGGCGCTACCGAACCTGTGGCTTCATCACCGTGAAAACCAAAACCGCCTAAAAAGTCGCGCAGCTGTTGCTCAGTGGCCTTGCCATCAAGTCGCTGCAGATGCAGCAGGGCCGATGCGGAAGGGTCGAGTGTTTCGAGTTGATGCTGGGCAAAGTAACCAACTTTAAGGCCTTTGGCGGTATTAAACACACCAGCCTTGGGCGCGTGAACACCAGCGAGTAATTTAATCAGCGTTGATTTACCCTGGCCATTACGCCCCAGCAATCCTATGCGGCTCCCAGGCACCAGATTCAGTTTAACTTGCTGTAAGACAATGTGTTCGCCATAACCCAGCATCACCTTTTCCATTTGTATTAGTGGGTTTGGCAGTGCACTGGGGGGTTTAAAAGCGAAACTGAACTGGCTGGCATGGTGTGCAGGTAACAACGACTCCATTTTTTCCAGCTGCTTTATGCGGCTTTGCGCTTGTTTTGCTTTACTCGCCTTAGCTTTAAAGCGATTAATGAACGACTCCAGATGCGCGATTTTGTCTTGCTGTTTGCTGTACTCGATATCCTGTAAACGCAGCCGCTCGGCGCGTTGGGTCTCGTAGCTTGAATAATTACCGGTATAGGCAATAAGCTGCTGCTGCTCAACACTGATAATTTGCGCCACACAGCTATCGATAAATGCCTTGTCATGTGAAATTAACAGTAGTGTGCCCTGATACCGCTGCAGCCAGCGCTCCAGCCAAATAACGGCATCTAAGTCGAGGTGGTTAGTGGGCTCATCAAGCAGTAACAGGTCTGACGGGCAAAGCAGCGCCTGGGCCAGATTTAACCGCATTCGCCAACCACCGGAAAAGTCGGTGACCGGGGCGGTAAGTTGATCATTGGTAAAACCCAAACCAGCTAAAATAGTGGCTGCCCTGGGTTCAACATCATAAGCACCGGCCTGAGCCAGTAAATCGTGATACTTACCAATGGCCTCGCCATTTTGGTCATCCTCGGCAGCAGCTAACTGTTGCTGTAATCTGCGCAGATGCTTATCACCGTCGATAACATAATCGATAGCGCTGCGGTCCACCGCTGGCGTTTCCTGTGCCACACTGACAATTCGCCAGTCAGCAGGCAACGAACAGTCACCGGCATCCACACTCAGTTCGCCGCGTAAGAGGGCAAACAGGGTTGACTTACCACATCCATTGCTACCAATCAGAGCAACTTTGTGGCCAGGAAAAACCTGCGCCGATGCGCTGTCGAGCAAAACTTTGCTGCCGCGCATTAACGTAACGTCGGATAACTGAATCATAAAACTGCGATTACCTGTGATAATATAGCCTGGCAGCGTAGTTTATCAGAAGGTCAGCAAGCGATCTGCATTTGCTCGCCTGTCGTATGAGCATTAACAAGCTAAATATTACCTATCAGACGTTGATTTTGCTTTGGTCTGAAAATTACCCTTAACTTTTTGTTTAATTCAAGTGTGTGAGTAACATGAGTCAACGCCAACGAAAACGCTTTATAGCCGGTGCAACCTGTCCTCAGTGCAAAGCTACCGACACCATTATGTTATTTTTCGAGAACAACGTCGAAAAGCTCGCTTGTGTAGAGTGTGATTACACAGATACACAGCCACAGGAAGAGGTTAAAACCGCCAGTCGCGGCAGTGATAATATCATCGGCGTTTTCAAGCCCAACTAAGTTTATCTCACAACGCAAAGTAAGCACTTACCAACTTGATTCCAGAATTTAACCTCGCCCAAGCAATAGGCCTGCTGAGCTTCGTTCTCGGCATACTGTGTTTTTATCAGCGCGACGATCAACGCCTGCGAATTATGATGGTCGTCATGAACCTGAACCATGCGCTGCATTTTGCATTGCTCGGTGCTGTAACGGCCTGTTTGAGTGCCCTACTGGCCGTGGTACGTACCGGGTTGTCCATTAAAACCCGTTCGCGCAACGTTGCCTATCTCTTTATCATAATCACGCTGTTACTGGGCATTGCGTTAGCCGACGTGTGGTATGACTTATTTCCCATTATGGGAACCTGTATCGGCACCTATGCGTTGTATTGTTTATCTGGCATAAAAATGCGAGTTGCCTTTCTACTTGGCGCAATATGCTGGCTCACCAATAATATTATTGTCGGCTCAATTGGTGGCACACTACTGGAAGCGACCCTGCTGGTCGTGAATTGCATAACAATGTGGCGGTTGTATATCGCCAATAAGATCGAGTTTCCTTAATCAGCAATGTGGTAACGTCTCGTATTCCAGTCCTTTTTTTTGCAGTCATTGCCATCCACGGACTATGGCAACAATAAAGATCTTTGCCACTCTATAAAGTTGGGCTAAACTAAACTTTCTTGTATACATACATCAGGGACGGAGAGTATGTTGTCATTCCTTCTAAACGATGCCAATTTTTGGTTTAGCTGCGCGCTGGGCGCTGTGCTGACCTTACTTGTCCTCGAATTAGCCGGCATGTTTTTTGGGCTCAGCTTGCTGAGCCTGGTGGATGATCCGGCCGAAGCAGACTTTGACACCACTTCAGGCATCGAACTGACCAGTTGGCTTGCACTTGACCGCCTGCCACTAATGGTCTGGCTGGTAGTGTTACTAACCAGTTTTGGCATTACAGGCTACCTGCTCAACTTTCTCTCGTTAAGTTTTTTAACGACTTATTTTAATCCATGGCTCGTCATTGGCTTAGCTATACTAATCGCTTTATTGATGACCTCTCAATGCGGCGGATTCATTGCCCGACTGTTGCCAAAACAGGAAACCTCTGCCACTACCACCGAGGATCTGGTCGGTACGGTGGGTTATATTACGCTCGGCGTGGCGCGTCCGAGCAATCCTGCAGAAGGCAAATTTACCGACAGCTTTGGCCAACCTCATTATCTGCTGGTTGAACCCATTGAAACCAATGAGCAGTTTAGCCAGGGTGAACAGGTGTTACTGTTAAAAAAACAAGCGCGAAGTTGGCTGGCAACCCGCTATATTCCCCTTTAATCACAATAGAAAATGGACGTAGTACACATGGAAAATTCAGGACTGAGTAATCTTCCTTTTATGCTTATCGTTATTGGGGCCGTCATCGTCGGCCTTATCGTTATTGGCTTTATATTTGCCAGACTATATACCCGGGCCACCAAAGAGACGGCATTTGTGCGCACCGGTTTAGGCGGCGAGAAAGTGATTAAAGATGGTGGCGCTCTGGTGCTGCCAGTGGTGCACGAAATAATTCCGGTCAATATGAATACCCTGCGTATAGAGGTAGAAAAAACCTCCAAGGACGCACTCATCACTAAAGATCGTATGCGGGTTGATGTTAAAGCGGACTTTTATTTGCGGGTGGCACCCAATGCAGCGGGTATTTCCATGGCTGCGCAAACTCTTGGCACCCGCACTACCCGCGCCGAAGAAGTCAAAAAGCTGATGGAGTCAAAGTTTGTTGACGTGCTGCGCGCTGTGGCAGCGGAAATGACCATGACAGAAATGCACGAACAACGCGCCGACTTTGTGCAGAAAGTACAACAAAGCGTTGCCAATGATCTGGAAAAGAACGGGTTGGAATTAGAATCGGTAAGTTTAACCGGGTTCGATCAAACAGAGCTGCAGTATTTTAACGAAAATAACGCATTCGATGCCGAAGGGCGTGCCCGCCTGGCGAAAATCATTGAAGAGAAACGCAAAGAAACCAACGATATTCAGCAAGAAAACCGCATTAAAATTGAGCAGCGTAACCTTGAAGCCGAAAAGCTGTCGTTAGATATTAAGCGCGATGAAGAAGAAGCCCGAATCCAACAAGAGCAGTCACTGGCCTTTAAACGTCAGGAGCAAAAAGCTGAAATCAGCAAACAGCGGGAACAAAAAGAGCAGGAAGAACGTCAGGCCGAAATTGCTAAAGAAAAGGCAATAGCATCGTCACAAATCGAAAAAGAGCGCGATGTAGAAGCGCGGGAAATCGAAAAGCGTAAAGCCATCGAAGAAGCCCGTATTCTTCAAATCCAGCATCTGGAAGTGGCCGAGCAAACCAAGCAAATCGCCATAGCCATTAAATCAGAAGAAGAATCTGCCGCTCGAGCCAAGGCTGCCGAAGCGGAGAAACTTAAAGTTGAAAAAGAAGAAGCCGTAACCACTGCCCGTCAAGTCGCTGAAGCTAATCGTAAAATGGAAATTGAGGTGATTGACGCCCGTAAAGAAGCCGAACGGGAAGCGGTAAATATTACCGTAGAAGCAGAAGCAAAACGTGAAGCAGCCATAAACACCTCAGAGGCCATTCTCACTGAAGCGCGCGCTTCTGCCGATGCCAAGAAGCTACAGGCTGATGCCGATGAGAAAGTATTTGCGGTAGAAGCGGCGGGTAAGAAAGCCCTTTACGACGCAGAAAATACACTGAAAGACGAGCAAATCGATCTGCAACGATCGCTGGCAGTATTAAAGGTACTCCCTGAGATAATAGCGAATGCAGTAAAACCACTTGAAAACATAGAAGGCATTAAAATACTCCAAGGTTATGGGAGCCACAACGGCGCCGGTCCGGGAGCAGATTCTAACAATGCCGGACTGGCCGACCAGGTAACTAAAGCAGCGCTTAACTACCGGGCCAACGCCCCGTTAGTAGACGCTTTGCTTCGCGAAGTTGGCCTGGTAGACAGCGACAATGGCACGCTGGAAGATTTGCTGCGAGGCAACGGCGTTGCCGGGGATATACTGGTAAATGGATCCGTAACGCCGTCTGCCACACCGCCCAAGGCTGATTCAAAAGAGCTGTAGCGCACAGGGTTAAATGGCGTAGATTGACTGCCTGAATATGGTGATTACCGGCAAGCCCTGGTAATCACCGTCTTGCAAAATGATTAAGCTGTTTTGAGCTTACTGGCAATATGACCCTGACTCAGGTTTTGCTGCTTTCGGGCTGCCTTAAGCTGGTTACCGATAAATTCTTTGCTCATATTTTGCACCAAAAATGTACACATATAAATACAAAATAAACCTATACATGCACGACGCCACCCAGCGCCCAAATACAGGCTTTAATAATGTGGTGGTGGGACTTCTTCAGACATCTTGGCAATATTTGATGGCTCCATCCCTTTCACTTTATCAATCACGTGGCGCAGCTGATACTGCATTTTCTCGATTTGAATTTGTTGGTTGGAAAGTGCGTCATTCAGCGCATCGATAGTATATTCCTGAAACGCCAATTTGGTTTCAAGCTCGGCAATGGCATCATTGGCGTTGCGCAATTGCTCGGCCAGCGCCTCCTTAGATAGTGTCATGATTCGGGCATACTCCACAGTTCAGCTAAGCCGCTACTGCTGACTGATATTAAATTGTTTTCATCTATAAAGCCTACACCATACACCACTGCAGAGGGTGGTGACATATTCTCGCGCGGTGCCACTTTCCATTCGCCCACCTGTTCGCCGGTTTGTACATCCCAGAGATACATACGACGTGAGGGAGCACCTGTGAGCAAGTACTTACCATCTTTAGAAAACATAGCGTCCGTAAATATCTTCTGGCGTGCAATATACTGCAACTGACTAATGGGTTCACCCGTTTGTACATTCCAGATTTGCGATTTTTGCTGGCTGTCTGCAGTAAAGGCATAACGGCCTTCGTCGTCAAGCGCCACCAGTGTGACACGACTCGGATGACTAAAGGAATGAATCACCTGACCCGAGTCGGTACTCCACAAATACGCCACGTAGTCATTCCCCCCCGTAAGCGCATACTTACCGTTAGGCGTCACGTCGACGCTGTTTATGCGTTCCTGATGGCCCAAAAATTCAAGGCGTCGGCCACTGGCTGGCTCGAAGAACATCACTTTACCGTTTGAACGGCCAACTACAACACCTCGCCCACCATTGGATATTGCTACGTCGCGGATACTCGATTCATCAATGCGCCAAAAGCCCACCGGCTCGCCTGATGTCAGGCTCCAGGTCGCAAACGCCTCACGATCAGATGTTACCGCGTACGAATTGTCGGCACTGATATGCACATTAGCAACCAGGTTATTTCCTTCTCCCTGATGGCTCCACTGATAAAGTGGCTTTTCGTCACCAAAGCGCCAGACATGTATTCCGTTGTTAATACCCGAGACCAGACTCAGTTTACCATCGGTAGAAACATCTGCAGCGTAAGCACCTTCCTCAACAATACGCCATTGCTGATTAGGTGTCGTGTCTGGCACTATGCAGCCGCTCAGGACAGCGCAGCTTAACGTTACTAACAACATTGAAATGAACGTTTTGAAATGTAGTGTTGTCATAGGCTTTTCTATTAACATTCGCTGTCGTAACAATAACACGAAATGCCCACATACGTCGCTCTGGCCGACGATTCGCTGCATTGTGCGGTAGAGACTCGTGTTTGATTCGTTAAGCATGTTAAAGTAACACGTAAATCTCGTAACACATTTAAATTATATAGGTAGTTTTGTGGATGAGAAGCAAATTACCTTATACCAACAACCGGAGAACTTTATGCAAAAATCGCTCGTTGCCCTTTCTATTGTTGCAACACTTGGTTTGGCTGCCTGTCAGCCACAACAAGACACAACGTCAGAAACCGCAAACGCCTCTGCGCTGAACAAAGAAGAAATGACTGATGCACAGAAGCAAGCCTACGCAATCGGGGCGAGCATGGGTCTGTTTATCGCCACTCGCGATGAGCAAATGGCGCAGTTTGACGAAAGCATCGACAAAGACGCTCTGATGCAGGGCCTTAAAGATGGCATGGCTGATACGTTAATTTTTGAAACTGCTGAAATTCAACAGATAGCGCAAGCGGGCGAACGTGCGCTTCAAGCCAAGCAACAAGAGCTTGCTAAAGAAATGGCCGCTGAAAACCTCGAAAAAGGCGCTGCATTCCTGGCTGAAAACGCTAAAAAAGAGGGTGTGATTACAACCGAATCTGGTCTTCAGTATGAAGTATTGTCAGAAGGTGAAGGGGAAAGCCCGGCTGCCACCGACACCGTAAAAGTTCACTATCAGGGTACTTTGCTGGACGGCACAGAGTTTGATTCTTCATATGCGCGCGGCGAACCAGCAACATTTCCGCTTAACCAGGTCATCAGAGGTTGGACAGAGGGTGTTCAAACAATGAAAGAAGGAGGTAAAACCCGCTTCTTCATTCCTGCTGAGCTAGCTTACGGTGAGCGGTCATCTGGTAAAGTTACACCTAACTCTACGCTTATATTCGAAGTGGAACTGCTAGAGGTTATAAAACCCGACGCCCCGGCTGAAACTGAAGAGTAATAACGTCCTCCGCCAGGAGAACTTATTCGTACCAGAATAGAAAAAGCCGACAATTGATTGTCGGCTTTTTACTAAGCGTCTATCCATGCTCATCGGTAAGTCCGTAATTTTTTGCATACTCGTGCTGGCCAATCCAGCATTTTATGCGCCCAAATAGTTATTCGGGCAGTGTTTTGTTTGTTCTTTTAAAGTATAGCCCAGCAAACAAAGTTTGCACAAAATAAGCCACTATTTGATCAAACATTTTGCACTAAAAACTCGCTTTTTATAACGTTGTGTCGATCAAGCATCATCGCTACGACGACGATCCGGCTGCAATCGACGTTCCGGGTGCAATTTCACTTTGTTCACCTGCCGTAGCAAAAATTTGCCACTCTGATACAAAGCAACGCATCCCAACACAGAAAGCATTGTCTTAGTGCCTTCACTACTATTAAACGCGTTAACTGTAGTAAGCACAAAAAACAACACGGCACTTAGTAATAATATAAACCCAAAAAAGCACAAGCCAAATTCGAATACCGATGCTGTCCGTTTGGCGGGTGTCACGCCTTTATCGAGCTGCTCTAATGAAAAGTTCTGATTCATAATCCCTGTCATTTAGTTGAAAACGACGTCATCATTATTACTTCTACTGCGAATTGATATCGTTCAATAAGTTTACAATTCCATTACAATATCAAAAACGCCGTGTCAATACACCAAACATCATTTCGTATATTGTAAGAAATCAACGAAGTAGCTACTTTATTGAATGAGTATTTGAGGAAGTTACTCTATCGTTATTTTGCACTCACTTGCCCTATGAACCATATAATACTGCGTAATACTTTGCTAATAATAATTTATACCAAAAAGACCTTTCATTACATGGAATGGTTATCAAAAACATAGCGACGAAAATGACACCAAAGGGTAGAAAAAACATTTGGTGCGAAGCAATATGTCAACCGGATGGAGGGTCTGAATGATCCAAGCGAAAAACATAGTTAAGCGTGTTTGTTGTGGCAACTGATTTGATTGGTGGGAAGGGTGTTGACAGCACTCGTATACCGCGTATCAAATCCAGCTGTACATTTAACCGGAGTGAAGAAAGCCAACGTGAAAACCAACCTCATTACTCAACAGGGCTACCAAAAGCTGCAAAGCGAGCTGAATTACCTCTGGAAGGAATACCGACCTGAGATCACTAAAAAGGTCACCTGGGCAGCAAGTCTGGGAGATAGATCAGAAAATGCTGATTACAAAGAGAACAAACGGCTGTTGCGGCAAATCGATTCCAGAGTCAGGTATTTAAGAAAACGGTTAGAAAGCGTGCAAATTGTGCACTACTCACCGCAACAGGATGGCAAAGTATTTTTTGGTGCCTGGGTGCAAATTGAAAATGATGAGGGCGAACAAATGCACTTCAGAATAGTCGGCCCGGACGAAATATACAGAAATGAAGAGAATTACATTTCTATTGATTCGCCAATGGCGAGGGCACTGCTCAAAAAAGAAGAGGGCGAAGATGCCTTGGTAAAAACGCCAACAGCCACTGTAAGGTGGAATATTGTAAATATCAGCTATCAGCAGCCATAACGTTATTGAAAATATTCATTCAACACTGTGCTAATGCAGAATCTCATTGTGACGAAAAAGGAAACCTGAAATAACAAATGAACAGCCTTAGAAGGATTATGATGTCACGTCAACAGCAACCATTTTTGCGCTCAGTGTTAAAAACTTCACATCAGGGTGGTTATCATCAGGCAGGGACTTCCCCCTCTGCCAGGCATTGAGGTAAACCTCCACAGACTTGCAGTTGCGTCTTCAACACGCAAGATATAACCTCCACTTCAGAACCAAATAAAAACGATATGTAAATACGCATTTTTACCCACACTGGTAGAATTTGTTACTCTGAACTGGCCGCATCCAGACACTGATAGAATTGATTATGTAAACAGGTTTATACAGCACTAAGAGCAAATGAATGATGCGTTTATTTACGCGTTTAAGTCTTGTTTTTAGGGCGTGTGACTCACAGGAAAAAACAGTTGGAATATAACAAATTAGATGGTTTTGAAGTAGCCGACTTATTAACACAACGCATACAGGATAAAACCCCTTGCTCGTTAATTCGACTGGGCGATGGTGAGGGCGAGTTGATGGGCTTTCCTACTATTACGTCAAGGAAGCAAGTAAACCGAAGCCTGACAGTATGGTTTGACGACATAAGTATGCCTGACACAGAACTGGAAACACTGGCTGCTCAACTAAGGCAAGCAGTTAGTCACGCAGATATTTTAGGCATTCCCAGAGAAAATCAAAAGCTGATTCATAAGGGTTATCAGCAAGTGTTCGACACTATAGAACACTACAACTTAGTTCATAATAATACGACCTTTACTGATTCAGCAATACACCGGTACCTTACCTTTTGCCAGCTGTACAGAAGGCTGTTTAAAAACCTCGATTTTGTTGGTCTGGTGGGTGCAAGAAATATCAGTGACGTTTTAAAACGCCATTTTCAGGTTAAAGAGACAAAAAGTTACATCGTTAGAGCGGAGCGCGCATTTTTAGGTGAAGAACGTCGACCGCATTACCCTGACAGGTTTAAACAGCTGCACGACACGCTGGATGTCCCGTATCGCGGTGCTGTATTTATGGTTGGCGCCGGTGGACTAGGAAAAATCTACTGCGATTGGATAAAGCAACGGGGAGGCATCGCAATTGATGTAGGCGCACTTTTCGACTCATGGTCTGGTATCCGGTCACGGCTTGTTCATCCATGTCATCATATTGAAAGGTATATAGAAACTCCGGAAATTAGCATGGCTGATGCAATAGACAGGTACAATGCTTGTTGTGATATCTGGGATCTCGATACACCAAGAATCGATAAGGCATTATACCGGCATAGGTTAAACGAAAGCTGGTAATCCCACAGTTGGTGCTACCAAATAACCCGCAAACTACTATCAGGTATTACCGGCCTACTCACAAAAAAAGCTTGCCAAATCGGCAAGCTTTTTTATCGAAACCGGCTATTTCATGAACGCTTGGTCCTTGTTTCTATCAATAACCGGGTTTTGTTGTGAAAGGGCAGTTACTGGTCTTTGCTCATCAAGTGGCGCTCAAGGAAATCTGCCAGCGCGCGATAAAACGTCACTCGATTTTCCAGCTTGCTTACGCCATGCCCTTCATCCGGAAAGCGCAGGTACGTCACATCCTGACCTTTATCACGTAAAATACGCACCATACGATCTGATTCGGTCACCGGATCGCGGGGGTCGTTAGCACCGTGCTCAAAAAACATCGGCGCAATAATGTTATCAACCGTGTTAATGGGGGAGTTTTCAGCGTAGAACGCCTGCCACTTAGGCTCGCGAATATCGCCGTATTCAATCCGATCCGAAGCTTTTAAATCTGGCGAGGCTTCCTGCAGGGCACGTACCCAGTCAGAGACTCCCACAAAAGAGGCACCAGCCTTAAATGCCTGCGGATACAGACCCATAACCGCATTCACCATGTATCCGCCGTAAGAACCTCCCATCACGGCCGCATTGTTTGTATCAATACGCGGATCATCCTGCAGATAACCCAGCGCATCGACCAGATCGCGAACACTGTCGAGGCGTTTTTCCTGATTGTCCAGGCGAGCGTAAGTTTTACCAAATCCTGTAGAACCCCGCACGTTAATATCGAGTACCGCTATGCCTTTGCCTGCGAGATACTGGGTAAGTGGCTGCCAGGAAGGTCTGGCCTGCGACGTAGGTCCACCATGTACATCAACAACCAGCGGTACCGCCTTGGTGGTATTCTTGGGCAGATACAGCAGACCCTGAACCGTGACCCCGTCGCGGGCAGGAAAAGTAATCACTTCTGGTTGAACCAGCGTCGATGGGTCGATGCCGGCCAGCGTGGCACTGACAACCGGTACCACATTGTTGGTTTTTGCATTAAACGTTATGATTTCGCCCGGTGACGAGGGCGAGCTCTTTTGTACCGCAATGATGTCTTTGCTTGCCGCGCAGCTTACAGACAACACGCCAGGCTCACCAGATAGCGACGTGGATAAATCCCGCTTACCGTCCAGCGAGGTAATAAACAATTCGTTAAAGCCATCTTTATTAACCGTTGAAACCAGTTGGGTTTTATTATTGCACAAGTGCAAACTATCAATATCACTATCACTATCACTATCAAGTTCGAACACCGGCTTAGTGATTTCAGACTCACTGTCGTACTGGAAAACAGTTTTCATTTCACGCTCTAAATTAGACACAAAATACAGCGTTTTACCGTCTTTACTCCAGTTGAAATCACTGAAAGAAGCCGCTACGTCAGGTTGATAAAGCGCACGTAAGTTGCCGTTTGCCGTATTCAGTACATGCACATCATTGGCATCTTCACCGCGGGTCTCGGTGACCAGAATGTTAGCCGTTCCTGGCTGCCACGCAGCCGGGTAAAATCCGAATTTGGCCTGATAGATCATTGTAGACTGGCCGCTGCGTAAATCGTGCCGGTAAATATCAAAGTCTCTGCCGTTGCGCTCCGTTGAGGCATAGGTAAACAAGTTGCCGGACGCGTCAAACTGACCAAACTGTCTGAACGCTGCCGAATGATCAAGGACCAGTTGTTCCTGCAGACCGTCCCGGCTAATTAAATAGAAGGCCGGGCGCTCATTGCCGTTATTATCGGCGCCGTATAACAAACGGTTTCCATCCGGATGCCAGTGATAAAAGGATATTCCATTGCCAAATGTGACCTGAATCGCTGGCCCGCCATCCAAAGGTTTTACCCATAACTGGCGAGTGCCGGTGATAGTACTGATGTAGGCAACATGCGTTCCCTGAGCGTTTATGTGTGTTTGACTGACGCCGCGTGAAAGCAGAAACCGGCTAATATCAACTGGTTGTTCACCCGCCAGACCTGTCGAAAGAGGCCGGGATTCCGGAACATCCTGAGGGTAGGGCCAAGGTGCGGTATCGTCGGCAAAAGCAATAGTGGAGCAAAACATCAGACTCACTGCCCTGAGCAGGTCGCGGTAACATTGGTGCATAATCTCTCCGTGCATCACGTCGTTTAAGACAGTCAATTTAGCTCTAGCTATACCATGTAAAGAAAGTTGATAAAGGTATTTTAAGATTAATGTACCAGTTTGGCGGTTGAAAGCGAGCCAACACCGTATAGATAGCCCCACGACAGACAAAGTCCAAATACCTGACAAGGAGCGATTTCAGCGCTGTTTAGCCTGTGACAGGTGTTTTTTCGGTGCTATACTCTGCATCCGGAATTTGCGCCCCAGGGCGCAACCAGAATCAACTCAAACAAGGTAGGAAAGGGCACTTTCCAATCTAACATTCACAATCGCCTGACCCTTACTCAAAATGATGATGATAATAAACACAATTGCCAATGAATTAGCCGTTAAACCTGCACAGGTTGAGGCAGCCGTAAAACTTCTTGATGAAGGGTCAACCGTCCCTTTTATTGCCCGCTATCGTAAAGAAGTTACTCAGGGTCTCGATGACACCCAACTGCGTAACCTTGATCAACGATTGTCTTATCTTCGCGAACTCGAAGACCGTCGTCAGGTCATTCTGAAATCTATTACAGAACAAGACAAACTTACTGCCGAACTAAAGCAGCAGATTGAGCAGGCCGATAACAAAACCACTCTTGAAGATTTATACCTGCCTTACAAGCCGCGCCGTCGCACCAAAGGCCAGATTGCCATAGAGGCAGGCCTGGAACCGCTGGCCGATGCATTATTCGCCGATCCGATGTTAACGCCGGAAGAAACCGCCGGGACTTATGTTAACGCCGATAACGGTGTCGCCGATACGAAAGCGGCACTGGAAGGGGCACGCTACATTCTAATGGAACGATTTGCTGAAGATGCGGGCCTACTGGCAAAAGTGCGTCGTTATCTTAATGACAATGCTCACATTCGCAGCCGCGTGGTAGAGGGTCAGGAAAAAGCTGCGGTTAAATACAGTGATTACTTTGAACATTCAGAAAAAATCGCCAAAGTACCTTCACACCGTGCATTGGCTATGTTCCGTGGTCGTAACGAAAATATGCTCAATATTCAGATGATTGCAGACCCGGGCCAGGAAGACTCTGCGGGACAATCCTCGTACTGCGAGCAAATTATTGCTGCCCACTTTGACATTAAGAACCAGGGCCGTCCGGCAGACGCCTGGCTGGCTCAGGTAGTGACCTGGACATGGAAGATCAAAATTGCCTTACACATGGAAACTGAATTGTTTGGTCAGTTGCGCGAGAAAGCAGAAGAAGAAGCTATTAATGTGTTTGCGAAAAACCTCAACGACCTGCTGATGGCGGCACCGGCCGGCGCAAAAGTAACCATGGGACTCGATCCGGGTTTACGTACAGGGGTTAAGGTCGCTATTGTGGATACCACCGGTAAAGTCGTGGCCACTACCACGATTTTCCCTCATGCACCGCAAAACCAATGGGATAAATCACAACGTACCTTAGCCAACTTATGCCGCCAGCACAAAGTCGAACTCATCAGCATTGGCAACGGCACAGGCTCGCGGGAGACCGATAAACTGGTCAGTGAAATGCTCAAAAAACAGGAAGAACTGACAGCCCAGAAAATCATGGTCAGCGAAGCAGGCGCATCGGTGTATTCTGCTTCAGAGCTTGCTTCCAAAGAGCTTCCGGATCTGGACGTGTCGTTGCGCGGCGCAGTATCAATTGCCCGCCGCTTACAGGATCCATTGGCTGAGTTAGTTAAAATAGAGCCCAAAGCAATTGGTGTTGGCCAGTATCAGCATGATGTCAGCCAGAGCATGCTGGGTAAGTCGTTGGATCAGGTGATTGAAGACTGTGTAAACTCAGTGGGTGTAGACTTAAATACCGCGTCACCGGCGTTACTGAGCTATGTATCAGGGTTAAACCGAACGCTGGCACACAATATTGTTAACTATCGCGACACCCATGGTGCATTCAGTCGCCGTCAGGATCTTAAAGCGGTAGAACGTTTAGGCCCGAAAGCCTTTGAACAGGCTGCTGGCTTTCTGCGTATTGTAAACGGCACGAACCCACTTGATAGTTCTGCGGTTCACCCTGAAGCGTACCCGGTTATCGATACTATTGTTAAGCGCACCGACGTTGCGGTGAATGATTTGATAGGCAATACTGACCTGTTACGCCAGCTCAATCCCGAAGAGTTCGTGAGCGACAGTTTTGGTGTTCCTACCGTCAAAGATATTCTTAAAGAGCTCGACAAACCTGGTCGTGATCCTCGCCCCGAGTTTAAAACCGCAACGTTTAAAGACGGCGTTGAAACCCTCGCAGACTTAAAGCCGGGCATGATCTTAGAAGGTGTTGTGAGCAATGTAGCCAACTTTGGTGCCTTCGTGGATGTGGGTGTACATCAGGACGGGTTGGTCCATATCTCCGCGATTACCAACAAATTTATTTCCGACCCACGTGAAGTTGTCAAAGCGGGCGATATCGTGAAAGTAAAAGTGCTCGAAGTCGACGTTAACCGCAAACGTATTTCGTTTACCATGCGCTTAGACGATACGCCGGCACCGCAAAGTAAAGGACCTAAAGGTGGCAGTAAGCCACAGGGGCAGGGTAAAGGGAAGTCAGCAAAGAACAGAGCGCCAGCGCGCCAGGCTGCACCCGCCAACGCTGCCATGGGTAATGCCTTTGCTGATGCGTTTGCGAAAATAAAGAAAGACTAGTGAGCAACTAGTCGAACCAAAAACGGCCTCAAAAGAGGCCGTTTTCGTCTGCTTAAACAGGGTGTATATTACGCGCTAAAAAAGCCTGTCAGCACGTGCAGCCTTCGCTATGCTGAAGCGCTAAAGCCACCTTCTGCAGGCGTGCTAACATTACTATAGAAACTCGCAATAAGATTGCTTCGTTGCAGCATTTGTTCATCAGCAATATTCAGAGAACGCTTGGGGCTGGCGCCATTCTCACTGTTGTCACCGGCGGCCAACTCTTCAAGCGTTCGTTTCGGTATCTGAGGTTCGTTATCAGCCACTATCTCATCGATTGACGGGGGTTCAATATTACCCGGCTGACTGTCTCTCCCGCTGGCCTCTACCGAACCTGTCTGGTTGTTTTCTTCGGCAAGATCCTGACGCGCATCAAAAGCTATACGAGCTGCCTCAGCGGCAACCTGCAAATCCTGCGGCGAGGGTTCAGCCGGCGCTAACGCTGCGGCGCGCACCTGCTGCATTTTATTGAGCGTCTGCTCAGGTGTTTTCTCGGTAGAAATATCAATGGAAACCTCACCTTCAACAGCATAGCGTTGACCATCCGGGCCACGCTGGTACTGATACTGAGGTGAGCCGGCGTATTGACCGCCGGTATTTGCATGCGCCCGCTCATGCTTACGCACTTCCTGATCACGTTCTTTAAGCGCATCTATCTCGCGCTGCTCCGCCTGCTGCTGTTGCCGCTCTTCGGCATTTTCTTTACCGGCGCTCTCATCTTTGCCGTTATCAAAGTCGAAGGATTGCTGGCCGTCAGGCGATGCCTGCGTGGCAGTGTTACTATTCTGATTAGCCGTGGGGCGCTCATAAGTTAGCGGTTGATTGCCCTTAACAGAGGACTTCAGCCTGTCTGATTCCGAACCTAAACCTTGTTCCGCCGCGCCTTGTTTGGCGTCGGAAGGTTGTGGAATTGCCTCGCGGGCTAAGTTGTCACGCCGCGCCGCTTCCACCCCTAAATTAGCAGTGGGAATGGCAAAGGATGTGGGGATAGGCGTGACAATATTCATGGGATTCAGGCAATCGTATCGATGATTTTACCAACAGTTTCGTTGGCAACGTCTAACACTTTTGCTGAGGCCAGGGCATTGTTACTGTAAAGCTGCATAGACAACAAATCTGACATCATATCGCCATTCGCGCGGGGCAATAAATCGGTGGTCGTCGACAGACCCTGTAACCCGGCACTGGCCAGCATTTCACCGACGCCTTTTTGCGCGACATTCTGTTGAGCTGTTTTTTGCGCAATACCCAGCGCCGACTGGGTCATCCCGTCGAAAGATCGTTGCAAACCAAACTGGCCAGCAGCGAACGCTGAATTAGCATTGCTGTTAATTAACATGTTTGTGTACTACCTACTGAGCTTTCGCTATTTAAGGGCAAAATCCACCCCAGCTACTTGCTGTATTTACCAATGCACCCGGTCCCGGACGCATTACCTCTATACTCTCATGATTAATTATTAACCAAAAAAGCAAAAAAATAAAGCTTTAGTCAGCGCAGGCATTGGAGCAAATTCCTTACAAAGGCCCTTTCTAACAGGCTTTTCAGTCATTTACAGAGGAAGCAATCTTTCACTCTAACTGCAGTGCCGATCAATTTTACTCAGGTTCTTTACAAAATTGAGGATGATCTCAGCAGTTTGCTGCGGGTGAGAGACAAACGGTGCGTGAGCCGCATGAGACAACACAACGGTATCTGCAGCAGGTTGTAGCTCATGAATGCGGTCAATGCTGCAGGTCGGTACCAGGCTATCCAGTCGACCATATATTCGCAGCGTAGGCTGAGTAATACGACCAATTGACGACCGTAAATCAATGGTTTCAAGCAACATCAGACCCGCCGCCAGTGCCTGCTCAGCCGGAGCCGGTAATGAACGTAAATGCTGGCGAATAATTTTAACGTCTTGTTTGGCACTGGGACTACCCATTGCCTGAATGGCTAAAAACCGGTCGAGTGTTTTCTCGTAGTTACGCGCTAGTTGTTGCTGAAAACCTTGCAGCACCTGCGGTTCAATGCCACGCCAGCCCGGCCCTGAAACAAAACACGGTGTAGACGCCAGTGTAATCACACCGGCTACCTTGCTCGCATAATCCAATGCGAGTTGTTGTGCCACCAAACCGCCCAGTGACCAACCAGCAACAATGGCGCCATCCGGGATGGCCGCAGCGACAGATTTCGTAAGTGCCGCCAGTGAATACTGTTCAGGCAGCGAGCCAACGTTTTGTCCAAAGCCGGGCAAACAAACACGAATAATACGCACATCATCGGTTAAAAGAGGCAAAAACTCAGAGAATACAGCGCTATTCATTCCCCAGCCATGCAGCAAAACCAGTGCTTTTCCCGTTCCGTGAGTCAGGCTATTCAGTGGCGCGATAGTGTTATTGTCAGGCACAGTCCAACGTCCTTTTCAGTCAATAAAAATAGTTTACATGAGCAAAATACAAACCGGAATAACAAAGTATCTAAGCGACGGAAGATTTGCAGCAAAGCTGTTACCCGACAATATATGTTATTTGTGTCAGCAACCCACTGCGGCCCTGGTTTGTGGCCATTGCGAACAAGACTGTTTGTTCTTTAATTTACCGTCGTGTGACTATAATCTACTTAACTGGCCTGTGATCCGCAACGCTTTGGTCACGGCCAGCTATACGCAATTGCGTGCACCTGCGTACTATCAATGGCCGTTAGATTATCTGGTACGTGAGTTTAAATATGGACAACCGCAACTGGCTGCTACACTGGCAGGCTGGTTTTGTCGCTACGGGCTAAATAGCAATCATGGGTTGCCAGATTGTTTGCTGCCTGTACCGACGAGTATATGGCGATATATCTTACGTCAGTATCACCAAACCTCGTTGTTGTCGACAGGTCTGTCCAGGATTTTGGGTATTCCCACTATCAATAATTGGGCGCAGCGTTCGACTCTGGGCAAAGGCTGGCGCTCCCATCAACAGGGACTTGGCCGCAAAGCACGGCTAGCAAACCTTAAACAGGCTTATACGTTAACAGACACACCGTTGCCTGAACATGTTGCTATTATCGATGATGTCATCACAACCGGCTCGACAGTAGCGACCTTAAGTAAAATGCTACACAAGCGCTATCCAACTATGCACATAGAGGTGTGGACCATAGCCGTTACGCCGCTAAAAGCTCACAGCACATTACAATTGCCGGGACGACAACTAGCGTCCCAGGCAAAGTGTTAGCTGGCAGACTGTTTTTGCTACTGTTTAGTCGATGGCCTCAGACATAAATAATGCATTGCTCATGAGTTTGCTGGTGCCATACCAGAACCCCCTGAACTGTGGATCATCGGTAAAACCAATCACCCGGCCACGCCCCATTGGTTGAGCAATAACCGCCACCGAACCACCTATTTCTGATGCCAATTCACTGGCACTGAAGCCTGCAACTAAAGGGCTATCAACATAGCGGGCCGGTATAACAAAGGGTGATTCATTACTGGCAACTATCATATTCGTGGTTTTAAACATATTGAGCTCAGCAGCATCATAACCATAAAACAATGGGTGTGAGGTATCGATACGTGTTTTATATACCGACCCGGCTATGAGCTGCTGCGCGTTATACGCAGAGCGATCACCGTAGGTGAGATTCTTCTGACTAAACAGTTTGCTCACATCATCTCGACGGCTGACATCAATATCCAACCACTTTTCTTTTTCAAACAGGTATAGCGCTGAAGTCTGCCCAATCAGCGTTCCCCCCTGTTTTACCCAGTCTGTGATGGTCTTTACCACGCTATCAGAAATGTCGTAGCCGCCACTGGCAAATACGATGTGGGTATAGTTACTTAATGAAGTACGTGCCAACCTATCCTGTTCAACCAGGGTAATTGGCATACCCACCTGGGTATCCAGATAATGCCAGATTTCACCCACCTGATAAGGGCTGGTCCCCTCACCACCAACCACTAGTACGTTAGGCGCTTTCACCGGCACCATACTTCGGCTCCCCACGTCAAGCCCGGTGGTGGTAAAACCACTGGTTAGCGAATAAACCGGTACTTCAGCCTGCTGCGCGGCTCGGCTCAACACCTCAGTCAGCCGAGCCGGTTGTGGGACGCCTTGTGGAATAACTATCGCGCCAGCGCTGAATACCCGTTCTCCGGACAGCGTCTTCGCGGTAAATTCCTGCGTAGCAATGCGGGCGTCCACCTCGGCTGCGACCAGCATATGTAATAATGCAGGCGCTTTGAAATGATGCCAGTCAAACGCATACGCATAAGCGTCAGAATGAATTGCCGGGAGTGTTTCAGACTGCGATGGTGCTGACTGGCTGAGTTTAGCCCGGCGTAAATCCCGCGCGTTAAGTGCACCGTACTCCAGATCAAAGGCCAACGGTAAATTCCAGTTAGACACATCGTAGAATGTATTGTCGGTGAATGTTTGACGCGTTGAAAACAGCGATTTAATTAACCGGTACTGGGGCTGGGCCAAAGGAATAACCAGCGTATTTTCAGCACCATAGGTTTTATTATCAACGGTCATATCGGTTGAAGGTACTTTATAGTCGATATGATGTTGCTCAAGCACCCACCTGGCTTTATTCAGCCGCCAGCCATCTAAAGGCTCATGTAAGAAATACGCAGCGTTCTCATCTTCTTTCGCCAATGCCGCCGTGTCACGGAAAAAGTTATGCTGATAATCGAGCAGTGCTGCTTTGTTGGCTAATGCACCATCGAATACGGCCAGTGAAATAGTAAATTGGTTTTCAATAGTCCTGGCAAAGCTTAACGGGCCGTTGATGGAATCCTGAATATGTCCCCGGCTACTCGCCTGTTCAAATAAGATCCCCACGCTGCCTTGTGCGTCGGGATAAGTTGAACCTTTACCGTAATAAAAGTCGTCAAACCCTTCCTGGCTAAAGTACAGCTGCTTCTGGCTATCAAACGCCTTTACATAAGAATCAGCCAACGCATTGGTCAGACGCACGTTTCCTTCGGGCGTCCATGGGTTTTTGCGACTTGGAACACCGGGTTGAAAGAAGTACGTTGAGTTGGTCCCCATCTCGTGAAAGTCAGTAAGAATATGCGGACGCCACTGCTGGAACGTTGTGATCCGTGCTTGCGACTCCGGATGCACTAACATGAGCCAATCGCGGTTTAAGTCAAACCAGTAATGGTTAGTTCGCCCGTTAGGCCAACCTTCACGATGCTCCCGATGTTCAGGATCACTGGATAACACCTGACCTTTATGCATATTAGCCCACTGAGCAAAGCGCGATAAACCATCAGGGTTAAAAGAAGGGTCAAGCAAAACAACATTGTTGGCCAACAACTCGGTGACCCGCTCATCTTTAGCCGCCGCTAAATAATACGCCACCAGCAGCGACGCATTCGCGCCTGAAGGTTCGTTGCCATGTACGCTGTAGCCCATGTACAAAAACAACGGCGCATCGGCGGGTGTTTTTGTCCCGTCATTGATTTGTTCAAGGTGGTCTGCACGCCAGCTATCCAGTTTAGAACGATTGTCAGGTGCTGTGATAGTGAGCAACAGCAAAGGGCGCTGCTCGTGAGTGTAGCCGGTCACTTCGAGACTTACCCGATCGGATGCCGCGGCCAGTGCGTACATGTAATTAACCAGTTGATCATGTCTGACATGCCATTCCCCCACGTTATAGCCGAGAACTGATTCCGGCGTAGGAATAGAGCTATCCAACTCCGTATCGGCTGGCAGATAGCTTGTTGCAACTTTACCTTCAGCCAGGCATACACCGCTCATAAGTATTGTGCAGATCAAGAGTAATACGCGTTTTAACGCTACCGGGTAAGACACTGTTATTGCTCGCTTTGATTGAGTGAAATTCGCTTTAAGGGCGGCTAATAGCATTTCGCGGACACCATAATTAATATTTAGAAGTTGGTCGTATATCGACTTAGCAGGGCATAATATACCTATCTCAAGGGCATATGCCATGCTGTTAGTCGTGCGCTAAGGTCACCCCGAGGGACATTACCGGTAACTTCAGCTATTAGTTGTAATATTTTGGCATAGACTTCTTTCAATACCCGAGTGTTTTAGTCAGGTAAATTTGTTATCATGCATCTAATTTAATGATTATGCAGGACTCTATCATGATCTCAATATCTACAGAGGCTCAGGCGCACTTTAGTAAGTTGCTGGCCAAGCAGGAATCAGGCACAAATATTCGCGTTTTTGTGGTAAATCCCGGCACCTCCAGTGCGGAGTGTGGCGTATCGTACTGCCCACCCGACGCGGTGGAGCCTACCGATACCCGTCTGCCGTTTGATGGCTTCGATGCGGTTGTCGATGAAGAAAGCGCCCCCTACCTGGAAGAAGCAGAAATAGACTACGTGACCGACCAAATGGGCTCGCAGTTAACCCTGAAAGCACCTAACGCGAAAGCCCGCAAAGTGGCTGACGATGCGCCTTTGGTAGAACGCATCAATTATATGATTGAGTCAGAAATCAATCCGCAACTGGCGAGCCACGGCGGTCAGGTTATGCTCGTTGAAGTCACTGAAGATGGCTATGCTGTGCTGCAATTTGGTGGTGGCTGTAATGGTTGCTCTATGGTTGACGTGACCCTCAAAGAAGGTATCGAGAAACAAATGCTCGAAGAATTCAGCGGCGACATTAAAGGTGTCCGGGATGCCACTGAGCATCAGTCAGGGGAGCATTCCTACTACTAAGTAGCAGGCTGCCTACACACATGTCTGGTCAATTTCTGCCGTTTACCAACTGGCAACGTTTTGTTCAGGGCCTTACTGCTTTTGCGGTAGGGCTGGCTGTAATGGTGATTGGCGCGTGGTGGATATTGCCTCTGTATTACCTGGGTCTGGCAATTCTCTTTACAGGGTTTGGCTGGGCCATGTCGGGTTATCTGGGCATGCTCTGGCAACGTTTGACCAAATCAATTAATCCACACTCGAAATAAGCCTGCCACGGCTTTGCCGCCAATAGAGCACACCGCCAAGAGTTATCCCCCGCGCCAGCAGAAAAGCCAGCAGTGCCCACCATAAAGCAGGATTACCCAGCGACTGACTAACATACCAAACCGGAAAGAATACTAACGCCGCGCTGACAAGCATGGTATTTCGCATCGCACGGCCCTGGGTAAGACCTACAAACACGCCGTCATATAAAAAGCACCAGTGCGCGACCAGTGGCAAAGCGGTCATCATCGGCAGGTACTGATAAGCAGCCTCCTGCAGAGGTTGTAGGTCTGTGAGTAAGTTTACGATCGCTTCGCCAAAACAATAAAACCCAACACTGTACACAATGGCGAATATGCCCGACCACCATAATCCACGCCGCGTTTGGATCAGCACACCGCGGGCACTTTTAGCCCCGGCGGCCTCGCCTACTGTTGCCTCTACGGCATAAGCAATACCATCAAGACCAAGCGCAATGAGCACAAAGAATTGCATTAGAATAGCATTAACCGCCGTAGCCGTTTGACCATAGCGTGCCCCCTGAATGGTCAAAAAAGCAAGACACAATTGCAGAGCCAGATTACGCACCAGCATGTCACCATTGAGCTTCATAAGAAATTTACGCGCCGTCTTGTCAAACCATTCCAGCTGCGGTGGGTACCAATGAATTTGTTTAAGTGCAACAATAAGAGCCATACACATCATGGTGTATTCTGCCACAACACTGGCAAGCGCAACGCCGCCAACCCCCCAGTCCAACCACCAAACCAGCACTATATCCAGCCCGGCGTTAAGCAGATTGCCTACCACCTGAATAATGAGTACCGCGGTGGTTTTTTGCTGACCCACCAGCCAGCCTGTTAATGCCATATTGACCAAAGCCGCTGGCGCGCCCCACACCCGGGTATTAAAATATTCGGTACTGAAATGCGCCACATCAGCGGCCGGTGCAGCCAACCACAGCCCGGCTGATAAGATTCCCGCCTGGCACAGTAAAATAGTTATACCGAGCAGCAATGCAATCACTGAGGTTTGATAAAACGATTTAGCGATTGCCGCGCTTTGTTGCTCTCCCCTCGCCTGGGCGCTCATCCCTGTCGCTGACATGCGTAAAAAACCGCACACCCAGTATATTTGGGTCAGCATCAGCGCACCTATAGAGGCGCCTGCCAACTGCGCCGATGAATCCATATGCCCCATAACGGCCGTATCAACCAGACCAAGCAGTGGCGTGGTGATATTGGCCAGAATCATCGGAATGGCGAGCCTGACTAGCTGCAAGTGGGCAGCGGTACCTTGTAGCTGATATGATAGGGTGTTCACTAACTGTTCAATAAATAAGGAGAATGTAGTATGCAGTTTATCATGACACGGTGGGGTTTCCCGCTGTTAGTGTGTCTGTTGTCGCTGCTTAGCGTTTCGAGCTATGCGCAAAAGTCGCCACATTCGAGCGGTGTGATACTACTGTATCATCACGTCTCTGCCGACACACCACGCAGTACCTCAGTCACCACAGCTCAATTTGAGCAGCACCTTGACTACATTGCAGAGCATTATTCAGTAGTGCCATTACAAGACCTGGTGACAGCCGCCGCGGGGCAAGGCAGTGTACCTGATAACGCGCTGGCCATTACCTTTGATGATGGCTACGAGAACATCCTGCAAAATGGTCATCCGCTGCTTAAAGCGCACGGTTTTCCCTACACGGTGTTTATTAATCCGGCGGTTATCGGCAAGCAAAATAACCAGCTGAGCTGGGCGCAAGTTGAAGCAATGCAAAAAGAGGGCGCATCGTTTGCTAACCACACGATGGATCACCTGCATTTACTGGAGCAACACATAGGCGAAACCAAGCAGGCGTGGTTAGCACGCGTGTGGAAAAATATCAGCGATGCCGAGACCATGATTGCAGAACATACAGGAAAGAGCCTTAAGTACCTTGCCTATCCATTTGGTGAATATAATCAAACGCTGGCCCGCAAATTAGCAGATAATGGTTATATTGCTTTCGGTCAACATTCGGGGGCGGTAGGCTCATTCACTGACATGGCTGCCATTCCAAGGTTTCCTGCCGCTGGGCCCTATGCCAATCTCGATACCTTAAAAACAAAAATGGCCAGTCTGGCGATGCCTGTCACCAGTACATCCCTTACGGATCCAGAAATATCAGAGCGTAATGTAAAAAAACCTGTTGCCATAACGCTCAACGAGGACGCAGCCAGTCTGGTGCGGTTATCGCAATTAGCATGCTATTTTCAGGGCGAAAGGTTGCCGATAAAAACGGCTCAAAGTCAATTTGAGTTTACCTTGCCATCCACCTTGCCTATCGGCCGTTCACGGGTCAATTGCACTGCGCCGTCGAACTCACTGAGCGGACGTTTTTACTGGTATTCCATGCCATTTTTCATAGCAACGAAAGAGGGGAAATATCCAGACTGATTAACGCAATATCTAACCGGCGTTACCGATTGGCAGGCCTTTGATCATCTGCACGAAGTGGTCGTTGGTGCGGTGTATGCCGAAACCAAGATTTTTATAAAATGCGATAGCACCGTGGTTCTTCAGACTGCAATTAAGTACCAGGGCGTTTTTTTTCATATTGCGCCCTTTTAGTTCCATAAAATTAATCAGGGCGGTACCAATGCCTTTGCGTCGCGCCGACTTTGCCACTGCGACATGACCCAGACCCAGCTCGGTAAACAGGGGAGTTTCAAGAAGTGCGAGAAACCGTTGCGAGCGCATAACAATTTCCAGTGCGTTATCAATTCCGAAATGATCGACAACAGATGCCAGCGTGATCCGGTCAAAATCTTCAGGCAGGCGATCATGCCAGCAACTAATGAGTCCGGTAACTTCGCCGTTGGTTTCAGCAACCCAGTGATTTTTGTAGCCGTATTGGCCGCCGCCTTTATCCCAGGCTGACATCAAATAGTCCACAGCGGTATCGGGATCCCCCATACCAAATACTTCTGTTAGCAAATATTGACCAGCATTAAACAGAAGCTGAACAGCTACACTACCATCATCTTTTTCGGCATTTCGAATAATACTACAGCATGGCATTTAGTGGTTCTTGATAACATCAGGCATGTCGGTAAGGATTTGTTCACTGTCACTTACTGCGACTTCGCCAGGGTTAAACTTTGGTTTAAACCTTCCAATAGCAAAACCATCCGGATCGATAACTACGACAGACGCGCTGTGGTCAACAAGATAATTGGGATTATCAGTACTCTCAGCTATGGCGTACATTAATCCTAACGAACGTGTTAACGGAAACAGTTGCTTATGCTCACCCGTAAGCGCCACAAATTCAGAGTTAAAATACTCAACATAAGAAGCAAGGCGCTCTGGTGTATCACGGTTTGGATCGACTGATATAAACACTACCTGAATAGGCTCATTTGTGGAAATACTTTTTAGATCTGGATAAATTTTACTCAACGCTGCCATTGTGGTCGGACACACATCGGGGCAAAAAGTGTAGCCTACAAACAGCAAACTCCAGCGATCCTTAAACACGTCCTGGTTGGTAACGGCCTGGCCTGTTTGATCGACCAGTTCGACATCAGCCAACTTGCGTGGTTGCGGAAAGTACTGAAAATATTGTGGTTCTGCACTACCGGCCTGTTTTGCAACAACCCATGCGATAGCTACGCCGGTAGCAAGCGCCACCGCTCCTACCAGCGTTAGTATTGTTTTTTGCTTCATAAAGCCAACGGAACATAATGATCAACCAGTAATACTACGAACAATACCATGAGATGCACTATGGAGTATTTAAAGGTGGTCATGGCAGTACTGTCATTCGCCGCATATTTAAGTTTAATGGCGTAGTAAAGAAATACGGCATTAAGCAGACTGGAGCCCATCAGGTAGATCAGTTGCGCCTCACCAATTAAATACGGCAACAAACACACCAGGCACAGCAAAATGGTGTACAGCAATACGCAGGTTTTGGTAAAGGCAATGCCATGCGTAACAGGCAGCATTGGCACTTTCGCTTTGGCGTAGTCCTTTTCCCGATGTATAGCCAGCGCCCAAAAATGGGGAGGTGTCCAGGTAAAAACAATTAATACTAACAGGAGAGCATGAGCATGGATTTCGCCGGTAACGGCCGTCCAACCCAGCAGTGGAGGCGCTGCACCAGCAAGCCCACCAATGACTATATTTTGCGGCGTGGCACGTTTTAAAAACATGGTGTATACCACTGCATACCCCACTAAACTGGCCAGCGTAAGTAACGCTGTAATGCGGTTTACCCATACTTCCAGCATCACATAACCGACCACCGCCAGCACAAAAGAAAATACCAATGCCTGGGGTATAGTGACTTTGCCTTTCACTACCGGTCGATTAAACGTTCGCGCCATCTGGCTATCAATTTTGTGGTCGACAATATGGTTTAACACGGCCGCCGCACTGGCAAGCAAACCAATCCCCAGTAAACCGGCAATTAAGGTACTGGCGGGCACCCATCCTGGTGTTGCCAGACACATACCAACCAATGCTGTGAGCAGTAATAGCATGACTACCCGTGGCTTGGTCATTTCATAATAATAACGCCAATTCTGACGCCAGCCAGTATGTGTAGCCTTGGGAGCCGGCGTACTTGTATGAAGGGCTTCGGACTTTGCCATAATAGCCTCCTAGACTTTACGATAAAGAGTATAAGTAATCAGCACCAGCACCAGTAGCAAACAAGCTGCAACGGCGTTATGTAAAACAGCCACTGCCAGCGGCAAACTGAACACAACGTTACTGATCCCCAATCCCACCTGCGCGAAAAGAATGCCCCCCAAAATCAGGGCTGCATTGCGTAGGTAAGCAGATAATGAGCGGCGATACAGGCACACAGCCAGCCACCCCAGATATAAAAATGTGACGACCGCGCCCAGACGATGCATGATGTGCATGGTGGTACGTTCACCATAGTCATGGGCGCCATATTCGTAATTTTCAGCCTCCGGCACACTGAAAGCACCGGCGATGTCTATCCGGCTCGCCCAGTCTCCCTCGCAGAGCGGAAACTCGGTACAGGCCAGTGCGGCATAGTTAGCAGACGTCCAGCCCCCAAGGGCTATTTGTGCCACCAGCACAACAATGCCGACAGCTGCAAACCCGGCATATTTTTTAATCCGTAGATCGACAAAGCCAATGCGATAAGAGGACAGGCGTAAGTACAGTAAGAACAAACAAGTCAGCACGCTGAAGCCACCCAGGAGGTGCCCCATCACCACTACGGGCAGTAAGTTCATAGTGACTGTCCACATCCCAAGCAGTGCCTGAAACATCACAAGAACTAACAAAAATAAGGGCAGTTTTACCGGTTGTTGTGCCGAGCGTTTAACCACAGACCAAATCGCAATTGCCAGAATACACAGGCCAAGAGACCCGGCAAAATAACGGTGCACCATTTCATTCCACGCTTTGTGTGTTTCTAGCGGACGATCCGGGTAGGCCTGATTGGCAGCGTCAATATGCGTTTCGGTTTGCGGAACAGTTAAATGACCGTAGCAACCCGGCCAGTCGGGGCACCCCAAACCAGCATCAGTTAACCGTGTATAGGCCCCCAGTATAATGACCACCAGTGCCAGTATTATGCTCAATCCTACTAACTTTCGCATAGTGTTGTCCTAACCAATACGTGACAATTTGAGCAGTTTTCGCAGGTCCGAGAGAATATCCCGGCTGGCCATTACGGCATCCTGACGTAGCGAAAACAGCGGGTAACGCAGCATAGCGTTACCCTGTGTATCAACCAGGAAAATATGCTGATTGACCTGGCTGTTAGTTAACCTGGCGCTTTGTTGTTCAGTGAGATTGATTACATTAACCTGTTCAAATTCATGCAGTATCTGGCGAGCGCGGGGGTCACTGTCAGCGCTGACAAACACTGCTGGCTGTGAACGATCAGACTCTTTACCCAATGCCAGCCACACCTGCTGAATGGCGTAAATTGCGTTTTCACATTCAGTATTGCATTGCGCAGGCATCACATACATTATCCGCCATTTAGGCGACTGGCCGGTGAGTAATGGCGCGATTGTTTCAACTGGCTGTAAAAGCTCGCCTTTATTGGTCGCGCCTTGTTCAAACCAGTTCTGTTCAAGCGCTAACTTAGCCAGAACAACCGGTATAATGAAAGCGGCCAACAATACCAGTAATGAACGCTTCGGCTTAGAAAAAATAGTCGTTGCGGTAGCCATATTATTGAGATCTCCTGAACAACACAGATAAGAAAATGACGATAGCGGCAATTGCCAGACCAAACCATTGCACGGCATAGCCAAGATGTTTTTCTGGTGACATCACCACAGGCTGCCAGTGAGTTTTAAATTCGCTGACAGCGGGTTCAGAACGAAGCCGTTCGACTACCATGTCGGGCAGCGTCGTTTGCCAGCGCTGGTTGAGTTCTGCGATATCCAACTGCTGAATAACCAGCGGAAATTGATTAAATTGCGTTTGCGTTTCGCTGATTAGCGGATTACTGCCCGGCTGCGCCAGTACGCCTTCGATAACGATATCACCCTGCGGCACCGCCAGGACCGGCAACTCGTTACGTGAACGAGGTGCGGCGACCCAACCTAAATTAACCAGTATTTCCCGGCCGCGCGTTAACACCGGCACAATAACGTCGTAGCCCGGGCGTCCATCAACAATTTGATTATCAAGTAATAACACCCGACTGTGGCCGACTATACCGTTAAAGCGCACAGGCACGTCCCGTACATCCTGCCACTGCTTGGTGGCACTAAACGGATGTATTGGCGTTACGGCATTCTTTTGCGCTATGCTGTCGAGACGATGTTGTTTTTGTGTCATCCGATCAAGCTGCCAAAACCCGAGCGATACCATCGCGATAACTGCCAGCAAAGTGACGCATCCAGCCAGTATCGGCCACCGTTTGGTGGCAAGCCCCGGCTTAACTTTACCGGGCGTCACAGAACACTGAGGAGTTTTACTCATGGTAGTTAAAATAGTTATCGTTGGATTGTTGATTTTTATGATCGTAAACCTGTTTTTGGCGATGAAAGTCATGTTGGGTAAGCAATCCGGCAACGCACCAATGAGTAAATATATTGGCCGTCGGGTGATGACCTCGGCGCTGATTGTAGTGATTATCCTGATAGCCATGGCCACCGGAATAATCACTCCCAATCCCAGCCCGTATTAGAGTGATTACTGACTACCCCTACAGTACGTAAACAAATACAAATAACATCACCCACACCACATCAACAAAGTGCCAGTACCAACTACCGGCCTGGAATGCAAAATGACTATCCGGTGTGAAATGGCCTTTTAACACCCGCAGAAACAACACCGTTAAAATAATCGTCCCCAGAGTAACGTGCATGCCGTGAAATCCGGTTAGCAGGAAGAACGTATTACCGTAAATGCCCGATTGCAAAGTGAGTCCGAGGTCGCGGTAGGCATGCATGTATTCCTCAACCTGTAAAAACAGGAAAATACAACCAAGTACTATGGTGACACCCAGCATAGCTGTAAGCTGCTTACGTTTGTTTTGCTCCAGACCGACATGCGCAAAATGTAGCGTCACCGACGATACCAACAAAATGATCGTATTAATGGTTGGCAAGCCAGCCCAACTCATCGCCGTAGTTGTAACACCGCCCGGCGTTTCCACCAATGGCCACATGGCCTGAAAACCCGGCCACAACACTTCGTTTGTCATGGCATTATTCGATGCTCCGCCCAGCCACGGTAAGGCGATTGTGCGGGCATAAAACAGCGCGCCAAAAAACGCGCCAAAAAACATCACTTCAGAGAAGATAAACCAGCTCATCCCCTGTCGGTAAGACTGGCTGAGTTGGTCGCTGTACAAGCCACTCATCGACTCGTTAATCTGATCTTTAAACCAACCAAATAGCATTATCAGCAATAGCAATACGCCCACAGCCAGTATATTGCCGCCATAACCGGCTTCGCCACGAGTGCTTTCTATGACAAAGTTGCCAGCACCCACAGCAATTAAAAACAACGCGACCGCGCCCACAATGGGCCAGTAGCTTTGCGCCGGTACATAATATTTTTGATACACTTGTTGCATTACATGCTCCTTAGACTCAGTTTTGTGCAAACGTAGTCAGGAAGGGGTTATTATTAGTTTGTTTGTCATCCGCGCCTTTACTGGTGACGTCAAATAACGTGTATTGCACGGTAAAATAAGTAATGTCGTCAGGGAGTTGTGGGTCCACATAAAAACGCATTGGCATTAGCGATTCGCCACCCGCCACCAACGGCTGGCTGTTAAAGCAAAAGCATTCCGTTTTATTTAAGTACAATGCCGCCTGCCCCGGCGATACCGACGGAATCGCCTGCGCAACCATGTCCCGTGAGGCAGGGTTACGGACATAAAACTCCACCATATTCAGTTCGCCGGGGTGTACTTTGACGCGTTTAGTCTGCGCACGAAACTCCCAGGGCATACCGGTATGTGTACGGGTAATAAACTCCACCGTCACGGTCCGTGACTCATCTACCTCAGCGGCATTAAATACAGCCGCCGTGGTATTGGTTTTGCCGTTGATACCGGTGATGTCGCAGAACACGTCATACAAGGGTACCAGAGCAAAACCAAACGCAAACATGCCCGCTACAATAACGACAAGTTTGGTGACGAGTGCTGAATTTGAGCCCGCCATAATTACTTCACAACCGGTGGTGTTTCAAACGTATGGTACGGCGCTGGTGAGGGGATTTCCCACTCCAGGCCTTCAGCGCCTTCCCATACCCGATCAGACACCGGCTCGCCTTGTTTACGGCACGCTTTAATCATGACCACCAGGAATATCAGTTGCGACAAGCCAAAGGCAAAACCACCGAGGCTGATCCACTTATTAAAGTCGGCAAACTGCAAGGCGTAATCGGGTATACGACGCGGCATACCGGCCAAACCAACAAAGTGCATAGGGAAGAACAACACGTTAACGGAAATCAGCGAGCACCAGAAATGCCATTTGGCTAAGGTCACATCAAACATGCGCCCGGTCCATTTAGGTATCCAGTAATACACCGCCGCCATAATCGAGAATATCGCACCCGTTACCAGTACGTAGTGGAAATGGGCCACCACAAAATACGTGTCGTGATACTGGAAATCTACCGGCGTAATTGCCAGCATCAGGCCAGACAAACCGCCAATGGTAAACAGTACAATAAACGCCAGCGCAAATAACATAGGCACTTCGAAGGTCATTGAGCCGCGCCACATGGTGGCCACCCAGTTAAATACTTTTACACCGGTCGGCACCGAAATGAGCATGGTGGCAAACATAAAGAACATCTCAGCGGCCACCGGCATACCGGTAGTAAACATGTGGTGCGCCCACACAATAAAGCTTAGTAAGGCAATCGAGGCAGTGGCGTATACCATAGACGCATAGCCAAACAACGGTTTGCGCGCAAAAGTGGGGACGATCTGCGAGATAATACCAAAGGCCGGTAAAATCATGATGTACACTTCCGGGTGACCAAAGAACCAGAATATATGCTGGAACATAACAGGGTCACCGCCGCCGGCTGCGTCGAAGAAACTGGTGCCAAAGAATTTATCGGTCAGCACCATGGTGACCGCTCCGGCCAGCACCGGCATTACCGCAATAAGCAGGAAAGCGGTAATTAACCAGGTCCATACGAACAGCGGCATTTTCATCCAGGTCATGCCTGGAGCCCGCATATTCACAATGGTCACGATAACGTTTATTGCCCCCATAATGGATGAAATACCCATAATGTGAACCGAGAACACAAACAGGGCCGTACTGTCGCCACTGTAGGTGGTAGAAAGCGGCGCATAGAACGTCCAGCCAAATGCCGGGCCGCCGCCTTCAACAAACAGTGATGCCAGCAAAATAGTGAAGGCAAATGGTAAAATCCAAAAGCTCCAGTTATTCATACGTGGCAGGGCCATATCCGGCGCCCCAATCATCATGGGTACCAGCCAGTTAGCCAGCCCGGTAAAGGCGGGCATCACCGCACCAAACACCATAATCAAACCGTGTACGGTGGTCATTTGGTTAAAAAAGTTTGGCTCTACTATTTGCAGACCGGGTTGAAATAACTCAGCGCGAATGACCATAGCCATCGCTCCGCCAACTAAAAACATAATAAACGCAAACCACAGATAGAGGGTGCCTATGTCTTTGTGGTTAGTGGTTAATACCCAGCGCATAATACCGCTGGGCGCATGATGATCGTGATGACCGTCATGCGTATCATGAGGATCTGCAGCACCGTGCTCGGGGCTGATAATCTCAGTTGCTTTACTCATAGTGTTACTCCCCGCTCGCAACAGCGTTAACGTCAGCAGCCTGCACCAGATCACCGGTGTTATTACCCCAGGCATTACGTTCATAGGTGATTACAGCGGCCAGCTCTTTAAGGCTAAGCATTTTGCCAAATCCCTGCATGGCCGTACCGGTTTTACCGTTAAGTACAATGTCGATGTGAGCAAGTTGGTCCTGCGTGGCAATCGCGCTGCCCTTAAGGGCAGGAAACACGCCCGGCAGGCCTTCACCGTTAGGCATATGGCAGGCTGCACACGTGGCGTTGTACACCCGCTCGCCTTCGGTCATTAATTCGTCCATCGACATGCTCATGGCCATCAGACGTTGTTCTTCTTCGCGCGCCTTCTGCTGCATAGCTTCCTGCTCACTAACCCAGGCTTCATAGGCTTTAGGTTCTTTGGCGATGACCACCACCGGCATAAAGCCGTGATCTTTGCCACACAACTCAGCGCACTGGCCGCGATAAACGCCGGGTTCCTTAACGCGTGTCCATGCCTCGTTTATAAAGCCAGGATTAGCGTCTTTTTTCACTGCAAAATCAGGTACCCACCAGGAATGAATCACATCGTCGGAGGTAATCAAAAAGCGCACTTTCTTGCCGGTAGGTATAACCAACGGACGGTCTACTTCGAGCAAATAATTTTCGCCCTTGTCGAACCGGTTGGAGATTTGCTCCCGTTGGGTTGCCAGCAAGGAGTAATACTCAACATCGCGGTCCATATACTTGTAGTGCCATTTCCACTGTGAACCGGTCACCACTACGGTTAAATCGGGTTCGGAGGCATCCTCCATCGCAATCAGGGTTTTCGCTGCGGGCACGGCCATAAAGATCAGGATCAGGAAAGGGGCGACTGTCCAGGCAATCTCCACTTTCACACTTTCATGAAAATTAGCTGGCTTTGCACCGCGGGATTTGCGATGCAGATACATAGAAACAAACATGATCCCGAACACTATTACTGCTATTCCCACACAAATTGAGAACATCAGCATGTGCAAATCATACACCTGACCACTGATCTCTGTTGCACCGCGGCGCAAGTTCAGAGAAGACACTTCGCTGTTCGCTGCTGCCACTGCGGCCGAGCCGGTCAATAACAGCATCAGTGTTGTCCAGGCTTTCAGTATGCGTATCTCGAGTCGTTTCACTCGACACCTCCGTTAGACCTGAATTTATTCGCGATTTGTCTGAACGCGAATAAAACCAAACTGGTCTGTATTGGTTGTTATTTGAACTGCCTTTTTAATGTTTTGTGCCTACTTTGTTATTTTATTGTTAAGCACTGTATAAGAATTACTCATTGTAGCCGTAACGTCCAGTTATTTTTCGCTAAAATTAAGATTAATGGCTATTTTTTGCGCAGCGGAAAGTTTTTCTACAGGCTAAGTTAGTGAGCTTTTACTAACTTAAATTCGAACCGGAATAGCAGAGTATTGGGCTGGAAAGGGGAGTTTGGCGCTAATAAGCCCTTTAAAGACAAAAAAACCGGCGAATGCCGGTTTTACATAAAACAAAAAGTAACGTCTGAATTGTCTAACAGATTACATCCAATCTGCATTACGAATAACACCTACCGCAATGCCTTCTATGTTAAAGGGTTGATTCGCAAGGTCGACTTTTATGGGAGCAAAATCTTCATTCTCGGCATGCAGTAATACCTCGCGGCCGCGCTTTTCCAAACGCTTTACGGTAACATCTTCATCGACACGCGCTACCACTACCTGGCCATTATGCACATCAACAGTGCGGTGTACCGCTAACAGATCACCGTCGAGAATACCGATATCTTTCATGCTCATACCATTTACGCGCAACAAAAAGTCAGCTTTAGGGTGAAACAGATCGGGGTCAACTTTGTAATGCATTTCTACATGTTCCTGCGCCAGTATGGGCTCACCAGCAGCCACCCGGCCAATTAACGGCAGACCTTCTTCTTCAACCTGATCATCAAGCGGAATATTGAGCTTTATGCCCCGCGAGGTGCCCGGCAGTATTTCAATAACGCCTTTTTTCGCCAGCGCTTTTAAATGCTCTTCTGCTGCATTCGCCGAGCGAAAGCCTAACTCACGGGCAATTTCTGCGCGTGTTGGCGGCATGCCGGTATCCAACATGGTAGATTTAATTAACTCAAGTACTTCTTGTTGCCGGGGGGTTAGTGGACGCATAAACAGCCTGTTATTCCATACAGTTGTTAGCAGTATAACGCGCGTAGCCAAAATGACAAGGCATTTGTGGGCAACGCCGTGCAGTTGTCTGATCGTTACCCGGATTCCCGCCACAGAATGCTGGTTTAAGTACTGCCGGTTCACTGTATCCGGTGCGCTGTCAGAAAGCATCAGGCCCGCTTTTAAATAGCTTAATCTAATTCGTATTGTGGCTACCGCGCCTTTCGCCAGACACGGCGTCATCTTAAATTATAACGAAAAAAGCCTTGCACTTTACAATTACACATGTAATCTCTAATTAAGACTACAAGTGTAATTCATGGTGAATACAATGACCAAAAAGGCCGCTAAACCCGAAATATCTAACGCCGAGTTTGAAGTGCTTGATGTACTGTGGGACGACTACCCAGCCACCTCTAATGACATTATTGCGCGGTTAAGCTCACACAAAGACTGGCACGATAAAACGGTCAAAACGCTGCTTGGACGATTAGTTAAAAAAGGCGTCCTGGATTACGAAAAGCAACAACGACAATACCTTTACCGGCCATTGATTGCGCGCGAGGATTACACCAAAAAAGAGACCACCTCTTTTGTCAGCCGCCTGTTCAGAGGTAAAGTCGCACCCCTGGTTGCCGGGTTTGCTAATCAAAATTCATTATCCAGACAGGATGTTGAAGAGCTAAAAGCACTCATTAAGCAATGGGAGCAAGACAATGATTGAATGGCTCATTGAACAACAAATTGTGCTCAGTGTGACCTTGTTGTTACTGATAGCGCTGGAGCACCTCTCAACCGCCAAAATCGGCGTCAGGCTGATGTACAGACTGTGGGCCATATTGCCCATCGTGCTGGTACTCAATAACCTGCCGAGCAGTTTTACCTCAATCGCAACTAACAGCTTTACCCGCTATGTAGTGGGGTTAACTCCAAACGTTGTGGTAGCAGATAGCCTGCCGCTGTTGCTCCTGTGGTGGGCAGGCGTGGCTGCCATATTTGCAGTGATCGGTACGCAAGCCATAAGACTCGGGCGTTCTGTCACCCATAAAGCCCCCGACAGTAACAATGTTTACTACGCCAAGGCAGCAACCACGCCAATGCTATTTGGGTTTGTACGACCCATTATTTTGCTACCAACTCAGTTTGCCAGTATCTACTGCCCGGCCCAGCAACGCTTAATTCTTGAGCACGAGCATACCCACTATCAGCATTACGATCATCTTTGGAATGCTGTTGCATTAATTACGGCTATGTTCTTTTGGTTTAACCCATTGGTGTGGTGCGGTATCCGCTCTTTTCGAATTAACCAGGAATTGGCCTGTGACAGCCGAGTGCTGCAAGACAAAACCAACAATGAAAAACTACTGTATGCCAAAGCGCTGATGAAATGTGCTGAGCATGCCTCTACTCACCTCAATACCTACCCTACATTTGGAGAAAAAAGCACGATGATTAAACGACTTAATTTAATAAAGCACAGTACTCCCCGGAGCAAAGTGTTTGCTCTGGCTACCATAATGATAGCCGCGGCGTTAACGGCCAATGTCGCACTGGCTAATTTACCTACCGCCAGTGATAAGAGCGACACTATCAACACAGCCGAGCCGGTCGTACGAGTGAATCCTGTTTATCCGGCTGAGGCGGTGCAAAGTGACACTGAAGGCCTGGTAGTCATGCAATTTGATATCACCGAAACGGGCACTACCGACAATATCAAAGTCTTAGAATCTGTACCCAAGGGCATATTTGATGAGAGTGCTGTGCAGGCCATGACAAAGTGGCGATACAAACCGCGCGTCCAGGGCGGTCAGGCACAGAGACAAACTGGTATTATGGTTCAGCTGGATTTTAAACTTAGCGAAGACGACAGTGCCAGCTCCACTCCCTCAGCCATGGAAAAGATCCGCGTTGCCGCGTGGTAAACTCAAGTCATTCAGCGGCGCTCAGACCAGCGGCAAATGCATACCGCTGGTCATTTTCATTGGCATAATGCAATTAATGTGTGTGGTCGCTTTGCCTGCATGCTATGGTCGTGGCAAGTCAACTTAACCCTTACCACTACAACAATACGCCATGATCACGCTGCGCCCTTTCATTACGCAAGATATTCCCGCTTTGTTAACCATCCTCAACGATACCGACGTGGTTAAGTATTTATCGACCAGGATTCCGTTTCCGTATACCCAGGCCGACGCGTTGTGGTGGATTAATCAAGGCAGTCAGCACGGCGTGATCCGCGCCATAGACAAAGACGGCGAGCTAGCCGGATGTATTGGTGTCACGCCGGGTGAGTTTGAATATCAACGCAACGGCGAAATTGGTTATTGGCTGGCTAAAGCTTACTGGCGTCAGGGTTTTGCCTCGCTAGCCATCGAAAAAATTATTGATATTACCTTTGCCACTACAGATATTGAGCGCATATTTGCAACCGTGTTCGAGGCTAACGAAGCATCAAAACAGCTACTGCTCAAGTGTGGATTTGCACCCGAGGCGGTGTTGGGTAAAGCAATTTACAAAAACGGCGTGTTTTACGACAGCCATATCTTTGCCCGTTTCAGGCCATCGTAAAACCTACCTGAGTGTCGAATAATCATAACGCATTGCCGGAAAACGCATTACGCGTTCCGGCATAAAAAACCATAGTTTAAATTATCTGATCTTCTTTTCGATTTTTGTTTTCAGTGCTGCAATGTCCTGACGACGACCTTCGTCGGCTAACGGTCGATCAGGGCGTGGTGCGGCATGCATGGCTTTGTCCAGGTATGCCAATGCTTGCTGATACTCGCCATCGTCAAATAAATATTCGGCATAAAAATAGTTGCTATCAATGCCGTCCGGATTCACTTTTAACGCGCGCTTAAACAGTTTTTCTGCTTTTTTGTCACTGCCAAAGCCAATCGGCCATCCCGGTACTTTATGATAAAGCACGCCCAGACTGGCCATTGCAGACCCCTCTAACGCATTCTCATTAATGGTGAGTGCGGTTTCAAAGTTTTTGCGCGCTTCCTTAGCATATTTAAGCGCCCCCAGGCCGCCTTCTGCGCCTGCCGTACTCGATTGAATAATGCCCAGCCATATGCGGTATTCAACGTTGTCCGGTTGGGCCGATACCAACGCCTGGGCCTGGTCAATAAGCGTCTTAAACTCAGTCGCTTTTTTGTCGCTGTCCATGTCAGCGTAGTTAATTTTTGCCCACTGACTTTGCAGGTCATTCAGCCCTGACAAAGTCTCTGCAGCACTCAACGGTAAACAGCTAAAAGCCAATAACATAACAGCAGTAAGAACGGTTTTCATGACAATTTCTCCTTCGTAGCGGATGTCAAAAAGCGTTGGATAGTCGGTAATTTTTTTGCCAGTGCGCGGTCAACCAGCTCTGGCAGCACACCATTTATTCGTGCAAACAACTTTTCGGGGAAGCCAATAAACCAGCGCGCTTTGTTACGCTGAAGTTGTTCAACAAGCGCATCAGCAACTCGTCCGGGCGGATCCATTTGGTTGCCCAACGCTTGATTCATTGACACCACCGCGGCGGAATTAATGTCTGTTTGCGTGGCGCGTGGCGCAAGATAGAACACACTGACATTGCTGTTGGCCAGCTCCCGGCTCAGCGCCTCGGTAAAGCCACGTAAACCAAACTTCGAGGCGCAATATACCGAGTGACACGCAAACCCAATGCTGCCAAAGGTGGAGCCTACGTTGATGACGTACCCCTGCCTGGCGCGCTGCAGAATAGGCAACAAGCGTTGGGTAAGGGCAATTGGCGCATTAAGGTTGGTCATCAGTAATGCGTCTATACGCGGTGCCGGTATTGTTTTAAAGTCACCGGTTTCGGTTATCCCGGCACTGTTGATGAGCATCGATAGATGACGGTCATGACATACTGCCACGACTTTATCGCGCCCTTCTTCAGTCGTAATGTCGGCACACACCAGGGTGTGCTGACCGGGTAACGATTCAAGCAGAGCGGTAAGTTTGTCGGTGTTTCTGCCGGTTAAAATAAGTGACACGCCCAGCTCAGCGAGTTTGGACGCCACCGCCTTACCAATGCCGCCTGTTGCGCCGGTTAACAGGCAAACCTGTTCCTGCCATAGAATGGCCATCAGGCAGCCTCCACCAATTGCTCGCTACTACCCAATGTGCGAAAGATATTGGCGTATAGCTGGAAGAACATTTTTGCAGAATGAATAATCAGATCCTGCTCGGCTTTGTCGTCAATTCTGTTCATCAGATCACGAAAGAACACGATATGCTCCTGATCAAGCGAACCATGTGAGCGCAAATAGCTAAAAGCCGAGCCGGGCAGGCCAAGCTTTTGTTTGATCATACCTGCAGCATCATCAGCCAACGCAATACTGGTACCTTCCAACACGAACACCATGCCAAAAAAGCACAACGGATTTTTTCGCTGAATGGCATCATAGGCATATGCCACCATTAATTCTGTTGCCGCTGCGGGCTGGCTTGCGCGCACTTGCTCTTTATCAACACCACAACTCGCTAAATCATTAAGGATCCATTCCTGGTGTCCCATTTCTTCTTCGATGTATTCACCCACCGCTTCACGTAACCATTCTTTACTCTCGGGTAATGCCGCTCCTGTCGCCATTAACAGCGGCACGGTATGCTTAACATGATGATAAGCCTCGCGTAAAAACGCCGTGTAATCGTTAAGGGTAATGTCCCCCTGAAACACGTGTTGAATAATCGGTGAGCGGGTTAAAAAGGCTCGTTCGTTTTGTGTTTCTTGCTCTAATCGGGTAAATAAATTCATCATTCAAACTCCTCGTCTACACCGTTGCAGACGTATACATATCGGTAATTAGTGGTTCAAAATGCGTCAGGGCCTCGGCGCGTTTCAGTTTGCCATTGGCGGTAAATAAATCGGTGGCAGCACTAATATCTGTCAGCGTGCGCCATACTCTGATATGGGCATATTCGGGCAACGTGGTATTAACACGTGCAATGTATTGCTCAATGTCCGCGGTCGACACCGCAGCATTTCGCGGCGTTAGCAATGCGCCGCATTCAGCGCGGGCTTCGCCAACCACCAGCACCTGGCTAAATAAGCCACCAGCCATCAGCTCGCCTTCAATCCACTCAGGCGAAATATTGCGACCAAGTGACGTAATCATAAGGTTCTTTTTTCTGCCTGCGACGGTGTAAAAACCATCCGCTTCAGCCACCAGATCGCCGGTACAAACATGGGTGGGATAAAACGAAGCGGGCTGATTCAGGTAGCCTAAAAATATCTGGCCACTCACCAATAATTCGCCATTTTTGACGAATAACTGGTTGTGCCCAAGCGCACTCCCCACAGTGTCGATACGATCGGCATCCGGTACATTGAGCGTATTCACCGACACGCATTCAGACAGACCATACCCCTGAAAAACCGGTAAGCCAGCGGCGCGTGCAGCGGCTATAGTGCCTGGGGCAACATAGCCTCCACCGACGGCAATAAACTTGAGCGAAGCGGGTGGTTGCCAGCCAGTAGTAATGGCAGACACCAGCAGCATGAGCAACTCAGGTACTAAAATTAAGGACTCCGGTTGCGCTACACCGATGGCACTTAGCATTGCTGCCGGGTCGGTTAATCTGGCACCGGTAAAGCCAAGTTCTTTAGCGCGGTTGAGCACGACTGTGCCACCACTTAATAGGGGCGCGTAGATGCCAGCAATGTTTTCAAGTAGTGTGGCAAGCGGTAACAAACACTGATGACGAATATGGCTGAACTTAAGCGCATCGTTAAGACTCTGCGCCACAATGTGCTGCGATCCGTTGTTTAAGCACACACCCTTGGGGTTGCCTGTAGAGCCTGAGGTAAAAGTAACTTTGCCGGTTCCTTTAGGTATTTGTGGCGTTGCTGTGTTTGGCCGTTGCAGGGCGGTTAATTGCGAAAAAGGCGAAGCACTCGCTACGTCAATATAAAACACGCCCGGCTGATCGGTCAGTATCAGTTCAATACCGGCCTGCTCCAGCAAGTGTTCACGCTGGGCCACCGAAAAGTAAGGGGGGATAGGCACTAATAACTTATTGGCCTGCCGACAAGCCAAATCACAGATAACCCAGTCCGCGCAGTTATCGGCCAACAATGCAATGCGACTGCAGGATTGCGTGCTCAACCAGCATGCCGCGCGTTGCACGGCGCTGTGCAAGTCGGCATAACTCAGACTGCCGTCGGACCACTCCAGGGCAATGCGCTCAGGCCACTGTTGCCAGTTTTGCAATATCATAGCTGTGCCCCCAGTTCGGCTGAAAACGCCGGAGAAAGACCAGCAAACGGTGCAAAACCGGCGCAAATGAGCGAGTTATCAAGAGTAAGCTGCATAATATCGGCAACCTTTGCCGCCACCACCTGAGGGTTGGTTTGGTAATAACTGCCCCAGTTTTGCGCGGTTTTACCTGCTGAGGTTTGAGGGAGTCTGGCTGCATCAGCCGCAACTAAAGGATGCAGAGTCAGACCGCCGTGCGTCATCATGCGCTGTAAATAATCAGTGGCGGTAAACACCAGCACTGAAACATGCTGGTGAAACAAAGCCATCGCAGTGAGTAACAACAAGGGCATGGTGTAACGTGAAGAAGCACTGTACAGATTGCCAATTTCAGCCAGGCGGTGTCGCGGACAATCAATACCATTGTTGCTAAGAGCCTCAGCCAATGACGTATCGAAGTAATGTTCAACAAACATCGCTTCGCGCCCGGTCCGTATACCCAGCGCCGCTTCGGGTTTGTGTCCACCTAAGCCAACCAGTAACGGCATAAACTCAGTAATGTTTGCCTGGTAAACTTTATGAAAACCACTGGCAATATGCCGCTCCATAGCTGCTCTTTGGTCGGAGTGCTTACTGGCAACGTATACTGATACGGGAGCTGCTACCTTACCTTTATGGACAACTTGCTGGCAGGGCGCTGACACTGAAACAGCTTGATGGGTACTTAACATAACTTCGACTCACTGGTGACTGTTGAGCGTAAGTATGAAATAGCAACATTAAGTGAACCTTAAGCCGGAATAATTAAGTGAATATTTTTTGGTGTAATTAATGAAAGTAAAGTTCCGCCTCGTTGATAAGGCGCTGAAGGCACGGTGGAGCAAGGGTAAAAACCGACTTACTCACACTTGAGCTTTGGAAATCCTTTGTCGCCGGAGTGTCTGGCCATAGAAGCCTGCAACTGCCCGGAGCGCTTGAATTCAGCGAAGTACTTATTGATGACATGTTGAATATCGGGACGTTCTTTTCTGATAACCAACACCAGGTCAACCTGGCTAATCACGGTCGGTGACTGATAAAACTCCGTATTACAGAAGCGGCTGTGGGTCAGAATAGACAGCGCATTTTGTTCGCTCATTATGGTGAACTGGCAACGATTTTTTGCCAACATCATAGCCATAGTCGACTGGCTGCTGGAGTTAACCCTGATTAAACCTGATGATTTATCGTCAAAATAAGGTTGCAACACGGGATAGATAAATCCAGTGCGAGTACAGACCGTCGCTTTAGGGTGCGCCTCGGGCACAAAAGGACCATCAAAAGCTGTTGTGGCGTAGATATAGCTGGCATGCATCATCAACGTATCACTATATATAAAGCTTTCAGGATCATCCAACCACACCCGACCCGACATAAACAAATCGGATTTACCTTGCTTTACGAGCATTTCGCTACGAGCCCGACTGGAATCCTGAAAATTAACGACGTAGTTCTCTTGTTCGGCGAAGCTGTTAAACAAGTCGACTAAAACGCCCTCGTATTGCCGCGACGATTGCGAAAAGTACAAATACGGAGCAGACCCTGGTGAGTTAATCGCGAAATTAATCGTAGAGTGTGTCGCAGCGTCAGGCGCAGATGGCTGCGCATACACAACGCCATGATTAAAAATTAGCAGTAAACAATAACTCGCTATTCTTACTATATGCGCCACAACACCTTTCCAGTCACCAACCGTGCGTTCCTTATCGAACCACTACCCCAACTAATTATAAGCGACCCACTGACACCACGCCATGCGCTTTATCGTAATGGCTGTAGTCTAGCAACTTACGCCTCAGGCTCATCCAGTGTAAACACTAAATGCCGGCGCATGTCTTTAAGCACTACGCCTTTTTTAAGCAACGCGGCGCTTAAACGCTTTTGCCATGTCTTTAGCTCGGGCTCAGCAGCACAGCGTGCGTGCTCATTTTCAAACTGAAAACGCAACAACAGCGAGCCTGGAAATTGATGGTATTGCACGTCGAACCAGCATTGCACCATGCCCTCAAGCTCGGCGCGACCCTGCTCTTCAAGTGTATCGGCAACGCTAAATAATAATGCCTGTTGTTTACGTTGTACGCTGGAGAGCTTTTTCATTAGTCGCGCTTCTCAATGGCAACCTCGACACTTTCGGTAGTATCGGCGCCTTCAATGGTTAGCCACATTTGCCCATCCTGTATGGTTACCTGGATTTGCATAGAGCGCTGAACGGCATTCCCCAATGCGCCAGCCAGCGCCTCAGGCAGGGTAAATACTGACAGATTTTTTCTGGTTTGTAATTTGCTCTTCTCTTTTTTCCACCACACCTCAAAGCTGTTGTTAGCATATGAATAAATCATCATCTGCTGGCTTTGATTACAGCCTTTCTTTATTCGCTGCTCAGATGGCTGGCCTAATTCAATCCACAGCTCTATTTCATCACTAAAGTTTTTTTGCCACAGGTCCGGCACCTCATCGTCAAACAGGCCCTTGGTGAACTGCAACTGTTCGTGAGCGTTTGCGATAAACGCAACAATTCGAAGCATCATACGCTCATCGTTTTCAGAGGGGTGACGAGCAATGGTCAGATTGTGGTCATTGTAATAATTGCGATCCATATCGGTAATTGATAGGTCAGCTTTAAAAATGGTCGCTTTGAGTGCCATGGTGATCCTGAGTAATAGACGGTGCGAACTGTAAGCAGCAGTGGCGTAAAATTTGTCTGGCTAATTAAAGCTGTAGTTTAACAGGTATTATTATGGTTCGTGTGTCACCATTGTAAAAATACAGATTATGGTAAAACGGCAAGGGTATTTACCTGGCGTCGCATGTCACCGCCGGGTGCAAAAACAGATACTGACTTTAATGTGTCATATAGCCATCGTAGGCTGCACAGACGTATTTTTTTGCACACTTTGTTTATCCCGATATGTTGCTATCTCACAAATACCAGTTCTTGTTCGTTCATATTGCAAAAACCGGCGGCACCAGTGTGCGCGATGCGCTGTCTTCGTATCGCTGGGATAGACGATACGGTATCGCGCAATTCATTGTGAATAAACTCAGTCAGTTGTGTGGACATAAACTGGGTTGTCGTTTTCCTCGCCACAGCAAGGTAATTGCCGCAAAAGAAATGTTACCCGCTGACTACTTTGCAGCGTTGTATAAATTCGCTTTTGTGAGAAATCCCTGGGATTTGCAGGTGAGTTCTTACCACCATATTCTGCGAGAACGTCCGGGTCTGTTAGCTGGCTGCGCAGACTTCGACAGCTTTATGCGCTTCAAACTCGATCCTGAGCGCTGTTATCAGTATCACATCGACACATCGATGCAATTGCAAACTGACTACCTGATCGATCTGCAAGGCAATTTGTGTCTGGATTTTATTGCCAGATATGAAACGCTGCAGGACGATTTTAATGCCATTTGTACTCACCTTAAGCTGCCCATCGCAAAGCTACCACATAAACGTCAGGCCAACGACAGAGACTCTTATCATCGCTATTACTCAGATGAACTTGCAGAACTGGTTGCTCTGCATTTTAAGCGCGATATCGAGATGCTGGGATATTCCTTTTAACCCATGCTGATACAACAACACTCTTTTTGTTAACGGTTACGCTGGCTCTGCCGATTAGCAATCAGGCGACTAAACAGGGTGTCGCCGTTCGCTAAAACTCATATTCAAGCGACATACGCAAAGTATGATCTTTGCTGTCGCCATTGAGCCCGGCAATAAAGCCTAACTCCCATTTTAGCTGTTTTTGCCCATCGAAACGCCTGATCCCCATAAAGGCCGGGCCAACACCCACAAAGTCCTCGGCAGCGTAGAATTCAACGGCGGGCTGAATTTCCGGGATCCAGCGGTAACGAAACTTCATTTTGAGTTCGCTTTCAAATTCTGACGGAACATTATCACCCCACTCATAAACCAGCATGACGTTAGTGGTAAGGCTAAACCGGCCAAGCTCTTTTTCGGTGAGGATTCCGCCTTTTACTTCCCAGTCGTTGCTGTTGTGTTGTTTCTCCAACTCAAACAGCGTGCCCCAGTCGGCCCAGTATTCGCCCTGGTTAGTCAGCATAGTGCGCAGCTCTAACTCGTAAGACTGCAAGCCGAAATCACCGTACTCGTCGCGTGTCCCCACAATATAGGTTTCTAAAATAGTGTATTCCGTTAATGCGTGGCCAAATGACAGGCGCTGCATAAGAATATTGCCATCGTCGTTCTGACGTGACGTCAGTCGCCACTCAAATTCGCGTTCAAATGGCAGTACATAGGGTTGATATACCTTGTCGACGGTAAAATTGTCGGCACGGGCTCCGCCCGACACAAGCAACAGGCACAGTAAAATCAGGTAGTGTTTCATCGTACCTCCTTGGCGGTTCTTTGTGCATGTTTTACCGCCACGGTGACGTAGTAATACAGCGCAGGCAATAACAACGCGAATAAGTAGGTAATGGCATAGGCGCCCGTTGGCGTAGCCTCGTAGCCCACCAGCGCGTTAAGGAAATGACCGTACTCACTGTCATCAGATACCCATTCAGACGTGTCCCATAGCCTGATTTGGTTAGGTAACAGGTTGATCTGTTCGAGCAATAACGCAATACCTGCAACCTGTCCGGCAACAAATAATGTGAGCATAGCAAGTTGTAAAATCTGAATACCCATTGCTTTGATCAGGGCATACAGAAGCACACCCACACTTATGCTGATACCGAGGCCAATAATATTGCCCAGCACCAATGCTGTGCCAGCATTGGGCGCAGACCAGTAAGCTACGATATAAATTAAAAAGTGAATGGCGTTGATAAATGTTATGCCGGTCATGAGTACTGCGCTAAGTCGCCGGGTTTGCTCAGGCTGTCGCCGGCACTGCCGAGCCAGAAACTCACATAAACTCGCTAACAATATCATCAGCACAGCGGTTTTAATTAACTCCAGGCCTCCTCCGTCAAAGACTTCTGATACCGCCGACAAATTAAAATACAGCGCCAGCGCCAGCAAAAAACCAACCGCTGCGCCGCCCAGTAAATGCCTGAAATTAGCACCGCGCTGAACCAGTAACAGGCTTAACATCAGAAAAACGGGCAAAGTATCGCGCAGGAACAAAATGACGGTATTAATTAGCATTGGCCGTCTCCTCTGTTTGTTCTTCAGTGACCAACACTACGCCCACGGCTGAATTGGGGTGAAACTCGCCAAAGAAATGGTACTCGCCAGGCGGCAATGGCCCCACGAAGATGGTGCCACGGCTATTGGCAAAAATAACTTTTTCCCGGTTTAGATCGAAACTGTCAATTTCTTCGGGCGTCGGATCGTGATTAATAAACGTCAGCCGCACTTTTTTATTAGCCGGTATTCTCACCGTTTGCGGTAAAAACAGGTTATTGCGAATGTCGATAGTGACTTCAGGCAAGGCAGCGATTGCCTGAAACGGCAGCCATGAGATAACCAGCAGACTCCACCCCAGCCAGCGCCTCATGAATCGGCTCCCTCAACCGGCAACGTCACCTGCACCTTCAAACCACCTAATGCCGATTCTCCCAATGCAATACTGCCCTGATGCAAAGCGACAATTTGTCCCACAATCGCCAGTCCCAGTCCACTGCCGGTCGATTTGTATTGCGAGTCCTGCTGGTCACGGTAAAAGCGTTTAAGCACCTGGGGGCGCTCGTGAGCCGCAATACCCGGTCCCGAGTCTTCAACCAATAAAACAATCTGACTCTTTACTTTAGATACTGTTACCTGGATCGCGGCCTGCTTCGGTGCATACGCACTGGCGTTAGCAATCAGATTCTGCAGCATGGTGTACAGCGTAAATTCGGTACTTTTCAGCAAAGCGCTGCTACCTTCCAGGCTGATTTCCTGTTGCTGCTTATCAATTTTACTATACAGATCTGTAATAACATTTTGCGCTACGGCATACGCGTCAACCATACCCAGCTGTAAATGAAACAACTCAGGACTGGTGCGGCTCAGCAGCAATATCTGATTGACTGCGTGAATCATACGGTCGGTATCTTGCTGAATTGCGGCGAGCTTGTCGGCGTTAGCGGGCTGCTCGGTAGCCAGATTATGTAAGTTGATTTTCATTACACTTAACGGCGTGCGCAATTCATGGGCCGCGTTGGAGGCAAATTGTTGCTCGCGTTCAAAGGCCTCATTAAGACGAGAGAACACCGTGTTGAGGGTATTCATTACCGGCTGCATTTCTGTGGGTATACGTGACAACGTAATAGCAGACAGATCCTTTCCTTTACGTTGCGACAACTTTTGCGACAACATTTTGAGCGGTTTGAGCCCCTGGCTTACGGTCATAAACACGATAAGCGCCAAAATGGGCACGGCATATAAAAAAGGCATGATCACCGACACCGTTAACGAGTCAGTCAGGTTAAGCCGGCTTTGCAAAGGTTGTGCAACCATCACAACGGTTTCGTCAGCCAGAGATTGGGTGTATACCCGCCACCGTTTGCCCGCGAAATTTTCATCTGAAAACCCGCTTTTACGGGTTGTTAAAGGGGTCAGGATATCCTTGCTGGAATGGGTGAGGAGCTTTCCGTCACGCCATACTTGATAAACAAAATCGCCGCTGCCCTGCACTTGCGCCGGGTGGCCATTGCTCAGTGAGACAGAGTAAAGCAGGGTACTAAGTTCCTGATCCATAAACTGCGACGACATTGTCAGAGCAGCCCGATAGCCGTGTATCGCCGCACTGAAAATCACCAGAATAAGAGAGCTTATTAACACCAAGGTAATGGCACGGCGAATCGAATGCAATCGTCAGGCTCCGTTGTTAACCGGTATGCTGTAGCCTACACCACGGATGGTTTTAATAAAGTTTTCCGGGAGTTTTTTACGCAAGTGATGAATATGAACTTCAATGGTATTGCTCGACACCTCTTCGCCCCATTCATATAAGCGCGATTCAAGCTTTTGCTTTGGTTGTATGCGGCCGCCATTTTCCATTAAAACCTGCAGTAGCATCAGCTCCCGGCGTGGCAACACAACGGGTTCGTTACTAACCGTCAGCTCCAGCGTTTGTGTATTCAGTGCAACATCACCAATAGCGACCATGGCACTGGTAGCAGTACCCAAACGCCGCTGCGTTACCCGTAAGCGGGCAAATAGCTCATCCATATCAAAGGGTTTAGGCAAATAATCATCTGCGCCAGCATCCAGTCCAACAATTTTATCTGTAATTTTGTCACGCGCGGTTAAAATGATCACCGGTAAATCCCTGGCTTTGCGACGAATGTTACGCAATACCTCCAGACCATCCATATCAGGCAGTCCCAAATCCAGAATAACACTATCAGTTTGCCCGGCGGCCAGCATAGACAACGCATCGCGGCCGGTATGCACACAGTCAACCACATAGTTAGCCGCCCGCAATGAGCTGGAGAGCGCATTCGACAAAGGCTTGTCATCCTCAACAAGAAGTATTCGCATGTTGTTGAAATCAGATAATTTTAGTTAGCTTTAGTATAGCAACGAAAACTTAAAACAACCTTAAGGCATAACAATGTTTATGCACAACGAACGCTACCAGGCGGCGTTTGTAGCACAAAACGCCTGTTAAGCTGTTGTACTGCTAATTAACCACGCGCGTTCCGTGGCGGGGACTTTCCCCTTCAGGCCACCAGCCAGTTCAGCACTCATTAATGGAGTAATGTCGCTGTGAGCCGCGTAATACTGCTCTATTTCGGAAGGTGAGACTGAAAAGGGTGGGCCTGCTATGGCTGACTGGTCGTATTCGAAGGTAATTAGTAGCTGTTTCGCCTGCGGTGCCAACGTATGGACATGCTGGCAATAAGATGTGCGCATTTCGGCTGGCAATGCAACCAGCGCGGCGCGGTCATACACAGCGTCAATAGTACCGGTATGCTTGGGTTCAAGCGCAAACAAATCTCCACAAAACAAGGTAATACCAGGTGCGCTGTAGCACAGTAACTCCCCGCATTGCTTAATTTCAGGGATAATATTCAGCGCCGCAAAATACTGCTCTACCGCTACCTGACTTAGCTCCACGCCGAGCACGTCACAACCGCGCTTGAGCAGAAAGGTCATATCGTGACTTTTACCGCATAGCGGCACCAAAATTCGACACGGCGACGTAAAACCCAGCTCATCAGCATATCGCACCAACATGGGGTGAGTATCAGTCTGATGAAAGCCTGTTTCGCCTTTTTCCCATTTATTATGCCAAAAATGATGTTGCATTGAGTCTCCGCAGTGTTAAGAACACGAGAGTGATAATGTACTGATTTTTACTCAGGTTGAGTAGCTTTTCTGCTTGCGGGTATTCAAATGCCAGGGTGGATACTACTCGAGCGCAAATGGACGACGTTGTAAATAGTCACAGGTGACGTCCATCTTGTATAAAATCCGGGTATCTTGCAGGTTAAGTGCGTCGCGCATGGCCTGATGTTCAACGTTATACGCCTCATTCATATCGACCCCGGCAGCACGCTCAAATGTATCACGGTCAGGCCATTGAGCGTAGGCTATCCATTGTCCTTCTTCACTTTTGTGCAGACGTGAACCCAGGCTCCCTTTAAACAGATATATCCCCTGGGTAACCCGCGGCCAGGCCGCTAAAAAATCGGCCTCTCTGCCAGGCTTCACCACAAATTCGAACATCACAATATACATAATATCACCCATCGACAGAATGTAATTACTTTGCCGCCTGTGCCTGTTGGTTGGCGGCTCGCAAGTCAGCCCCTTTACCACTGCCTGACCACATGGCCCAGGCGCCAACGGCTAGCAGAGGCAGGTTGATCTGTAATGCCGCGACTGACAACGCAGCACTGCCAAATTGCACCGCATAAACCACCCAGAACATAACAATAACCAAACCGAGTAACTGCTTAAACATACTGACAACATTATCTTCATGGGCAAACTTACTGCCTGCCCCGACTAACAACAGCAGAGACAGCCAAAAGACCCACACCGGGGCAAGGGCTATGGCGAAGTAAGCGATGGCACTGACTACCAGAGCAATCGGCGTACCCCATACAAATGCGGGCCACATCACATTAATGGCATCACGGGTTTTACGCTTTTTAAGCCAGATATTCAAACCCGTTGCCGAAATCACAGTAAGCATCATGCCCAGAATGACATAGAGTACTTTACCCGGCATACCAATAAAGTCGCCAAAGTGCAGCCTGAATACCGAATAGAGCGCCTGCATACCGCCGTCACCATCTGAATAACCGGCTTTTTCCAGATAGTTTCCGGCTGAGTCATAGCGATAATTTTCAGAATATATTAAACGCTCCGGCGTACGCACAAAAAACTCCATAAACTGCTTGGGCGTCCCCGGTTCATGCACCGTAAAAAAGAGTAAGTTGTCGGTATCCACTTTGGTACGCAGATCGCGCATTGCGGCACCGATATTCGGCGGCGCAACTTCCTGCACTAATTCGGGCTCCGGGGTAAATGCCCGGTCGTATACTTCTTGCGTATCCCCCCCATAAAAAGCCTGGGCAATAATAGTAACAAACACCCCGGCCAGACCAAAATACGCGCCGGTGATAGCAATCATCAAATGAAAGGGAGTACCCCATACACTCAGGCGGTTGTGCAAATCGATATTGGTTTTTAGCCCGTCCCCACCGTAGCGAAATTTAAACGCGTCTTTAATAATACGGGGGTGGGCAAACAATCCGGAAATAATCAGCGCACATAACAAAGCACCGCAGGCACTCACGAAAATCATGCCAAAAGTGTGGGGTAAATGCAGATACAAATGCAGGTCGACCAACATTTCGGTCCAGGTAACATTTTCCTGCTCTATTAACGCGCCGCGGTCATCAACAAAATGCGCGCGATGGTCATCTTCCATCACTAACCGCGGGACGCCCGTACCGGGAAACACAAAATAATAGTGGTGGGTTTCGTCGTGGTATTCGTCGGTAAAGGCAGTATAGGCCTTTTCCACCTGGTCAATATTGAACTCGGTGCTTTCGGCAATAAAGGGCTGCTCCCAGCGCTCAAACTCCAGGTGCAATACCGCCACGGTACCAGACAGACATATTAAAAACATCACGGCACTAATCAGTAAGCCCAGCCAGGAATGCGCATGTAGCGATCGTTTGGCGAAACTCGCCGGGGCAGAAACAGCTTTAGCCATGAGACACTCCAAACAAATAAGCAGCCGCCAGGCCAGCAAACAACAGGCAACCCATTACATGGCTTAACTTACGCGCTGACATAACATAATAATAAGCAATAACGCCCCACAGTACCGGCATTGTCGTCACGCCGATGGCCATTTGTTTAGGCTCACTAACGGGCAGTTGATAGACCAGTGTAATGACCATGAGTCCGCAGGCAAACATCAGCACCGGCAAGACATACAGCGCATGCCAGATGTTCGCAACTACTGGCTGCCACTTAAACTGCCAGTGATGTGTCGCCTTGGTTACATGGCGAGCGCTGCGTTGCTGTTGGGCTTCTTTTTGAATCCCCAGCCACACACCGATGGCAGGCAAAGACAGACCAATAGTTATTGCATATTCACTACCCATGACGGGGATAAACAATAAAAGACTGACGAGCACTCCCAGCCACCCAGCAGCAGACCACAACACGCGATTGCGTTGCCAGCCGAGGTAAATAATGTATGTACCCAGCAAGGATGCCCCGCCGGCCAGTAAACTACCAATCACCATATTTTCTTCTGCTTATGACCCACTGCGCTCAGGGTTTAATACCCGCCCGATCCAATGCAAATAATAATAATTTACATTACCATTAATTTCAATAGGTGCCTGCTCGCGCTAAACTGTTATTTGTGCACATAAAACAATTACTTCCCTGCACAATATTCATTGCGATCTATTTCGCGACTCATTCGCTATAAGTTAGTAGTTCCGAAATTTCACAGCCAACAAGGTTTTACATGTCAAAAGTCACCGTATTGATAACGTACATCATCATGCTAATTGCTTTCGGTTTGCTCGACTCCGTATGGCTGGGCGCAGTCGCAAACCAGTGGTATTTTGGCAGCTTGTCAGGTGTGCTTCGCGAACAGTTTATTACCTGGCCATGGTTGGTTTTCTATTTAGCTTATTGCGCCGCCGCGCTTTATTTGGCGGTGCTGCCAAGCATTACCAACGGCAAAGTTCAGGTGAGTCAGGCTTTGTTAAAAGGGGCAATTGTAGGGGCAACGGCCTACGGGACTTATAATCTCACCAATTATTCTATAGTGGCAGACTGGCCGCTCAACATTACGCTTATAGACTGGGCATGGGGCACATCGGCCACAGCGCTGGTGTGTTTAAGTGGCGCACTCACACTTAAACTCAGACAGTGAGCGCCATGCAAGGGCATTATCACCGGCTGATTTCGTGGTACACTAAAGGCGTTATTTGTTGAACAGGACACCCAATTCATGACCTGGATGCGTCAGGCTTTGCTTAACGTGTTTCGTCTGCCAGTTAAGTGGCTGGTAAAAACCAAGAATATTCCGTCAGATGTTGAGTCTGAACTCGGCATCGACAAAACACGCCCTATCATATATTTGCTGCCCACCGATTCAGTCACCGATCAGCTGGCCCTTAAAATGGCCACCGAGCGGCTGAGTTTGCCGAGCCCGTTGGAAGACGTAACGTTGGCAGGTAAACATTACCCGGGCAGCCTGTTTTTGCGGCGAACCGAAGCACTGTTCAGAAAACGCCGCAACGATACCGACATTGAACCGGTATTTACCGATTTGTTTCAGTTGCATCACCAACACACTGAATTAGATATTCAGGTAGTACCGGTATTTGTTACCTGGGGCAGGGCGCCGGGTAAAGGTAAACCTGGTTTTGCCGATCTGATCACCCATGCAGCTGCACCAAGCTGGCTACGTAAGTTTTTTATTGTATTGTTTTTAGGCCGCGATAGTTTTATCAGCTTTAGCCGGGCCGTCTCTACCCGAGCGATGGCAGATCACCAGACCAGCGATGCCTTTTCTGCGCATAAGCTGGCACGCGTGGCCAGCACGCATTTTCACCGCAAGCGTCAGGTTATGAATGGCCCCACATTGCTGGATCGTCAGGAATTACATAACGCGGTATTAGGCTCGGCGATGGTGCGCAGCGCGCTAAGCGAAGAAATGCGCGCTAAAAACCTAAACGCCCATGAAGCCCGCCAGGTCGCCGCCGGTTATCTGCAGGAAATCGCCGCCGATTATCGCGAGGGGTTAATCCGCTTTGGCGACAGACTGCTCACCCGTATCTGGAATAAAATTTATAATGGTATCAGTGTTGGTCATGCCAACCGCATTCGTGAATTGGCGAATAACGGTCACGAGATCATTTATGTTCCCTGCCACCGCAGCCATATGGATTACCTGTTGCTAACCTATGTCATATACCACGAAGGCCTGGTAACGCCACACATTGCTGCCGGCATAAATCTTAACTTTTGGCCGGTAGGCGGTATATTTCGTCGCGGCGGTGCGTTTTTTTTACGCCGCAGTTTTGCCGGTAATAAACTCTATACTGCCGTCTTTCGAGAGTACCTGGAGTTACTGTTTAAAAAAGGCTATGCGGTTAAATATTATCCCGAAGGCGGGCGCAGCCGTACAGGCCGGTTAATCCCCCCCAAAACCGGCATGCTGGCAATGACTATTCAGGCCGCCATTAAAGGCGTAAATCGTCCGGTCAGCCTGGTGCCGGTATACATTGGTTACGAAAACGTCATGGAAGTAAAAAGCTATTTAAGCGAGCTCAAAGGCGGCGCCAAGAAAAAAGAATCTAACTGGCAGGTATTTTCTGCCATAAAGAAACTCAAAAACTATGGTCACGGTTACGTAAACTTTGGTGAGCCCATTTCACTAAATCAATTTTTAGATAACAAAGCGCCTAACTGGCGCGCAAGCCACACTGCCAACCCGGAGCAAAAACCTGCCTGGTTAACGCCCACGGTTAACAGCCTGGCCAGTGAGCTAATGACCCGCGTAAACAGCGCAGCAGCCATAAACGGTATGGCGCTTTCATCGTTGTGTTTGCTGGCATCTAAAACTCAAACCATGAGTAAGACCGAATTGCTACAGGCCATGCGCGATTATTTAACCCTGTTTAATGCCGCGCCATACAGTAAAGACGCCACACTACCTGAGCAAGACGCAGCCGAGATGCTGGAAAGCACCTTAGCGTTAAACCGCCTGCAGGTTACCAGTGATAACTACGGCACACTCATTAGTCCGTTGCCGGATAATGCGGTATTCCTCACCTATTATCGCAATAATATTATTCATCTTTTTGCCTTGCCCGGCATAGTGATGACGGCCATTTTCGCTCAGGGTAAGCTTGAAAAGAGCAGCGTATTACAACTGATTGCGGCACTGTACCCGTTATTACAGCGCGAATTGTTTATGTGTTTATCACAGGATCAGGCGCTCACCTACACATCAGAACTGATTGAAGCCTTTAAAGATGCTGGCATGTTGCAGCAAAAAGGCCGCTATTTGGCACCGCCAGAAGCCGGTAACCAGCATTTTCATTCAAGTTGGTTACTGAGTCGTTGTATGCAGGAAACCCTGCAACGTTATGCCGTAGTGCTCACCATACTAAAACGCGAAAAGTCGATCAGTCGCAGCGCCCTGGAGCGCGAGAGTAAAACGGTTGCCGAACGATTGTCGAAACTCTACGGCATGCACTCCCCAGAGTTTTACGATAAAAATGTATTATCGAGTTTTATTAGTGCGCTGCGCGATAATCACTGGCTTGATGCCGCCGATGACGGTGCGCTAAAGTACTCTGAGGAAGCATCTGCTCTACGCTGCGATATAATGGCGTTGGTATGGCCAGAAATTGCTCAGCATCTGCAAAAAGATATTTTGCAACAGTCGCATGATCACAGCCAACACAAGGAAGATCCCCGGCATGAAACGGTTTGATCGCGAACTACTCAGTGAGTTAAGGGCGAAAGCTGAAGCCAGCCCAAGGCGGCGGGCACACCATAATGTACATGAGGATTACCAGCAGCCGGTACAGCGGTTATTTGTGTGCATGCTGCCAGACTCCTACGTTCGCCCCCACCGCCATAGCCAGCCCACCAAGTGGGAGTTTTTTATGGTGGTAGAAGGCTGTCTGGAATTAGTGTTTTTCGACGATAACGGCGCACTGACCGAGCGTATGGCGTTAGGCCCGCAAAGCGATGTATTGGGCGTGGAGATACCGCCAAATACGTGGCATGCCACCGTATGCAATGCGCCGGTAACCTTTGTTGAAGTAAAACAAGGGCCCTACGAAGTTACCGACGACAAAGACTTTGCCGATTGGGCGCCAGCAGAAGGTGAGCCACAGGTACGCGCATTTTTAAGCCAATTGAAATCACTGAAACCGGGCGAAACAGCACGCAAATAGCAAAGACCGCGAACGATGTCCCCTGAACCCACTATAAGTTGCTCGCCATTCAGACGAGCGATAGCTACTTGTTATTACATGGAGTTAAAATGAAGTTAGAAGCTATAAATCTTAAAGACAAATTTTCAAAATTTACCCGGCATTGGTCGCCACGCGTTATCGCAGAAATGAATGACTATCAATTTAAGCTGGTAAAGGTTGAGGGGGAGTTTGTTTGGCATGATCACCCTGATACAGATGAAGTTTTCATCGTGGTAGAAGGTACCCTTAATATCGAGTTTCGTGAAGGTACGGTGACTCTGAATTCGGGAGAAATGTTTGTCATTCCTAAAGGCGTTGAGCATAAACCAAGCGCTAATACCGAATGCAAAATAATGCTTGTTGAACCCAAAGGGGTTGTTAATACCGGTGACTCAGACAGTGAATTAACCGCCGAAAATGATGTATGGGTATAAAGCAACGCCGACAAGCTTTTCCAAGAGTGATTCACAAACAATTATGCGAACGGTGTGCATTTAGTATTAATTCACTGTGACGCATTTTAACTACCCCATAATGTCTGGCAAATGTGCTAAGCTGCGCGCCAACATTACGGTTAAGCAAAACTTAACTTTCCACATTACGTCAATACAGGGTAAGCCGACAGATGGTTCCATGGGTTAAATTAGGCAGAGCTCAAATTCCAAACAAGGGTGGTGAGTTACTATTTTCCCGGCGCGGTGAAGAGTTCAGTATTCGACTTTCCGGCGTCCGTGGCGAATTGATGAATAGCCGCGTATATAACTCCGAAAAAGAGCTCTCTCAATTAGGCTGTGCTCACCTGACGTCGACACCTAACGCACACGTTTTAGTGGGTGGTTTAGGCATGGGATACACCCTTGCAGCGGCGCTGAACGAAGTTACACCGTGCTCGCAAGTGACTGTCGCTGAGTTAATACCGGAAGTAGTGGAATGGAACAAAGGACCATTAGGTAACTGCGCTAAAAACCCACTTCAGGATCCCAGAACAACCGTTAAGATTGGTGACGTAAAGCACCTTTTAAACACCAGGACACCTACGTACGACGCCATATTACTCGATGTCGACAATGGCCCTGAAGGGCTAACGCATTCTGATAATAACTGGATTTATTCTCTCGACGGACTACAAGATATTTATGAAGTGCTTAAACCCAACGGTATGCTGGCTATTTGGTCCGCCGGACCTGATTACCTGTTTTCTGTTCGGTTAAAAACGGCGGGCTACAAAGTTAACACGTGTATCGCCAGGGCACGCAAAGGAAAAGGCAGTAAGCACACCATATTTCTGGCTAAAAAAGCGATTAACTAGCCCGGCTTGTAGCCAGTCGCGTTCAGACTTTTATGGCGTTGCTTGTCACCGCACATTGGGCTATTTACAGAAAGCCAATAAATAATGCCGCAATACGCACGCACACCACGTATTATGAGACGAGTTTTAATAAATTGCAGACGCCTTCTCTTATGTCATTCAGCGCTCTAGGCCTGTGCTCTACACTGCTTCGCACCGTAACTGCCTGGGGATATACCCAGCCATCGCCCATTCAGAAAGAAGCCATTCCAGCGATACTGAGTGGGCGGGATGTTATCGCGATTGCACAAACCGGCACCGGCAAAACAGCCAGTTTTGCATTGCCGGTGTTGCAGCGCCTGGCAAACCAGCCGCGCCCACCCGCAAACACCATAAGAGCGTTAATCCTCACCCCAACTCGCGAGCTTGCTGCTCAGGTTGCCAGGAGCATTGATACCTACAGCCAGAATATGAATATTCGCTGCACGGCGGTGTTTGGGGGCGTGCGTATTGAACCACAAAAACTGGCGCTAGAGAATGGTGTTGAGATCCTCATCGCAACGCCCGGGCGCCTGGTAGATTTGTATGAGCAGGGGGTGATTAATTTCGACCACCTTGAGATCCTGGTACTGGACGAAGCCGACCGCATGCTGGACTTCGGGTTTACCGATCAGCTTAATCACATACAAAGCTTATTACCGGAGCAACGCCAGACCCTGCTATTTTCGGCTACGTTTACCCAGGACATAAAAACCTTAGCCATATCGATGCTCAATACTCCTCACACTATTGAGTTAGCCACGGCACACGATCACATTGACAGGATTACACAAACATTACACCCGGTCGACAAAGCGCGAAAACACGCACTGCTAATTCACCTCATTAACCGCAATGACTGGTCTCAAATACTGGTCTTTACGCGCACTAAACGTGCCGCGGATTGCCTGAAAAAGGAACTAATCAATGCAGGTATTGTAGCCGATTCGATTCATGCCAACAGAACTCAGCAAGCACGCATGCTGGCCTTAGAGGGTTTTAGAAATGGCAGTGTAAAAGTATTGATTGGCACCGATCTAGCCGCGAGAGGCATTGATATTGAGCAATTACCGTGTGTGATTAATGTTGATCTGCCCTACGTACCCGAAGACTACATTCATAGAATAGGTCGCACCGGCCGAGCTTCACACAGTGGCTTAGCTATCTCGCTGTATAGCGACGATGAGTCGAAACAATTAAAGGCCATCGAGCGCCTTATTGGCCGACCATTTAAACCAAAAATTGTAACAGGGTTTGCACCAAAACCGACACCACCGGTGGTTAAAGTAAAAGAGGAAGAGGACGACCTGTACGGGAATTTTGAAGCTGACGACACACCAAAGCGTAGAAGAAAATCCAACGCTCGTAAAAAGCGCCGCTAGCCATGCCGGTTATTACAACATTTAAATAAAACTCAGTTTACGCAAAGTCGCATTTTTGCAGAATGGCACACCAAGACAACAGACCAACCTTTCAAATTCATTTAAAAACAATTGGTTAATTCAATCCATCTCGTTTTATACCGATTATTTTGTTAAGGCGATTAACATTTTCGTTATGTATATTTAACATTATGAAAAGTCGCATAAGCCTAAACATTCGCCGTTTTCACCGCTAACCTTCCCCCGGCTGTTACATTCGGCACACTACAGGTTTTAGCAGTATTACTCCCATTGCCGTGAAGTCGTAACAACAGAACAAAGCTACCAGCACAACACCGTAGCTCTGTTAAAACTTATGTGAGGAAGGGAAAAACAAATGAATACGTTAAAGAAAACAGCAGGCCTGCTAGGCAGTCTGTGTATGGCACTGACCAGTACAGTCACGTCTGCACAAACGCTGTATCAAAACGAAACCGGTACACACGACGGCTATTACTACTCGTTTTGGAAAGACAGTGGTGATGCCAGCTTCACACTGCAGCCAGGTGGGCGCTATCAATCACAATGGAACAGCAGTACCAATAATTGGGTAGGTGGTAAAGGCTGGAATCCGGGTGGCCGTAAAGTGGTAAATTACGAAGGTTACTATGGCGTTAACAGCTCACAAAATTCGTATCTTGCCCTGTATGGCTGGACCCGTAATCCGCTGATTGAATTTTACATCATTGAGAGTTACGGCTCCTATGATCCGTCTTCCTGCTCAGGTGGCACAAACTATGGCACCTTTCAAAGTGATGGCGCGACGTACAGAATGCGTCGTTGCCAACGAGTACAACAACCGTCTATTGAAGGTACGCAAACCTTTTACCAGTATTTCAGTGTGCGCGAGCCCATCAAGGGATATGGCAACGTCAATGGCACTATTACTACCGGCAACCACTTTGATGCCTGGGCCAGTGTCGGGCTGAACCTGGGATCCTTTGATTATATGGTTATGGCATCCGAAGGCTATCAAAGCACTGGTAGTTCTGACATCACGGTAAGCGAGGGCACCAGCAGTGGCGGCGGCCCATCTTCGGGTGGTGGCTCTGGCGGTCCGAGCAGTACCGATATAGTGGTGAATGCGCGCGGTGCAGCGGGTGGCGAACACATTAACCTGCTTATCAATGGTAATGTAGTGGCTGACTGGACATTAACCACCAGCATGGCAGCCTACGTGTATACCGGCAGTGCAGCAGGCGATGTGCAGGTACAGTACGACAACGATGTGTCGGGTGCTGACGTGATACTCGACAGTGTGTATGTTAACGGCGAAACCCGCGAAGCCGAGTCCATGGAGTACAATACAGCGACGTATGGTAATGGCGAATGTGGCGGCGGCAGTTACTCTGAAACCATGCATTGTAACGGCGTTATCGGTTTTGGCGATACCGGCGCGTGTTTTAGCAATAACTGCGCAGCACCAGTGAGCGATCCCATTACAGTGCGTGCCGAAGGTGTTAACGGCGACGAACATATTAACCTGATTGTTGGCGGTAATGTGGTGGCTGACTGGACACTCGCCACCGGCATGAACGACTATAGTTATACCGGCGGCGCCAGCGGCGATGTGCAGGTAGAGTATGACAACGACGCCACTGGCCGCGATGTTATTCTGGACTACGTACTGGTCAACGGTGAAATCAGACAAGCTGAAGATATGGAATACAATACTGCAACCTACGGGAATGGTGAGTGTGGTGGCGGCAGCTATTCTGAAACCATGCATTGTAGTGGCGTCATCGGCTTTGGCGATAGCGACGCCTGCTTTAGCAATAGTTGCAATTAAACGTTTAGGGCAGCGAATGGCTGCCATGGCTAAGTAAGGAATACACTACTACAGCTAGAAAGCGTAAGGTTAACAGGGAAATTAGTGAGTACTTACTAATTTTCCTGTTTTATTACAATGGTTGATTTATCGGCGCTATGGTATGCAGAGGGTTAATCTAACCGCTGAAAAAAATAGTCGCTCTCAACAATAGCGCCTTTGGCACCAATCACGATGCCGGCAACCCGGGCGCCGAACCGGGCAGCCACGGAGCACTTCTCACCGGCAAGGGTTTTAGCCAGGTAGCCACCGATAAAAGCATCGCCCGCCGAAGTGGTATCAACCACCTCAGCAACGGGTTTAACGGCAACACTAAAATGCCGGTTGTGCTGCGCAATTTCGACACTGTCTGCGCCGCGCTTTAACACGATTTCACGCACGCCCAGAGCCTGCAAAAACGAAAATACCTCATGCTCACAGTGGTGACCATAAAGTTCGCGGTGATCATCGCCGCCCGGAAAGGCGATATCGCACAACGCATAAAACCGTATTGTCCATTCTCTGGCCTGCTCAATGCCGGACCATAACTGCGGGCGATAATTAGGGTCGAACACTATTTTTGCGCCCGCTGCCTGATAACGTTGTAAACCACTAATGAGCGTATCGCGCTGAGGGTCATCGAGGATGGCAACAGTAATGCCGGACACATACACGATGTCGAAATACGCGTCAGGCAGAGCCTCCGTTGTGAGCATTTGGCGGGCCGCGGAGTCGTTACGCCAATAGCTAAAGCTTCGCTCGCCACTGGCATCGGTATTCACCAGGTACATGCCAACGTTTTTGCTCTGGCTGCGGGCCACATATTGCGTATTGATCCCTTCTTCGGCAAATCGCTCTGTCATCTCACGGCTCAACAGATCGGTGCCTACAGCAGTGAAATAATTCACGTTGCAAGCGGGCAGGCAGCGTTTAAGGTAAACCGCGGTATTAAATGTATCACCCGCAAATTGCTTACGCAGCGAATCACGGGTAAGCGGGGCAAGCTCCACCATACACTCACCAATAATCAGGCAGGTCGGCATAGAATTCTCCTTTTCAGCAACCCGGACTACAGCAAGTCACTCGCGTCATGCGCCGAGCCGGTTTTCTTTTAACTGGTAGGTGTCGCGGTAAATACCACGAGCCGCTTCTTTGGCCAATTCAGCCACCGCAGGTATTTGTGATTTGGGGAAAGTCACTGCCGGAGCAGTAACGCCCACCGACGCGATAACGACGCCGCGGTTATCGCGCACCGGCACCGCCAGACAACGCACATCTTTGTTGTATTCGCGCTCATCCACGGCATAACCAAGTGCTTCGATTTTTTTCAACTCTTCGCGCAATTCGTTAATGTCGGTAATGGTGTAATCGGTGTGCCTTTCCATGGGGTGTTCTTCAAGAATGAGTTCCAGATTATCGTAATACAGAAACGCCAAAAACACTTTGCCGCCGGCAGAGCAATGCAATTGCGCTTGCACGCCGGGGCGCTTGGACACCATCAGCGGGTTAGGGCTATCAACCACTTCAACAATCAATATACTGCCGTTATTGGGCACGGCCAAATGGGCGGTATGGCCGCTCTTTAGGGCTAAACGCTGAATGTGGGGTATCGCCAGCTGATGCATGCGATCAGAATTTATGATGTGTAACCCCAGCTTCATTAAGTCAGTACCACAATGGTAACGCTTGCCTTTCTTTTCGAGCATTTGCTCGTTACATAGCGTACGCAGCAAGCGAAACAATGTGGTACGGGGTAAATCCAATGTCACTTCCAGATCATGCATGGTCATACCGTTTGGATTGTTAGCCAGAATCCGAAAAATCTGACAAGCATGGTTCACACTGGGGATCAGATAACGTTCCATAATGACTTCCACTGGTTACAAATTGTTAACAGTCTAATACAGCTTACACCTGGCTACTATCGCAATGTGTCAGGCGGGTAGCTATCCATGTCGCCATAATCGAGGTTTTCGCCAGCCATGCCCCAAATGAACGCATAGTTAGAGGTGCCTACGCCACAATGAATTGACCACGGTGGTGAGAGCACGGCCTGCTCGTTATGCACAAAAATATGACGGGTTTCATGGGGTTCTCCCATAAAGTGGCTAACGGCCTGACCATCGTCTAAGTCGATGTATAAATACACTTCATTGCGGCGGTCATGCTGGTGAGCCGGCATGGTATTCCATACACTCCCCGGTTTTAAGCGGGTTAAGCCCATCTGTAACTGGCAGGTTTCTACCACTGAGTTGATCATTAACTGGTTAATGGTTCGCTCGTTACAGGTTTCAGGGCTACCCAGATTCAACACTTTGGCGTCATTGCGACCCACTTTTTTGTTCTTAAAGGCATGATGAGCTGGTGCCGAGTTAAGGTAGAACTTTGCCGGTTTGGCCGGATCGTCGGAGTAAAACGTCACCGACTTGTTGTCTTTTGCAAGGTATAGCGCTTCTTCGCGGGCCAGGGCAAACTCTTCACCATCGGCCACTACCGTGCCGTTGCCGCCAACATTGATAATTCCAAGTTCACGGCGGTCGAGGAAATGCCGGGCTTTAAGCGAATCGAGAGTTTCCAGCACCAGCGGACTGTCTGTCGGTACTGCACTGCCCACCATAAATCGTTCATAGTGGCTGTATACCCAGTATACCTTGCCCGGCTGCATCAGTTTATCGACTAAAAAGGTTTCACGCAGCTCTGTGGTGTCGTAGCCCTTTACCTCTTTTTGTCCTACCGCGTAGCGGGTTTCATATTCAGTTTTGTTTGTCATGCTAATCAATTCCTCGTAACGCGCTTATCGGGCCAGGAATCCGCCATCGACGGCGAGTATATGACCATTAATGTAGTTACTTGCAGCGCTGGCTAAGAATACGGCGGCGCCCTGCAAATCTGACGTTTCACCCCAGCGGGCAGCCGGTATACGCTTGAGTATCTCGCTGCTACGTTCAGGGTCGTCCTGTAATGCCTGGGTGTTGTCGGTGCGGATATAACCAGGAGCAATGGCATTGACCTGCACGTTGTGCTGACCCCATTCGTTTGCCAGTGCTTTTGTTAGTCCTGCAACGGCGTGTTTACTGGCAGTGTAGGCGGGTACTGTAATGCCGCCGCTGTAGCTCAGCATCGACGCAATATTGATGATTTTGCCGTGTTTACGCGCTACCATTTTTTTACCAATTTGCTGGCATAACAAAAAAGTGGCATCCAGATTTACCTGTAACACGTGCTGCCATTGGTCCAAGGGAAACTCCACCGCCGCGCTGCGGTAAATAGTGCCACCGTTATTGACCAGAATATCTATGTCTCCGAACACGCCCTGGGCTTTCTCGGCCAGCGCCATCACCGCGTCGGTATCAGACAGGTCGGCTGCCAGTTCCACAGCTTCACCGCCGGCGCTTTTAATTTGTTTTACGGTGTCTTCACAGCCACCAATACGGCTGCTGGCACAAACCACTTTAGCGCCAGCTTGGGCAACCCCCATCGCCAGTGCCTGACCAATACCGCGGCTGGCGCCGGTTACCAGTGCAACTTTATCAGTTAAACCAAAATCTGGCTGACTCATAGGTGCTGTCTCCTGTTAATGTACGACTTTGCCTCACTCGTGCTGCGAGGCTGATGTTTAATTAGTGTGATTGCTGTCCCATATATGAACAAGTATTCCCCATTTACCACGACCAAATACCGGCCATTTGTTTCATATCTGAAAACAAGTCGATCTCTGCGGTACGTTTAGTGCTTAATCTGTGGCTTATTCAACCTCAGGGGATACGGCTACCGCATAGACATGCACCGGGCCATGCATATTTGAACGGAACACCACCCACTTTCCGTCCGGCGTAAAGGTCACATTGGGCTCGAGTCGGTAATCGTGTTTTTGCATATTCACCAGACGGGTCACCTTTAACACGCCTGGCTTAATCAGATCCGCAGCATTGGGTGCGCTGATCCCCGCTACATCGTTGATGGGTTGCGATTCAAATAAATAAATCCATTTGCCATTTTCGGCCCGGGCCACCATTTCGGCATCACCGCCGTCGCCGGCAAATAAGTTACCATCGGGCGAGATGTTAAAATGCACGGACCAGTAATCGCGCGGCATGTGCCGCCAGACCCGCTCTTTGGTCTTCATATTGTAGCTGGCCAGCCAGAACACCTCGCCGCGTGGGGTTTGCAAGTCGTAAAAAATACGCTCGCCACTGGCGTCAAAAAATTCGTGACCGGCAATTTCCATGTTCATGGTGCGGTGATGAACTTTTTGATTCTCGCTGCCGTCTATGCGCAGGGTCCAGATACGGTCTACCTTGTGCCAGGGGCCCTCATGGCAGTACATCAGCTGACCCGGATCGTCAGGCGAAAACTGAATATGGTTTAACCAGTCAGTCGCCTCATGCACCACTTTCAGCTCACCGGTGGCAATATTAAAGGTAAACATTTGCATGGGAATGCGCGCTTCAAGGCGCTCATTGATACGCACCTCTTTGGCATCGGCGAAACTAAGCGGTTTACCGTCCGGACCAACAGCCTCGTAGCGCGCTTCAAAGCGGCTGTTGCGTGGGCCGGATTCCAGATTATGTTCGCGCTCGGCCACCGCGCCCGCTAGCAGGGTTTCATTGCTGTTGATGGTATGTATTTTACCGGCCGGGATCGCGCCCAGCTCTTCAACGGCACCGCTATCTATATTCACCCGCAGTAGCTCGGTGGGTTGCTGCAACTCGTTTTGCGGATGCACTTTTTGACTGTTGTCACCAGCAATGCGGGTGAGGTACACACTGCGGGTTTGTTTGCCAACGAACAAAATCCCCACATCAGGATGCTCATAGAGTCGCTTCACAGACCAGTCGCTTAAATCCACCACGGCGACACCGTTCGGGTTTGTCACCGAAATGACCATTTTGTCTCCCTCTGCAGTGTAAGCATTCTGATGAAAATATAACGACCGTGAGCCGGGTTCTTCCGACACCCTTACGATGCGGTGGCCAGTGTCTTTATCGATCCAGGATTTGGCGATACCCGACCCGCTATGGCTAGCCGGGGTTGTCGAGCAGGCCGCTAACAGCATGGTTGCGCCTGCCAGTATTGCGTGTAGTGTCTTCATTTAGCGGCCCACCGTATTGTTGCCCCACAGCTTGTCATACGACCAGCCTGACAAGTCTTCTACGATTGCCCGGTTTTCACTACTTAGCGGCGCATCCTGACCATTCTTAAAGCGCTCAATTTCGGTCATGAGCACCTCATGCGTTTCTTTACTGAGCTTAAATTTGGTGGACACCCAAAAGCCAAACAACAACACCACCAGCGGACCAGCGGCCAACATAATCACGATGGTCGAAATGGCCTCGCTGCTTTGCAGCTCTTCACCCGAGGCAAACCCGCCCGCCTCGAGAATAACCCCCACCGACATCACGGCGATAGCCTGGGTTGCCTTGCGAATAAACGTCATGACGCCGGCGAAACTGCCCTCGCGACGACGAGCGGTGACAATCTGATCCACGTCGGCCATGTAGTTGTAGGTGTTCCAGGGAATGTAATTTAACGCGCCACGGCCAAAACCGGCCACAACGACGCCGGCGCCCAACCATAACAAGCTGAATTCGTTAGTTGTAAAGAACATTGCCAGCAGCAGTAAGATCCCCACAAAATAGAACACAATAGCTACCCGGTAGCTGGGTGCCGGGCCAAAACGCATCACCAGCGGAATGGCCAGTGCCACCGCCAGCAATTGTGCAATATAGGTCACGGCCATCATTTCTGAGGCGATCACCACCGTACCGCCAATGGCAAATACCACAAAATAGGTGAACACAGCATTGAACACATCCTGACTAATATAACCGCCCAGGTACATGCCCAGGTGCAAACGGAAGGCACGAATACGCAATGTGGATGACAGGTTTTTAAACAGGGTTTTGAGGGTACCGGTAACAGTCCAGTTTTCGTCTTTGGTGAGCTCCTCTTCGCTCAGCTCGCTGGCGTCGCGCTCCCAGGTAAAGAACCACACGCCAAAAACCACCAGCATGAACACCACGGAGAAAATCGACCCCATGATTAAAAATGTCGACGCAGACTCTTTGCCGCCTGCAATGCTAACAATCCAGCTGGGCAAAATACCGGCAAAAATAGCCGATACCTGACCGGTAAGAATACGCGCGCCGGCCAGTTTCGCCTTTTTCTTGTAGTCATCGGTCATTTCAGCGGCCAGTGTCTCATAAGGAATGAGCACCGAGGCATAGACCAGTTCAAAAAACACATAGGTGATTAAGTAATACCAGTACTCCTGGCCACTTACCCACATCAGGGCAAAACTGGGGAGCAGCGGAATGGCACCAATTAAAAACACCCGGCGGCGACCAAACTTGCGACCAATTCTGGTCCGCCCCAGGCCATCCGAAATATGTCCAATCAGGGGGCTCGCCACAGCATCGAGAATGCGCGCAATGGCAAAAATAGACGCGGCCTGAACGGCTGATAAGCCACAAAAAGTGGTGTAGAAAAACAGTATCCAGCCGCTGATCACGGCCATCGAGCCTGCACCTAAAATATCGTTAAGCCCGTAAGCAACATAATTGACCGGCTTGAGTTCACGACGGGTCATAACACACCCTCCCAGTTAATAGATTAACGACTGATTAGATGTAGCTATTCATAAATTCGACAAGCGCCAAAATAGCCATCGATTGCCCATAGGGCATAGAGGTCAGCGGAATATCGCGATAGCCCTGCAGGTCGTCAAAGACCGGCGTGCCAAAGGACACCTGCTGTAGCTCACCACTGTCATCAATGTTTGCCAGTACCGCTTTAATGGCTTTAATAGCACAGGGCTGGTACTTGGTGCTGATGTACCCTTTGCGTACCGCTTTTAAGATGCCATAGGCAAATCCGGCGGCCGCCGAAGCTTCCAGATACGAGTCAGGATCGTCCAGCAGTGTGTGCCACAAGCCATCCTCGTGCTGCGTTTTTACCAGCGCTTTTACCTGCGCTTCGAGTGTTTCAATCAGGAACATACGCAGGCCGTCAGTTTCAGGCAGGTCGAGAAGTTCGATGAATTCGGGAATGGCAATGGTTACCCAGCAATTACCGCGCGCCCACAGGGCATCTGCAAAATTATGACGACCATCGAAGGTCCAGCCGTGAAACCATAAACCGGTGTTACGGTCGGCCAGGTATTTAATGTGCAGCATAAACTGGCGCTTGGCTTCTTCTACATAGTGCGGGCGGTTGAGCAGCAAGCCAATTTTAGCCAGCGGCATAACGGACATCATCAGCGTGTCGTCCCACAACTGCTGGTAGTTTTCAGAATTAAACACAATATGCTGAATGCCGTTTTCTTCGGTGCGTGGAATACCATCCATGATCCACTCAGCCCATACGTCAAGGTAAGGCAGGTAGCTGCGGTTGCCGCTACGTTCCTGCATATAAGCCAGGGTTAAGAACGGCGACATGGTGTTAACGTTTTTGGTGGGCGTGCCTTCGGCAAAGCGATTGGCAAACCACTCTTCAATAATCATCCTGGCTTTTTCGTCGCCGGTGATATCCCAGTATTTCAGTAATCCGTAAAGACCAATGCCGTGTGTCCACTCCCAGTCATTCCAGCCTTTGGTATCGATAACACGGCCATCATCTAACTTAAGCAGAAACTCGCCGGTATCGTCAGTAATGTTCACCAGATTATCAATCAGCTTATCAATGCTTTTTGTGACGCTGGCATATTCAATGTCGTGAGCAACTGCAGGCATGTTAAATCCTTCTACTTTTATGGGTTTCAAAATAAACCGGGCGAGGAGTCTAAGCACATCGAAAAAAAAGCGACTTTCGCCAACGGTTAAATAAGATTGCGCTAAATAGTTGACGTCACTGTACATCAATTTACATACTATTAACGCGATTTAACGTTTTTGTTTCAAATGCGAAATAGGTATTCAAATATGAAGTCTTTCGATAGGCATAACGCATAAATTCAACACGTTACGATTTTATGATCCGAACCACCACTCAGCAGTTCGGATCATTTTGACGGTTTAGTCGAGGGCGTCGGGCACCAGCGCCAGGTTTTGAATGGCGGCTAATCCCCACTGCGAGGCATCATTTGTCGACACCCAGGGCGCTTCATCAATCGGGTTGAGTACATCCGGCCCGGTAACATGGGTGGTACTGAGGCGGTTCTGCTGGCCAATCTTGCCGGAGAACTCCTGGGTACGGCCAAACTCCTGCCAGGCCCTTTTAGCCAGAGCCGGATTACCCGTTTCTTTAGCGGTATAAGCGGTTAGTCGTGAGTGCGCGGTCGCCAGGTTGGGGCGTTTCCACATACCCAGCGCGGCCTCCTGAGTGGCCTTGTCTGCATTGTATAAACGACCGTACTCGAGCCAGGCCTCCTTATAGGCTGGCACATCCAGCAACTGGTTCAATTCGGTATTGACTTCAATTAAGCCAAATACCGCGCTTAAATGTGAAATCCCCGGCTCGACATCGTCGTAAGGTAACAGTTTTTGCTTGTCGACGTCATAGCCAAAAGCGCCGGCGAAAAAGCCCAGCGGATGCTCGCCAATCACTCGCATGGCATCGAGCAGACGATCGCGGTATTTGTCATCGCCGGTGCGCTCCCAGGCGGTCAGCCAATTAGCTGCCGTGGCACTCCAGTCGGTACCGGCACCAATTTTAGCCATACCAGGCATGGGATTTTGTCGCGCCACTTTGCGGGTCGGGTTAAGCACACCCAGTGCCTTGTCGGCATTTACCACCTCGTTCAATACATCGCCGGTGCGGTCGTCACCGGTAATGTAATAATGGAAACGGCGGTAGGCAGCGGTACTGATCCGCAATTGCTTGGCACTACAGCCCCAGTGTTGCACGTTGTGGCGGGTACCGAGACCCTTAAACCGACCGGCATGGTAAATATCCACATCGCGATTGTGCCGGGTCATGTTTTCTGCGAGGTGGAATGTGGTGGGATCACCGCTGCGTAAAAATGAATACCACAGCCACAAATCCGGCGATAATTCTGAGTTATCCCAGGCGTAGCCGCCAATATCGTAGCGCCACACATGACGGTCGACATCGTAGGTGTGCATGACATCACCGAAGTTCCAGAAGCCATACCAGTGGCGCTGCTCCACCTGGCTGCAATAATACTTCACCTGAAAATCGAGCCGGTCCTCAATACCCGCTTTAGCGGGCGTTGAGCGGTCAGGCAGTGTCCACAAACCACCAAACACATTGGTGGCAAGATAATCTGCCGGTGCCGCTACAACTTGTGGCGGATGCGCGATGCTACTGGCCATCTTCACGGTTTTCTGGCGACTGGGCGTTGCATCCATGATGCCTAAGGTAAAATCGGAGGTACGCGCAACGCCATAGGCAGAACCAAATCCGGGTTCGTAATCTTCGTAGATAATATTCAGCGCATCAAGCTGATCATCATAGGAGTCCTGACCCATGCCATCGTGGTAAAAGCGAACATCCATGGCAGGGGCTTCAGGTGAGTAGAACCAAAGGGTGGCCTCAGCCAACTCGGCGCCAGCGTTACGAATATCCACCTGAACCGGATGTAGCTGCCAGAAATCCCGCATACCAAACACAATGCCCCCCGATGCGCCGCCAAGATAACTAACGCCTGAAGCGCGATGGCCCTGATCAGAGTCAATCCAGGCATGTCCAGGCTTGGTGCGCTTTTTAATGGCAAAGCCATTGGCCGACAGTTGCGACAAAGTAAAATCGTTCCATACCGGTATCCAGTGCATGCGACTGCTCACCCGCTCATCCCATTCACTTAATGGCGGGGTTGCCACACCGGCGATTTGCGCATCGCGCACGGCCTGGCCGGGATCGCGTCGCAGGCCGGTTATGCCTTTCACACCCTCTCCCCACAGGCCATCATCCTGACCCACAAAGCGAACATGGCGGTTATATAGCTCATCACGCTGTACCACGTTAAAGCGCAAGCCTAAACCGCGAATAAAATCGCTTTGATCATCGCCATCGTAGATAAACGTATGACTTAACCTGATAGATTCGCCGCCTGCATAACCATAGACACGCAGTGCGAACGGCAACCAGCTGCGCCCGTTGGGCAGTTTATGTTTACCTTCTATTTTTACCACACTGCGTACCGGGCCACTTTGCTCAACCGTCACGCTTTCAACGTTCGACTCGAAGGCGGTTACCGCCGCCGGTTGCTCAGGTTCATTAACCGGTGCATCCTGCACCAACCCAACCAGGCGCGCCGACTGACCAATGGTTTTGCCATTGCGGCGCATTTGTTGAATAAGATCACGCCCCTGCTTACCTATGTGCACCTGCACAACACCGGTATCCAATTCAAAGTGATCGGCTTTTTCGGTCACAGTGGTAGCAGCGGCAGGTTGCGGACCTTTCCCGGCCAGTATTTTAAAATGATTGCCGGGCTGAGCACCGGCCGGGATGGCGTGGGCTGTCCACTTTACGCTGCCATCCGGCCAGTAAGCGGTTGGCCAGCTTTGCAGTGGTATTGTTTTACCATTTTCAGCGATGAGTTTGAGTGCATCAGATGCCTGGCACTCACCTTGTTTCCAAGGATAGCCCCAGGTCGCACCACTTTGATAATCCGGCGCGTTGCCGTCGACCCAACTTAGTGTGCCCGGTATACGTTTTACGGTGGGGGCGTCACCCGCTTTACCTGCCGTTGTAGCACAACCGCCTGCCGAAAGTGCTAGAGGCAACGAGGCTGCCATGCTGCCTTGTTTTAAAAACGTGCGTCTATCCATCATATACTCCAACGCTTGCTAGTTTCGCTCAATACTTGCACGTAATTGAGCGATTTCTTTAACATTTTGTTAATTTATGATTAGTTTGTACCATAAAAGAATCAAATTGCGATAAATAAGCCGAAAACTATCGCTTTAATTGATTCACATATGAAACTGACCCAAAGTGCTATCCTGATTCACCGTGAAGGACTTAAGCAATGAACAAACGTTGTCTGCATTTACTGTTTTGTGTGTTATTCCTTAGTGTGTCTGGGGGCTGTGCTGAGCGGCTTGCATCACCAAATTCCACACGCAATGTAACGTTTTCCGAACCGTCACCGAGCGCAGCGGTGAGCAAAGGCACGTTGCTCTACAGCAACGCAATGGCCAGTGTAAAGGACATCTCTGACTGGGTGATGGAAGGACCTGGTACATTGACCTTTAACGACGGCTGGATGCAAATGTCCTCGCCCGATGAAACCATGCACCATGTGTTTTGGTGCCCTGAGGAGTTTCCGGATAGCTTTATTGCAGAATGGCAAGCGCAACCACTAAAAAACGATGCCGGGCTGACCATTGTGTTTTTTGCCGCAAAAGGGGTCGATGGCGAAAGTATCTTTGACCCGTCGTTACCTGCCCGCGACGGTACCTTTAATCAGTACACCGAAGGCAGGATTAACAGTTATCACATTTCTTATTATGCCAATGCCGCACATAACCCTGACCGCGGCCATGCAAATTTGCGCAAAAACAACACCTTTACATTGTTACAAGAGGGAAAAATCGGGATCCCGACCTATTCAGATAAGGTGCATCAAATCCGGCTGATTAAGCACCATAACCATATACAGCTGTTTGTTGATGACAACAAAGTGATTGATTACACCGACGACAAAGCGGTCATAAACGGAGTAGATACCGGCGCACCCTATACCAGCGGCCGCATAGGTTTCAGGCAAATGAAATGGACCCACTTTCAGTATCGTGATTTCAACGTCTGGGCAATTGATTAACCGTTACAGGTCCAGAGGAATTTAAATACATAGCGGGCGTCAGCGCGCCCGCGGTAAAGGTTTACGCAACAAGACTTTTAACGTACTGATTTAAGGCGTCATCCTGACTGTTATCGAACAGGCAGCGCTGAAAACGTTCACCGGTAAAGGCGACGTTAACCAGTTCCTGATCAATTTTACGCAGCGTATCAACATAGCTGTCTGCCGCTAACGCGGTTTTTAAGTCGGCAAGAATGGCTGCGTTTTTAACCTGTGGTTCGCGCCGTTCCACAGGATAGCCTTCACCGCGGCCACCGGTCAGCGACTTCTCAAAAATATACCGGGCGTTGAGTTCAGCGCCCCAACCGAAGCCTTTGGCAAATGGCAGGGCAAGTGCATTGCCATTATTTACCTGATTAAACAAAAACGCATCGGACGGATCGATACAGTATCCGCAATACACGCCAGGCTGAGCATTGAGCGACATTAACGCCCCCTGACCGGTACCGCAGCCAGCAAACACAAAATCGACAGCCTTAGAATTCAGTAACGCACCGGCCATTATGCCTAAATGCACATAAGTAAGGTGATGATCGTCTTCACTGTTCATTCCTACGTTGTAGACCTCATGGCCCAGAGCATTTGCAACGCTTTGCAGCTCGTTGAGCACTATTGGATTTTTTGACGCTTGGCTATTTTCCATCATCAACGCTATTTTCATGACAATCCCCAAACTTGAGTAGCTTTAAATTTTTGACGCTAACATTAATGCTCAGCAAAAAACATCCGGGGTGGTCTTTAATGACTTTTAATTTCATATGTGAATATTGATGGCATATTAGCTGGGTTTGCACCGCCAAAGTGGAGTCCCGACAGAGTATTGCTCGCTCGCGTTTAGCAACGACGCATAATGAAACCAGCCGGCAAAAAATGCCAGTTGTATAGGCATGCCAAGACTATGCACGCCGGTAAAATAATGGCCAAGAATAAAACAGTGAGATTAAAGCGTTTGGCGTATCCGCGATAGTTAAAATAGCGAAGCATCGCCAAATCACCGCGCCGGGCAGCACCATGATAAAGGCTATACCGCTCTGTTTTGATTCACCCGAACCGGTAAACACAACGGTATACAACACAAAGTAGTGGTGACTATTATAAGCAGCATTATCGCGTACGTTGGTTTAATGGTGTCACTTTGCGACAGAGCTGGTCACCGTAATAATTATTGGTAAAGTTGCAATCTGATGCCGGTATTGCCGTGAGGGCCGACTTACGATCGAATAGCTGTTTGATAATACGTTTCATTGGTGTCTCTACTTAACTGTTTTGATAAAATTAAGTATGACGCTTACTGCCACGCAATAAAAACGGTTAAACCTGATTGCGTTGATTGCTTTTTTTGAACGAAAAACCACATAGCAGGCAACAAAGTGATGCTGATCACTCGCTTTTCGAGCGCCGCATTACCGGCATATTGAATTCTTACTGTTTTGAAAATCAACATGTTACCTGAGAAATACCGTTTACGCCGCCGTTGAATGGCAGGTCCAGGCAAGTGGGGGAAGAGCGAACGGGTTAAACATGCCACACTCCTTATGAACGTTTTGAGTTATAAGGAGTGCAATTCCAATCGGTTGTTTTTTAAACAGCCCCGTCAGGGTAAATGAAACACCTGGGTGAGCGGTTGCGATACCGGGCTGTTATCACTGTTATGGGCCATTATGTCGCCCATGTAGGCCCACCACTTTTGCATGATCGCTTGGGCGGGTAAATCATCCATTGTGTGTTCACTACTGCGCCATAACACCGCAAATAACTGCAGCGTATCGGGATGTAAAAAAATGGAGTAATCCTCTACGCCCGCCGCTTTGAGTGCGGTGACCAGCTCCGGCCAAATCTCATCGTGACGACGTTCGTACTCTTTCTCGCAGCCAGGATTAAGCTGCATGACAAACGCGATTTTTTCCATCTTAAACCTCCTGATTGGTGTTAATTATTAATCGCCCATAAGGCGCCAGTGACGTGGTACCGTCCAACGTTTTACCGCTGAGCATGTCGGTAGCGCCATTAGGTAACGAAACGGTTTTACTCTCATTGTGCATATTAAGCACTATCCATAGCAGTTCATTCTGAGTGTTTCTTCGCGGCACGACTACCACGCCCTCAGGTACATCAAAGCACATTCTAACGCCGGCTTGTTGCGCATAATGTCCAATGAGTTGGTTAAGCATAACAGCGCTGTTATCACCGTGCGGATGCGCGCCTAACAATACCAGTTTGCCTTTGCCGATGGGGCGCTCGGTAGCAAAAGCGAGTCCTTTGGCACGCCCAGTTGTGATCGTACCGACAATGCGGGTACCCGCCCTGGCTTTTACCGCAGCGCACCAACCACTCAGCTCACTTTTCACACCCAGTAATTCACCTTTCGCATCAGTGCCGGTAAGCGGTAATACATACTGCGTGCTCACGCCCGCCATTTTCTCCAGCAAACCAAGACCTGCCTCTACCGGTACCGTGTGTTCTTTACCGCGTGTACCGGTAACCGGCCCGGCAATCCAAATTCCGCCGCGCTGCATAAAGTCCTGTGCACGGATTAAGAATGCCTCACTCACATAGGGCATGGCCGGTGTAATCAACAACTTTAATCCGTCTAAGGAAGCGCCCTCAAAGCGAGCCTCGCGATGCAAGCCTGAATCCAGCAACTGCTTATGCCACATTTCTATGATCCCGCGGTAGCGACTAGGAAAACCCGAACGTTTATCCAGGGACTCGGTCTCAATCATCGCTCTGGCATGGTCGGAATAGGTCACAGCCACTTCCGGTGTAATCAGTGTTGAATTGAGCAATGTCGGTTCAAGTTGCTGTTTAGCTTCACTGACTTTTTTAACTTCCTGATAGCCAATCGATGGTGCGTTCCAGGCACTTTTTACGGCGCTGTGGGGGAGTTCAGCGCCGGCGCGTTGCTGACGCCATAACCAATAACAAAACCCTTCTCCGCCGAGCGCATAAATCAAACTCGCCTCGGCGGCTAAAAAGCCCTCAGGGTGCATAGGCTGATGATTGCCCAACCAGCCATTGTGGGCCACGCTGGTTTCCATGAGCCAAAATGGACGTCCAGGGATGGCAGCGCGATATAGATCGGAACGAAATACCAGTGTCGACCATTGCTCAGCGGTGGGGTAAGCATCATAGGAGGCAAAATCCAGCGCCTGCATAGAGCGTTCGTGATGAATATTAAACGCCGGATTATCGTTGTGCGTAATCGGCAAATCCGAAAACTCGCGGATCACGTCGCGCTGCGCCAGCATGAAATCCGCCACACTCTCGCGACAAAAGAGTTTATACGCGGTTATAAGCGAGGCGTTATGTAGAAACGGCGTAGTCACCGGCGCGGGGACCTGCTCGAAACTATTGTAATACTGGCTCCAGATATGCGTACCCCAGGCCTCATTGAGTGTATCAATGCTACCAAAACGCTGTTTAAGCCACTTACGCCAGTTGGCAATAGCGGCAGCACTGAAATCTTCTGCCACATGGGCTTTCATTTCGTTATCTAACTGCCAGCCAATTAGCGCCGGATGGCGGCCGAGTTCACGGGACATTCTGCGAATAATGCTAAAACAGGCTTCGCGCACTGCCGGATGCTCATAACTGGCATGCTGGCGGGCGCCATGACTCATGACTGTTCCATCAGCGTTTTTATGGCAACGCTCCGGATGATTGTGAGTAAGCCATGCAGGTGGCGTTGCACTTGGGGTACATAACACCACATTTATCCCGGCCGCATGCATTTTGTCCATCACGTTTTTAAACAACGAAAAGTCGTAATTGCCCGGCGTGGTTTCCATGGTCGACCAGGCAAACTCGGCCATTCGCACCAGGTTAATCCCAAGGGATTGCATTTCCGCAATATCGGCATCGACGTCGGCATCTGGCCATAGCTCAGGGTAATAGGCCACGCCGTGGATAAGCTGGTTAATTTTATACGGTGATTCAGAGACCGAAGACGCCGCCAGTGCGCTTTTGGAAACAGGCGCTATAAGGGCACTCAGTGCAGCACTCTTTGCGGCCAGACTAAAGATATCGCGTCGCGAAAATGAAGGCATAGTAAATCCTTTATTAACAGAAAAAAGGGCATCAAAGATGCCCTTGTTTTGAATTACGGAAGATAACAATCCATCATCAGAACTGATAAATCACACCTACCGAGTATTCGCGGCCAGCCCATTGCAACTGAGACAAGCGGCGTGGGCCAGCGTTGAATGATTTAACCTCACCGGTGAGGTTACGACCGTCCACATAGGCACGTAAGTCTTCGGTGATGTTATAGATGAATTTGGCATCCATATAACCAGAATCGTCAACAAAAACCGGGTTACCAGAGCGGTCAGCCGGATTAATCAGATACTTGTCACGGTAGTTATACGCGACGCGGAAGCTCCAGGTATCCGTTTCGTAAAACGCGGTAGCGTTGTAGCTGTTTTCCGATTGTGACGGGAATGGCAATTCCTTACCGGTTAACTGGTTAAACAAACCCACATCATCCGCGGTCATATGCGTGAAGTTCACCGCGCCGCCGAAGCCATCAAATGGCTCTGGTAACCAGCTAAAGATAGTTGATGCCTGCAGCTCAAAACCTTTGGTAGTTACGCCGCTACCATTAATTTTTTGGCGTACATCAAACAAGCGTCCGTCATTAAAGAAGTCCACATCAAAGCGGGTCGTCGGATCAACAACCCAGCTGTTGATGTCTTTGATAAAGTAGGCACCCGAGATAATGGTGTCTTCATTCGGATACCAGTTCAGGGCGACATCAAACTGCTTGGCGCGGTATGGCTTTAATGCCGGGTTGCCTGCCGTACAGTAGTCACGCAGATCATCCAGCTCGTTACGCGAGGTACGATAAATAGTACAACTGGCGTTTACATTGAGGTCGGTGATTTTCGGCCGTGACATCACTTTTGCAGTACCAAAATACAGCACCAGTTCGTCTTCTATCAGGCCCAAATTCACGTTTAAACTTGGCAGAAAGTCGTTGTAGTCTTCTTCAACGGTTTTACGGCCGTTAAAGGTATCCGGGTGATCGGTATCTTCGATGCCTGGTAAAGGCTCGCCGGTCACAGGATCGGTCAGTACATTGCCATCTTCATCTACCTGGTCGACGATAATCCGTTCAAACACGTCACCGTTGGCCGCTGTTTGCGTTTCAACATAACGGGCACCCACGTTACCCCACAGGCGCATACCGCCAATGTAAGTTTCAAAGTTAGTTTGCAGATAAATTGCCTGAGTATCGACCTGTACATCGTAATTGCCGGTGCGCACGTCTAAGTCCTGTCGGGTGGTAAAGTCGTTCGCAACCGCCTGGATAGCGTCAATAAACGGATAGGTATCTACTGCCTGATAGTTACCAATAGTGTCTATCCCAAGGCTATAACCATCGAACAGATCCGGCGACTGGAAGGTATTGCCGGTAATCAGAGCAATTTGGTCTTCCATGGTCCATTCCATGGATTCACCGGTTTCCGGGTTTTCATAGGTACTGCCTACATCACGAATAATGTTGTACTGAAAGTTAGCATTCTCATAACCCTGGTTTCGCACCTGCACACCGGCTCTGATGAGCGTCAGGAAGTCCGAATCCGGTATATAGGTCACATCCAGCTTAGCCATGGCTTCATCAGACTCGTCCTGGCTGGGCGCATATTTATAACGTGAACGGGAGCGATAGCTGGCCGGGTCGTTCACATCGAAGCCATCGGAGGTATCCGTTGGATCATCGGGGTTAACAAAATAGCCGGTATTAAAATCCCATTCCGGCGCACCACGGCTATCCAGGTCAACCTGCACGCCGGCGATACCATTCGCGGTAATGTGGGTATCTCTTGAATCAATATCCTGTTCGGCCAGCGAGTAAGCAACCTGACCTTCCACTCTCCAGGCGTCATTACTGTATTCAAAGCCGGTCTCGTACATTTCGGTAGTTTGATCCCAGCCGAATTCAAGAGTCCGGTTGGTAACTGTGGCGGCAGCTGTTTCAAAATAAGTCACATTGTGGCGGTCATCCACGATCACCGAATCCGGGTCGATGCGCGCAGCAGATTGCGACTCTAAATGCAGGTTTAAATCCAGAGCTTGTTTATCGCGGGTGTTGTGAGTATAGCTTGCGTGCGTCTGCAGGTTGTCGGTTAGACGATACTGCACGACCACGTTGGCACTTAGGCGGTCTTCCTCACGTCCCCAGATACCATAGCGAGGCAGACGCGGCGAAAAATCAAACCATTGCTGCTCGCAGGCCGCCTGATCTGCGGTGTCAGCACAGGCGGCTTTATCGGTCACGTTGGCAAAGTTTGCATCTTCAAAGGTTTTTTCCGGTGAATTGTCGTAGTCGGCAAAGCGCGCCCACTCGGTATTCCGCAGCGCATGGATCATGGTATTTTTGGTAGAACCGGTGACGTTAACCAACACACCTAAATCATCATTAAATTTGTACACCCCGGTGGCGTTCCACTTATTGCTGGGGTCGTCTATCAGGTCGTTAAACTGGCCTTCAGCATTCACCGACAGAAAGTTTTCTTCAAATTCGTTGGGTTTGCGAGTGTTAACCTGCACGGTACCGCCAATACCACCTTCGGTAAGGCGTGCCTCAGATCCTTTAATAACATCAACGGACTTAACCAGTTCCGCGGCCATGTCGCGAAAATCCACGGCCCGGCTACCGCCAAAACCTTGCGCAGAAACGTTGTTTACCTCAACGCGCAACAGGCCCGGCTCAACACCACGGATGCTGATCCCCTGACCTTCACCAAAATCACGGTCCAGCTGCACACCAGGGATACGTTGCAAGGCTTCACCAACGTTTTTATCCGGAAACATACCGATATCTTCGGCCACCAGAGAGTCGGTAATCGTACCGGCCATTTTTTTACGGTCTAAAGCGCTACGCTGGCTAAAGCGAATACCTTTAACTTCGATAACTTCAGTTTCGTCGCTATCGGCGTCTTTATCTTTTGCTTCGGCCGCCTGCTCTTGCTTGACGGTCTGATTCGATTCTTGTGCCCATACTGGTGCACTGGCAAAGCAGGCACCCGTTAATAAAATAGTAGAAATACTGCTGGCAATTAACTTGCGCGATGTACTTAACGTGCCTTGAGTGCTTGTTGTGATGTTGTGTTCCATGACGTTTTCCATAGTAACCTCGTTCGCTATTCAAAGACTGGTTTTCAACCAACCCGAGTAAACATTGTTTTAATATTTTGTTTACATCTGACTGCATGCTAGTGACTAAAGCTGGCCCTCGTCAACACACATCCATCAATAACACTCATTAATACTCACAAACAATCATTTAATTTCATATATGGATAAATTACCACCTCCTCACTCAGCGTTTTAGCTTTTGTACCACTGGAGCAGCGACATTTATGGGAGGCTCAAAAATCGCTTTCACGGTCGATGAAACCGGCCTATACAGCACAAAGCCCGCATTTAGGCGGGCTTTAAGCTGACTCCTCTTTACTTTTCACACATGGCTTTATCAGCTTTTTTGCAAGGCCTGTTCACTGCGCGGTAACGCCATTAACAACTAGGCCATGGCTGCCTTATTAAGAAGCTTGAGAATACCAGTCACGCTTTTTTGGTCGGTACTTTCCAAAATCACATGCACAAACGGCATGTTTTTTTGAATAAGGCCAAACAGATGAGCGTGATCCATTTCACCACTGCCTGACGGCAAATCTCCGGTTTTCACGCCATTTTCGTTAACAAAATCCTTACAGTGAATCGCCACAATGTGGTCGCCGAAACGCGTAAACGCCTCATCCATCAGCTGTTGCTGGGCGTCACACTCATCCAGCGGAAAAAAGTTAACCGGATCGTAAATCACTTTTACATTCGGTGAATCCACGCACATCAGCAGCCGTTCCATACGATCATAGGTATTGATTGTATGGTGGTGGGCAACCCCCTCAATCCCCACAAATACGCCGTGTCGCTCGGCAACATCGGCCAGTCGGCGCACGCTTACAACTAACTCCTGAAACGCGGCCTCGCTATGATTATCAGGATGATAGGTGCAGTCAGCATTGCGCGAGCCCGTTTCGGTCCCTACAATCGAGCACCCGAAGTCACGGGCAAACTGCAGGTGTTCCTCAAAACGGCGCAGCGAGCGCTCCCGCTCAGCCGGGTCAGGATGAATAGGATTAATATAACAGCCCAGCACCGCTATATTGATGTTGTAGCGGGCAAATTCATCACGCACGTGGTTGGCGAAACCAGGCGTAATCTGGCCGGGACTGTCGGTAATAAACGGAAAGGACTTTGCCAGTGCCAGTTGCACACAGCTGACCGGGAAACGACCAATTTCGGCGGCGATCTCTGCCGGCATGCCCTGCCCGTAATCGTGTGCTCTCAGGCCTAAATTAATGGTATTCATTGACTGCCTCCATCAATAGCTTCGGCGACGGTCAGCCCAAGCATTGGGCCCAAACGCTCAGCAACAAGTCGTGCGGTGAGTTTGGCCCCACTGAGGCTCGTATGAGTATGTTTATCGGCAAACATGGCATCTACCGCAGCCGGGCCCATGGCGTCATAACGGCTGGCAACCAGCGCGTGCAAATCTATAAACGGCACCCGCGCCTGACGCGCAACGTGCTCCGCCCACTGCGGATAGCTGTTACTCGCACGAGCTATCCGTGTGGTGCTGTCATCCCACTTTTTGCGCGGCACAGGCGAGCATATAACCGGCGTAACGCCCCGGGATAATGCGTCGCCAATCATTTTACGTAAATACCAACCATAACTGTGCACCGTTTCGGTTTGCCCGGTCAGCATGTTGTCGATCACGACTTCTTCCTGGCCAATACCTTTAATGGTGCCGCGGGCGCGGCTGTCGTCATTGAGCGCGCCGGCGTCGTTGTGACCAAACTGAATAACCACCACATCGCCGGGATTCATCATATTTAATGCGCGTTGCCAGTGCCCCTGGGTAACGAAAGTGCGCGAACTCAGCCCGCCAACGGCCCGGTTAACAATGTTAAGCGGTGGCTGGCCCAGCCACTCATCAATAAAGTCGCCCCAACCCCATTGCCCGTCACGGCCATCACCCCAGCCATTACGAACGGTGGAGTCCCCCACCATAAAAACACTTTTGCGGGATTTATCCGCCTTTACCGGCAAGCGCACAAACGACCAGTCATATGCCTGTGTTTGTTGGCCTTGCTCAGAAAACAACGCTTCATCGAGCCCCGGCCTAATTCCCTTTAACCCGGCCACCACATATTTGGCATGGAGCCTGGCACCTTCATCGTTATAGTGTGTGTGATCCTTGGGGTACAGTGACGCTGTGGTTTGCGGGCCGAGTCGTTCAAGTTCGTCGGCAACAGCGTTAGTTAAATCAATATAAGGGGTGTCTAACTCCCAGGCCAGCTGATACAGCCAGTAACCATAATCTCCGGAGCCCCGCTCAATACGATGACTCATACCATTGTGCTGCCAGAGGTTACGCACGGTAAGCGATACCAGTACCGGAGTCGCCCCTTTGGCATATACATCGTTCACCATTTGGCGAATATAATGGCCAAAAGAGAATACTCGTTCTTGCTTACCGGTAAGTTGGTTATCGATATCGACAAAGTCATCACCAATACCGCCCAATGTGCCTCGGGCACGACGATCGTCATTCACCGGACTACCGTCGTTGTGACCAAACTGAATAATGACCACATCCCCAGGCTGCACATCGTTGATAAGTTCCTGCCACAACCCCTCGCTCATAAACGTACGGCTGCTGCGCCCCCCGCGAGCACGGTTATCAATGGTCACTTCGTCACTGAAAAACTGCCCGAACATAGCCCCCCATCCCTGATGGTCGGCGTTATTATAGGTCGCTGCAGTGGAGTCACCGGCGATAAAAATGGTAGCGGGTTGGCGTGTATCCTGCTCACTGGCGTGCAGCGATGCGACACCAAGCAGGCAGGCCAGCACTGCCAGCCAATGATAAGAAGAGAACCATTTCATAAAATATAATCCTTTGTTTAAGCATCGTTTGAAAATAAAAAGACGACAGTGTCAGCTTATAACCTCAATACTGATGCGCTGTTTTACTGTAATGGGCCAGCGGTAACTGTTGTTGTATCGCAGTGTGCAGCAGCATTTGGGCAAAAACATGTGCACCCGCTTCGTTGGAATGGGTCCGGTCGTTCCGTACAAAATAGGCCTGAGCCGCATCTTGTCCCAGGGTCGTCACCCAATCATGGGAGTAAGCCATTAAATCGATAAAGGGAATACCCTGTTGCTGACTAATGGCAAGTAAAGCCGCACGCACATCCAATTGTGGCCACAGATGTTGTTTACTCAGCGCAACGTTAACATTGCGTACCATGGGGGAGATGAGGACAGGTGATGCCCCCTGCTGTTTAATGTATTCAACTAATGCACTAATCCGCTCTATGTACAGCCCCTGAGGGGTGGTTTTATCGTTATGACCGAGCTGTATAAGCACTATGTCGCCGCGGCGAAGCTGGGCGGCCACGGGCGCAAAGAGCTCACCATCGATAACGTTAAATGCCTCGCTGCCTTCGCCAGAGTCAGCATAATTGACTACCGCGATATCATTGTTCAGATACGCGGGCAGAACCTGTCCCCAGCCACTGTAGCGTTCCCCAACCGGCTTGTGCCACTGCGGGTTTTGATCACACACTGTGGAGTCGCCAAGAATAAACAGTCTTTTATAATTTGGCGCACTGTTATTTGCTGCCGTGAACTGCGGCGGCGACGATGCAACAGGCGTAACTATAAGCTGCTTTATACTGTCGAAGCCTGCAGCAAACCATAACGTAAGCCCGGATGTGCCCAGATAAGCGTCTGGCTGTATAGGTTGCCCGTCTGGCTGTCGGGTATTAACAATAAAACTCATGGTGTTGGCTGCGCCGCTGATTTCGCTATCTGCCATTAAACGGCGTGATTCGGCGTATACGCGAAATGGACCGGGAGTAGCAAGCTGAATGCTTACCTGATAAAAAGCGGGCGGATTAACGCCTTTAATTTCAATATCGCAGCGAACCGGTATTCCTTCGCTGTCCTGGCTGCACTGTGTAGCGAGTTCATCCGGCCCGAGTGCCACTGTTTGTTTGGCGTTATTACCGCTTTGAGCAACTGGTAGGGAGTAACTACAGGCACTGGTAACGCTCACCATGAGTATTGTCAGCAAAGAATAAAGTGCGGTGTAGAGCACAGATTGGGTCATACGCATCATGTAAAATCAGATTTAATGTAAGGTAAATACATTAACACTCAGACTTAACCTGTAAAATAAATGGCCACCTTAATGGTCCAAATATTAACAATTTATGTCATATTTGAAACAAATATGAAAGGTTACCGGGGCGTTATAGTAGCGTTGCCAGTTCCTGACGGGATATTTTCAGTATTGAGCCATGCCGACTGCCTTGTGGCATATTGAGCTCATCGGTAAGGTTTTGCCAGTTTACGAAGTCACGGGTACGCATGACACCAAAGCTATGGTCGATGTACTGGTCATAATACACGTAATACCAACCGCGCCACTCAACAATGGCGGGCCCCTCAACCCAGATCGCCGGCGGCGTAAAGGGTTTGTCAGCAATTTTCCACGGGCCGGTAATGGCTGAAGAACGTGCCACCAGCAAGTTTTTAGCCGGAGGATAGCGGGTTTCGTCTTTTACTAGCATGATGTAGCCAGAGTCACTTTGCGTAATGGCGGCATCGATAACATTAAAATCAGGCTGATAAAATAATTCTGTGGGCGTGTAATGCTCAAAGTCTGTGGTGGTGGTGGCGTAAATCCGGTGATCCCAGCCTTTGTCGGCTTGCTTTTCGGTTTCTGGATAGCGCCCCGGAATTGTCGACGCCCAGTAGATCCAGTATTTTTGAGTTGGCTCATCCCAGTAGATTTCGGGTGCCCAGGCATTTTTGGCGGTGGGGAAGTCAGCCATTACCGGTAAAAACTGTTGCTCACTCCATTCCAGTAAGTTGTCGGAATGCGCCAGGCCAATACCACGGTCTTGCCAACCGGCGGTCCACACCATATGAAAACGCTCATCAGGCCCGCGAATAATCACCGGGTCGCGCATGAGTTTAGTACCAACCTTCGGGCTGACTGCACTGGTGTCATTGTTTATGGCAATCCAGTTAAGCGCATCCTCGCTGTAAGCTAAGTGCAGGCCATCCTCACCGTTGCCACGAAACGAGGCAAACAATAAAACATCATCATCAGCAGCTGCGGTGTCTTTGCCCGCGCTTGATACACAACCCCAAAGTAAAGTCAGGCACACAACATTTAATATTATAACTCGGTACACAAGCTTGGGACTCATTGATTAAATTCTAAAGGGATTCTTACCGATACAGCGGGATTGTCAAAATCTAAGTGCTGAATGTTTCAGATGAGAACTAAAAAAGCCACCCGGCTTCTACAGCAAGGTGGCTTTAAAAAACTTGTGCTACAACAGCGCGCAACCTGTCATTACTTCAGTTCAGATAAAAAGAACTTATAGGCCGGATTCTCGGTAACATCCTGACAGGTGTAATTGAGCGCTTCGACATGTTCATCGAACGCAATACGGCTATCGGGCGGAATATCAAACCCAGCCAGCACCAGGCCCTCCGCGGCGCCGTGGTTACGGTAATGGAATAAGGTAATATTCCAGCGCTCACCCAGCGTGTTTAAGAAGTTAAGCAATGCGCCCGGATATTCCGGAAATTCAAAGCTAAACACCACTTCGTTTAACACTGTTGGTGGGCGCCCGCCCACCATGTGACGAACATGCAGCTTAGCCAGTTCATTATCCGACAGATCAAAACACGCATAGCCTTTACTGTTCAGATCGCCGGTAATTTCGTTAAATTCAGCACGCCCACCACGTAATTTGATGCCCACGAATATGTGCGCTTCGTTTTCAGACGCATAGCGATAGTTAAATTCGGTAATGGTGCGACCACCCAGGCACTCGCAAAACTGTTTGAACGCGCCCTGGCGTTCGGGGATTTTGACCGCAAAGACCGCTTCTTTTTGTTCGCCCAGCTCACAGCGTTCAGACACATACCGCAGGGTATGAAAATTAGTATTCGAACCACACAGGATACCGCCGAGCTTTTTGCCGGTTATACCGTGCTGTTTTACATACTTGCGGATCGCCGCGACTGACATGGCACCGGCAGGCTCAGCAATCACCCGCGTGTCATCAAAAATATCTTTAATTGCACCACAGATTTCATCGTTGGTGACGGTAATGATCTCATCGACGTACTGATTACAAATACGGAAGGTCTCACTGCCCATCACTTTAACGGCCACGCCATCGGCAAAAATACCCACCGAACTTAAACTGGTGGGTTCACCCGCTTCTTTCGCCGCCGCAAAACAGGCCGACTCTTCTGACTCTACGGCAATAATTTTAATTTCAGGCTTTAGCTGCTTCAGATAAATCGAGATGCCCGCCGCCAGGCCCCCCCCGCCCACAGCAATAAACAAAATGTCCAGGTGGGGGTTTTGTTCGAGCAGTTCACGGGCAATGGTGCCTTGCCCGGCGATAACATCGGGATCATCAAAGGGTGGCACTAATGTATAGCCATGCTCGGCACTGAGTGCTTTAGCGTGGGCACTGGCCGTATCAAAATTAGTCCCGTGCAACACAATGTTGGCATGTTGACCACCAAAGCGGCGTACTGCTTCAATTTTAATGTCCGGCGTTGTTTCTGGCATCACGATCGTCGCTTTAATGCCTTTCATATTGGCGCCATATGCCACGCCCTGGGCATGGTTACCGGCCGATGCTGCAATGACGCCTGCTTGTGCCTGAGCAGGCGTGAGGCTGGCAATACGATTATAAGCACCGCGCAACTTAAAGGACTTAACCGGCTGCTGATCTTCGCGTTTTAAAAACACGTCGTTACCCAGCTCTGCGGTTAAGCGCGACAGCAACACCAGCTCACTGTTTACGGCAACGTCGTAAACCGGTGCTAACAGGATCTTCTTTAGATAGTCGTGATCGCTTACGGTCATAGATCTTCCAGTTTGGATGGGTCTCTTACCGCGCCTTTATCGGCGCTGGTGGCCAGCATAGCAAAGGTTTTCAGCGACAACGACACTTCACGCTGACGATCTACCGGCCGCCACGGACGTTCGCTGGCATCCATGGCAATACGGCGCGCCGCCATCTCTGCATCGGTAATAGCAACGTTAATACTGCGATTAGGGATGTCAATTTCAATGGTATCGCCTTCCTGTACTAAGCCGATTCCTCCACCACTGGCCGCTTCAGGCGAGCAGTGTCCAATTGATAAGCCTGAGGTACCGCCTGAGAAACGACCATCAGTGATTAGCGCGCAATCTTTACCTAAGCCCTTAGATTTCAAGTAAGAAGTGGGGTAGAGCATTTCCTGCATACCCGGGCCGCCTTTAGGCCCTTCGTAGCGAATAATCACCGCATCACCGGCTTCGATTTGATCGTTAAGAATACCGGCGACTGCGTCATCCTGGCTTTCAAAAATTCGCGCCCGGCCTGTGAATTTCAGAATGGATTCATCTACACCGGCGGTTTTTACAATACAGCCATTCTCGGCCAGGTTACCGTACAGCACGGCTAAACCACCTTCCTGACTATAGGCATGGTCGAGGTCGCGAATACATCCTGCGGCACGATCAGCATCGGCATCATCCCAGCGACAGCTCTGGCTGAACGCTTTGGTTGTACGAATACCGGCAGGGCCAGCGCGATAAAACTCAATGGCACTGGTGTTATCGGAATTAGTGATATCCCAGTCTTTTATGACTTCGACAATGGGCTTGCCCATTACGTGGGCGCAATCACCATGTAACAACCCGCCTTTGTTGAGTTCATTTAAAATGCCCAACACGCCCCCGGCACGATGCACATCTTCCATGTGGTACTGCGGGGTAGACGGCGCAACTTTACATAAGTGCGGCACTTTACGTGACAAGCGGTCAATGTCGGCCATGGTAAAGTCAACGTCACCTTCCATTGCTGCAGCGAGTAAGTGCAAAATGGTATTGGTTGAGCCACCCATCGCAATATCCAGGCTCATGGCATTTTCAAAGGCCTTAAAGTTAGCAATATTGCGTGGCAGCGCCGTGGCATCATCATTTTTGTACCAACGTTCACACAGCTCAACAATCAGCTTACCGGCATTTTTAAATAGCTGTTCGCGGTCAGCGTGGGTGGCCAGCATTGAGCCATTGCCCGGCAAAGATAGTCCCAAAGCTTCGGTTAAGCAGTTCATGGAGTTGGCGGTAAACATACCTGAGCACGAGCCACAGGTAGGGCAGGCAGAACGCTCGATTTCATTGCTATCGTCATCAGACACTTTATCGTCGGCAGCGGCGACCATGGCATCGACCAGATCGAGTTTAATCAATTGGTCAGACAGCTTGGTTTTACCCGCTTCCATGGGCCCACCAGAGACAAACACGACCGGCACATTCAGGCGCATCGATGCCATCAGCATTCCCGGGGTGATTTTGTCGCAGTTAGAGATACACACAATGGCATCGGCGCAGTGCGCATTAACCATATACTCTACTGAGTCGGCAATGATTTCGCGCGACGGCAAACTATACAGCATACCGCTGTGGCCCATGGCAATCCCATCATCAACGGCAATGGTATTAAATTCTTTTGCCACACCACCCGCTGCTTCTACACTGCGCGCTACTAGCTGCCCCATGTCTTTAAGGTGAACATGGCCCGGCACAAATTGGGTAAAGGAATTTGCAATAGCAATGATGGGCTTACCAAAATCGCCGTCTTTCATACCGGTAGCGCGCCATAATGCGCGGGCACCAGCCATATTGCGGCCCTGAGTGGTAGTAGCGGATCGTAATTTAGGCATAAAAAAACTCTCATCCCCGAAGGGTATCGGTTAGTCATAAACCGGTGTTAACCAGTTTCACTTATAATCTGTTTGGCCATTAATGCTTAAAAACACGCAGCCAAAAAACACATTTTTTTGTTTCAGCTTAAGGCAGTCAGTGCCCTGACCAGCGGTTTAACTACTGGCATTGTCAATTTTCAACACCTTAGCGCACCAGACCCATTAGCAGGTTCAAAAGCACTGCTGCGGGCTTCACGTGTACAGTTGCTCACAAATGATACATGAGGCAACGACAAGACCCAATGCATTGCGGTGTTGTTTTTCGCAGATCAAAAAACGCAATCCTCCTGCACCGGCTTAATAAGCTTAAGTGCAACCAGGAACCGTTGATCTTCAGACGTCGATGACAGATCTCACAGACAAAGAAATGTTCGGAATATTTGGCTGGCTACTGAAAAGTTTTTCGGCACTTGGCTGGGTTACCGACTCTTCAGGCCGTAAGAAATACCACGGAACAACCAGGCTGATCAAGCGCAGACCAGTAAATTTAGCTATTTGACAGATGAAAGGTTTAAAAACTGCACTGAGGCGCAGTATTCGTCACTCCCCCATGGCCGCTACACTTTGCGTACTAATTATTAAACTGTGGCTTAGATATATGGGTTTGGGCATTGTTTACACACGCGGCGTGGCGGGTATTAATGCCCCAAGGGTAAAAGTTGAGGTGCATCTTTCCAATGGTCTGCCGAGCTTTAAACTCGTGGGCCTTGCCGAAACCGCTGTACAGGAAGCCAAAGAACGGGTGCGCAGTGCCATGATTAACAGCGGTTTTGAATACCCCGCACGGCGCATTACGGTGAACCTTGCACCGGCTGAAATTCCTAAAAGTGGAGGCCGGTATGACCTGGCCATTGCGTTAGGTATTTTGATCGCAATGGGCTTACTTGAACAAAGCACCCTGACCGACATGGAAGTGGCAGGTGAGCTGGGACTTAATGGTGAAATTCGTCCCGTGATAGGTTTATTGCCGGTTGCTATGCGCTGCGCCGGTGCACAACACACGTTGCTCGCCCCGCAACAAAACGAACCTGAGTTACAATTAGTTAATGGCCTGCATTATATTGTCAGCACCAGGCTGCTAGCCGTGTTTTTGCATCTTACCGGCCAGCAAGCTTTGCCGTTGCAACACAGTGCCCAACAGACTGTACCGCCACAAATTACACCGCAGTGGGACGATATCATCGGTCAGCAGCAGGCTAAACGTGCACTCACAATTGCCGCCGCCGGACGGCACAATTTATTAATGGTCGGCCCTGCTGGCACAGGTAAAAGTTTGCTCGCCAGCCGACTGGTGTCATTACTACCAGCGCTATCCCACCAGCAAGCCCTCGAAACCGCTGCGCTGTATTCAGTTAAAGGCGAACTGCGTGATACTGAACAATGGTATACCCCGCCGTTTCGCTCTCCTCATCACACATCATCGGCAATAGCGCTAACCGGAGGAGGGACACATCCGCAACCTGGCGAAGTGTCCCTGGCCCATAACGGCGTGCTGTTTCTTGATGAGCTGCCTGAATTTGGCCGCAAGGCCCTGGATGTATTGCGCGAACCACTGGAAACCGGCGATATTTGTTTGTCGCGCGCCTCAGGTCAGGCTCGTTACCCGGCGAGCTTTCAGCTACTTGCGGCAATGAACCCAAGTCCAACGGGGGATATTGATGATGGACGCAGCACCACTCAGCAAATACAACGTTATTTAAGCAAGTTATCAGGCCCTTTACTCGACCGTATCGATCTGCAAATAGCCGTCAACCGACCTGAACATTATAGCTTTGCCAAGCCTCAAAGTGGCCCCGACAGCGCGAAACAAGCGCTAATTCAAGTAACTAAAGCATACGACATTCAGCTTCAGCGGCAGGGTAAATATAATGCCGACCTGAATGTGTCTGAACTCAGCATTCAGTGTCCACTCGATCGCGACACTCAGGACTTCTTGCAGCGCGCGGCCACTAAACTAAAACTCTCTATGCGGGTCTTTCATCGCACAATAAAGGTGGCACGCACCATTGCCGATCTTAACAATCAACCCGCCATCAATATTGAACATATCAGTGAAGCCCTTGGCTACCGTGCGCTGGATAATCTCATACGTCAGTTCAACTCCAACTGAAACAGTGCATTAATTAATGGCTCGTGGCGGCGTTCTTGCAAACAAGCTAAACCCAGCTCGTAAGAACCGATGTCATCCACCATAATGCGCGTAACACTGGCCGACATACTTGAATGGTCGAGCACAACCTGCGGCACAAAGCCGATACCACACCCCAACGCCACCATTGACACAATCGCCTCATTGCCCCCCACAGACGCATACACGTTGGGCCGAATGCCGTGTTCGGCGAACCAGTGATAAACAATAGACCGGCTTGGTCCCTGCTCTGGCAGTACCACCGGGTTGGTGCGCCAATCTACCTGACTTAACTGGTTCAGCCGCCATTCCCGTGGTGCAATTAATACCAGGGGCACCCGATCAAGAACTGAAAAACACAGGTCTGTTGGAAAGTCAGCTGAGTTGATCGCAATGGCTACGTCAGACTTTTTTTGCTTTACATTTTCTATTGCCAGACCCGGATCGCCGGTTACCAGGCGAATATCAACACCCGGATAACGCTGTCGAAAACGCTGCAATACTGAAGGTAAATGACTCTGACTGGCGGTAACCGAACAATACAGACTCAATTCCCCTTGTAACGCTTTTCCGTCTGCTCGCAGTTCCTGCCGGACCTGTTGCCATTCACCAAGCACTTTTTCACTAAAATTCAGTAATTTATGGCCACCATGGGTGAGAGCTACAGAACGATTATCGCGTTTAAACAGTACACAACCGCACTCCTCTTCCAGTCGCTGTATTACGCGGCTAAGGGTTGACGGCGAGACGTACATTGCATCGGCGGTGTCACCAAAATGTAAGCTGATTGCGAGATGATTAAACAGCTGTAGGCTACGAAAATCCATAGTTATTTCACTTTATGCAACACTGTTTTGCAAATATATCATTTTTCAAAACACAAAGGGTAGCGTATATTTTGTTGCAAGTCGTCAATGACGAGATCATCCCTGCTGTACAGGCGTGGGGATAACGACACAAGAAGTTCGGAATTTAATTTTATATGGCTAATTATTTCAATACTCTGTCTTTACGTCAGCAACTGGACCAGTTAGGTCGCTGTCGCTTTATGAATCGCGACGAATTTGCTGAAGGCTGTGAGTTCCTGAAAGGCAAAAAAATTGTCATCGTTGGCTGCGGTGCACAAGGCCTTAACCAGGGTCTCAACATGCGTGATTCAGGGTTAGACGTAGCATACGCGCTGCGTCAGGCAGCAATTGATGAGAAACGCGATTCTTACCAACGCGCCTCTAACAATGGTTTTAAAGTAGGTACATACCAGGATTTAATTCCCACCGCTGATGTGGTGTACAACCTGACTCCTGATAAGCAACACTCGAGCGTGGTTGAAGCCGTCATGCCGTTAATGAAAGACGGCGCTACGTTAGGGTATTCGCATGGCTTCAACATTGTTGAGGAAGGCCAGCAAATTCGTAGCGATATCACTGTTGTCATGTGTGCACCTAAGTGCCCGGGTACCGAAGTACGCGAAGAATATAAGCGTGGTTTTGGTGTACCCACCCTGATCGCGGTTCACCCTGAGAACGATCCTAAGGGCGAAGGTATGGCCATCGCAAAAGCACTGGCAAGCGCCACTGGCGGCGACCGTGCAGGTGTACTGGAGTCGTCTTTCGTAGCAGAAGTTAAATCTGACTTAATGGGTGAGCAAACCATTTTATGTGGAATGCAACAAACCGGGGCGATTTTAGCGTACGAAAAAATGGTTGCAGACGGCATTGATGCCGGCTATGCAGCTGCATTAATTCAGTATGGATTAGAAGCCATTACTGAAGCGCTGAAAATTGGCGGCGTGACCAACATGATGGACCGCTTGTCCAACCCAGCAAAGATAAAAGCATTTGAGTTGTCTGAAGAATTAACACAGCTTATGCGTCCGTTATTTGAAAAGCATCAGGATGACATCATCAGCGGTGAGTTCTCTCGTACTATGATGGAAGACTGGGCAAATAACGATGCTAACCTGTTCAAATGGCGCGAAGAGACCGGCGAAAGCGGTTTTGAGAATGCCCCCGTGTATGACGGCGAAATCTCAGAACAAGAGTTCTTCGACAAGGGTATTTTGTTAGTGGCAATGATCAAAGCAGGTGTAGAAATGGCCTTCGACGTAATGGTTGAAGCGGGCATTCTGCCAGAGTCTGCGTACTATGAATCACTGCACGAAACACCGCTGATTTCGAACACCATTTCGCGTAAGCGTTTGTACGAAATGAACGTGGTTATTTCTGACACTGCAGAATACGGTAACTATTTATTTGCTAACGCAGCGGTACCACTACTGCGCGAAAAACTGATGCCAAACATTGATACATCTTTGATTGGTAAAGGTTTATCGGTAACGTCTAACCAGGTCGACAACAAACGTCTGGCCGAAGTTAACGAAGCCATTCGCAATACCGGCGTTGAAGCAATTGGTAAAGAATTACGCGGTTACATGACGGACATGAAAGCCATCATCGAAGCGTAGACAGTTTCTGTCGTTAGGTGCTTAAACCAAGCCCTTTTGCCCGACCAATTTGGTCGGGCTTTTTTATGCCCGCAAGACACCCTCAATTATTAATATCTGACACGACAACATACGTTTAGTCATGCCGCATAACATGGTTAGGCGTGTGTGCTAACCACCTTAGCGCGAACATACCAACTCATTGATTAACCGCAACAGTCCCTCTGCATGACGCAGCAGACCATTACGTCGCCGTATTCCTGAAGTAACCCAGGCCAGAGTTTACACTACGCGGTAATGTCTGGCTTAGGGTTGGTTAAGCTGATGCGCAGAATCATATAGGCCAGGGAAAAGAACAGCACAAACCCTGCACCAATTGGATAAAGATTATCGGTAAGAAAGGAATCCACGCTGGTTGCTACAATCACCGCAATAACACTCGAAATAGAACCAATAATCGCGGCGCCTAGACCGGCCATCTCGCCCAGCGGTTGCATAGCCATCGCATTCAAATTACCGAACAACAGTCCCACAAAGAAAAAACCAACGAACAAAGTCGCAATGGTCACAAGTAGCGGTGGTAAGCCATTGTACATGTCGATTAAACTTAAAAACACCAACGAAAATGCAACCGAGCCAACCATGGCAACCTGTGTTACGCGATACATACCCAGGCGCATCACAATGCGGCTATTTATAAATGACGCTAACCCTATAGAAAACGCCAGCGTAGCAAAAATATAAGTAAACCATTCCCCGACAGCATAGTAACCCTGAAAGATAGTCTGTGATGCACTCAAATAAGACAGAAAAGCGCCAAATACACACCCCATTGCCAGTGTTGGGCCAATCACCGGCTTATGAGTCAGAATAAACGTAGACGAGTACGTAAACTGTCGCCACGAAAACGGCTTTCTGCGACTGGCTGGTAAGGTTTCCGGTTGGCGAATGTAAAACCAGGTACCACTTAGCGCTGCGACACACAGAAATAAGGTAAAAATGTGCAACCATGAGGCAATATTCAATACCCACTGACCCACCATAGGCGCCAGCATAGGCACTAAAATAAACACCATCATAATGAACGACATTACTCTGGCCATGGCCTCGCCTGCAAATTGATCACGGATCACCGCTGTGGAGGCAATACGCGGCCCTGACACCCCAAATGCCTGAATGACACGACCAACCAACATCGTATTCATGTCGTCTGCAAGCATGCAGATAATTGTACCGATAACAAAAATTCCCAGGCCCAGCATAATTGCTTCCCGTCGCCCCCGGGTATCACAATACGGGCCAAAGAATAGCTGACCAACTGCCATGCCAGCAAAAAACAGCGACACCATAAGATGACTCTCATGGATATCCTTCGCTCCCATTGCGGCACCTATAGTGTCGAGAGCGGGCAGCATAGCATCAATGCTCAGTGCTACCAGTGAAGTCATGATTGCCATTAAGGCAATAAACTCAGGTAAACCAAGCGCCGGTTTTACATACGTGCTTTGTACATTCATATTCTGAAGACTATCCGGATAATAAGAAATTCGAGTGCGTGAGAGCCTGTCGCTGCCGCGAACAGCGCAAGACGCAGAGTATATATTAAGTTAGCCTGTTACGCGCTCTGTTCAGGGTCATATCGTTGCAAAAATTGTCGGTTTAGCTGTAACGAAATGTAATGCCCAATTTAGCGGGTGATACGCGGTGATATTTTAGCGCAGTAGGTGACGGGCACCCAGGCAAAGCCCGGGCGCTTTGTCATAGCAGTATTACAAGATCTTTCCTGACCAGCGCATTCCTGTTTACGCGAAACCGGTGCGCTGGCAAAAATCATACAACTGTATAGTGTGACTTAGCAGTCCTTGTCTTCTAAATCCATCTTCTCTTTCGCGTCTTCACACGCATCTTCGATGGCGTTGCCAGCATCTTTAGCCATCTCCTTGGCTTTATCTGCAGTATCTTCAGCAAGCTCTTTAGTTTTGTCTGCGGCGTCAGAAGCTGCCTCTTTGGCATCGTCCATAGCCTGACTGGTGGCACTTTTTAAATCATTCAACTTGCTTTCAGTTTGCTCTTGTTTTTCTTCGCTACAGGCACTAAGCCCAAACGTGAACACCACAACCGACGCGATTGTCATGAGTTTTTTGATATTTTGCATTTTAATATTCCTTTAGTTAAACAGAGCGATGTATTAATACAGACTTTATAACTTTGCTCAAAAATACCACATATATAGCTGAAACCAGCAACACTTTGCCAGTATTTTGCAATATGGGGGTCACTGTTCGCCATTTTAAAGCGGTGAACAACAAAGCCACAGCGAAAAGCATTAAAACAAACATGAGAGAATCCTTGAAAAAGTTTACATCGCCGTAGTGCGGCTCAACATCTTATTGTGAACTCTCTTAAATAGCGAATACCTTGCCAACTTTACAAAAGCATTTTAATTCAAATACTTAATTAATCTGTCACGACAAACAACAGCCATACGAGCACAACAATGTCTGTAAATAGAGACACCAGGGATATGAATAGCTGCAATAAACGATGTTGTATTCAACCGAAGGCAGGAGTAACGCTAACAATCAAAAGGTAAAGCAAGATAGCTTTTGCTGAATTAAAAACACCCGGCAACAGCTGCCAGACGGATCTTAGTGCACCTGCAGCTGTTTACCGGTTATTTTTTACTTAAGGTACTTGTTTAAAAAATCATCCATTTCCTGAAACAAGGTTATCCGGTTTGACTGGATAGACAGGTAATGATCACCAAAGGGCAACTCAACATACTTATAGGGTTTGTCTGCATCATCCAACTCATCAGCCATCATCTCGCTTTGTTCAACATGCACTGTGCGGTCTTCCTCACCATGCACCAGTAATATTGGCGTTTTAATGTTTTCCACATAGTTGATCGGTGAACGACGTTCACGATCATCACTGTCTTCACCCAGTTGCTTTTTCACCAATTTGGCATTTAAGAAATTGCGTTGACGGTACACCATGCGATCAAGATCACTGACCCCGGCAAAGCTGACCGCACACTGATAAAGCTCCGGACTCTTAACCGTAGCAGCAAGTGCTGCAAAGCCACCATAACTGGCGCCAACAATGCATATTTTACTTTTGTCTGTGTAACCCTGATCAATCATCCATTGAGTGCCATCGACCACGTCGTCCTGCATAGCCATGCCCCAGTTTTGCATTTGCGACTCACCGAATGAAAAGCCGTAACCTGTTGAGCCTCTGAAGTTGGGCCGAAACACGGCGTAACCACGGCTATTAAAATAGGCAACCCAGTAATCAAAGCCGGCACGGTCACGACCCGCAGGCCCCCCGTGAGGGAAAATCACCGTGGGATAGGGGGCTTCACCCTGTTTAGGTAAGGTTAAATAACCTTCAATTTCGACTTTATCACGGGCTGTGAATGTTACTAACTGGTGGGCGCTCAACTGTTCCGTATTGATATCCGGGTACTGATCAAACAGAAAACTGATTTGCGGGTCTTTTAAATTACCAAGATAATACTGCCCTGGTTGTGTGTCACTCGAAGAATAAAGCAGGTAGATTTCTTCGTTCTCACTGAACGCGCTGAGCACGTTATGCTTACCGGCAAACAACTTGTCCAGGCCTCGTTGCAACGGCCCATAACGATCGTCCCAGTAGTATCGGCCGTTCGGCGCCTGAGCATGTCGAATACCAATAGCATCGCGTGTTAAGGGTGAATAAATCAGGCTGCCGTCCACATCATAATTGTCATCGGCATATACCAGAGTCTCTTTACGGGTGGCTAAATCTAATTTATACAATGCTTTGTAATCATTGAGGTATTTTTTGATGTAAAGCGTGTTGGGGTCGACACCGAAACCCGCCACATATACTGGTTGGTCAGTAGTAACATTATAGCTGTAAAGCTCTTCAAACCCGCCGTCCTCATTGCGCAGGTAAATCTCTCTTTCCCCGCTTTCATAGTCAAGCGCGATACCAATGCGCACATTGCCCTGCTGATCCGTTATCCAATCCCGAATACGTTTTGCGCCACGCACTAAGCGCTTCACTTTTCGATTGTTAATATTAACTTTAAATACCGATTTTTCGTGGGGCTGGGAAATATCAATCGCCATGAGTACATGCTCGGGATCATCTGGCAATATATCGATGACATTATCCTGAAACTGAGGCACGTATTTCCTGTCGTTTTGATAACGCTGGATATGGCGCCAATCAATAACCAGCTTCGGTGACTCGCCCTCGGCATCATAGCGCATTACGTAAAGGCGGGTTGAGAAATACTTTTGCCCGGCATCGTTCATTTCATAGCGCGCACTGACTAACAAATCTTCGTTGTTGGCCCACTTATACCAGTTTATTTTGACTTTTTTGTTGTCAGAATTAAGCAGATAATAAATTTTGCCAGTGGCAATATCCAACGTCATCAACGCCGCCAGGTCCTCGTCGGGAGAATTGCGCTCCATGGCAACGCGCTGACCATCCGGCGATAATGCAACGCCGTAAAACTGAGGAAGCCGGCTGAATACTTCGATAGGTTGAGAGGCGGCATAAGCGATGTTTATCAACATACTGACAACACAGCAAACCACCGCTAATCGCTTGATCAGAAGGGGCATAAAACGTCCTTGTCTAAATTTATTATTCCCAAGTACCATACCAAACGCTCACCAACTGACGCAACAACTCATTGCTTGGGCGATTTTTCTGTAGCCGAAGGACGTATCAAGGTAAACTTGTGGTGTGATATTTGCGTTATCTTCTGGTCTTTAATTCTATATAAACTGTGCGAGGAGCACTTACGTCGTCAATGTTTTGTAGCCCGACTATTTTCCGTCGCATTGTTTTTTACTGCACCATCGGCTTGCTTACAGCGATAGCCACGCCCGCACTGGCGCTGGATTACAAGCTAAACGGCGTGAGTCGCGATGACCTTAAAGACAACATAAAACTGCACTTAAATCCTATCTCTGTGACCAAGGGTGATCCTGATGAGGCAACGGAGGAGCGCATTTTAAAGTCTGTAAAAACTGCACTACAGCCTTTCGGTTTTTACAATAGTGAAATTGCACTGCGCACTGAAAACCAAGCTCTCATTATTGAGGTTGAACTGGGTGACCCACTAATCGTCGCCAACGTTACACGCGAGATCATTGGCGAAGGCCGCAACGACCCTGAATTTAAGCAACGTTTTAACGGTTTTAAGCTTAATCCCGGTGATGTCATGCATCAGCCTACCTACGAAAGTTTCAAATCCTCTATGTTTAATTACGCCTTGTCTAATGGTTACTTTGACTATCATTGGCAAGCTACGCGGCTGGATTTAGTGCGTGAAGAAAACGAAGCCAATATTTTGCTGGTGGCACAAAGTGGCCGGCAATATGAGTTTGGCGAAGTCCGACTGGTAGGCGATACCCGCTCCAAAGCCATTATTGGCCGCTTACAACCCTTTAAAGAAGGGGAGAAGTACACCTCGGCAAAATTAACGAAATTTAACCAGCGCTTAAATCAAACTGGCTATTTTGCCCGGGTTATCGCGCGTCCGTTAGTTAGTCAGGCTGATGGTGCCCGTGTTCCCATAGAAATTACGTTGGCCCACTTGCCTCGCGATATCTTTAACGTGGGTGGTGGCGCGAGCACTGATACCGGGCCAAGAATTCGTGGCCGTTGGGAGCGGCCCTGGGTAAATACCCGCGGGCACTCTATTACTGGTGAGGTCTTTGCTTCACAACTCGAACAAGCTGCCAGTCTTGATTACCGCATCCCGCTGGAAGATGTTAATAATGATTACGCCAGCATTAAAACCAGCTATGAATTTCAAGACAATGAGAACAGCGATACCAAAAGTGAAACGCTGAGTATTTCAGCCCACCGTTTCTGGAAAGAGGCTGACTCGCCATGGCAACGCAGTATATCACTCACCTACGATCGGGAAATGTTTACCCAGGGCTTAAGCAAACCACAAACCATTAACCTGCTAATGCCCGGATATTCGATTGCTTACAATAATTCGGAAGACAAAGTCGATATTAATCATGGCCAGTATTACCGTGTTTCCGCGCAGGTGGGTCACGAAGACCTGGCCAGTGATATCTCTTTGGCTAAGGTGCTTGCACAGGCCAAAATTATTACCACCTTAGGCGAAACCCACCGGTTGTTTTTTCGCGCCGAGGCAGGCGCCATTTACACAGAAGAGTTTGATCGGGTGCCGTCTTCTATTCGCTTTTTTACCGGCGGAGATCAAAGCGTACGCGGCTTTGGCTACCAAAAAATATCGCCATTCGTTCTTGATGAAGATGGAAGCCGGGTATTAACCGGGGGCAAATACCTGGCCACGGCCAGTATTGAGTATGCTTACCCGGTTGCTGACAACTGGCGCGCAGCGGTATTCACCGACGTAGGCACGTCGACCAACGATTTCTCCGACCCACTGGCGAGAAGTATCGGTGTTGGCGCGCACTGGATAACGCTCATTGGCCCGGTTCGATTTTACATAGCGCGCGGTGAGAGTGAATTTGAGTCCAGTTGGCGCTTCCACTTTACGTTGGGGCCAGAATTATGACGATTAACCGCCTCGCTAAAATCTTTTTACTTACGCTGCTTATTGTTATTGGCTTAGCAGGCGTCGCTCTTTCGCCGCTGGGTACCCCATTAATAAATTATGCCGCGAATAAGTTTGTTCCTGGCCTGACGGTCGAGGATGTATCGGGCAGCTTACTGAGTGAGATAACCCTTGAAGGTGTCACCTGGCAAAACGAACAATGGGATGTCAGTGTCAGGACAGTAACCGTTGATCACGAATGGACCTGTCTGCTCAAAGGCGCTGTGTGTATTGAACAAGCCAGTATCGACTCACCCAGGGTAATTCAAACCAGCAAGAGTGAGGCGTCTGAGGATACCACAGCGGCATCGTCTGACATCACGCTGCCGGTCACGCTCTCCGTTGACGCGCTTAATATTACCGATGCGCACTTCGAATCGGCCGGGGTAAAGATTAACATGACCTCTGGCGACTTTAGCGCCGATTGGGTAGATGCATTAGTCATTAATTCGTTAACAATTAACGGCTTAGCGGTGCAGTTGCCAGCTAGTGAGGCAAAACCGAAAACGCCGTTTATCCTGACCTACCAGGCACCCACGCTACCTGAAATTAATCTGCCGCTGGCGATTGAGCTTAACCAGGTAACGTTAAAGCAGCTAACCGTTAATCAGGCCCAGCAGCAACTTGTCAGCCTCGACTTAGCGCTGCAACACGCCTCGGCAACAGGCAGCGAAATAGCCGTTGATTCATTGCAGATAACCATGCCTGAGTTCACCACGTCACTGTCGGCAGACATAGCGTTATCCGGGCAATACCCTTTGTCGCTGGCCGCAGAGACAACCATGACGCTGGCCAAAAAAGAACAGCAATTCGCACTCACTGCCAAGGGTAATCTGAGCGCACTGAATGTGGATATCAGCAGCGAGGGCGCGATCACCGCTGCTGCCCGTGCACAGGTTGACCTGCTCAGCGACCAGTTGCCATTATCACTGCAGGTTCAATGGCCTGAACAATCGCTAGCGCCCTTTGTGACCGGGCAACTCAGGCCCGGCACTTTATCCGCCCAGGGAGAAATGGGCCGTTACAGTGTGCAGCTCGACAGCGGCGCCGATATAACCGACCTGACAGCCATCGCAGTAAACATGCGCGCGTTACTGGGCGAACGTTCGCTGGCCGTGTCTAATTTAGACGCCACATTGTTCAATGGTGAAATCAGCAATAACGGCGTGATGTATTTCAGTGAAGAGCTTAGTTGGCAGGGCGTTACACAGATAGTGAGCCTCGATTTAGACTCCTGGCTGGCGTACGGGCCGCAAAATATCAGCGGTGGCATGCAATCTCAGATCAATGTAGGCGAGAAGGGCGCCAATGTGTTGCTTTCAGACCTGACGCTCAGCGGCGCTCACTTTAACGAGCTATTTAGTGTGGCCGGGAATGTTAGCTACTCTGCCAGCAGTGACATCGTAGTGGCCAACCTGAACGCCAACATTGCCGACAACCAACTTGTTATTACGGGGCAGGTGCTCAACCAACAATACCTGGATGCCCTGATTGCGCTGAATTTAAATCAGTTATCCACACTTTACCCTGATATCAGCGGCCAAATCACAGGCTCGGTTGCAGTTAAAGGCGACTGGACAGATCCGGTAGTTGACTCGCGCATTAACTTAACAAGTGTTAAAGCCAGCAGTGCACTTAGCATGACCGCCGCCAATCAGGGGCCGCTTAGTGGCGATATTGCCATTTCCGGCTCGCTGGCCAGCCATATGCTGACTGCTGATCTACAGCTACCTGAACATACCACTACGCTGAACCTAGAAGGTCACTGGCAACAGCAGCAATGGCAGGCTACATTGAGCGATTCGCAGTTAGCGATTTTAAATACCAGTTGGCAGCAGCAATCAGATGTTGAGTTCAACTATAACCAGCAAAAACAACAGTTCACTATGAGCCAACATTGCTGGAAAGCCCGGGAAGAAGGTGAGTTATGTGTTCAGTCAATGAATTACACGCCACAAAATATAAAGTGGGACTTAAGTGCCAATTTATTACCGGTAGGTTTGTGGGCCAGTGAGTTAATGCCTGAATTAATGAAAGAACGCAACAATGCCACATTGTCGCTTAGCACTGCAGGGCAATTTAACCCACAAAATCAGCAGGCGATGGGCTCATTTAAGGCCAGCATCAGCCCCGAAACCTGGCAGTTAGGTAATGAGCAAAAGGTGAATATTAATCTTGAAACCGTCAGCTTCGACGGCGAGTTCACCGATAATCAGCTGGCAGTGAACACAAATATCACGAGTCCCGAGATTGGTACTATTGCTTCGCAACTTACCATTGATCCCTTTGCTGAGACACCGCAAGTGCAGGGCAAGCTGCAAATTAAAGACTGGCAGCTTGCGCCATTTCAACCCTTGATAAATAACATGCAGGAGCTTGGTGGCCAGATTGACGGCGCACTCGAGCTGCAAGGCCCCATTGATTTTCCGGCGGTCAATGGTGAACTAACCCTTAAGCAAGGGTCCATTAACAGCAACGATCTACCGGTTGTGGTCTCTGACTGGCAGCAAACGATTGAGTTCTTCGGCGATAATGCCAGCTTCAACGGCAACTACATGCTCGGTGATGGCTCCGGGAGTATTTCTGGCGAAGTAGACTGGCAAAACCAGCTGGTTATTGATGTTGACGTAGAAGGGAATGCTTTTACGGTAAATTATGATGCCAGCAGCGTTAAGGTGTCGCCTAATCTGAGTGCTCACATTGATCCCCAGGGCGTTGACCTGTCAGGCGACATTAACATTCCCTGGGCGCGGATTAAGATATCTGAATTACCACCCAGTGCTATATCCCCATCGCGGGATGTTCATTTACGTGGTGAGCCCCCCAGCGACGCGTTAGTCGACAATATTAACGCAAATGTGTCCATTACTATCGATGAAGCGAAGAGGGAAGAAGTGCGCATAGATGCCTTTGGCCTGAAAGCCGCACTCAGTGGTGGCATAGATCTGCAGACACAACCGGCCATCACCGGTTACGGCGACCTGCAAATATTAAATGGACGGTACGAAGCATGGGGGCAAAACCTGATTATTCGAACCGGTGAAGTGCAGTTTAATGGTCCGATCGACCAGCCCTTGCTTTTGGTAGAAGCCATTCGTGACCCGCAAGTCACCGAAGATGATGTCATTGCCGGAGTGAGAATTGAAGGACTGGCAACCGAGCCCAGCATCAATTTATTCTCGGAGCCGGGAATGGATCAGGCCCAAAATTTGGCCTACTTACTCAATGGTAGCGGTAATCTGGGCAGCAGCGAACAGGATGAAAATGCGTATGCGGCCATGCTCATTGGCCTCGGCTTATCGAGAACCGAGGGTATTACCAGTAATGTCGGTGATGCCTTGGGAATTGAGGACTTTGCCGTTACCACTACGGGCCAGGGTAACGACACCAAACTAGCCGTATCAGGAAAAATAGCGCCGAACCTCACCGTACGCTATGGTGTTTCCATGTTCGAAAACGAAGGCAGTGCTGGTCAGGAAGTGGCACTACGTTACCAGGTTTGGACCAACCTCTATATTGAAGTGGTGCGCAGTTTGTCTACGGCCGTCGATTTATACTATCAGTTTACCCTGGGCGAACGTGGCAAAGACGATACCGAGGTGTCTGACAATGGCGCAGAGAAGACATCGCAGGACTAACCATGCGCTGCGTGTTATTCATTCATTTCCTGGTTTATCAGTTGTTGGTATTCAGCTTTGAATTTACGTTCACGCCGATGTGCCCAGGGCATAAAACCGCCCAGAAGCAAGATCATCCCAGTTAAAACAGGCAGTTTACTGATCAGCTTGTCGATGCTCATTTCGTCAAAAATAACCAACACGCCAAAAATCAGTAATAGCAATACTATGCTTGTCCAGCCCGAGTGAAAGGTTAAACGGGCAATTTTCTGATTATTACTCAGTTGTTTTTTAAGGGTTTCACGAAATTGAGCAGTATCTTCAAAGGTCGCCAGTGCCGCATGCCGTCGTAGCCAGCTGAAATATACCGTGATCGCCAACGCGTAAAGCATGACTCCTAACAGCATGGCAACTAACAGTGTCGGCAACTTCTCCCACGAATACAGTATGAACCCCAGACTAACAAAAAAGCCCAGAAAGTCTGTGCCTATGTATAACCGTTGCAAACCCTGCTGGCGTTTTAATCGCTTGGTCAAATCAGCCATGTCGATATTATTAACCGGCTGCTGCTGCCAGAGTGCGGTGAAATCGGGTGATTCGTCAGTCATGATGCATACTCTCTTGCAGTGTTTTTTTGGCCCGCTGTAATAATACACCGACATGGTTTTTATTAATGCCGCATACGTCAGCGACTTCCTGATAGCTTAAGCCTTCCAACGTGAGAGTCATTACCTGACGCATAGTAACAGGCAACTCCCGAATGGCGGCAAGTAAATTTACTACGTCACGATTTCGTTCAGCAGCGTAAGCAGGTTCCGTATCAACAGAGGCTGGCGATGCGTTAACCGACTCATCATCCCCCTGATAAATCTGATTCCCTTTTACTTCTTTACTGACATGGCTAACCGCCCTGTTATGAGCAATTTTAAGAATATAGGTTTTTACGCTGGCATCGCCTTTGAACCTTGCCAGCCCCTGCCAAACTGCAAGGGCAATTTCCTGCAACAATTCCTGACGTACCGATTCATTGGCCTCATAACTGGCCGCGACGCGGCTCAGTAGGGCCTGATGTTCGTTAAGAATGTGTTCAAAGTCCGTTTGCACGCCACTTCCATATTTATTGTTATGGACTATTGCCCGTTATTGTCTGGAGTAGTCTTTGCTGCGACAAAAAAATTACACATTGCTGTAATTTATTTTGCGCAAGACAGACTGTAACGATATCAAGCCGACCAATTGGCCGGCATTAACTTATTTGCACACTCGGAGAATTGATATGACCACTATAGAAATTAGCCTGCTGGTTATTGCCATGCTCGCTTCCGGTTTGTTTTGCCAATACCTTGATGCCAAATACAACTGGCAGTTAAGTGCCTGGTTTTATGGTAAACCGGTTAACCCGTTTCGCGCCAGCCTGTCCCGTCAACCGACGCCTTTGACAGCAAAAAACGCTGAAATTTCAGCCCTTAAAGAACGTATTGCAACGCTCGAGGCCATTGTTACGGAACCGGCTTATGAACTCAATCAGGAACTTAACAAACTGCGCAGCAATAGCCCCAGCCCCTAAGCACTATCATCTAAATATGTCGCTAGCCGGTCGGCGGCGATTTGCACCAGCCTCAGGCGTGACTCTTTGGCGGCCCAGGCAGTATGTGGCGTAATAAGCAGGTGTGGCAACTCAGCATTGAGCAGGGGATGATCGGCCGGTGGTGGTTCAGACGATAACGAGTCCAGCGCTGCACCGGCAATTTGACCTGACTTAAGCGCCGCAAGTAATGCCGGCTCGTCGATTAACCCGCCGCGCGCAGTATTGAGCAACAATGCGGACGACTTCATTTTTGCCAGCCTGTCTGCATTAATGAGTTTGTCAGTTTGTGGGCTTAACTGGCAATGTAAGCTCAGTACATCGGCCCTGGGCAATAGCGCATCCAAAGGTTCGCGTCCGGCGACCTGCGTACCTGGGCGCGCCGCCACAGAAACCTGCATGCCAAACGCTCTGGCCAGCTGCGCGAAACGGTGCCCTAAAGTACCGTAACCCACAATGACTAAATGCTTGCCTGCCAACTCTATAATCGGATTATCCAGCAAACAAAAGAAAGGCGATCGGCACCAGTCTCCCCGCTGAACCTGTTGATGGGTCGGGACGAACGATGTCGCCAGATTCAACAGTAACATCATGGTGTGCTGAGCCACCGAGTCAGTGCCATAGCCATCCACATTGTTTACAGTTATGCCAACCTGACGACAATAGTCAGTATCGACATTGTTCATGCCGGTGGCCAATACGCCAATGTACTTAACTTGCGGTACGTGCGCCAATAGGTCTGCACTTAACACCACTTTATTAACTAAAATAATATCAGCATGTTGCACCCGCTCCGCCACCTCTTCAGGTTGGGTAGTCGGATAAACGGTTAATTCAATAGGCAGGTTTTTAAATTCATTGAGTGTCAGATCGCCACCCAGAGAGTCACCGTCTAACAGCACCGCTTTCATTATAACGACTCAAGGATCCGTTCAAGAGCCGACTTAGTGCGCGCCGGCACTGGTACAACACGGTCAGAGGTGCGGTCAACAAACACATGCACAAACTGGCCATGAGCAACCCGACGCTGATTTGTACCCGCATAAATGGATACGCCGTACGTTACCGAACTACGACCAATTTTAGCAACGCGGACGCCGACATCCACATCTTCCGGATACGCCACCTGAGAAATAAACTGACACTGTGAGCTGACGACGTGGGCTACAACCGGGCTGGTGCGAAAATCCATACCCGCTTCATCACAGAGAAAACGGTTAACGGCCGTGTCGAAAAAACTGTAGAACACCACGTTATTCACGTTGCCGTAAATATCGTTATCCTGCCAACGTGTTGGCAATGTTACTGCATACGGGTAGTCGTTTAGGGACGGGGTTATGTCCGTCATAGTACTTTCTCATCCTTCTTAATCTAGCGACAAATGGCTCGACCAGAATTTTAGCTTACCGACTCTCACCCCTTAACGCCATACTATTTATCGCTAAGCGCTGTATAAAATAAGCGGCTGTTACTTTCTGGTATGTCCATTGCCAAGTACCACAAATTTTTCTGTGGTTAATGACTCTGCTCCCATTGGCCCGTAGGCATGTAACTTACTCGTCGAAATACCAATTTCTGCGCCCAGGCCTAACTCGCCGCCATCGGAAAATCGTGATGAAGCATTTACCATTACCACAGCCGAATTAATATCACGAATAAACGCGTTGGCCGTCGCATACTGCTGCGTAACGATGACTTCGGTATGGCCCGAACCGTATTCAGTAATGTGTGCGATAGCCTGCTCATAACTGTCAACAACCCGTACCGCTATTTCCATTGCCAGGTATTCGGCATGCCAGTCGGCGTTAGTGGCCGACACGGCGTCGGTAAAGTGCGCTTTCGACGCATCACAGGCATGGATCAAGGTATTGTGTTGTTGCAACATGGCGGCAGCGCGGGGCAAAAACTCGCTGGCCACGTTAGCGTGCACAAGGCACGTTTCCAACGCATTGCAAACACCGGTTCGCTGCGTTTTACCGTTCTCCAGAATATTCAGTGCTTGCTCAAGATCGGCGTGTTGGTCGACATAGAGATGGCACACACCTTTGTAGTGCTGAATAACCGGAATTTGGCTACGTTCGCTGACATATTCGATAAGTCCTTCCCCACCACGAGGAATAATTAAATCGATATATTCTTTTAGTGTCATGAGTTTATTCATGATTTCGCGATTCGGATCCGGAATCACCGTCACCGCAGCGGTATCGATATTGAATTCTCTGAGCACATGATGAATGCAGGCCGCTAAGGCAAGATTAGAATGCAGTGCTTCTTTGCCACCACGTAAAATAACGGCATTGCCAGCTTTAAAACATAACGCTGCGGCATCGATGGTGACATTAGGGCGAGACTCGTAAATCATTGCAATGACGCCAAGCGGAATGCGCATTTTGCCAACCTGTATACCACTGGGCATGGTTTTTAACTGCTGAATGCCACCGACAGGGTCGTCTTGTTCGGCAATAGACGCCACGGCACTGGCAATAGCCATAATACGCTCTTCGTTGAGAGTAAGGCGGTCGACCATGGCCATATCGAGTCCACTGGCTTTGGCGTGTTCCAAATCAAGTTCATTGGCACTCAGAATATTACTGACCTGAGTAATGAGATGCTTGCTGACGGCCATTAATACTGCGCGCTTTTGTTCGCCGCTTAAAGCGGCTACTTGCCGGGCAGCAATTTTTGCATCACGGGCAGCGGCGCGAATTGAGAAACTCATAAGCAACTCCTTTAATCGAACATCACAAGATCATCACGATGGACGATCACCTCGCCACTGTCGTAACCTAATTTACTGCGAATTTGCGTACTGTTTACGCCCTTTATTAGTTGCAACTCCTGCGCGCTATAAAGTGAAATTCCCTTTGCTAACGGCTCGCCCTGACTGCAAATTTCCACTGCGTCGCCCGCCGAAAAGTGACCACTTACTGTCAATATACCTGATGGCAGTAAAGACGCACCCTGATTTTTTAATGCTACTCGTGCGCCTTCATCGACGTCAATTTTACCGCGCGTTTTGAGCGTATGTTCTAACCATAGGCGACGCGCCTTTTTAGGCGACTGCTGCGCTGTGAACAGCGTGCCTGTAAGCTGTCCTGCTTGCAAGGTATCAAAAACTGTTCCATCGCGGCCATTAACTATCAGCGTTTGAATACCGCTGCGGGTGCATTTGTCGGCGGCTTCAATTTTTGTTCGCATTCCTCCAGTACCGACAGACGTACCGGCGCCACCGGCAATGGCGTAGATATCGGGGGTGATCCGGTCAACATGGCTAATCAGTGTCGCGTTTTCGTGCTTACGCGGATCCGCGCTATACAAGCCATCAATGTCAGAACATATAATCAGTGTATCAGCGCCAGCCACCAGTGCTGTATAAGCCGCCAGATTATCATTGTCGCCGACTTTCAGCTCATTAACCGCCACCGTATCATTTTCATTTACGATAGGTAACGCATGGTGTTTAAGCAACTCGCGCAGGGTATTTTTAATATTGACGTAGCGCGTACGATCATGAAGATCATCGTAAGTGAGAAGGACCTGCGCGCAGGGAAAGTCAAACAAACGTTGCCAGTTTGCCATCATGCCGACCTGACCAATTGCCGCCATTGCCTGTTTTTCAGCAATAGACGCCACATGATTAACCGGTATGTTAGCCCGGCCAGCGGCAACACTGCCGGAGGAAACCAAAATAACGTCTTTGCCGGCGGCGCGGCTGGCAATAATAAAGCGCGCGATAGGCAAAAGATAACGATCGCTGCATTGCTTAGCGTCAGGCGCGATCAAAGCGCTTCCTATTTTAATGACAGCGCGTTGCCAGGAAAAAGCATTCATCTGGGTGAAATCAATATAAAAACGGGCAGGCATGTAGAATATTACAAAGTGCTTGCAAAACAAACTAAAAGCATCCAGCCAGCCCTGTTTTATATGCCAGCTTAATCCTCTCAAAATACCTCCCTGACCACACAGGCAAGGCGATACAACGCAATGCCATAACGCACTGGCCCGGAAGAGTTGAATGTCACAACTCATCACTCTGAAAGCAGCGCTGTCAGGCTGAGTTTGCGTTCAAATTTGTGCTATTTACGGCCAAATGCTGGCAAAAAACGTGGTTTTAGAATTAAACTATGCGGTTCTAATAATAAGTGGGTGTGTTTAGTGAGGCGGTCGGATTGTCGCAATACTCTGCATTTCCCTGACAACACAACGACGAAGGAAAATCTATGAGCAAGCGTACGCCAAAGTTAGTTTGGCTAGTGCCAGTGCTATCGTTGCTGACGTGTTCTGTGTCAGTCAATGCAGCAATCAAGCAAACCAAAGGGGACTTTGAAGATAAGTTCCGCCAATTAGATGAAGTGCTACCGACCCCGAATGTATACCGCAATGCAGCGGGTGAGCCGGGCCATCAGTACTGGCAGCAAAAAGTCGATTATGACATCGATGTTAAGCTCGACGAGGCTAAGCGCCGAATTGAAGCTGTAGAGCAGATTACCTACAAAAATAATTCGCCTGATACTCTCAAGTATTTATGGATCCAGTTAGATCAAAACAAATTCCGCGATGACTCTATGTCGGCGCTAACCACCACCTTTGGCGGCATTGGTAACCGTGGTCCGGCAACGTCTGCGGCTTCAGGCAGCAGCCCGGCAAAATTATCCCTGGGTGCTCTGCGTCGCCAGCAATTTGTTGACGATAACGAACTGGGCTACCAAATTAATAAAGTGACCGACGGCCGCGGCAACCCGCTGCATCATGTTATTGTTGGTACACTGATGCGTGTCGATCTGGACGCGCCCCTCAAGCCAGGCAAAGATACCGAAGTCAACATCGACTTTGCGTTCAACATTGTTGAAGAAGATGCCGTATCGGCGCGAGCAGGTTACGAGCACTTCCCTGATGACGAACGCGAAGGCGGCAACGATATCTTCCTGCTGGCTCAATGGTTCCCGCGTCTGGCGGCTTACACCGACTATGAAGCATGGACCAATAAAGAGTTTATTGGTCGCGGCGAGTTCACCCTTGAATTTGGTAATTACGATGTAGAAATTACCGTTCCGGCTGACCATATCGTGTCGTCTACCGGCGTGTTGCAAAACCCACGTTCAGTGCTTACCAGCGAACAACGCAAGCGCCTTGAAGAAGCACAAACCGCTGAACGCACGGTGTTTATCGTAACCGCGGAAGAAGCGCTGGAAAATGAAAAAGAAGGCACCAGCGAAACCAAGACCTGGCATTTCGCAGCCGAAAACGTTCGTGACTTCGCCTGGGCATCTTCACGTAAATTTATGTGGGATGCGCGCGGTTATCAGCAGGGCGGCGACGTTCAGCCAACCGTAATGGCCATGTCGTTCTACCCCAAAGAAGGTGGCGATTTATGGAAGAAATATTCAACTGAAGCCATTATCCATACCATGGAAGTGTATTCACGTTTCTCGTTTGATTACCCGTACCCGGTAGCACAGTCGGTGAATGGTCCCGTAGGTGGCATGGAATATCCTATGATTACCTTCAACGGCCCGCGTACTGAGCTGCAGGACGACGGTTCACGTACCTACTCACTGGCCGAAAAACGCTTTTTGATTGGTGTGGTGATTCACGAAGTTGGCCACATTTACTTCCCCATGACAGTGAACTCTGACGAACGCCAGTGGACCTGGATGGATGAAGGTCTGAACAGCTTCCTCGACGGCGTGGCGGGTCGCGAATGGGATCCGGATATTCCATGGGGTGTTGAGCCACGTGATATTACCGACTACATGAAGTCGCAAACTCAGGTACCCATTATGACGCAGTCTGACTCGGTATTGCGCCTGGGTCCCAATGCGTATACCAAGCCGGCAGCAGCGCTGAATATACTGCGTGAAACCATTCTTGGTCGCGAGTTATTTGACTTTGCCTTTAAAGAATATGCGCAACGCTGGATGTTTAAGCGCCCAACGCCAGCTGACTTTTTCCGTACCATGGAAGAAGCGTCAGGTGTTGATTTAGACTGGTTCTGGCGTGGTTGGTTCTATACCACTGACCATGTTGATATTTCGTTAGACAGCGTTTACAAACTCCGTTTAGATACTCAAAATCCAGATATCGATTTTGCGCGTGAGCGTCAGCACGAACTCGACAAGCCAAAATCGTTAACGGTTGAGCGCAATGAGGCCGAAGGCAAAACGCTATGGGTCGACCGTTTCTCTGATATCTCTGATTTTTATGACGAAAACGATCAGTACACAGTTACCAACAAAGAGCGTAACAAGTACAAAAAATGGCTGGATAAGCTGGAGCCATGGGAACGCAAAGCCTTTGAACGCGCCATAGAAGAAGATAAAAATTACTATGTAATGGAGTTTTCTAATAAGGGCGGTCTGGTCATGCCAATCATCCTGGAGATGACCTTTGATGATGGCACCACAGAGATGATGCGTATACCCGCTGAAATTTGGCGTCGTACACACAAAGCGGTAAGCAAACTGATTGTCACCGACAAAGACAAAGAACTGGTTAGCGTTACCGTTGATCCGCGCTGGGAGACTGCAGACGTTGATGTAGAGAACAATCACTACCCTCGTCGTATTATTCCGTCGCGTATCGAGGCCTACAAGTCTAAGAGCAGTTCATCTAAAGTACGTCGCGATATCATGCAGGATATCAAAACCGAACTGGATACTGATAAAGACGAAGAGGAAAGCGAAGGTAATGACAACTAAACTCTGCCGAGTTTCTCGTGTCATTCAGGCAGGGCTTTATGCCCTGCTGTTGTTTATGGCATGTGGGCAGGCGGCAGCACATCAACAAAAAGCGGCTATCACAACAGTCCTGTTTAATCCGCGCACGCAGAATATAGAAATCATGCATCGGTTTAATTTGCATGATGCTGAGCACGCAGTGAAAGCACTGTTTAAGAAAACCGCCGATATTCTGGATGACGAGGAAACCCAGACGGCTTTTGCCGAATACGTCGCAGAGCGGTTTGTACTGTTAAATGCCAAACACAATAACCTGGCCTTAAAACTGGTGGGTTATGAAGTAGAGGGCAAACACTTTTGGGTATATCAGGAAACTGAGCAACCACCAGCACTAGAAGGTTTGCAGATGCGTCACGACGCGCTACGCGACCTCTGGCCAAGCCAGGTAAACACGATTAATGTAGAAGGTAAAGGTGACTTAAAAACATTAACCTTCAGCGACAATGTAGAGTTACTTGAGGTTCACTTTTAGCGATACCTGAATAACCGGTAAAGCGCTGCCTTTGTCTTTGCGACTTACAGATTAAGACAGCGTTTTATTTATCCAGTCTTCCCCGATCAGCCATTCAGACCAAGGTCTTATTTGACCTGCCCCGACTAAGTGGTCATTATTGCTGTAAAAATGACAAGGCAAGTTGAATGAGCGATACCAATCAATCAGATACATCAACACCTAAAAAAAACATCCTGTGGGTTATTTTATCGGGCGGGATGGCCATCACTTTTATGGTGATGTTATTTTTGCCGGATACCGGTATGGGTAGCGGCATACTCAATATTTACAGTGCTATGCTGTGGTGGGGCATCTTTGGTGCGTCTTTATTTAAATATCTGGACCGCAGCGGCTGGTTTGGCTTTGCGGCTGGCAGTGCAGCGGGTATGCTGATCCAAATACTCTCACAAATCGTTTAGGCTGTATGAGCCAACCCCCAAAGCATAAACCAGTACCCAGCTCTCGCATTGCGAGATTGTCACGCATTGGCTCGCTGGCCTCCAAAATAGCCGGTAGCGTTGTCGCGCAAGGCACCTCCCAATTATTGTCCGGCAAGCGCCCTGTGCTATCAGATATGCTGCTCACACCAAAGAACATGCAGCGCATAACTGATCAACTGGCATCCTTACGCGGCGCTGCCATGAAGCTTGGGCAGTTAATATCAATGGATGGTGGTGAGCTGTTGCCGCCGGAACTGAGTGCCATTTTAGCGCGCTTACGCGAAGACGCCGACCCAATGCCCAAGTCACAGCTACAAATGGTACTGGATGCCTCACTGGGCGCAGGCTGGAACGACCGATTGCTCTACTTTTCCTACGCGCCCATCGCTGCCGCTTCGATTGGGCAAGTGCATAAGGCGATTACTATGGAAGGCGAAACGCTGGCGCTTAAAGTACAGTATCCGGGGATTCGGGATAGCATTGACAGCGACGTGGATAATGTCGCTAGCATTATAAAACTGTCGGGGTTGATGCCCGGTGAACTGAACATTAAGCCTTTACTGGCGGAGGCCAAACAACAACTTCACGATGAAGCCGATTATCTTCGGGAAGCGCGAATGATGACTCGCTACGGCGCTGCATTGGGCGATTATCAGGCTTTTGTTGTACCTACCGTGCACCACTCTCTGTCAACCGACACCGTGCTGGCAATGACGTACCTTTCAAGCGATCCCATTGAAACCCTGACCCACGCGCCTGCGGATGTTCGCAACCAGCTAATGACCGACATGTTCCGGCTGTTTTTTGATGAGGTATTTGATTTTCGGTTAATTCAAAGCGACCCGAATATGGCAAATTTTCGCTATATGCCAGACACTCAACAACTTGCGTTACTCGATTTTGGTGCTTGCCGCGAAGTACCCGCATACATATCTGAAGGCTACTTAGCATTACTGCGCGCAATGGCCAACGACGATATGACCGGAGTTGCACAGGCGGCGTTGAACATCTGTCTCATGCAGGAGAGTCATAGCGACGACCAGCAAGCCGCCGTACTGGCTATGGGAAAACTTGCCTGCGAAGCACTTTACAGTGATGGCCCTTATGATTTTGGCAACAGCGACTTACTCACCCGCGTGCAGGCTTCAGGCATGGCGCTGAGTTTTGAGCAAAACTTCTGGCACGTGCCACCAGCAGATGCCATTTTTATACACCGTAAACTCGGTGGTTTGTACCTGCTGGCCAAGCGCCTCGACGTGCAAGTTGACTTGCGCAATGCCGCCGGCAGATGGCTGGGTTAGGCTGTTCAATAGGGCAAGGTCATACTAAAAGGCAATGCCATAGACTGCTCTGCTTTGGGTGGGTTGCCTATCATTTCGTCGTAAGGCGTATCATGTTTCATATAAGCACTCTTAACATCGCAATGGGCAAAGAACTCACGAATATGACCAGCGCTATGAAAACGCAGCGGATCACCTTTAGCATTAAAAACAATACCTGTATGGCCGTCTGCCGTAATCTGTACCAGATAGACATTCATCTCGTAAGATTGCACCTCAAGGTTATCAATCACCATGGGTGTCCCTTCAATATCACTGCTTAAAAACTTATGCATTGTCAGCGCCTCCGGGCATTTATCGACGTTTTGGTATTTATTTACCCACCTTCATACGCGGCAACTAAATGAAAGGATGAATTTAGCTTTGCGTCGGGGCGGGCGGGTGGTCGTGCGGTCTATAAAAAGGCACCTGTTAACGTTTTGCTATTGCATATACACGGACTATCCCATAATGATGGGAACTAATGACGCGTGCCATAATCGAAATGTAGAGAAAAAGCGTATTGATTATCAGCGAATTGCCATTAACTCTGATAGTATGAATACCGCAACCAACGATCAAGGTAAATAAAACATGAGCGAAAATTCTGAGCAGCGATCCTGGTTACCTTATGCCATTGTAATTGGTGTAATCGTTATCGTATTAGTCGCAGTATTACTCTGGCCGGCTAGTGAGCCTGAGCAGGCGCCCGTCGTTGAGGTTGAGCCTCCTGCTGTTGTCGAGCCCGACACTACTGAGCCTGAACCGGCCGAAACATTTGAAGCTACGCCTGCGCCAGAACCGGTTGAAATTGACCCCGGGCAGGAAGCCACTCCCATGCCAGAGGCTGTGCCTGAGCCGGAACCACTGGATATCAGTGATACCGCGATCAAGTCAGCTCTGGAAGCAATCGCCACATCACCCACGCTTAGTCGCTTACTGGTGACAAACGGTTTATTGCAACGTTTTGTAGTGTCTGCAACCAATCTGGCCGATGAAGACATGGCCCCCAATCACCGATTGCTGACACCGCCTGAGCAAGAGTTCAGAGTGTATAATCAGGCCGACAGAGAGTGGATAGATGCTGCCAGTTATAAGCGCTATACACCCTATGTTGATGCGCTGGAGTCCATGAGCAATGAAGATTTGATAGCGTTATATGAAACGTATCAGGACGACATCCAGGCCAAATATGCTGAAATTGGCGATCCTGACCAACCTTTTTCTGAGGTGTTGATTGAGGCTATTGATACCTTACTCGATACGCCAGAGGTAAAAATGCCGCTGGAGGTGTATACCGATTCAGTGATGTATAAATACGCTGACGAACGCCTCGAAAGCTTATCAGCGCCACAAAAGCAACTATTGCGAACTGGCCCGGATAATATGCGCCGCATAAAGGCAAAACTCAGAGAATTAAGAGATAGCCTGAGCGAACGCGTAGAGTAAACACTTACTTTTTTGCCAGAGGTATAACGAAAAAGCCACCCAAAGGGTGGCTTTTTTGCACTGGTATACCGTAACCTCAGCGGAATGAAAGCCCGAACTACAGCCACACTTAGCCGCGGGTACTCTGAGTATGAGCCTTTACTCACTGCTTAGCTAAAGCAAAGCGCTAGACCGGATTATTTGTTATCCACTGCTTTGCTGTTTCAAACTCATCAAATGCAAAATGTTTAATTTCGGCATTCACAAAATGGCCAGCAATTTTCTCGGCTACGTTACCTAACAAAGAGTCTGTGACAATCGCCACACAAGCTATTTTTTTATGGTGCGCTTTGACAAATTTCACATGTGCCAGCATGGATGCAAAGGTCTCCCATCCAGGAAAAGACGCCACATGAATGATGATCCCATTGAGCAAATCATGCTTTTCAAGATAAGGGTCAATCACCTGTGCAGCTGACTCAAAATCCCCTTCAGACAGTTCACCCTGGGGCGTTAAGGTGGCAATACCTGCGTTTGCATCCAATTGTATTGTTAACATCATCAATTCCTCTAAGTCTCTAAACTTTATTGACTTATCAAGCTGTCAGTTGTCGTATTGCTCTGATGGTGCGGTTCTCTCAAGCGCTGCTTTCAGTAAATTCATTGAATACTGATTGGCGGGTTTAAAAAACGCTCGCATCTTTCTGGATTGCTCTGTGTCACGATAACCCAGCCCAACGATAGTGATTTTCGTTTTATCATCTGACACTTTAGTGAAGTAAAAAACAGTCCATGTATGCTTAGCGGCATCGACAAATTCAAATCCTTTTGGAAATCCCGTCGCCTTTAAAGAAATCATACGTTGAGGATCGTAGGACAGAATCGTGTTTTCAATCGTAGCCTCATCACCAAGCTCGCCGTCTTTATTATAATTCGCCCGCCATTTTCCGCCCACCCGAAAGTCAATGTCAGCAAGCGGCGCTACCCAGGATCTGAGTCCCTCTGCTGTGGAAAAGGCGTTCCATACATCATTAATATTTGCATGGATCTCAAATTCATCAACCACCCGGTCTTCCTGTGCTTTCACCGACGAACCAAAGAATAAAAAAGCGACGACTACCAGTATCATTTTTGACATAGTTAACTCCCCATAAGAATGAATGGTATACCCCCAGTTTAGCACTACCACGTCCGGGCGCTGTGATATGCAACACGCGAGTTATAGGTGCCCGCGTTTGTTCTTAAATGAAATATAAAGAGAGGGCGACGGCGGCAATAAAAGTCAGACGTATGCGTTACAGAAGAGTATTTAAAAGGTCGCTTTGACGTGAACTTGTGCGGCTTCCAGCTACCTGATAGCAGCCGGAAGCCGAATTGATTAGGGTTTATCGCTAAATACTGCGGAAATATACGGCGACAAGGCCTTCGCCCAAATGTTGTACCCCGTTTCGTTGGGGTGCAGTAAGTCAGGCATTATTTCCTCGCTGAGCGTGCCATCTTCATTAAGGAACCCCTGATTAATATTGGCAAACATCACCTCTTGCTCATAAGCGAGTGCTTTAAGCAACGCATTGGTGTGTTTATTATTGATACGCGCGTAGTCTGAATTGTCTTTGCCACGCGGGAAAATCGCCAGCAACAATACCTCAGTTTCTGGTACGCGTTGTTTCAACTCCTCAATAATTTTTGCCACGCCATCGCGAATGCTGGCGGGTGTATCCATGCGATGGCCGGTATTATTAGTACCAATCATAATTACCGAGAGTTTCGGCGCTATCCCCTCCAGTTCGCCATGCTCAAAACGCCACAGGACATTTTCAGTACGATCGCCACTGAAGCCTAAATTTAAGGTCGGAATATGACCAAAATTAGCCTGCCAGACTGCTTTACCTGCATCTTCCCAACCATGGGTAATGGAGTCACCGATAAGCAATAATTCAGGCTCAATTTCATCCTTTTCTGCGAGTTTCTGTTTGTGCCTGGGCATCCACCAGTCATCAGCCCAGAACGTTCTCAGCGGTGCTGGCGTTACTGTAATGGCGTCCTGATCAGGGCACGTTATATTACCCGTACCCTGAGACTCAATGGCCACGTCAGCAATAGAAAACTCGCCCTTACCAGACAGGTGCATACGCAATGGATATTCAACCGCCGAAAAATCTGCATTGGCCCGGTCAAAACAGGCAAGTGGCATTGAAATAGTTTGCCACCCCTGACCTTGCATCGCTTTTAACTGTGGCCAGATGTCGACGGCGTTGCGGCAGTTTTCACCGCAACTTACCTCAACCTGCAGACCAGCCTTCGCCACATCACTGACCTTGATAGCAAAGTTGAGAACACCAGAGTCGATGGACCCGGTCAGGTCCAGCGGTTGCTCTGCCTTGGTATAAAATCGGCCACTCCAGGTATCTTTAAAGCTCACGGTAGCCATATTACCCTGTTCACCTTCAGCCAACGCTGCACTGACGCGCCCCTCCTCAAGCACCGTTTGTGGTGCTGATACAGGAGCAGCGACACCGTCGCTCTCAATAAATAAATCAAAGGATGGCGTCGCTTTGTCGCCAAGCAGGTGATAGGCAACTGCACTATCGGCAGCGAGCGCCGGGAGGGGCGCCAGCAAAACTAAAGAAGCTAAAATACTACGCATTACTTATTTTCCATTTTAATGGTGACCGGCTTACCGGTATACACAAACGTTGCATCAGGCTCGGCGCTAAAATCAGCCAGGGATTCCCCTTCGCTGATAAAGCGCACGTGATAGGTTCGGGATGAAACCATACCATCAAAACTGCCGGTACGTTCACCAATTGTCACCGTTCCTTCGCTATCATCGTACGACACAGGCGTATAAGAATAGTGCCCGTTTTCATACTCATAGGATTTACCGTCATCATGGTATATTTCGAATTTACCGTCGGCGCCGGTAAACACATTCAGCGTGTAGTCTCCGTCAGGTTTGTCATACACATACTGGATATCTTCACCGGTTGGAATAATAGCTCCAGCCCGCACAAACAGGGGCATGTGCTCCAGCGGCGCAGGCGCATTAATCGTTTGGCCGCCCTGATAGGTTTGACCTGAGTAAAAATCAAACCAGATACCTTTGCCTGGCAGATACACGTCACGCTCCCGCGCCTGATGCTCATAAACCGGATTGATTAACAATGATGGGCCGAACAGATACGCATCATTCAGGTTGATGGCCGTTTCGTCATTGGGGAAATCCATAACCAGTCCGCGCATCATAGTGCCATCTTTGTGGTACATATCACCCGCCAGCGAGTAAATATAAGGCATTAGGCGGTATCTCAATTTGGTGTAATAAACCAGTGCGTCGTATACCGGCGTGCCCTCATCAGCAATATTGAAAATCTCCCGATAGGGGTTTTGCCCGTGCGAACGAAACAGCGGCACAAAGGCGCCAAACTGGAACCAACGCAGGTTCAGTTCCTGCCATTCCTGCTGATGCTCTGGCGGCATCTCAGAAAAATGGCCAACCACTTTGCCGTTGAAATACCGATAATGGTTCTCAGGCGTGAACCCGCCAATATCCATGGTCCAGTTAGGCATCCCCGAGAGACTGGTGCCCACACCGGCGGCAATCTGCTCTTTCAAATTAAGCCAGCGCGGCACCGTATCGCCACTCCAAATAGCACTGCCGGTACGCTGAATGCCAGCAAAACCGCTGCGGGTTAAAATAAAGCTGCGCTTGTGTGGATCGGTTTTGCGCTCGCCTTTATACACACCTTCTGCGTTTGGCAGGGCATAAGAGTTAAAATATTCCGCTCCCGAGCCTACCGACAACGGACTCATGATCTCTTTACGTTTCATATAAGACAGATTCGAGTGGATATCCGGCTCTGATGCATCCAGCCACCAGGCATCGATCCCCAACACGTTCAGTTTTTCTTCCAGTTGACGCCAGAAAATCGCTTGTGACTCTTCCGGGTAAGGGTCATAAAAGCCATTCAGGTAGCCTTTACCAATCCAGTCCAGATTGCCTTCAACCTCCACGTTTTTATTCAGCATATAGCCTTTTTCGTCAAGCTCTTTGTAGTTGTCTGTGGTGCTATAAAACTTAGGCCATACCGAAATCATAATATTGGCATTGAGCTCATGCACTTTATCAATCATGGCTTGCGGGTCAGGAAAATGAGTGTTATCAAAATCGTGACTACCCCAGGCATCTTCCGGCCAGTAAGACCAGTCCAGCACGATATTATCGATAGGGATTTGCCGCTCCCGATAGGTCTTCAGTACATCCAGTAACTCATTCTGATTCGTGTAACGCTCGCGGCTTTGCCAAAAGCCGTAGGCCCATTTTGGCAACATGACCGATTTACCGGTAAGGTCACGGTAGCCAGCAATCACTTCGTCATAGTTGTTGCCAACCACCACATAGTAATCAATGGCTTTGGCACTTTCCGAGGCCAGTGACAAGCTGTTTTGATCGGCCGGTGATTGCGGGTCGTTGTGCAGTAAACGGAAATAGCCGCCCTGAGAATCCCAGTTGACGGCAATATCGACTTTCTCGCCGGCCGTTAGCGTGGTCTCCGTGGTATGGAACCAGGGATTCCAGTTCATGCGCCAGCGATCCAGCAGCTCTTCACCATTAATGGACAATGACGCATAGCCACTGCTGTACATGCGAAACTTATGTAACCCGGAATGGTTAGGGCTAATTTGACCTTTCCACTCAATGCGTGGCTGGGCAACCTCGCCTAACTCAGCGGGGAAGGGCACTTCCCGTACTGAATTATTGGCTAGATACTGATAATCCAAATCGGCTTCTGTACGTTTAAGCAACAGGGTGTCACCGTCGTAATAGTAAGCCGTGAGCCCCCCTTCCTTGCCGTCTTCATCGTACAGGGTAAACCCTTCTTTGATTGGTTCAGACAACTCAGGATCACCAAAACGCGTAATCGAGGCGTTATCCCATAACACCCCATAATTGCGGGTAGACACCACATAAGGAATGGATATTTGCAGGTTATGCGTACTTAATTCTACATTGTCTCCACCGTGGTTGAGCTGGCCATTCTGATGCTGACCAAGACCAAAAAAGCCTTCTTGAGAATTGCGGTTCCATTGCTGACGAATAGCATAAGAGTCGTCGTCAGGGGTAACAGGATCCTGTGTCACCGGCCCGAATTCACCACTGTTAACCGCATCCAGCAAGACTTCGCCTTGCGCATTTTTAATCACAAGGTGTCCGTCTAGCAGCGACACCTCGGCTCTTAGCGCATCGGTGGTCAGAACAAGGGTATCGCCTTGGGTTTTACTCTCGAATGCCGCGTCTGGTTCGGCCACTACCACCAGACTGTCCGCAACACTATTAAAATCGCGGTGCGGTAAAGCGGTTACTCGCACTATGTCATTGGCCATTACCTGTAATCGAATGGCTTTGGCCTGACCTTGTACAGGGGTAACTACCACCCCTTGTGCGACACGTTGAACTTCGCCGGCAGGCGATACTTGCTCAGTTACAGCGGCTTTTTCGCAGCCGGTTAACAATGTTGCTGACATTAAGGTCAATGCAACACATCGTCTTATCAGATGGCTGTTCATTAGGCCTTTCTCCGTGGTTTTTGTTAGTAAAATCATTGTTTATACGTCGCCATTTTTACTTTTAAAATATGCGGTTGGGATGTAAAGTTAAGACCCCAGTCAGTTTGATCGCCATTCCATACGCGCTCAAATACCCAATTGCCATTGACATCAAAATGGCCTTCTTCGACCCGTTCAATCATATATGGCTGGCCGTGTATTTCATCTGATGGCGTCAGGGTTACTCGGGCGCGAAGAGCGGTTATTAAATATTCATCCTGAGCCAATTTGGCAATTAATGCACCACCAGAAGCTGGATCGTTACCGGTTGGCGGATCAATCCAGAACATCGGTCGCCCATACGACACTTCGGCATTCCAGCGGCCTAAATCGAGGGTTTGTTGATAGGCCGACGGGATATCGCTGGTTTGTTCCGATACCTTTGCGTTCCACACCGCCTTATCGGTAGCGGAGTCGCGAGGCTCAGCAACGCCCCAGGTCTCCTTTTCAAGACTCAGGGTTGCCCATACCGATGCCCAGGACGACATCAACCGGTAGATCTCAGCAAAAGGCGCGATGGTGTCATCGTTGACCACTTTCGCACCAAGCGGAAAGTTAGCGTAATCGGTGTAATCCATGCCAAACGGTGCAAAGCCTATTCCCTGCTGGCCTAGCGTGGAAAAGAAATACCGTGCGTAGGGCTGATCATTGCCAATTTCAGCCACAAACAGCGGGTTGTCTTTACGGCTGTATAACTCCAGCACCCGGGTAGCGGTCTTATAGTCGCGAAAATAAATATCGGGCGAAATCATATCAATGCTGGGAGCAGCCACTTTCCACAGATCAATCACATTGTCGGTAGGACCGCCCATCGAATAGCCGGTCCCCGGATTAAACGGGTTACGCAAGGCTACGTTGACGTTCATAGGCAAATTCTTCACCGCTTTACCTGCCGTGGCAATCTCATTCACATAGCGGCCAATTGACCAGGCATGGAAATATTCATCGGCGTTATCGCCAAACACCTGCGGCCAATTGCCTGCTGGCTTTTGATAATGTTTCAGCAATGCCTCAGGCACTGGCTGATTAAACAGCGTTTCAGCCGCTTCGGAAAAGTCACGTTTTGAGCCGTACGTACCCACTTCATTTTGTACCTGCACCATCACAACCTGATGCTTAGGATCGTGATCGCGTAAATAGGTCATTAACCTGACGAAGGCTTTTTTGTCAGCCGCCAGAGTTTGTTGACCATGGGGGGATAGCGAATTAAGCACGCGGTTGTCTTTGGTAACTACTCTGGGAAAGCGCTGGTTATCCAGCTTTACCCACGGTGGTGCGAAATGCGGCGCGTTGTTTTTCCAGGTGGCAAACCACAACAACACAATTTTAATATCACGCGCCGCGGCTTGCTCAATAAGCGCATCCAGATAACTAAAATCAAACTGACCTTCTACCGGTTCAATCTGCTCCCAGGCAACCGGAATACCCAGGGTGTTGGCATGCATCTGTGCAACAACAGGCCAAACTTTGTCCAGCATCGCCGGATAGTTGGCTGAGTTATTGGTTTGCGCGCCCAGTATTAAAAAAGGTTTACCGTCGACCAAAAAAGCATGCTTTCCCTGCACCGTGACTATATCTGGCAGCGGTGTTTGGCTACGCGCATCATTTTGAAGGTGTTGCACAGTGGTCGACTGGCATGACGCCAACACTAAGACGCCCGCCATAACACCAACAAGTTGTCTAAAAAGCTTCATATACTGCATCTGTAAAAAACGGTTAATAAAATCAGGACGCAGTGACGCAAATTACTCCGCCACCGGTCCTGACAGCACACTACAAGGTTTAATAGTATCCGCGTAACGACAGGGCGTAGCGAATATCATTCACGTGGTACGCGCTGTAATGGTTACCCGGGCCATTTTGCCGCATCTCATTCTTGGTGACCGCATCATTGAGGTTGTTAGCCTGCAATACCACCGACAAATTATCATTAAGACGATACGTCAGTGAGCCGTCCAAGTACGCCGTAGGGGCATTAAACAATGGCAGACCATACGTAATATCATTCTCGGTGCCCGCAAACCCATTCGCATTGGTTGACATTAAAAACTCGTCGCGCCAGTTGTATGCAAGGCGAGCAGAAAACGGCCCTTTCTCATACATTAACACAACGTTAACAGCGTTTTCAGACAATCCCCTGAACGGCATCGGGCCGTAACCTGAGCCGTCAGTATCAGCTGGTGCAGTGGATGAGTCACCTTCGGTAGAACTGTCGATGTAGGTGTAATTCATTTGCACCCCAAAACCATCGAATGGCGCCGGCAGTGAGGAGAAGAAATGGTTAACAGACAGCTCCACACCGGTAATGTCGGCGGTGGCGCTGCTGACAGGCCATCTTGCATTATAAGTAAAGCCCCCGAATTCTGCTTGCGAGGCTTGCGGTACCTGATAGCCAGAAATGTCTTTGGTAAACAAGGCAATATAAGCAGAGCTGTCTTCGGCGTAATACCATTCTAACGATACATCAAACTGGTTTGATTCCATTGGGTCGAGGTAGGGGTTTTGCGTAGAGTCGAGGGTCAGTTCGTAGTCTTGAACCTGCGGTGCATTCCCAGCATTTTGACTCGCCTCGCCTTCGCTGGTCAGGTTGGCATTCAGGGTAATATTGGCCCCTAAATCAGCAAAGTTAGGCCGCGCCATGGCTTTCGCTGCAGCAAAACGTAACAGCAGCTCATCGGTGAGTTCAACTTTAATGTTGAGACTCGGCAGCCAGTTACTGTAATCGTGCTCTGCGTTTAACTCCGAATAAGCGCCATCGCCAAACAGCGGATTAAAGGGATACTGCACAAAGCCATGCGCCGTATTCTCGGTTTTTACATAGCGTACCCCGAAATTACCCGATACCGGCTTGCCCAGTGAGTCGGTAAAAAAGTCGACCATGACATAAGCCGCCGAGGTTTTTTCAGACTGATCATTGTTGAATTGATCGGCATTGATATCGCGCTGAGTCCAATACGCCCAACTGGAGTCATCGTTATACACAAATTTGTCCTGCAGGGTTTGGAAACTTCCAGGGTAATCCAGCGCGAAGCTGGCTTTGGGTGCATAAACATTAGCCGGTGACGGCACATCACCGCCGAAGAAGTTATCGAAAGTATTGAGGTAAAGCTCACTGACATCAGGGGTAATATTTTCCTGACCTTCAATGATACCCGCTTGTAACCAGGTTGGCGCTAACGCACTCCAGTTGTAGCCGGTGTCGGCGTTATCTGAGCTGGTATCGCTGTAGCGGCCACCAAATCTGACGGCTTCAACAAATGAGTCTTCGATAATGTACGTAATATCAACATCCATAGCAGTCATTTCTGCTTCACGGTCGTACTGATTATCCATAATGAAGTTCCAGACATAATTGCCCGGATCAGACAAATAATCGGCATCTGAGGTCACCGTTGGCAAGCTACCGGTTAAATCAACATCGATGTAGGGCACACTGACCTGTGTTGCCACCGTATTATCAATGCCTTTGGAAGTAGAATTGACACGCTGAAAAGACGTCTCGACCATCAGGTTTTCATTGGTGTAACGGTAACGCAAAGCAAAATCTTCGGTTTTAGCATCTTGTGTTGATGAGCGCACATCGGCGCCCATGGGCACGCCACCATCCTGAGTTAACCGGCCTTTTTCCAGTACACCGCTGTCGCTGAATTGAGCGCCGCTTTCAACCTGCACGCCATACGGCCAGTTGTCGACGAAGATCGCATCTTCACTCCACTGCATATCATAATCACTGGAGAAATAGGTAAAGGAAAACTCACTGGCATCGTTGGGGGCAAACTGCACTGCGGCGTACGCGCCGGTGCGCTCACGGTCAAAATACATGGTACGCCAGTCAGCGCCGCGCGGCACATACACCGTTGATCCCTCATAACCGGCTATATCGTCGCGATAAAAAAATGGGCGTACATACATAGAGTCATTACGCGTAGAAAGCTCTGATTTGGCTATATCAAACAGGAAGCCGAGTTTACCCACATCCGTATTCCAGGTATTGGAGTATAAAAACGAATACGCGGGCTTGGTTTCTTTAATCACATCACCGTAGTTAGCGGTAATATCGAAAGAAATTTGCTGTTCATTACTATGAAAAGGGAGCCGTGTTTCCAGGTCGATAGTGCCCGCCAGGCCACCCTCTATTTGATCGGCCGAGGGACTTTTATAGACATTTACTGCACTGAGGAGTTCAGGCGGCACATCGCCGAAACTCAGTGTGCGACCACCATTGGCACTAAAGGTGCCCCGACCGTTTAATTCAGAGCGCACCTGAGTTAAACCGCGCACAATAACGCCATTTCCCTCTACCGAGAAATGCTCCGGATCGCCCAGTGACATGTAGCGGTCTATAGCAACACCTGCAACCCGCTGTAGTGTTTCGGTGACGCTTCGGTCGGGCAGCGCACCAATGTCGTCGGCACTGATTCCGTCCATGATTTTATCTGAGCCCATCTTAGTTGCCTGGGCCGAGATCACACTGGACCTTAACCCTTTCACTTCAATGGTTTCAACTATTTCCTCGTCATTGTCAGTCGTCTCCTGAGCGAATGCGAGTCCAGGTGCCAATAACCCTAAAGAGAGTAAAACGCAGTGTGTAATTTTGGCTTGTCTGAACTGTGTTAGTCCTGAATTTCTCACTTTCATAATAAAAAGTCCTGTTGAGTTATTCTTTACCACGGTACGCAACGTTGTGGTTGTTTTTATTGGCCTACAAGGACGACATACTCTTGATTGGCTTTACTGTTAAAACTGATCACGTGTTCATCTACCTGCTGATAGTCAACCACGTGCTGGTTACTGATAACCGTTACCCGTTCGGCAAATGCGCGGTTACGCAGACGCACTTCGCCATTTATTCCTGATTTAATTGTGGCGTTTTGCAGGGTGGAGTGTTGCCATGTCATCGACACGGTGACATCCCCTCTGGCGCGCAGCCCTGATACATTGCCGCGATGCCAATGGGTAGGTAGTGCGGGCAGCAAATGCACCTCACCTAAATGGCTTTGCATCAGCATTTCTGCCATACCGGCAGTGGCACCAAAATTACCGTCAATCTGGAAGGGCGGATGTGTACTCCACAAGTTTGCCAGTGTGCTGTCGCGTAACTGATGCTGGAGTAACCGTAAGGCGCGATCGCCATCAAACAAACGCGCCCAGAAGTTGATTTTCCAGGCCCGACTCCAGCCGGTGCCGGCATCCCCCCGGGCACGCAACGATTGACTTGCCGCGCTGGCCAGAATAGGGGTAGAAAGGGGGGATATCTGATTGCCAGGATGCAATGCATACAGGTGCGAAACATGGCGATGCTGGTTGCTCTGCTCATCGAGATCTTGGCGCCACTCCTGCAACTGCCCCCACTGACCTATGCGCAAACCGGGTTCAAGTTTATTGAGAGCCTGGGATAATTGCTCACTAAACGCCGTATCATTGAGTTGCCTGGCAGCCTCAAGCGTTTTACTTAACAGATCGAACACCAGTTGCTGAGACATGGCGGCACCGGCTGTAAAATTGCCGTGCTCCGGCGAATAACTCGGTGACACCAGCAAGGTGTCGTTGTCGCCAGCCTGTGTCAGATTGTCCAGCCAGAATTGACTGGTCAGCTTAAGCAGCGGATACACACGTTCCTGCAGGAACGTCATATCCTGATTAAACTGATAGCCATGGTAGAAGTGCAGGGTAATCCAGGCTGCGGCCTCAGGTTGCCAGAAAGCCGTTGGCCACTTTATCAGGCCAATGGAACCCCAGGGATTACTGTTGAGAAACGCCACCCAGCCACGAGAATTAAACAGTGTCGTGGCGGCTTTCTGGCCGGGTAGGGTTAAGTTCTCCACAAAGTCATACAGGGGCGGCAGGGTTTCATCAAGATTGGTACTGAGCGCCAGCCAGTAATTCATTTGGAGGTTGATATTTAAATGATAATCGGCGCTCCAGGGGGCAAGGGTGTCTTTATTCCAGATCCCTTGTAAGTTAGCGGGCAAAGTGCCCTCGCGCGACGAGGCAATAAGCAAATAGCGACCATACTGAAAGTACAGCTGTTCAAGCGCCCGATTGGTGCCGTCATCGCTACCCGGGTAAGTTGCTAACGCTTGGGGCAAATTATTAATCTGTGTGCCACCCAGGTTGAGAGCTACTCTTGCGAACAAGCGTTGATAGTCTGTCAGGTGGTTCTGTTTTAGCGTGTCATAACCGGTTTCTCGCGTATGCGCCAACTGGCTACGCACTTTTTTAGCCGCGGCTTCGCCGCGGTATGTCGGATGCTGCAAGGCGTAGTTCGTTGCCGCCGTTAATACCAGCACAACCTCTGAAGCACCTTGTACAACAAATGTTCCATCATTGTGACGGGTGAGGGTTCCGCCCTGTGCATCTACCCGTAAACCCGCAGAATATTGCAAGCCGTTATCATTTAACGCCCCGGAATACAGCATTTCGTTGTGGTGAAGCGGTGAACCCTGGTGCGATCGATTTTCAGGCACCTGTAACGACGCCTTAAAGCTAATATTGTTCGACCCGCTGGAAGACAGTCGAATCACGATACTGTTGTCCGGGTAGCTGACAAAGTACTCTCGTAAAAACTCACTTTGCTCAGCCTGGTAACGCACTGCCGCGGTTGCAGTGGTTAAATCGAGCTGACGTTGATAGTTGTGATACTGGCTATGACTTGCCGGCCACTGTAACCTGAGTGTTCCAAAGCTCTGATAGCTACCGTAGCCTTTTTGGGTATGGCCCAGTTGCCCGGCAACATACTCGGGTGCAAGTTGCCCCTTTGTTGCCAATGAAGCCTGTACTGACTGAACGCGTTTAAGATAGGTTGACGCTTGTTGAGGAAAACCAAAGTTATAGCCTTCCTGGCTACCGGGCCCGCCTGTCCAGAGTGTCTTTTCATTAAACTGAATGGCCTCCTCAACAACCTCACCCAATACGGTGATACCGAGGTGGCCATTACCTAAAGGTAATGATTCTGACTCCCAGTTCTGGCCTGGTTGTGTAAATGAAAGCGCCATAGACTTAGTTGCGCAAGCCTGTAAACTAAACAGCAAGCACGCACAAATCATGATGTAATTGCTGAGTAAACCCGAGACAACTTTTGCTGGAAAAGGCACAGTGACCCGGCTGAAAAATTCAGCTTTATCTGTAAAACACTGGCTCTCTGGACACCTACCCTGTCGCACTTTCGTTACCTTTTTAATAACCGCTTGTTACTTTAATGTTAATGGCGGCAAGGCTAGGGGAATTAAGGCTATGGCGTTATTTTTTTCGGTTAAAACACTATGACTATGCAAAAAGTACAATAGATTTAAACAAAAAATAGAAGCCTTTTAAGCAGGCATAAGGTAAATAAACACGCTACGTATACTCGTTGACGAACAGACAACTGTTTGGTTATATATTCCTATTGAGGTGGCCACATTGAGCAAGGTTAATTGAGCTAAAAATGTTTAGCTACTACAAGAAAGTGACATATTCGTTAACAATCATGTTGCTGTTTACAGTGATATCTGGCTTTGTTGCGATGGATTTTATTTTTCTCAAGGAACCGTTGTTACCCTCATCAGAAGCGTCGCAAATCAACTGGCGCGCGATCACGTATTCAGACGAAGCCGAGGACGGTACCTCGAGCATTGAGATTATCGATGATGATTTTAGCTTATCGCTGAACATGGTACTGCGGGAAGATAAAGACAGCCCGTTTGCCCTGGGTGAACTGGAATTTATCGACGCCCAGGGGGCACCAACAACGGTCGATCTCCGGCAGTTTACTACCTTGTCGTTTATGGCTAAGTGTATGCCGGAAAACACCCTGACATTTTCTTTGTTCACACTCGATGAAAATGTATCGAAGTTCGATGATGCGCGCTCAGATCGTATTTCCACCCGCTACTTCCATTGCGATAGTGAGTGGCAGCAGTTTGATATTGATATTACCCGTTTAGATACACCTGAGTGGTGGTACAGGTGGTATAACCAGGAGCTGAGCGATCAGGAGTACAGCCTGGCCCATGTCATAAAAATAGCCTTTGGCAGTTCAATACAAAGTCCCAAGAATGTTCAGTCTAATATTAGTATTCGCTCACTCACTTTTTATGGCAACGACTGGTTCTATTTATATTTGTATGGTTCATTGTGCGGGGCAGCCTGGATTGTGCTGCTAGTGTGGCTGATCAAACAGCATGCCTCATATTTGATGGCTGACATTAGAGAAAAAATGCAAAAAGACCGGCCGTTAATTGCGTACAAACAATTATCCATTGAGTCGCATAAAGACAAAGACAAAACCACCATTCTTAAACTCATGGCTACTGAGTATGCCAACCCCGAAGTCAATCTCGACTATATCGTGCAGACATCCGGTATTAACCGCAATAAAATTAATGAAATATTAAAAGATGAGTTGGGCTATACTTTTTCGTCGTACTTGAACAAACTCAGACTGCACGAAGCCGCCCGGTTACTATCGGAAAATAACGATTCAAATGTGTCGGAAATAGCCTATACCGTGGGCTATAAAAACGTGCCTTATTTCAACAAATTGTTTAAAAATGAGTACGGCTGCAGCCCCAAACTATTTAAAAGTACCAGCGATCATTTTCAGCCTGAAACCTGACCATAAAGCATGCCGCAGCACCTCGTTGGTTGCAGCACCGTATTGTCAGTCACTGCTATTGGTTTTAAGCGAAGTGGCAGGCGGTGCTTCAACACTCTGTAAAACGATTTTTATGCCGCCAGTTTTTTTAGCGATCAGGTTATATATCAGCACTGCAATAAACATCAGAACATAACTCAGCACAAAGTAAACCAACGGCATGGTAATTGATATAACGCCTAACGAAGAGTTCTCCAGTGCGCCAATGCCTCCTGACGTAAAAGACACCAAAAGTGCCGTGAACAATAACAGAAAGAGTGATACAGCGACCACAGCGAGGGCGAAGTGGAGTGCGACAGAATGAGGGGTAAGTCGTTTTAATTGATATTCCATATAAACGTAATGTCTCCTTAACACATTAAACTTTCTCAGGCATAACCCCACAGTATTACATACAGATTTTATAACAACCTGACTTTGGGTTTTCGACAATTATTTTGTAGTTAACCCAGACTTAACATACAGTGGAGTTAAGTTCACAACAACAAGAGCAATTAACTATGAAGAACTTTTTAAAATCAATGACTTTATGCCTTGGAATATTGCCTGTCGGTATGCTTAGTGCGGCCACGGTTATCCACGCCGGAAACGCCTTTACCGGCAAAGATGACACGCTTTCTGGTCCGCTGTCGATTGTGATCGATGGCGATAAAATTACGCGGATTGAGCGTGGTCATATTTCTCTTTCCGGCAACGATACGCTGGTGGATTTAACCGATGCGACAGTACTACCGGGCCTGATGGACATGCACGTACACCTCAGTTCCCAACAAAGCGGTACTTCCTCTTATTTGAAGCGGTTTACCCAAAACGAGGCCGATTACGCGCTGGCCGCCGCGGATTTTGCCGAAAAAACCCTCATGGCAGGCTTTACCACCGTTCGCAATTTAGGTGACAGCTATAATGAAACCGTGGCATTGCGCAACGCAATAAGCAAAGAAATTGCCACCGGCCCGCGTATCTACACCGCAGCAAAATCCATTGCAACTACCGGAGGTCATGCCGACCCCAGTAACGGCATGGCTAAACTTATCCGCCCCCATGTTGGGCCCGAAGAAGGCGTGGTAAATGGCGTTGCAGAAGCCCGCGCGGCGGTGCGTCAGCGCTATAAAGATGGTGCAGATGTGATCAAAATTACCGCCACGGGGGGGGTATTAAGTGTAGCTAAAAGTGGCCAGAACCCGCAGTTTATGACTGACGAGCTTGAAGCGATAGTCGCGACAGCGAAAGATTACGGCATGACGGTGGCGGTGCATGCACACGGTAAAGAAGGCATGATTCGCGCTATTAAAGCAGGCGTTACCTCAATAGAGCATGGCACCTATATGGATGCAGAAGTCATGGATCTCATGAAAGAATATGGCACCTATTATGTGCCTACCATCCTGGCGGGGAATTTTGTTGCCGAGAAAGCAAAAATCGATGGGTATTTTCCCGAGATAGTGCGCCCTAAGGCAGCGGCTATTGGCCCGCTTATTCAGGCGACTTTTGGTAAAGCCTATAAGGCCAGCGTTAACATTGCATTTGGTACCGACAGCGGGGTATCGGCCCATGGCGATAATGGTCAGGAATTTGCGCTGATGGTTGAAGCTGGCATGCCACCTGCAAAAGCTATTCAGTCTGCAACCATTGATGCCGCCACTATGATTGGCATTAATGAGCAGCTAGGTAGCCTGGAAGCTGGCAAACTCGCCGATATCATTGCTGTAAAAGGCAATCCGCTAAACGATATCGCTGTTTTAGAAAACGTGCAGTTTGTAATGAAAGGCGGAAAAATTTACAAACAATAGAGTAACAACACTTGGTACAAGACACCTTAAAGCGCAAAACCAAGGCAATGATTGAGTCGAAGCATATGCTTCGCGCCCTCACTATTGCCTCTTTTTTAGAATCGACACTTGTGCCGATCCCGCTCGAAGCGGTACTCGTACCACTGATGCAAGCTAAGCGTGACAAGCTCTGGCTGCTGGCATTGATGGCAACTGTTGGTTGTATTATTGGCGCCCTGTGTGGCTATGCTGTTGGTTATTTTTTATTTGATGCCATTGGCCAGGATCTTATTCAGTGGTTTGGTTCTGAAAAACAATTTGAAACCGTTCAACAAAAAATGGATAGCCAGGGTTTTTGGTTTGTATTGTCGCTGGGCATTGTACCGGTGCCGTTTCAAATTGCTATGCTGGCAGCTGGCGCTACCAAATATTCAATCTGGTTGTTCTTACTTGCCACTGTTATTGCCCGTTCGTTGCGCTACTTTGGCCTGGCATTGTTAGTGAAAATTGTGGGTAATCAGGCTGAACACTTTATTAAAAAATATAAAACGAAAGCCATCGTTGGTATAACCATTGTTGTGGCGGGCTTATGGTGGGCGCTGAGCTAACTGGCACAGCGGCACAAAAAAACACCAAACATTATTGATAATAATTCTCATTTGCATTAGTTTAGTATTGTACATCGACTCTATGCAAGGAGAATAACAGTATGCACTCATCCGTTCTTTGCCCGGTTTACCGAAAATGGCTGCAACTTCATCCTGAACAAGCCAGAATAAAGCGCCAGGCCCTTAAAACCCAGGCGCTGGCACTCAGGCGTCAGGGCGACATTATGCAAGCCACTACTCTTTACAGGCTGGTATGGGAAGTCGCCCAGTCGATATTGTTTTCGTTACGCCGCCCCGACAATCACTGTGCTGAGCACTATCAGGACTTAGTGGTGTTTGCCGCCGCAGCGATGGCGCACAAGCAATGCTGCGAGCAACAACCCGCGCAGGCCGGTGCCGAACACCACCAAGTGCTTGCTGATACACAACAGCAACTTTCCGCACTGCTACCACTTTATGCTTCAGAGCCCAAATTACTCAATACCATTAGTCAGCTTAAAGAATGGCTGCACTGCGACAGTGTATTGCAGCAATCAGCGCTAATGCATTAGCCCGGGGAGATTTCGGTTATGAAAAGAGAGTCTCCACAACCTGAATTTGTCAGCGTAAATGTGCGGGTAAGTGTGCTCAAACAGTTGTTACAAGGCCAGCAAATTCATCTTTGCGATATTCATGGCACGTCACTGGCGCACAAGCAATGCCTGCAGCAATTACTCCTGCAGGCCCTTACAAACGGCTAAGCAACCGGTGGGTTACAGCCCTTTCTTAAGCAAATAACGATAGGGTAGGGATTCGGTGTCAGCCGCCACGAGGGTATGCTGCATAAACCGGCAAAAGCTCGGGATATCCCGCACCGTTGCCGGATCGTCAGCAGTTATACACAGCGTTTGACCGTCTTCAAGCTTGCGCATTTGCAGGCGCACCATCATCACCGGTTCCGGGCAGCGCAAACCTAATGCATCGAGCTGCTGATCAGCGCTGTCCCAGTTAATGGTTGGATCAGATGCCATAACTTTTTCGGTATTGCTCAATTGCGGCAATCGCGTCGTCATAACCACCGGCTGAGCGCAGGTAGGTGACCACATCATTCAGCGTTACAATAGACACCACCTGTGTATTGTAGTCGCGCTCTACTTCCTGAATTGCCGAAAGCTCGCCAGTACCTCGCTCCTGACGATCGAGCGCAATCAATACACCCGCTAATGACGCCTGGTTGGCCTCAATCAAACTCATGGATTCACGAATTGCGGTACCCGCGGTGATCACGTCATCCACCAGCATAACCTTGCCACTTAACGGACTCCCAACCAGATTACCACCTTCACCATGGTCTTTTGCCTCTTTGCGGTTAAAGCAATAAGGCACGTCTGTATTGTGGTGATCGGCCAAGGCCACCGCAGTGGTTGTAGCAATAGGTATACCTTTGTAAGCCGGGCCAAACAGTACATCAAAGTCGATGCCTGCGTCGGTTAATGCATCGGCATAGTACCTACCCAACCTGGCTAAATCGCCGCCACGGTTAAATAAGCCAGCATTAAAAAAATACGGGCTGGTACGGCCTGATTTAAGGGTGAACTCGCCAAATTTTAAAACGCCACGGGCAATCGCGAACTCAATAAATGCTTGTTGGAATGCTTTCATGTCGTCTCCGGAAATTAAGCCAATGCTGCTTTTTGAATATCGAACAGTTCACGCAGACCGTGCTTGGCAATTTCCAGCAGCTCTTGTAACTCTTCAAACGAGAAAGGTTCGCCTTCGGCCGTGCCCTGTACCTCAATGAGTTTACCGGTTTCGGTCATGACTACGTTCATGTCGGTTTCGGCAACTGAGTCTTCGGTGTATTCCAGATCGGCAATAGGCAGGCCTTCATAAATACCCACAGACAACGCCGCAATCATGTGCTTAAGCGGGTTTGCTTTGATGATACCTTTACTGCGCATATACGTTAGCGCATCTACCAGCGCCACACATGCCCCGGTAATCGATGCCGTACGGGTACCACCATCCGCCTGAATAACATCACAATCAAAGGTAATGGTGTTTTCACCTAATAATTTAAGGTCAACCGCTGCGCGCAACGAACGCGCAATTAAACGCTGAATTTCCAGCGTACGACCGCCTTGCTTACCGCGCGCGGCTTCGCGCTGCGAGCGGGTATGAGTTGCACGCGGCAACATGCTGTATTCGGCAGTAATCCACCCTTTACCCTGACCTTTCATAAAGCGTGGTACACCTTCTTCAACAGAGGCATTACACAGCACTTTGGTGTTTCCAAACTCAACCAGTACAGAACCCTCTGCATGACAAGTGTAGTTACGGGTAATGGTGACTGGACGGATTTGGCTGGCAGTTCGGCCACTTGGGCGCATGGTGTTCTCCTGAAATTGGGTTTATCGGTATTCGGATAAATTAACCGCGATAGTATACCGTAATTAATCCCATAAGTTGAACGACGAATATCGCGGTACCACATTTGCTGCGTTTTAAACCTATTGTCCGACTGTGCGGAGTACGCCTGACGACCTGATGCAAAGGCATAGGGTTAGCAGACTGAATGTAGTATGATAAGTGTCAGTAAAGACAGCACTACGCCTGATGGGTACAACAATGATTTATAGCATGACGGCTTTCGCACGCAGCGAAGTCAAAAAAGAATGGGGAACAGCAGTTTGGGAAGTTCGCTCTGTTAACCAGCGATATCTCGAAACTTACTTTCGCCTGCCAGAGCAGTTTCGCGGCTTAGAGCCGGTACTGCGCGACCGCTTCCGCAAGCGCCTGCAGCGCGGTAAAGTAGAATGTGCCCTGCGGTTTACCGCGAACGACGCTGCCGTGACTAAATTAAACCTGAACGAAGAGCTGGCCAAGCAAGTGCTTCATGCCGCCGATTGGGTGCAGTCACACGGGCAATCAACCGGGGTTAACCCACTCGATGTATTACGTTGGCCGGGCGTTATTGCTGCCGAAGAAGCCGACACCGATACCATTCAGGCCGACTTACTGGCCGGTATGGATCAGGCCATGAACGATTTTATCGCCGCTCGCGCTGCCGAAGGGGACAACCTTAAAGCCCTCATTGAGCAACGCCTCGACGCTATTGAAGCCGAAGCCAACAAAGTCGCGGAACGTATGCCCGAAATTCTGCAGTGGCAACGTGAGCGTCTGCAAACCCGTTTTGAAGAAGCTAAAATTGAACTCGATGCGGCGCGCGTGGAGCAGGAAATGATACTCCTGGCGCAAAAAGTCGATGTAGCCGAAGAACTCGATCGCCTCCACTCTCATGTTGGCGAGACCCGCAAAATCCTCAAAAAGGGGGGAGCCTGCGGCCGAAGACTTGATTTTATGATGCAGGAATTTAACCGCGAGTCGAACACGCTGGGTTCAAAATCCATCAACACCGACATTACCCAGTCAGCTGTAGAGCTTAAAGTGCTTATTGAGCAAATGCGCGAGCAAATTCAGAATATTGAATAACAGTTCACTTATTTCAATAGTTTTATCCTGGCCGCTTAATTTAGCGGCTTTTTATTATTACCTCATCAATAAATCACCGTTATCAGTGAATATAATAACTTTTACATAACAACACATATAAGTTCACCACTACTGGTGATTATATTTGAAATTTTTACTAACCACTCTATAATCACCAGTTATGGTGAACAATACACAGTAATCTTAACCCCATGGCCAAGAAAGTAACCGCTTCAGACATGCCAAGTACCGACTTTATCGATAGCGCAGAGATACTTGGACAACTGATCAAAGCCAAGCGCACAGAACTCGGTATTAAACTAGCCGACTGCGCAGCGCTATGCGGGATTGGCATTAACACCTTGTCACGTATTGAAAACGGTAATGCGAATTGTACCTTAGCTGCGGTTTTCTCTGTTCTGAATGGGTTGGGTATCAAGCTGACAGCGAAAGCGCTAACAGCGAACTCTTCATCAGACGAGGAATGGATTTAACCAATGGCGAACACCCATGCATACCAACTGAATGTAAGTTACGGTGATGACGTTATCGGCACATTGACTCTGGATAGCACCACAAACCTGTTAAAACTAAGCTATTCACCACAATGGCAGCAAAACGGTTTTGCCATTTCGCCACATTTGTCACTCAACAACCGACATACGCCAGAGGTTGCCTACAACTACCTTGATAACGCTTTACCAGAGGGAGAAGCACGCAGACTACTGGCTGAAAATCTGGGGGTTTCAGAAAAAAACGTATATTCACAAGTACGTGCTATTGGTAACGATTTAGCCGGAGCGGTGACTTTTAAACCAGCACAAGAAAGTCAGGTAGAAGGGCCACAACCCGTCTTTAGGGCGCTTGAAGATGCAGAACTCATTGAAAGGCTCGATAATAAGGAAGAGTTTGGTCTGCTGACATGGGATGACAAGCCACGGCTCAGCGTAGCCGGTGTGCAAGACAAGCTGAATGTTTTTATTGATGCAGCCGGGCAAATTGGATTTGGCGACGGTTCTTTGTGTTCCACCCATATCCTGAAATTTGAAAAGAAAAACTGCGCCAACCTCGTAGTGAACGAGTTCTTCTGTATGAAGCTTTCCAGTGCGATTGGCTTACCTACTGCCGACGTGACGTTTAGACGTTTTGGCCCTCATCCGGCACTTATCGTCAAACGATTTGACCGCAAATATATGAGTGACAAAAATAAAGTGTTGAGGCGTCACGTGATAGACGGTTGCCAAGCCCTCAACTTATCAAGAGATCACAAATACGAACGCAACCTTGGTGATGGGCGGGATGTTCAGCACATTCGGGATGGGGCCAGTTTAGAGAAACTGTTTGCATTTTGTCAGGGCATGTCTTCACCCGTTGAAAGCACACAATGGCTGATCCAGTGGCAATTATTCAATCTAATGATCAGCAATTACGACAGTCATGGCAAAAATATCTCGTTGTATTTCGATAAACATAATGCGCGATTTACGCCTGCTTATGATTTGGTGAATATCGCCCTGTTCCCACAATTTAAGCATGTGTTAGCAATGGCAATGGGGGATGAATTTGAGCCAAAGGACATCCATGCCTATCAACTGGCTGACTTTGCTGAAACCTGCAACATCGACAAAAGGCTATTGTCGAGACTATTGGTTGGACTCGCAGATAGAGTACTGAACCAACTTTCTGG
>JABXHM010000090.1 GCA_013373625.1 Alteromonadaceae bacterium | reverse complement strand
TGCGCGGCCCTCTCCTGAAAGCCTGCCTCCCGGCGAGGGCAGGGGGGGAACCGCCGCAATGGGAAAATCCAGCAGACAAGGGGGTGGTGCGGCCCGCAGCCGAAGGCGAGGACACGGCCCCGCAGGATGCGCAGCATTTTCTCGTTGCGGTGGGGGACCGGCGGTCCCCTGACGGACAGGGCGCGCTTGCGCGATCTGGACCAAGGATGCGGGCGGCGTTCGGGCTCGCCCGAACCCCCCGCCTGACGTGATCGCCGCGCCCGCGCGGGGATCTCCGATGCACCTGCCGCGGCCTGCAAAGGGCGTGGCTCCCGCGCGGATAGCGCGGGGTCGGGCGCGGGCAGGGCGAAGTCCTGGCCGGGCGCGATCAAAAAAAGGCCCCGCCGAAGCGAGGCCAGTCGAACCTTCACCACGAAGGCAGAAGGGGGGCCACTGTGACCCCCCCTAGATCGTCGTTTAGTCGCGTCGCACCCGTATGATCTTGGTATGCACCCGCGCGGCGCTGAAAGTGTCGAGCGGCAAGGTTTCCAGATGCTCCGCCTCGGGATGATCGAACGTCACCGGGACCAGCGCGACCAGCGTTGCGGGTTCGGCGTGACCGCCTCGGCCAAGAAGGGATAGCGCGGCAGAGATATGCTTCCGCACCTCGCGAAAAGGGGGGTTCATGATGATCCTGGGGAACGCTGCGCGCCCCTTCACCTCGTCGGCGTAGTCCAGAAAACAGCCGTGAATCGTCGGGCCGATCCGGCGCAGGATCGCCGCAAGGGCGTGGTGCCGCTCGATCATGGTCAGCTCTTGCGGGCTATGCCCCGACGCGATCAGGGCGCGGGCAAGCTGGCCGGTTCCTGCGCTTGGCTCAAGGGTCAGATAATCGCCCTGCGGTCCAAGATACTCGACCATCCGCCGCGCTACATCGTCGGGGGTGACGTGGCATTCCGTGGCGCGGTCAACTGCGATGATCTCGGGGGCCTCGATCTCCGCCAGCGGGGCGACTTCCCCGCGCTTGCGCACGGGGATCGTCAGAGGCTTGGACGGGCGGGAGTAAATCGCCGGGCGGGTCATTGCGCAGCCTCCGTCTCGCGGATGCTCTCGGGGACTTCGTGCTGCTTTTGGTCCACGATGAGGATTGCGGCCCATCCCGCCAGATAGCGCGGGCCGTCGTGCTTCGGGTTCGGCGCGATCCGCACCCGGAAGCCGCCGCAGGTGGAAAGGCGGGTGCCGCGCTGCTCGCTGTGGATGGCGGCATATTCGGCCTTCGTCAGCTCGACTTGCGGCAGTTCGTCGGTCTCCCGCCGCCACGGGTTCACGATGGAAACCTTACCGTTCGGCGCTTTGAAATTCAGGATCGGCGGTTTCGCGGGCTTCTTCGCCGGGGGGACGTAGCCGCACGACTGCATGAGGTCGCGCCACTCGTCGCCGGTCAGCTCGACGCTGGACCCTTGGGCGATGTGCGCGGGCAGGGGCGCGTCACATTCGACGGTGAACAGGTCGGCGTCCACCTTCGCGCCCTTGGGTTTGTCGGCCCCATGCTCGCGAACGAACATCTGCAACAGGGTCGGGGTGATCTCGCCGGTGAAGCGCGGCACGTCGCCCAGCATTTCGCGCTCATAGCTCAGGCGGTTGAGCGTGTGCGCGATCCAGCGGGCCAGATTGTCGCTCTCGATGGTGTTGCGCGCGCCAGCAATCGCTTTCTCGCGGGCTTCCTGCGGCGTCATTTCGCCCCGATCCACGGCGGAAAACAGGTTGTAAGAGTGCATATCGCCACGCCCGAGGGCCAAGCGGATCAGGTTATCCGTGGTCAGCTTGTCCCACATGGCAAGGGCCTTGTGCGCGGTGTTCAAGCGGCGTTGCAGGTCGCGAAGCTCGGCCAGAAGCGTCTTGATCCGGCGGGCGCGGACTCGCGGGTCGTTCTTCCGGTTCGCGTGGCGCTCGACGCTCTCGGCCCGGAAGTGCCAGTAGCCGATTGCCTTGTGCGCCTTGCTGGCCTTGTCCATGGCGCTGTGCATCCGCTCTTGCGTCTTGCGGGCCTTCCGCTCGGAATGGTGCCCGACAAGGATCGGCTGGCCCATGTAGAAGGCTTGCGACAGGTCGTCAGCCGCGCGGGAAAAGGCGGTTGCCTGTGCGGCGCGCTTGTCAGCGATCCCGTCGAGACGGTCGGCCTTCATCTGCGCGCGCTCGGCAAGGGTCATTTCCTCCGGCTCGATCTCGCCCGCCAGTTCAAGCGCCAAATCCTCACGGGCGCAGGACCATGCAGGGGCGACAAAAAGCTCCTGTTTGGGTGCCCATTTGAAACCGGCCTCCTTCACACGCTGGAAGGTCTCGGCATCAAGGCGGCTCGACGCATACAGGCGCAGCTTGTTGTCTTCGGGCGAATAGGTCGCGGAAATCGTGGTCATCTGTCTTTTCCTTCGTGGTGCTGCCCTGTCCGGTCTTGGTGCCGAAAATCGGGGCGGGGTTTCTGGCGAGGACCGCGCTTGCGCGGCCCTCTCCTGAAAGCCTGCCTCCCGGCGAGGGCAGGGGGGGAACCGCCGCAATGGGAAAATCCAGCAGA
>JABXHM010000026.1 GCA_013373625.1 Alteromonadaceae bacterium | reverse complement strand
GAGAAAAGTGTCAACATTAACAGTGGCACGATGAATTTCGCCGGGGTTAAGAAAGTGGCCGACTTACTAATGCCGGAGTATGCGTCTTTGGGTTTTGATGTGAGGTTTGAGGACGGTAGTGATTTTAATCGCGCCGGGCATCTGATTGCTAAACTCGAAGGCGGCGTTGGGCCCAAACTGCTGCTGATTGGTCACCTCGATACGGTATTCGAACCAGACAGCCCGTTTCAGCGTTTCACGCGTGTTGACGACAATCACATTAAAGGTCCGGGGGTTGCCGATATGAAAGGCGGTAACCAGATAATGTTAGAAGCTCTTAAAGCGCTTCATGAAGTCGGGAAGCTACAATCGATGAATATCATGGTTGTGCTGACCGGCGACGAAGAACTTAGCGGCCGGCCGTTGGCGTTATCAAAGAAAGCCCTGGTTGACGGGGCAAAGTGGGCTGATATTGCCCTCGGGTTTGAAAATGGCGACGGTAATCCTAACACGGCAAATATTTCACGACGCGGCTCGGTTGACTGGACACTCACAGTTACCGGAACGCCAGCACATTCGTCTCAGGTGTTTAAACCCGCGGTGGGTGCCGGAGCAATCTATGAGGCGGCCAGAATACTCACCCGTTTTTATGAAGAGTTGAGAAGTGAACGTTTACTTACGTTTAACCCTGGGCGAATTATAGGTGGAACGCAAGTGTCACACGATAAAGGAACGAATAGTGGTACGACGTTTGGTAAAAATAATGTGGTGGCTGAACATGCCGTAGTGACCGGTGATATTCGAGCCCTGTCGCTTGAACAACTCACTCGGGTGAAACATAAAATGCGGGCTCTTGTTGAACAAAACCTGCCAAAAACCAGCGCTGTACTGGAAGTCGGTGAAGGGTATCCGCCGCTTGCTCCTAAAGCTGGCAATAAAGAATTGTTGAGCCTGTACAGTGCTGTTAGTGATGATTTGGGTCAGGGTAAAGTCACTGCAGTAAACCCACTCAATGCGGGGGCTGCCGATGTGTCGTTTACCAGTGAATATGTGAACATGGCACTTGATGGTTTGGGCATGAGCGGAACGGCCGGCCATACGGTTAATGAAACGGCGATTGTCAGTGCCCTGGCGTCACAGGCTAAGCGCGCGGCAATATTAATGTCACGCCTGTATGAGCAGACTGATTCAGATGAGCATTGATATTGCAATTATTCGATTGGGTCGCCATAGTAGTCGACATTAACCTGACCGAAGGAGTGATTTGTTGTCGGTAATTAAAATGATTTGCTGGTTGGCGTTGGCCACCTTGTCTTGCTGTGCAGCAGCTCAGACTCAGTTTGACTTTAACCAGTCTTTCAAAGCACTTTATACGGCTGAGCTTGGCACCACGCAAAAATGTATGGACAGCACCCCAAATCGCTATGCCGTGTGCTCTGAGGTACTGCGTAGTGATGGCAATGCGCCTTTTGTGTTGTTTCACGATGCTGATAGCCCAATTGTCGTGCTGACTCATGGTCTCAGTGATTCGCCTTTTTTTGTCACTGCTATTGCCAGCGAGTTGTTCGACTCAGGCTATACGGTTGTTGCGCCACTGTTACCCGGTCACGGTTTAAGAAATGCAGCGGCAGATATGGCTGATGAGCAGTTGGCAGAGCGCTGGCAAGCGCATTTAGATGACGTCGTAGCACTGGCGCTTGAATACACCGATAAAGTCACCCTTGGCGGGTTTTCAACCGGCGGTGCGTTGTCGGTAGATTATTATCTGCAACACCCTGACCATGTTAATGGACTTTTGCTGTTCTCTGGTGCATTAGCGCTGAACAGTAATGTGGAAGCGTTATCGCGTATATGGGGTATCAAATCACTGGCTAAATTACTCGACGGCGACTATCAGACGGCGGGGCCCAATCCACATAAATATCCTAATGTTGCCAGTTTTGCCGGCCTGGAACTGATGGATTTAATTCGTGGAATTCGCCAGCGACTGGATGAGGGGCAAAGAATAACTGTGCCGGTGTTTATTAGTCATTCCCAGGTTGATCAAACTACTCCTATTGAAGGTGTCATAGACTTGTTAGATTATGTCGACGCAGACAATACTTTTTATGTGATTGATGCTGAGCACCAGTTGTGTCATGCCGATCTGGTGGTTAACCGCTTATTGCTGGAAAAAATGAATTTTGATAAACGCCGCGCCGATCTCAGTGAGACCTGCGCGGTGCCGCAAGTGAATCCGCAGTTTTTCCCAATGGCCAGAGCGCTGCGGGGATTTGTCGAATTTGCCCTGTAATCATTATTCGCGCCGCAGTTGGCGGCGCTTAATAAGATAGAAACCGGCAGGAATGACCAGTAAGGAAAGAAGCAATGCACTGGCCATGCCGCCCACCATGGGCGCTGCAATGCGGCTCATGATTTCAGAGCCAGTACCACGGCCCCACATTACTGGCATCAAACCAATCATAACAGTCAGTACGGTCATTAATACCGGCCGTACCCGTTGCAATGCACCGGCTTCAATGGCAGCAGTAAGCTGTTTGTCATTGTTGACTCCAAGGCTGTTACTGTTGAGATAAATCACCATAATAACGCCAATTTCCACGGCAACCCCGGCCAGAGCAATAAAGCCCACACCAACAGCAACCGACAAGTTATATTGCAATGCATAAAGCAGCCAGATGCCGCCTGTTAATGCCAGCGGTAAGGTACCGAGGATCAGTGCAACATCACTAAAGCGCCGGAAACTCATAAACAGTAAAATCACGATAACAGCCAGTGTCAGTGGTACAACAAATGTCAGCTTACGCATGGCACGCTGCAGATACTCGTACTGACCTGCCCACTGCAGAGTGTAACCGGCTGGCAACTCCAGTTCCTGATTAAATAGCGCTTGGGCTTGGTTAACATAAGTGTCGATATCAATTTTACTCACATCGATAAAAATATAGCCAGTAAGTTGGGCATTTTCACTCTTTAGCGCTGGTGGGCCATCAGCAATACTGACTTCAGTGACATCGCCCAGAGTTATGCGTTCACCACGGGGCGTCACAAACGGTAAGTTTGTCAATGCCTCGGGGCTGTTTCGATACTGCTGTGGATAGCGCAAATTAACGCTGTAACGCGCTATTCCTTCCACCGTGCTGGTAAGGGTGTTACCCCCTACGGCAAGGCTGATTACCTGCTGAATGTCAGCCACGGTCATACCATATCGTCCCAGCGCCTGGCGGTTAATATTAACCTGAATATAGCGGGCCCCGGCCACACGTTCAGCATAGACTGACTCAGTGCCTTCGAGGGGCGTTAAGAGCTTTTCTATCTGGGTGCCGATAGCTTCGATTTGCTTAACGTCGGCCCCTGAAACCTTAATTCCCAGGGGTGTTTTAATGCCTGTGGCGAGCATATCGATACGGGTTTGTATAGGCATTACCCAGGCGTTAGTGAGCCCGGGGAAAGACACTATCCGGTTAAGTTCAGCACGTAAAACCTGGCTGGTCATGCCATCGCGCCAGGCCGACCTGGGTTTGAGCTGAATAAAGGTTTCAATCATGGTTAGCGGGGCCGGATCGGTGGCGGTTTCAGCGCGTCCGACTTTACCGAATACGGTGTCTACTTCAGGCAGTGTGGCAATTAATTTATCGGTTTGCTGCAGTATGTGACGAGCTTCACCAATGGATATACCTGCATAGGTGGTGGGCATGTACATAAGGTCACCTTCGTCCAGAGGTGGCATAAACTCACTACCGAGCTTAGATAGCGGATAAAGCCCTGCTGCGGTAATAAGAAAAGCAAGCGCTAAGGTACACTTGGGAAAGCGCAATACCCGCTTTAATACCGGCTGGTATATGGCCTGCGTGAATCGGTTAACCGGGTTACGCTGCTCTGCAATGACTTTGCCTTTAATCAGATAACCAATCAACACCGGGATCAGGGTGATAGCCAGTCCGGCCGACGCTGCCATCGCAAAGGTTTTGGTATAGGCCAGAGGCGCAAACATTCGTCCTTCCTGCGCCTCGAGAATAAACACCGGTAAAAAACTCACCGTAATAATCAGTAAACTAAAAAATAACGCCGGCCCCACTTCACCGGTAGCCCGGCTTACGAGTTGCCAGCGATCTGCGTCGGGTGCTGCTTGCTCCAGGTGCTTATGAAAATTTTCAATCATCACTATGGCGCCGTCGGTCATTGCACCTATAGCAATAGCAATGCCGCCCAGTGACATAATGTTGGCATTAATTCCCTGCCAGTGCATGAGCAAAAAGGCACTTAAAATACCTAAAGGCAGGCTAACCAACGCCACTATGGCACTGCGCAGGTGCAGTAAAAATAAGCCGCATATCAGCGCAACAATGAGCAGTTCTTCAAGGAGTTTTTGCCATAAATTATCAATGGCACTGGTGATCAGGTTGGAGCGGTCATACACCGGTGTAATAACAACGCCGTCGGGTAAACCTGCTTTTAATGACTCAAGCTTTGCTTTTACACCATCGATAGTGTGCTGGGCATTCTCATTGTGCCGCATCACAATGATGCCGCCAACCGTTTCGCCTTTGCCATTCAGTTCGGCCACCCCACGCCGGGGGGCCGGACCTATCCTGACCTCTGCCACATCGCCAAGCGTAACCGGCGTGCCGTTTGGTAACACCATAAGGGTAATCTGGCGTATATCATCTACTGTTTCTGCATAACCGCTTACGGTGACCATATATTCGGCTTCAGCCATTTCAATGACGGAAGCGCCGGCTTCCTGATTACTTTGCCGGACTGCCTGCTCAAGCCGGGCCAGCGAAAGGTTAAAGGCGTCAAGGGCAATAGGGTCAACGACTATTTGATACTGTTTTTTCATACCGCCGACAGTGGCGACTTCAGCCACACCCGGGACCGACTGTAAGGCAAACCTGAGATACCAGTCCTGGATACTGGTAAGTTGTGCAATATCATGCCGGCCACCAGGATCACTGAGTGCGTACATATACACCCAGCCAACCCCGGTCGCATCAGGGCCTAAGCGGGGCCGCGCTGATGCAGGCAGGTCTGGCGAAACCTGCGACAAGTATTCAAGAACACGTGAACGAGCCCAATACATATCGGTATCATCATCAAACAGAACATAGACATAGGAATCGCCATAAAACGAAAACCCGCGCACAGTATGGGCACCAGGCACCGAGAGCAATGCCGACGTCAGCGGATACGTCACTTGTTGCTCCACCACAGACGGCGCCTGGCCCGGATAGCTGGTTTGAATAATAACCTGTACATCCGACAGGTCCGGGATAGCATCCACTGGCGTTTGTTTAACCGACCAAATGCCACCACCGGTAAGCATAACAGCTGCGAGCAACACCAGTACCCGGTTATGTAGTGACCAGTTTATAATCTTGGTAATCATAGTAGGATCCGTCTAATGCTGGCGCATGTCGTTTGACATGTCCATGGCAGGAGCAGTTGTGGTTTCAATCTGCGTGATCACAAAGTCATCACCGCGAATCTCGAAAGTGAAACGAACTGATTCGCCGGGATTTAACGCCGGCGTTGCGCTGCGGGCTGTGTTGTTAGTCAGTGTTCCGCTCAGAATAAAGTCCATGGTAGCCGGACCACGCCCCCACTTTTCAATGGGGCCGCGGGAAATGTTAAGGGTGTTATTGGTGGTATTAACACTGTTGATCACGCCGGCTGCACTGGCTGATTGCACCCCTGTCTGAATGCTACTGGGATCAATATTGCTAATGTGTGCCATACCTTCTGTGCGGGTCAGTTCGGCGTCAATTAACATGCCTGCTGACAGTGTGTTTATGTCGACGTTTTTTGCCAGCGTAAAATCCATGGTCATGGCTGGCCAGTTCCATGCCTCAACAGCCGGATGTTGTGCCGTAAGGGTTCGGGCTGCTATATCAACGGCATCAATTGGCATTGGCACCCACAGTGAATCTGTCGATATGGGCGCGATACGATCTAAATCGGCATCGATGGCGCTTTCAGAATCAATCAGGAACAGGCCGTTAGTAACGACCATGTCGCCAACTGCAAGACCTGATGTTACCTCGGCATACTGCGATGTTAACTGCCCGATGGTAACAGGCGCTGAACGATAATGACCATTGCCCAGCGCCAGTACAACCCGGGTATTGGTGGCTGTGCGAATAAGCGCTGTGCGCGGAATACTCAGCACCGGCTTATCGGCTTTGCTGCTAAAATGCACGGCGGCAAACATCTGCGGTTTTAGCTGTGCATTGTTATTGGCCAGGATCAGACGTACTTTAAGGGTTCTGCTGCGGGCATCTAACTGTGGATAAATGAAGTCTACTGTGGCGGTCAGTTGTTGATGGGGATAAGTACCCAGGGATACGGTTGCAGTGTCGCCTTTAATTAATGTATCGGCAAAACGTTGCGGTACATCAGCATGAAGCCAGACTTCATCCAGGTTGGCAATTTCCATCATTGTTGTACCGGGCTCTACATAAAAACCGGGGCGAATATTCAGGTTTGCCACAAAGCCATTTTGCGGCACTTTGAATGCCACCTGCTGCATGACCTGGTTGCTATTGTTGAGCTGCTCAATCAGTGACGGGGGAAATTGTAAGGCGGCCAAACGAGCTCTGGCCGCATTGATCAGTGACTGACTACCGCGCGATCGGGCAAGCAGATACTCTTCCTGCGCATTGACCAGTTCAGGAGAGTACAAGGTATAGAGAGTGTCGCCACGAGTTACCGGCTGTCCATCTGTAGTGACTGTCAGTGATTCTATCCAACCGCTGACCCTGGGGTGAATATGTATGAGTTTATCCTCGGCAAGTTCAACCACGCCGCTGGCGGTTATTGTTTGCGAGAGTTCGCGGCGCTCAGCGCGGCTGGTAGTTACCCCCATACTCTGCTCAATTGCTGCAGATACCGATACTGTGCCAGGTTGTTGGGCAGCGCTTGTCTGGTTGGCATACACAGGTACCAGGTTCATGCCCATCGGCGATTTACCGGGTTTGTCGCGACGAAAACTGGCGTCCATGGGAGCCACCCAGTAAAGAATTTCCTGGTCATTTTTCCCGCTGTCATGCGCTGGCATTGGTGCTCGTTCATCGGGCAATAACCAATAACCTGCAGCGAGGCCAAGCATCAGGGTAACGACTGGAAGGATAAAACGATTCATAGTGCAGTCTCCGCAAGCCTGGCGGCGGGGGAAAGATAGTAATTCAGGTCGCTCATAAGTTTGGCCATATCGCCCTGTAAAGAAAGCAGCTTCATACGGTCGTCAATCAGCGCCAGTTGGCTTTGCAGTATGTCTGAAATACCGCCATTGGCACTGGTGTAAGCATTGAGTGCAGCATCGTAGTGTTGCTGGCGTAGCGGCAGTAGCTTAGTTTGATAGCGCGCCAGGCGGGAACGTAAAACCGGGTAGCGGGCATAGAGCTGCTTAACTTTGCTCAACAATTGCTGAATGATAAGGCGTTTTTCAGTTTGCATGCTGGCTGTGGATGAAATACTGGCCGCAAGCGCAGCGTTTTTAACCCGTGCGGAGAAAAGGGGAATATCAACACTCACCCCCAGCGAGACAAAATCGGCACGTGAAGTATTGTGCGGATCATCCTGACGGTAGGCATAACTGGCATTGATTTCCCATTGCGGTTTAAAGGTTTCTGCTACCTGTTGTTGTTTGAGTTGTTGTACCTGGATACTGGCATTCTGAGCGAGCAACTGAGGATGTTGCTGCAGACGTTCAACAAGCCGTTGGGGCGCTGGCTCAAGTAAAGATTGTGCTATATACGCTTGTAACCACTGATTATCTGCTCTATTAGGCGTTAAGTTGGTGATCCTGGCCTGCATTGATTCAGGTAACCAATTACCGAGGCTGGCAATGGCTGACTGCTGTTTTGCTTGCACCGACTCCAGACGGTCGGCTAACCCGGTGACTAATAGCTCCATACTGATTACATCATACTGGGTTGCGCCAGATGAACTCGCATAGCGATTTTCTACCGCCGTGTTGAGTTGTCCGAGCAGTCTGGTTTGTTGTTTGATCAGACTGGCACTACTGTGCAATACAATGATATCGGTCCAAATGTTGGTCATATCACGGCTGACTTCGGCAGCACGTTGTGCCCGCAGTGCTGGATACCTGGTTGCTGTAGCTCGCAATGCTTGTCGTTGCAAGGCAACAGCGTTGCCGCGAGGCAGACGCTGACTCATGCCGACCTTAAGCTGTGTCATGGCTTGCTCATTGAGGGCGTAGCCATCGGTAGGGACATTGACAACACTCATTGATACACGTGGGTCGGGCAGAGCCTGGACGGCGTCGCGCCGCGACTCTGTGGCTTGTTCATTGTCACGGCTTTGCTGCAACACATAGTCATGAGCCAGTGCAGCCTCGATCAATTTGGGTAACTGAGGTTGTTGTTTGGTCGGCGTGGCGCTCGAGGCATTCACTGACCAGAAAATAGTAAAAATACCAGTAAAGCAGGCAATTGAAGATAACTGCATGTTTGCTCCGAATCGTCAAAATCTGGGTGTGAAACACCCGCTTTAGGGCTTAAAAGCCCGTTCAATCATCGATTAAATGACGGACGATATCGGAGGACGAAATAGCAACGTATTATGACCAATTATGGCTATTGTCTGAGCAGAGGGAATGAGTTGATTTTGTCTTGGGGCGGTGCTTGTCGAATTGACTTCAGGCAGGTAAACATTAAATTGCGAACTGCTGTGTTCACACTGACAGCCAGTTTGCTCACAGGGGGTGTCAGCACAAGTAGCGTGGCCTGAGGCGTTATCCTGACAACAGTTATATGTGACTTCCCCAACGTTTTGTGTTGCTGCGTGCTGATTGTCCATCATGCAATCGGTCATTGATGCATGGACTGACTGCGATTGCTGGCTTGTTTGCATTGCCATTGAGGCCGTCTGCCCTGCCTGGGGCATCAGCACTACTATGCATAACAAGACGTAACAAAACAGTTGTTTCAACAACAGGTTCACTCAGTAAAAACTCTCTACGCAATCAGTATACGGTAAACAGCCCCGACAGTGAACTGACAACTTACTTTTGAGCGGTTTGGACCGCTACCATATTCGAGTTCTGTTTGGTGTCAGGATTTTTAACATTTTTTTCACTAGCATGGCTGGATATCCTTAACCTTTTGTTAATTATGGTTTTTATTATTGGTATAAAGATTGCTTTTAATGAGTGATGTACGTTCGCAAGCGTGTAAGCATTAATCTCGCAGTGGTCGAAAGAATTAGGAAAGCAAAATGAAAAAGACAAAAATGAAAGGTTTCATAGCGGGCATAGCCCTGGCAGTGAGTGGATTTTCTCATGCAGCTATAATTGATATTGGCTTTACCATCGATGGTGATACTTTTTCGCAGCCCTGGTCTGTTTCAAATAATTCAGAGGATGGGATACTGCTAGAATCGTTTGTTTTTGATTTGCGCCCCCTGGCAACGTATTGCTATGACACGGGTAGCGTAGCAGGCTGCTCTGGATCGACCGGGCCAGACTTTTCGCCACTTTCCGGAAATATTGACACGGGATTTACCACAGCAAATATTACAAATCAGGCTGGCGGTCTCGATTTTAATGACTTTTTGCAAATTAATTTTTCTGATTTCGGTTTTGGGGAAGTATTCTCCTGGGAGCTTGATGTTGACTCTGTAGCGACTCCAACTGTTTATGGAAATGAGCTAATTGGTAGCCAGGTTTATGCTCAAATGTCAGACGGCAACGTTTACTATGGTCAATTAGAAAGTGTTGACGGAAATAGTGACGCTGCTTCTTTTGTGATATCAGCGGTGTCTGACAGTTCAATAGAAGATTTGGTAAACGAAGTGCCTGAGCCGTCAACACTGGCGCTTTTTGCTCTGAGTGTTATTGGTGTGAGAGTTTTTGCCCGTAAATTAAAAATGCCAGTTTAACTCCCTCGATAAGCTATATACTGACGCCCCAGAGCAGACTGTTTTACTCTGGGGCGTTTCTGACTTTGCAGTTTTTAAGGCATTATTACCATTAGCCTGTTGCCGTTTACTGTTGACTGCAGGTAATTAAATACCCTGCGCAAAAGCCGATTATTAAACGTCTTTTGAATGTTTACTCAAAAGCCGTTTAATAAAGCCATGACAGACCTCGGCGTAGCGCTCGAATTATTCCTTGATTGAGCTCGATAGCGACTTCAGTGAGAAGCCGCGTACGCTTCTACCTCAGACCATACCCGCAAGAGGTTTTCACCCAGTAGTTTGGCAATGCTGGCTTCATCGTAGCCCCGGTCTAACAAGCCTTGAACCAAAGATGGGTAGGAAGATACATCTTTTAAGCCAATTGGCAGTGAGTCACCCACACCGTCGTAGTCTGAGCCTATTCCCACGTGATCAATACCCACTAGCCCGACAACATGGTCAATATGGTCAAGCACATCTGCCAGGGTTGAATACGGGTAAGGGTTTTCGCGGCTGTAAGTTTCGGCAAAATTTGCCACCTCATCGCTATCTTCACCAAATTCTTTAATGACAGCGTTACGCTGTTTAGTGCGGTTGTCACTCCACATACGGGCTTCCCTGGTAACAAAACCTGAACCAAAGTTAATCATAATCACGCCGCCGTTTTTACCCAGCTTAGTCAACATGTCGTCGGTCATGTTGCGCTCAAACCCGGGAGTAAAGGTGCGTAATGAGGAATGCGAAGCGATAACCGGCGTATTGGTTAGCTCGATAACCTGATAAAAAGCATCGTCCGATACATGGGAAATATCGATTAACATACCGATGTTATTCATTTCGGTAACCAGCTCTTTACCAAAATCACTTAAGCCGTTCCATTTGCGGCGAATATCGTAAGAGGAGTCGCTAATATGATTGGCTCGCGAGTGCGCCAGCGTAATATAACGAATGCCCCGCTCAAAGAATATTTTCAGGTTTTCCAAATCACCCTGTATGGGAGAGCCGTTTTCCATTCCCATGGGAAGAGAAATTAAGCCTGCCGCAAACTGATTACGCACATCTGCGGGGCTTTTAGCAATGGCAAACTTATCAGGCGCACGCGCGACAATCGCCTCCAGAGAGTCAATCAGTGTATGCGCGAGCTGAGTAGACTCGGCAGAGTTGTCTAAACTGGCCGGCACATAGACCGACATAAACGGTGCGTTCAAGCCACCTGTTACAGCGCGGGGATAATCAAAATCGCCATCTTCAGTTGCTTCTGTGACGTCAACCCATTTGTTATGGACGCGGTAAGGTACGTCTATATGACCATCCACAATAATATAACGCTGAGCAATATCCTGCGCTACGGTAAGGCCTTTGGGTGGTGTCGATTGTGATGAAGTAGACTGACAACCGCTAAGAAGGGCTAGCGCGGTTAAAGTGCCCATAAAAAGAGGGTATTTCATACTGTTATTCCCTGTTGTTTATTATCTGTTATTGAGTGCCATAGCTGCAAATCAGACTGACTTTGGCGTGTGCTTTGGTAATCCATAACCTAAAACCTATCACGATTTTACTTTTTACTCACGCGCTGAAAACGCCCGAACATGTCATTTCAGCGTATGTGTAGTTGTCATCAGATATACTTTGTAACCGGCTCTGGTTTGAGCGAGAACGGTTCGGCGTTAGGGCGTTATGTCAGCTAACCCTAAGCAGCTTTCGTGTGTTGTTAGTATCGGTTTGTGACCCCTTTGTATGGTAGGTTGAGATTGACCGGACATGGCTGGACGACGGTGATTAAATGCGCCATACTGGCCGCCGGCTGATTGACATGTAACCGCTAAGCGCGGTCATTAGGCGGGGTATTCATATTGTGGTTGCCCTTGGCAAATGTATGGGCTCAGGTAACTGACTGACTTAAAATCGTGATTGATTGTTGGTGGCCCCCTTGAATTTACTTGTCATAGCCCTATTAAATAATGACACTGGTGAAGGTGTAATGAAAAGCCTGACCAAATTTTAAAAAAAATTGAATTGAGATAGTACTTATGGCAATGAACTTTGTACCGCTGGATAAGAATAAACATAAAGACCTTAAAGTAGCGGTAGATCCTGCTTTTCCATACGCTAAAAATACGCACCTGGCAGCCGCATCAATTCGCGAATTTGCCCAATTAGCCAGTGCCATGCCTTTAGTGATTATTCAGGATCCAAAAACAAACAACCACCACGTGGTAGCGATGTTGGGTATGGAACCAGGCAAAAACCTGTTCTTGCAAGGCGACAAGTGGGATGCCTCACATGTACCTATGAACATTGTGCGTTACCCGTTTGATGTCCGTCCTGATGGTGAAAAACTTGGCGTATATGTGGACGAAAACAGTGATTTACTGAAAGACGAAGGCCAGGCTCTGTTTACTGCTGAAGGGGAGCCCACTGAGTTTTTGAATAATCGTCAAAGATTGTTAGGCGATTTGGCTAACAGTGAAATGCTGACACAAAAATTTGTCGCTAAAGTGGTAGAGCTGGAATTACTCGAAGCTATGCAAATACGTCTGCAATACGCAAATGGTGAAGGCCGCAACGTGGGTGGCATCATGACCATTAATGAGAAGAAACTGTTCGAACTGTCCGATGAGCAAGTATTAGAGTTGCATAAAGCTGGTTTTATGGGCGCTATCTATGCACTGATGATGTCTTTAGGTCAATTGAACCGGTTAATTGAGTTATCAAATAAATCTGATAACCCAATCAAATCTATGCAGATGGAGCCTGCACCCGCTGAACAATCTGAACAAGCGCCTGCGCAATAATTCGAGAGCTTCAGTCCCTATAGTGGTGGGCGCCCGCCCACCCTTTATTCCCACTACGTTTTCTGCTGCTGATGACAATTACGTTAACTAACCTTGCTGTAAAACTGACAGATTCGTTAACCGCAGACATTGCACCATTGTGTCTTGAAACCGGGCAGCACACCGTTATTACCGGTCTTAATGGCAGCGGCAAGTCTGTACTGGCAGCCGTGCTGGCCGGGCAGGGTAAAGTGCAACATGGTGAACGTCTGATTGAGGGGACTGTTGGCTGGGTGAGTATAGCGCAACAACAGGCTATCGTTGCCGCAGAGCGCAGTAAAGATGATGCCGATATACTGGATGTGCTGCCAACGCCAAGCAGTGCTCGCGACATCATTTTCCAGGACACTGCCGCACCATCTGACCGGCAAGTGAGCGAACTCAACAGACTCAGCAAAATGTTTGGCATACATAGGTTATTGGAACGAGACTTTATTGCCCTGTCCAGTGGCGAAACACGCAAGGTGCTGCTGGTCCGGCAGCTATTGCGAAAGCCAGACTGGCTGGTGCTCGATGAACCCTTTGACGGCCTCGATGCGCAAACCGCAGAAACCTTTTCTGCCTTACTTAATGATATCAGGCAGGACTGCACCATAATAATGGTGGTTAATCGACAGAGCGAGATACCCTGCTGGGCACAGCGGTTGTTGTTTGTGCAAGCAGGTAAACTGGCCTGGCAGGTACATGCTGAGCAACTTAATCAAGAGGCACTTCAGCCGCTACAACAAATGCTACATATTCAGCAAAGTGTAACGTCATTGCCTGAGAAAGATGTAAGCAGATGCGCCCCCACGCTGGCAGATCCGCATGCACCGTTAGTGAAGTTACGCAACGGAAAGGTCGCCTGGGGCGACAATATCGTGTTTGAAGCGCTCGACTGGACGATTAACCCCGGCGAGCACTGGCAAATAATTGGTCCCAATGGCTCAGGCAAAACTTGCCTGTTAACGCTCATCACCGGCGACAACCCATTGTGTTACAGCAACGACCTTAACGTGTTTGGTTTTCAACGTGGCAATGGTGAGAGCATTTGGCAAATAAAGCAGTACCTTGGTATTGTGTCGAACAGCTTCCACCTGCAATATCGGGTCAATTGCTCGGCGCTTGATGTGGTGTGCTCCGGTTTTTATGACAGCATTGGATTGTATCAATCGCCCACAGAACAACAACGTAAACTGGCCATGCAGTGGCTGGAAACCATAGCGTTAGGTGAACATGTCCATACTACCTTTCAGTCATTGTCATACGGAGATCAACGGTTATTGTTAATTGCCCGAGCCATGGTGAAGCACCCGAGCCTGCTTATTTTAGATGAGCCTTGTAATGGGCTGGATGACATCAACCGACATAAAGTGCTGGCGATGCTCGACTTAGTAGCCAGAACAGGCGATACCACTTTGCTTTATGTGAATCATCACAGTGAAGATAATATTCCTTCCATCTCGCGTTGTCTGGATATGCGCGATTATCAACCCCGCCGCTGATCCGCAGAGAACTTTTTTAGAACTAAATGAATTAAGCTCCAATACTTTTAATCTATGCGTGCTCCTGTTTTGTTTAAACCTGTTATTTTCCTTCAAGTAATCAGTCACTTCGACTAAATGCCCGGATAGTCTGCTATTAGCGACGCTGCGACTCAGCGTACGTATGGCTATTTTAGCTTGACAGTGGGAAGGAAAGGTACCTAAACTGTGAAAAGTGGGTAAAAGTGGTAAATAGTGGATCAAACTATCAACGTTTTGCAGTTCAGATCTCATAAAACACGAATAATAAGATCAAAATACAGAAGGCTAGGGGAATGTTCCGCGGCGCTAACGCAATCAATCTGGATTCTAAAGGGAGACTGGCTATTCCGACTAAGCATCGGCAGCCCCTTCTGGATGATTGTGCCGGACAACTGATCTGTACGATAGATACTAAACAAAGCTGTTTGCTGCTTTACCCGCTTCCCGAATGGGAAGAGATTGAATTAAAACTCAGTCGGTTTTCCAGCACCATCGAACAAGAGCGGCGCAAGTTAAGATTGCTGCTCGGTTACGCTACAGACTGCGAAATTGATAAGAGCGGTCGCGTTCTTATTCCGGTTCCTCTGCGCAATCATGCCAAATTAGATAAAGAAGTCATGCTCGTTGGCCAGCTTACCCGATTTGAGATTTGGGATGCTGAAATCTGGGCACGTCAAATTGATGAAGATATGGAAACAGAACGAAGTGGCGGTTTTGAATTGACCGAACGATTACAGGACTTCGTATTATGAGTGAGGCATTTGTGCATACGTCTGTGCTGCTTAATGAATGCCTCGAAGGTTTGGCAATTAAACCTGATGGTATATATATCGACGCGACCTTCGGGCGCGGCGGTCATTCAGGCGAAATTCTCGCTGCACTGGGTGAAAAGGGTCGCCTAATTGCATTCGACCGTGATCCTCAGGCAATAGAGTCTGCGCAACGCTTTGCTGACGACTCACGTTTTCAAATTGTTCATTCTGCTTTTGGTGACATGCAAGACGTTATTGAGAGAATGGGGCTAAGCGGCCAGATTGACGGGGTGCTGATGGATCTCGGCGTGTCGTCACCACAACTTGATGATGCAGAACGTGGTTTTAGCTTTTTACGCGACGGACCACTGGATATGCGCATGGATACATCCCGTGGTCAAAGTGCGGCTGAATGGCTGGCCAATGCTGAAGAGCAGGACATTACTCAGGTCATTAAGGAATTTGGTGAAGAAAAATTCGGTAAACGCATTGCCCATGCCATTGCTGAATACCGCCAGAATCAACCGCTTACCCGCACCAGTGAACTGGTAGATATTATCGACCAGGCAGTACCGGTAAAAGATAAGTACAAGCACCCGGCAACCCGCACTTTCCAGGGTATCCGAATTTACATCAATGCAGAGTTAGAGCAACTGCGGGTTGGCTTAAAAGCAGCGACCAGCATTCTGCGCACCGGTGGCCGTATGGCGATTATCTCTTTTCATTCTCTCGAAGATCGCCTGGTGAAACGCTTCATGAAAGAGCAAAGTAAGGGCAAAAATTACCCGCCGGGATTTCCGGTTACCCAAGCGCAAATCGACCAGGATAAAGTTCTCACTTTAATCGGCAGAGCAATTAAGGCGGGTGATGAAGAACTGAAACAAAATGTGCGATCCCGAAGCGCGGTACTCAGGGTGGCAGAAAAACGATGACTGGCTCGACCACGAATTTTAATTTATTGCTCATTCTGGTTACCGATCTGACCCGCCACAAGCTGCGGGTTTTATTGTTTATAGCGGTTATCGCCAGTGCGTTGGCTGTTATCCTCGGTACCCACCATAACCGACAGCAGAATATCGCGCTGGAACAGCTCATGCGCGAGAAAGATCAGCTCGATATTGAGTGGCGTAATCTGGTGCTCGAGCAGCGTGCGCTCACTGAACATAATCGTATTGAAGCCATGGTCAAAAAAGAGCTGGATATGCATCGACCTGGTGTCAATGATGAAGTGGTGGTGCGCATAAAATGACCACCATGGCAGCAAAATCAAGCAAAACGCAAGGCGCCGGGGCGAAAATGAATAACCGTCCAGGCCCTATGCAATGGCGCTTCTTTGTAGTACTGGGCATCATTGTACTGGTATTTGTTGTGCTTACCCTAAGAACGGCTTTTATTCAGGTCATTGCGCCAGATGCGTTAATCGAACAAGGCGATAGTCGCACGTTGCGAACCCGTAATACGCCAACCTACAGAGGGCTTATTACCGACCGCAATGGCGTTGAACTGGCCGTCAGCGTGCCGGTACGAGCTATTTGGGCAGATCCTAAAATTATTCACGAACAAAACGGCTTAAGCCAGGCACGCCGTTGGCTGGCATTGTCAGAAGTCATTGGTCAGGACGTTGACGAGCTGATGAGCAAGGTGCAAAACCCCGGGCGCAGGTTTGTTTATCTGCAGCGCCAGGTGTCACCCGCGATGGCTGACTACGTTGAAAAACTTGATATTCCTGGCGTGTTTTTGCGCAAGGAATCACGTCGCTACTACCCAACGGGTGAAGTCGCTGCGCAGCTTATCGGTATTACCAATGTTGACGATCAGGGCATTGAGGGGCTGGAGCGATTATACGATGACTGGCTAACCGGTAAGCCGGGAACGCGCAAAATACGCCGCGATGCCAAAGGGCGTCAAGTCGAAGTGCTGGAGACCAAAGATGGTGAAGCCGCGGGCAATTTAACCCTGACCATTGATCAACGAATCCAGGCGCTGGCCTATCGTCAGATTAAAGAGGCGATGCTGTATTATCAGTCCAGTTCAGCGTCGGCCATTGTGCTGGATGTGAAAAGTGGCGATATTCTGGCAATGGTAAACGCGCCGTCGTTTAATCCGAACGATCGAAACGATATTTCTCCACGCCGTATGCGTAACCGCGTAATTACTGATGCATTCGAGCCTGGTAGCTCCCTGAAACCCATGGCTGTGCTGAGTGCGCTGGAGTTTGGTTCAGTTGAAGTGGGGGACATTATTGATACTTCGCCCGGCTGGATGCGTCTGGGCGGCAGTTTGGTTAAAGATTTCCGCAATTATGGTGAGCTTAGCCTGGCAGGCATTATTCAGCACTCCAGTAATATGGGAACGTCAAAATTAGCGTTATCTGTACCCAAGCAATTTCTGTTAGATACCTATTACAACATGGGCCTGATGTCGGACACAGGTATCAATATGCCGGGTGAGAGCAGCGGTATATTTCATGAACGTAGTCGCTGGTCAGAATTTGAACTGGCTACGCTTTCATTTGGGTATGGCATTTCAGTCACCACTGCCCAGCTTGCGCGCATGTATGCCACCATTGCCTCAGGTGGCGTAAAACGCCCTCTCAATATAGTCAAAATGTCAGACTCCAGTGCTTATAAACCCGGAGAAGAACGGGTCATCAGCGAAAAAAATGCGCGCGCTATTATGACCATGATGGAAACCGTCACTCAGGAAGGTGGCTCAGGTTTAAAAGCACGTATTCCAGGTTACAGGGTAGCCGGAAAAACAGGTACCAGCCGTAAAGCGGTGGCGGGTGGCTATGGTGAAGAGTATGTCAATATATTTGCTGGTATAGCGCCTCTGAATGACCCTCAGGTTGTCACTGTTGTGTTAATCAACGAACCCGGTGGTGATTTATATCATGCCGGTGATACCGCCGCCCCTGTATTTTCAGAAATTATGGGCGGCGCATTGCAGTTGTTAAACATTGCGCCAGATGACCGCCAAATTAGTGCGACACAGGTAATAGAGAGAACGACTGATGGTGGTTAATGCATTTATACAGAGTTTGCAGGGATTACTGCTTAAATTTGGCGTAAACGCACCAGATATTCGTGTGCAGGGATTAACACTGGACAGCCGCGAAGTCAGTCCTAAACTGGTGTTTGTTGCTGTGAAAGGACATAGCCGGGATGGGCGTGACTTCATTCCTCAGGCGATAAGCCTTGGCGCCAGAGCTATTTTGGCCGAGGCCGATGAGGCCAGCCAGCATGGCGAAATCGAAATGCGCGAGCATACCGTAATCATTCATATGTGGGGCCTGTCCGATTTATTGTCCTCCTTAGCCGCGGCCTTTTACGATTACCCGGCAAACAAACTGGCAACGATTGCGGTAACCGGCACTAACGGTAAAACGTCAGTGGTACAACTGATGACTCAAATGAAACATTTGCTCGGCCATCGCGCCGCTTCGATTGGTACTTTGGGGAGTGGCATATATCGCGATGAGTCCCACTACGCCCCGCCTGTAAATGGCAATACAACACCTGACGCTATTTCGATGCAGTATTTGTTGGCTGAATTTGTGCAGCAGCAGGTTCATCAGGTGGCCTTTGAAGCATCATCCCATGCATTGGTACAAAACCGTTTAAATCAAATTAATACTGATATTGCCGTATTTACCAATCTCAGCCGTGATCATCTTGACTACCACGGTACGATGCAAGCCTATGCCGATGCCAAGCTGAAATTACTCGAATTGCCAGGCATTCATACAGTTGTGCTTAATTTCAATGACCAAGCGAGTCAGGACTGGGCCAGTAATACCGGTAAAGGTGTGCAGAAAGTCTGGACTGCCGTATTGCCAGAACCTGCCCGGGATTTACCAGAAGGTCGCTATTGTTTTGCCACAAATGTGCAATATCATGCCAATGGTTGTCAATTTCGGTTAGCCACTTCATGGGGCACGACAGTAGTTCAAACTAATTTATTGGGCCATTTCAATATTGCCAATTTAATGAGTGCTACCGCGGCGCTATTGAGTCAGGGGGAACGCTTTGACAGTGTGGTGAAAACCATTGAACAGGTGCACGCCGTTGCGGGTCGACTCGAAGTGTTCGAATTTAAAGAGCATGCCAATATTGTGGTGGATTACGCGCATACGCCGGATGCCTTAACACAGGCGCTTAAAGCGTTGCGCCTGCATACTGACGGTAAGCTTTGGTGTGTATTCGGCTGCGGCGGCGACCGTGATAAGGGCAAACGACCACTTATGGCTCAGGCTGCAGAACAAGGCGCCGATGCGTTAATTATAACTACCGATAACAGTCGCTCAGAGGCTCCAGAGGCTATTGCTGCGGATATGCGTAGCGGCTTAAACGCTGCGACACCCGTGCAGGATATTCCGGACCGGGAACAAGCGATTCGTTACTGCCTTGAGCATGCAGGTGCCAACGATTTGATTCTGCTAGCCGGAAAAGGTCATGAAAACTACCAAATTATTGGTAAGGAAAAAATTAACTATAACGAACGGGATTTCATAGCCCGTTTGCAGCAGGAGTGCAGCAAATGATTTCAACAACTCTGGCCTGGATAGCGCAACAAGTAAATGGGCAATTAGAGGGCGAAGATGCCTCCATAAGTGCCGTGAGTACCGATACCCGCACGCTGGAAGCCGGTGCTCTGTACTTGGCTTTAAAAGGGCCAAATTTTGATGGCCACCAATTTATTGCTGCAGCCGAGAGTGCTGGCGCTACAGCGATTATAGCCAGTGACCCTGTCAGTACAGCACTGCCTGTTATTTACGTCGAAGATACCAAACAAGCGCTTGGGCAGTTAGGCGCGGCGGTTAAAAAAGAAGTGCAGCCTAAAACCATTGCCATTACCGGGAGTAGTGGCAAAACGACAGTCAAGGAAATGTGTGCGGCAATTTTAGCCCGTCGCGGTAATGTGCTGGCAACAGCGGGTAACTTTAACAATGACATTGGCGTACCACTGACGCTACTGCGCTTAACACCTGAGCATGAGTATGCTGTTATTGAACTGGGTGCCAACCATTTAGGTGAAATTGCTTACACCACTTCGCTGGCTAAGCCCGATGTGGCAACCATTGTGAATGCGGCAGCAGCTCACCTTGAGGGCTTTGGGAGTTTGCTCGGTGTTGCCAGAGCTAAAAGTGAAATATTTAAAGGGTTGAGTAAAGATGGCCTGGCGATTGTTAATGAAGATAGCCAGTTTGCTGACTTTTGGTTAGGTAAACTCAAGCACCAACCTGTGCAAACTTTTGCACCAGATAGCCAGAATCCAAAGGCTGGTTTTTACGCGACTGACATTTCAATTGACTTAAATGGCTGTGCTGAGTTTGCTTTGCATTCTGTACGCGGATCCACAGACATCCGATTAGTAATACCTGGTATGCATAATGTCGGTAATGCGTTGGTGGCAGCGGCGTTAACCATGGCAGTGGGCGCAACCCTGGAAGACGTGAAATACGGCTTGTTGTCTATGCAGCAGGTCAATGGTCGTCTTAAAGTTGTCGCACTGACTGACCAGGTACGTATTCTCGACGACACTTACAACGCTAATGTCGGCTCGGTAAAAGCCGCTATTGATACACTCGCTAGTTTTGCCGGGCGCCGGGTGCTGGTGCTTGGCGATATGGCCGAGTTAGGCGGCAAAGCGCGTTTCTATCATGAACAGGTAGGTCAGTATGCCCGGGAAAAATCTATCGACTGTTTGTACACGGTTGGTGTATTGAGTCAAAGTGCGACTACCGCATTTGGCGACAACGGCTATCATTTCAGCGAGCTGGATGCGTTAATCGCAGCTATCGAAGCTGATTTTGCTAACGAACAACGCGATCTTACGATACTGGTGAAAGGCTCCCGCAGCGCCAAAATGGAGCGCGTTATCAGCTCACTGGAGACATCTCCGGTGGGAAAGCTTGATCGTCGGCGGGAGAAAATAGCATGTTAATATGGCTCGCCGACTGGTTAACGCAGTTCGAAACCGGCTTTAACGTATTTTCTTATTTAACGCTGAGAGCGATTTTAAGTACGTTAACGGCATTACTTATTGCCATTGTTATTGGTCCCAAAATGATCCGCTGGCTGCAAATGATGCAAATTGGCCAGACAGTACGTAATGACGGGCCAGAATCGCATTTGGCTAAATCTGGCACACCCACCATGGGGGGCTTGTTAATACTGGCGGCCATCGTGATAAGTGTCGTACTGTGGGCCGATCTGACCAACAGTTATGTGCTGGTTACCCTGTTTGTGGTTGTGACTTTTGGCATTATTGGCTTTGTCGATGATTATCGCAAAGTGGTGCGCAAAGATTCGAAAGGTCTGATAGCGCGATGGAAGTATTTCTGGCAGTCGTTGATTGCATTGTCGGTTGCGTTTTACTTATACGCGAGCGCACAGACAATGGAAGAGACCGCATTGCTGGTACCATTTTTTAAAGACGTGCTGCCGCAGTTAGGCATTCTTTATATCGCTATTGTTTACTTTGCGTTAGTGGGTACCAGCAATGCCGTCAACCTCACAGATGGGCTTGATGGACTGGCTATCGTGCCGACCATACTGGTCGCCGGTGCTTTCGCTATCTTTGCTTACGTAACCGGTAATGCAAACTTCTCAGGTTATCTGAATATTCCGCATATACCACTTACCAGTGAGTTGGTTATCGTCTGCACTGCCATTGTCGGTGCGGGCCTGGGTTTCTTATGGTTTAACACGTATCCGGCCATGGTCTTTATGGGCGATGTAGGCTCATTGGCCTTAGGCGGCACTTTAGGAGTGCTGGCAGTGTTAGTCAGGCAGGAAATTGTGCTGATCATCATGGGCGGTGTTTTTGTTATGGAAACTCTGTCGGTGATCATGCAGGTAGGTTCTTACAAACTTCGTGGCGAGCGAATATTTCGTATGGCGCCGATTCATCATCATTATGAACTTAAGGGCTGGCCTGAGCCTCGGGTCATTGTGCGCTTTTGGATTATTTCATTGATCCTGGTGCTGATTGGTTTGGCGACATTAAAACTACGGTAATGGAGACTATGTTAAGTACGCACGTGCAGAATTACGTTGTAGCCGGTCTGGGTAAAACCGGGCTTGCCTGCGCGCGTTATTTATCCCGCCAGAACATGGCGTTTAAAATCTGGGATACGCGTACTGACTATATTGTGCCAGCCGCTGTACGTGAGGCGTTTGCAGTGGACATTCATTGCGGAGAGGTGCCGGGGGATTACTGGGACAATGTCGATGTCCTGGTGCTCAGTCCGGGCATAGCCCCTGACTTCCCGGCAGTCGAAGTGGCAAGATCCCGTGGTGTTGAAATATTGGGAGACATTGAACTGTTTGCCAGAGCCTCTACTAATCCGGTGCTAGGGATAACCGGTTCAAATGGAAAAACCACAGTGACACTGCTGACTGCGCATATCCTTAATACACTCGGTATTAAGGCTGTGGCAGCCGGAAATGTGGGATTACCGGCGCTGGATTCACTGGTTCAGGACAGTGATGTTACTGTCCTCGAACTATCCAGTTTTCAGTTGGAAACCACGACTTCCCTTGAGGTAGCCGCGGCAACTATTTTAAACGTTTCTGCTGATCACCTGGATCGCCATCACACACTGAATGCCTATGCGGCGGCGAAGCAACGCATTTTCAAGCATTGCGCCGTGGCGGTGGTTAACCAGCAGCTTACCGAAACCATGCCACAAGAACCGGTTCAACGTTATATAGAAACCGGTCTTTGTATGAGTGAAACGGGCTTTGGCTGGGACAACGAAAGCGGTTTAATAACCTTTAACGGACAAGGGCTGTTAGCACTTCGGGATACCGCCCTGGTTGGCTTGCATAACGTACTGAATATTCAGACAGCCTTGGCACTGGTATCTGTGGTGGGCGCCGATATTTATGCCGCTGCCGCGGCAGTAAGAACGTTTACACCTGCCCCTCATCGCTGCACAAAAATTGCCGAAGTTGCCGGGGTTTGTTTTATTGATGATTCAAAGGCAACAAACATAGGTGCTACTCAGGCAGCCTTACAGGGGTTATCAGACACCCTGCAAGGACGGCTGATATTAATCGCTGGGGGCGATGCGAAAGGCGCTGATTTAAACGCGTTAAAAGCCACCCTGGACGAATATGTTGACGCGGTCGTCGCTATTGGCAGGGACGGGCACGTTTTGTGTCAGATAGCCGCACATGGCTATTACGTTGAAAGCCTTGAGCAAGCCGTCGCGAAATCATTTTCTTTGGCTGAGCCAGGCGATACAGTACTGTTGTCTCCGGCTTGTGCGAGTCTGGACATGTTCAGCAGTTATCAGCATCGGGCAGAAGTTTTTTCCAAGGCTGTTAAGGAGCTCGCTGCATGAGCAACGTGACGGCCCACCTGTCTGGCATCTTTGCCGCCAAGCATGATCGCGCTGCAACCAGTGCGCCCGCGTTTGACGGCAGTATTGTGTTAGTGTCTTTTGCGTTGATGGCGATAGGGCTGGTCATTGTGACGTCAGCGTCTATGCCAGTCGCTGAGCGGTTACACGATAATCCATTTTATTTTGCCATCCGTCACGGTATCTATTTAATTGGTGCCTTGATTGCAGCGATGGTAGTGCTGCAGTTGCCGATGCGGTTCTGGCGTATATTCAGTCCTTATATGTTAATCGCAGCAATTGGCTTGCTGGTTGCGGTATTACTGATTGGCCGCAATGTAAACGGCAGTACGCGTTGGCTGGCGATAGGGCCAATTACAATTCAGGCTGCGGAACCTGCAAAATTATTCTTTTTCTGCTATCTGGCCGGCTATTTAGTACGTCGTTATGACGAGGTGACTGAAAATCTCAAAGGGTTTATTAAACCGCTGGTGGTGTTTTTCTTACTGGCGCTGTTATTGCTCGCACAACCCGATTTAGGCACCGTAGTTGTAATGCTGGCAACCACCATGGGCTTGCTTTTCCTGGCAGGCGCTAAGCTATGGCAGTTTTTTGCTTTACTTTTTGCAGGCATTTTAGCCGTTGTGGCATTGATTGTAGATTCTGAATACCGCTTGGCGCGTGTTACGTCATTTTGGGACCCATGGGCGGATCCTTTCGGTAGTGGTTACCAGCTCACTCAGTCTTTAATGGCTTATGGCCGTGGGAACTGGTTTGGTCAGGGGCTCGGTAACAGTCTGCAGAAACTAGAGTTTTTGCCCGAAGCACATACCGATTTTGTGATGGCAATTCTGGCCGAGGAGCTTGGCTTTACTGGCGTCGTAACGGTGCTTTTGTTGATGCTGTGGCTGGTAATACGGGCGCTGCAAATAGGCAATAAGGCCCTTGCCAATGAGCGTGCTTTTGATGGTTTCCTGGCATATTCGATTGGTATTTGGTTCAGTTTTCAGACCGCCGTTAATATCGGCGCCAGTGCCGGCATATTGCCCACCAAAGGGCTGACTCTGCCATTGGTAAGTTATGGCGGTTCCAGCTTAATTATCATGGCAGCAACCGTCTCTATTTTGCTGCGAATTGATTTTGAATTGCGCGTATCGGGTGTTCAGGCGCTGGATAAAGGCAATAAGACAGATGGGAAAGCGCGTGTAAGAGCTGCGCTGAAATCGGCAAAAGATGCTGAAGCGGCACCTACCGGAGGGCAGCAGCATGACTAAGCGCTGTCTGATTATGGCGGGTGGCACCGGTGGCCATATCTTTCCTGGTATCGCCGTCGCGAATGAGTTAAAAGCGCGCGGCTGGCACATAGACTGGCTTGGCACAGCTGAGCGAATGGAGGCAACCGTGGTGCCTGAGCACGGTTATCCTATACATTTTTGTCCGGTGAAGGGCCTTCGCGGTAAAGGCCTGGTTAACCGACTATCCGGCGTATGGGCATTAACCCGTTCCTTGCTGGTAGCACGCAAGCTTCTGCGTGAAATAAAGCCAGATGTGGTGATTGGTATGGGCGGCTATGCCAGTGGGCCAGGTGGTATAGCTGCATGGAGTTCAGGCATACCGCTGATTGTCCATGAACAAAATGCCATTCCTGGTATGACCAATCAGTTACTTGCCCGGGTAGCCAGTAAAGTGATGCTGGGCTTTGCGGGCGCTGCCCCCTACTTTGGTAAAGCCGCAAAAAAATGCCAGGTCGTGGGTAATCCTGTAAGGGCAGATATTCTTGCCATTGCGCCTAAGTCCACGGCTGATCTGCCTTTAAATATGCTGGTGATTGGTGGCAGTTTGGGCGCTCGTCCATTAAATGAACAATTGCCGGTTTTGTGTCGGGATATACCGCAACTCAATATACGCCACCAATGCGGCAAGGGTAATTCAGAATCTGTGCGAAAAGCTTATGGTGATAATAACGTAGCAGTCACTGATTTTATCGACAATATGGCAGAAGCTTACGCCTGGGCAGACTTCATAGTCTGTCGGGCTGGCGCATTAACGGTCGCTGAGGTGGCAGGTGCGGGTAAGCCGGCCATATTTGTCCCATTGCCGCATGCGGTGGATGATCATCAGACGATTAATGCGCGCTACTTGGCTGACCAGAATGCCGCCAAACTGGTTGTTCAATCGACACTTGACCAGCAGTTATTGCCGATACTGTCAAACTGGCTGGAAAATCCTGATGAGTGTGTCAGGATAGCCGCCAATGCTAAACAATTAGCACCGCACAACGCGGCTCAGTTACTGGCTGATGCCTGCGAATCGTTAACAGAGAGATTGCAATAATGGTATTGGAAACCCCTTTTCAGAGCCCCCAAATGCGCAAAGTCACGCGAATTTTTTTCGTCGGGATTGGTGGCGCTGGTATGGGCGGCATTGCAGAAGTTTTGCTCAATGAAGGGTATAACATAGCCGGTTCAGATATTCAGACAGGCGCTATGACTGAAAGGTTAAGCCAGCTGGGCGCTGACATTGCTATTGGTCATCATGCTGACAATGTCGCGGGTGCAAATGTGGTGGTAGTATCCAGTGCAATCAATGAAGCTAACCCGGAAATACAGTACGCCCGCGAACAACGAATTCCGATCATACGTCGGGCTGAAATGCTCGCTGAACTGATGCGTTTTCGGCATGGCATTGCGGTGGCAGGGACTCATGGTAAAACCACAACAACGAGTTTAATCGCTACAATTTTCGCCGAAGCTGAACGGGATCCTACTTTCGTAATTGGTGGTTTATTAAATAGCGCAGGGACCAATGCGCGACTGGGCAGCAGCCGTTATTTAATTGCCGAAGCTGATGAGAGCGACGCGTCATTCCTGCACCTGCAACCCATGATGAGTGTGGTGACTAATATTGAAGCCGATCACATGGAAACCTATGGCGGTGATTTCAGCAAGATGACCGATACCTATATCGAGTTTTTGCATAATTTACCTTTTTATGGCCAGGCTGTGGTCTGCGGGGATGATCCGGTCATACGCGAGCTGATTCCGAAAATTGGTCGTCATGTGCTGACCTACGGACTCAATAGTAGTAATGACGTTTATGCGACGGATATCACCTTTAGCTTTGGACAAGCGCGTTTCAATGTTCATCGACCCGGGCAATCTGCACTGCCGGTGATACTCAATCAAACGGGTCAGCATAATGTACTCAATGCTCTCGCTGCCATTACCGTAGCCAGTGAAGAAGATATCGAAGATAAGGCAATCCAAAACGCCTTACAAAGCTTTGGTGGGATCGGGCGTAGGTTTGAGGTATTGGGCACATTCAGCAGCAGTATTGGTGATGTGACACTAGTCGATGACTATGGTCATCATCCCACCGAAGTTGCTGCTACCATCGCTGCGGCGAGGGCTAACTGGCCTGACAATCGTCTGGTAATGGTTTATCAGCCTCACCGGTATACGCGAACGCGTGATCTGTATGAAGATTTTGTTGAAGTGCTATCGCAGGTAGATAGTTTATTGTTGCTCGATGTTTACTCTGCCAGTGAGCAGCCAATTGAGGGCGCTGACAGCCGGTCATTAGCGAGGTCGATTCGTGCACGCGGTCAGCTTGAACCGGTTTATGTTGGTAACCACGATGAATTGCCGGCCATTTTAGCCAATCAGCTACGGAGCGGCGATATTGTGATGACTCAGGGCGCCGGCAATGTAGGGCAATTGGCTAAAAAGTTAGCCAGTGACGGCCTGGAGCCTGAAAAAATGCATAAGGGGAACTTATGACCTTTGTTTGCTACAGCGCTGAGGAATATGGCCGGGTCGCTGTCATGTACGGCGGTGACTCTGCAGAGAGAGAGGTCTCTTTGCGTTCGGGAGCGGCGGTATTAAAAGCATTGCAGGCAGCCGGAATTGACGCTATTGGTTTTGATCCTTCTAAAGAGCAACTAACTGAATTAGTTAATAAAAAAGTTGACCGTGTACTGATCATGTTGCATGGTCGTGGTGGTGAGGATGGCGCTATGCAGGGCGCCTTGCAATTGCTCAATATTCCTTACACGGGAAGCAGTGTTTTGGGCTCTGCACTGGCGATGGATAAGATCCATAGCAAACAAATATGGCAGTGTTTGCAGATACCCACTGCGAAATATGAAATTGCTGTGAAAAGTCGCTTTGAAGCTGGATCATGCGGCGCTATAATGGATAAATTAGGGGGAAAAGTCATGGTTAAGCCCGCTCGGGAAGGTTCGAGCATCGGCATGGCCAAAGTGACTAGCGCTAAACAACTCGCGACTGCAATTCAGGACGCCTTTAATTACGATAATCAAGTCCTGTTAGAGCAGTATATCGAAGGGCCGGAATTTACCGTTGCAGTAGTGCAGGGTAAAGCGTTGCCGTCGATCCGCATGTCAACCCCGCATATATTTTATGACTATTCGGCCAAGTATCAGGATGATACAACCGAATATTATTGCCCAAGTGGCTTGTCTGATGAAGATGAGCAGTATTTGGCATCACTTTGCACAAACGCCTTTGAAGCGTTGTCAGCCAGTGGCTGGGGGCGTGTGGATGTGATGCAGGATAAACTAACTGGTGAGTTTTTTCTGCTTGAGGCCAATACAGTACCAGGCATGACAGAAAAGAGTTTGGTTCCAAAAGCGGCTGCCGCTGCGAATGTCAGTTTTACCCAGCTGGTGCTGGCGATTTTGGCAACGAGCATGGGGTAACGTCACCATGTCAGCGGACCAGCGTCAGGCACCATGGGGCGGCATTGCATTTTTAGCGGTGCTAATTGTGCTGTTAATAATTGGTGGCGTATTAACCCATCAGTGGATGCAGGATGAGCAACAGGCGCCTGTACAGGTAATTGATTTTTCAGGTAAGTTTGAACAAATAGATGTTTTGCGACTCGAACGGTTAATCAGGCGTTCGCAACCGGGAAGTTTTTTTGCTCTGGATGTCAATGACATCCACCAATTGCTAGAACAACAGGCCTGGGTTTATCGCGCGTCAGTACGCAAACAATGGCCTAACCGACTTAAGGTCTATCTGGTAGAGCAAACGCCAGTCGCCAGATGGAACGAAGATTTGATACTGAACCCTTACGGTGAAAGCTTTAATGCCGAAGGAAAAGAGCTTGGGCTGCCACGCCTTTTTGGACCAGGTGGCAGTGAAAGAACGGCACTGGAAGGGTTCAATGCGATGCAGAAACTGCTTCGCAACAGAGATTTAGTTATTGCAGAGTTGTCATTAAGTGAGCGCTACGCGTGGCAGGTACAACTTGGTAATGGTATTGAAATAAACCTGGGTCGACAGGAGTTTATTGACCGTTTACAGCGGTTTGTGGATGTGTATCCGTTACTGGAACAACAACCCAAAGCAATAAGTTATGTTGACTTGCGTTACGACACAGGACTAGCCGTAGGCTGGCAACCTGATACTGACAATAATCAGAGCAAAAGTTAAAAAGAGATTAGTAATTTATGTCCAAACCGGCAGAACGTAATTTGATTGTAGGGCTCGATATCGGCACCAGCCGTGTAAAAGCAGTCCTCGGCGAATTACTCGACGATGAGCAAATCAGTATCGTGGGGGTTGGGACGCATGCGGCCAAAGGTATGGATAAAGGCGGCGTCAATGATCTTAACCTGGTGGTTAAGTCGGTACAAAGTGCCGTAAATGAAATGGAGTTAATGGCGGACTGTCAGGTTTCATCAGTATTTATGTCTATTTCCGGCCGACATGTAAAATGTCAGAACGAAAGTGGTATGGTACCGATTAATAATCAGGAAGTGACTCAGGAAGACGTGGATAATGTGATTCATGCAGCACGGTCTGTTCCCATTGCAGCTGAACGAAGATTACTGCATGTATTACCGCAGGAATTTACAATTGACGTTCAGGAAGGCATTAAAAATCCTATCGGTATGTCCGGGGTACGCATGGAAGCTGAAGCGCACATTATTACCTGCGCTGATGACATGGCAAAGAATTTGGTGAAATGCATTGAGCGGTGTGAGTTGCATGCCGATCAATTGATTTTTTCAGCGTTGGCATCAAGCTATGCCGTGTTGACTGATGATGAGCGTGAATTAGGTGTATGCGTGGTGGATATTGGTGGCGGCACTATTGATATCGTTATCTTTACTGACGGTGCCATACGCCATACTGCGGTAATCCCTTTGGCGGGTAATCAAATTACCAGTGATATTGCCAAGATTTTCAGAACGCCAATCAGTAATGCCGAAGAAATTAAAGTTAACTATGCCTGTGCTCTGAAAGACATGGTGAGTATGGAAGACAGTATTGAGGTGCCAAGTGTTGGTGGTCGACCTGCGAGAGTAATGTCTCGCCATACACTGGCAGAAGTAATAGAGCCAAGGTATCAGGAATTATTTGAACTGATACATAAAGAAATTAAAGCCAGTGGCTTCGAAGAGCAGATCGCTGCCGGGTTAGTATTAACCGGTGGCACTGCCAAAATGGAAGGTGCGGTAGAGTTTGCAGAAGAAATTTTCCAGATGCCGGTGCGAGTGGGTAATCCATTGAACATTGTTGGATTATCTGAATATACCGATGACGCGAGTTTTGCGACAGCGGTAGGTTTGCTCCAGTATGGAAAAATGCAAGTTGATAATAAGAAAACCAGTAAACAACGCACAGGCGATGGTCTGTTTAAACGCGTACAGAGCTGGTTCAAAGGTGAATTTTAATTTATAGGGGGCGCTTCGGTTTACATACAAAGAGTAAGGATTGCTATTAATGTTGTGTAAATCCAAGTGTTAAAAGACGTACAAAACCGGAGAGTAAGTATGTTTGAATTGATGGATAGCCACGGTGAAGAAGCCGTAATCAAAGTCATCGGTGTCGGTGGCGGCGGTGGCAATGCAGTTGAGCACATGGTGTCTCAAAGCATTGAAGGCGTAGAGTTTATTGCAGTGAATACCGATGCGCAGGTATTACGCAGCTCATCAGCAGATGTGACATTGCAGATTGGCTCAAATGTTACCAAGGGTTTAGGCGCTGGCGCCGACCCGAATAAAGGCAGAGAAGCTGCACAAGAAGATCGCGAGACCATTCGCCAGGCGCTTGATGGTGCAGATATGATATTTATTACCGCCGGTATGGGTGGAGGTACAGGTACAGGCGCTGCACCCGAGGTTGCGAAGATTGCACGAGAGATGGGAATTTTAACAGTGGCCGTGGTCACTAAACCTTTCCCGTTCGAAGGTAAAAAACGCACTGATTTTGCTAATCAGGGGACCGAGGAACTGGCGAATAATGTCGACTCGTTGATCACCATTCCCAACGAGAAGCTTCTCAAGGTAATGGGACCGGGTACGCCATTGCTGCAAGCCTTTAGTGCTGCCAACGATGTGTTGCGTGGTGCTGTGCAAGGTATAGCTGAGTTAATTACGCGTCCTGGATTGATCAACGTTGACTTCGCCGACGTAAGAACCGTGATGTCCGAAATGGGTAAAGCCATGATGGGCAGTGGTGCGGCGTCGGGGCCTGATCGCGCAGAAGAAGCTGCAGAAGCAGCAATTGCGAGCCCGCTGCTGGAAGATATCGATCTGTCTGGTGCGCGGGGCATCTTGGTGAATATCACTGCGGGTCCGGATTTCGCGATTGATGAGTTTGAAACAGTCGGGAACGCGGTTAAAGCCTTTGCTTCTGAAAATGCAACAGTGGTGGTTGGTACCGTCATTGATATGGATATGACGGATGAGCTACGGGTTACTGTTGTGGCGACCGGTATTGGTGCTGAACGTAAGCCGGATATCTCTTTGGTGAGTACTGAAGGTTCACGGTTGAGTACCTCTGCTCGCGAGTTCCAGTCCAGCGGCGAAGGTCGCGCAGTGGGCGGCACTGAGGGTAACCAGGCACTTAAGGCAGATGAGAATGCGCAGCCGGGCAATGACCTGGAGTATTTAGATATCCCTGCGTTTTTACGCAAGCAGGCAGACTAAATACCCATTGATTTCTCGGTAAAGTTTAATTTACACCGGGCCTATTCACAAAAAGATTGCTGGTTGTTATTTGACCAGTAATTTTGACAAGTGAGTACTGGCTAACTATAATGCTCGGCCGATTTTGGTTAGGTTTTTTGATAACCCATGATTAGACAACGTACAATAAAACATGCTGTCCAGGAAACTGGCATAGGTTTGCACAAAGGGGATAAGGTCACGATGACTCTCCGGCCTGCGCCTGCGAACACGGGAATCGTGTTTCGGCGTATCGACCTTGATCCTTATGTCGATATTCACTCACGTGCTAACGCGGTGGGTAATACGATGTTATGTACGTGTCTGAACAACGAAGACGGCGTGAGCATTCATACTGTTGAGCATTTGGCTTCAGCCCTGGCTGGCCTGGGTATCGATAACATTATTGTTGAAGTAAACAGTAATGAGCTGCCAATCATGGATGGTAGCGCCAGCCCGTTTGTATTTTTATTGCAGTCAGCCGGTGTAGAAGAACTCAATGCGCCAAAACGCTTTATCCGAATGACCAAAACGGTCCGTGTGGAAGAAGGTGATAAGTGGGCAGAGTTACGCCCTCATAACGGCTTCCGCGTGGATTTTCAGATTGATTTTGAACATCCGGTCATTAGCCAGACCCGTCAGCACATGGTGATGGACTTTGATTCATGCTCTTATGTAAATGAAGTGAGTCGTGCCCGCACATTTGGTTTTATGCGTGATCTGGAATACATGAATGCCAATAATCTGGCATTGGGCGGCAGTATGGAAAACGCCGTTGCACTGGATGATTACCGCGTGCTTAACCCCGAAGGTCTGCGCTACGACGATGAGTTTTTAAAACATAAGATACTCGATGCCATTGGTGATTTGTATTTGGGCGGACACAGCATTGTAGGTGAGCTAGCCGCTTACAAAACCGGCCATGGCCTCAACAATAAGTTGTTGAACGCGGTACTGGAACGTCAGGATTGCTGGGAATATATTACTTACGAATCGCAGGACGAAGCGCCGATTCGATACGCACAACCAGCGTTGGTATAAACAGGTATATCTAAAAAGCCGCCCTCGTGGCGGCTTTTTTGTTGTTCAACAGGCGTAATTGCCGCTAGAATAGCGTCAGTTCGTGTTGAATATAATAATGATTAAATAACGTCAGCGAAGCAGCATGCTGCACTGACTAAGAACAGGCAATGAACCTTACAGTAACATTTATTAGCAAAAACAAACGTATCAGACGCAGTATGAGTGTTCGCTCTATTGTCAGTCTGACCGTGCTATCCTCATTGTTTGTTTTGATTTCAAGTCGTTCGACTGATTCCTCAGTTGAAGATCTCGCCCGTGTCAAAGTTGCACAAAACGTTTTAGCCGCTGAACAACTCGAAGTTGAATCGTTAAAAACGGCAACCAGTGAACAAGTTCAGGCCTTGGCAGAACAGATCAGTATCATGCAGGGAATGCTGGATAATATCGACGCAAAAACACTGGTACTGGCAAAAGCAATGGGCATTGACGAACAGTCAGTAATGGATTTTGGGCTGGCATCCGATAATATTGCAAAACAACTTGAACAAGAAGAACAACGGTTATTAACACCGATAGATAAATTAAGTCGTGAGTTGACGCATAAAGCGCAACAACTGGCGGCACTTGAAAGATTGGTTACCGGGCACCATATAGATACACAGGTTAGTATATCAGGGCGCCCGATAGAGACGGGATGGTTATCATCCTACTACGGCATACGCAAAGACCCGTTCACGGGCAAACCTGCTATGCATAGTGGATTAGATTTTGCCGGTGAAACAGGCGACGATGTCGTCGCAACGGCAGCAGGTATTGTGACTTGGTCTGGCGAGCGTTACGGCTATGGCAATCTTGTAGAGATTGAGCATGGCGACGGTTTAGTGTCTCGTTATGGCCACAATCAAACCCTGTTAGTGAAGAAAGGTGATCTGGTAACAAAAGGTCAGGCCATAGCACTAATGGGAAGTACCGGGCGTTCAACAGGCGCACATGTACATTATGAAGTCATAAAAGCTGGCAAAAAAGTCGATCCACTATCTTACGTTTATAAGAAGTAACGTAGGCCTCTATTAATACCAATCTAATGTTACGCGACAGATGTCCCTGCTGGTGCAGGGACATCTGTTATTTATAAAAATCACAGCAGTGGAAATACCAACATAATGTTTGCAAGCATTCTCAGGAAAGTTTTTGGCAGTCGTAACGACCGACTATTAAAAAAATTACAAAAGCACGTCAATGCCATTAATGCATTGGAAGCGGAGTATGAGGCCCTTGATGATGCTGGGATCAAGCAAAAAACAGCAGAGTTTAAACAACGTCTGCAGGAAGGCGCCACGCTCGACGATATACTTATTGAGGCATTTGCCGTTGTTCGTGAGGCCAGTAAACGCGTTTATGGCATGCGTCATTTTGACGTGCAGATGCTCGGTGGTCAGGTATTACATTCCGGTAAAATAGCCGAAATGCGTACTGGTGAAGGTAAAACACTCACCTCAACCCTGCCTACTTACCTCAACGCTTTGACTGGCCGTGGTGTCCACGTGATAACGGTTAACGACTACCTGGCAAAACGGGACGCAAACTGGAGTCGCGATTTATTCGAGTTTTTAGGCTTAAGTGTTGGCTGTAATGTTCCAGGAATGGCCCCGGCGCAAAAGCGCGAAGCGTATCAAGCTGATGTGACTTACGGTACTAACAACGAATTTGGCTTTGATTATTTGCGCGATAACATGGCATTTAGTCCGCAGGATCGGGTGCAACGTGAACTCTACTACGCGGTTATTGATGAAGTTGACTCAATACTCATCGATGAAGCCCGTACTCCACTTATTATCTCGGGTGCGGCCGAAGACAGTTCCGAACTTTATTTAAGAATAAACCGGATTATCCCGGAGTTAGTTCGTCAGGAAAAAGAAGACGAGGAAGATAATTTTGGTGATGGTGACTATACCATTGATGAAAAAGCCAAGCAGATCCACCTTACCGAAAACGGCCAGATCCACGTAGAAGAAATCCTCAAGCGTGAAGGCTTGCTGCCACAGGAAGAGTCGCTCTTTGATGCTGGCAATATTTCATTATTGCATCATGTTAATGCTGGTTTACGTGCACATAAATTGTTCACCAAAGATGTCGACTACATCGTAAAAGATAACGATATTGTTATCGTAGATGAACATACCGGCCGAACCATGGAAGGCCGTCGCTGGTCTGAAGGTTTGCATCAGGCAGTAGAAGCCAAAGAAGGCGTTAAGATTCAAAATGAGAACCAGACACTGGCATCCATTACATTCCAGAACTACTTCCGATTGTACGAGAAGCTCTCTGGAATGACCGGTACTGCAGATACCGAAGCGTTCGAATTTAATCACATTTATAGTCTCGAAACCGTGGTGATTCCGACCAATAGAGAAATGGTGCGTGATGATAAAGCAGACTTGATTTATCTGACCGCCCAGGAAAAATATGACGCGATAGTCGAAGACATTCGCCGTTGTGTTAAACGCGGTCAGCCAACCTTAGTCGGTACGGTATCTATCGAAAATTCTGAGCTGCTGTCGAGTGTGCTTAAGAAAAATAAGATCCCGCATAAAGTACTCAATGCAAAATTTCATGCTCAGGAAGCGGACATCGTTGCTCAGGCAGGTCGTCCAGGTGCGGTAACCATTGCCACTAACATGGCAGGTCGGGGGACTGATATTGTGCTGGGTGGTAACTGGCAGGCCGAGCTTGAAAAAATTGAATCGCCTACAGAGGCACAAATTCAGCAAGTTAAAGAACAATGGGAAAAAGACCACGCGACAGTACTGAGTGCTGGCGGCTTACATATTATCGGCACCGAGCGTCACGAATCACGCCGCATCGATAATCAGCTGCGTGGTCGTGCAGGACGGCAGGGCGATCCGGGCTCGTCTCGTTTTTATCTGTCACTGGATGATGCGTTGATGCGAATTTTCGCATCAGAAAAAATGGCCAGTATGATGAAACGTCTGGGGATGGAACAAGGCGAAGCGATTGAGCACCCTTGGGTAACCCGTGCCATTGAGAATGCACAGCGCAAAGTAGAAGGCAGGAACTTCGATATTCGTAAGCAACTGCTGGAATATGATGACGTAGCTAATGATCAGCGTAAGGTTATCTATGAACAGCGTAATGAATTATTGGATGAAAGTGATATCAGCCAAACTATTCAGGCGATCCGCGAAGATGTTATTGAAAGTGTTGTGGATGAGTATATCCCACCGCAGTCATTAGAAGAAATGTGGGATGTTGCCGGGTTAGAGCAACGACTCAAAGCCGACTTTGCCGTGAATGCGCCGGTGCAGGAATGGCTCGATAATGACGATAAACTGTATGAAGAAAAGCTTCGTGAGAAAATTCTGGAAGAATTAAACCGGGCTTACAAAGAGAAAGAAGACATGGTAGGTGAGCAGGTGCTTCGTCAGTTTGAAAAAGCCGTCATGCTGCAAAACCTGGACAGCAGTTGGAAAGAGCACCTGGCGGCGATGGACCATCTGCGTCAGGGTATACATTTACGTGGCTATGCGCAAAAGAACCCCAAACAAGAATACAAGCGTGAAGCGTTTGAGCTTTTCTCAAACATGCTAGAGGCGCTTAAACTGGAAGTGATTACCATTTTAAGCCGTGTACAGGTTCGCGCTGAGTCGGATGTTGAGAAGGTAGAAGAGCAGCGTCGTCAGGCTGATGATGTACCGAAGAACTTCCAGCATGCAGAGTCTGAAAGTGGTCCGGCAGCCCAGGCAAATAGCCCGCAAACCGAAGTACGCAATGCACCCAAAGTAGGCCGTAACGACCCATGTCCTTGTGGCTCAGGTAAAAAATATAAACAGTGTCACGGTAAATTAAAGTAACCGCACTGTTGTAAAGTAACGCCCGGCCGGCAGCGCATTGTTAATGTGCTTGCCGGCTTTGTTATATCTGGTAGATGAAAATAAGGTTTGAAACGTGAAATATATTGATGTCGCCGTTGGGGTCATTCTTCGTGACCAACAAACGTATGTATGTTTGCGCCCGACTGACAAACACCAGGGCGGAAAGTGGGAATTCCCCGGCGGTAAAATCGAATCCGGCGAGGCGGCTGACGTTGCACTGGCCCGTGAGTTAATGGAGGAGGTGGCGATTACCGTTACGCTGGCGCAACCCCTTGTAACTATTGAACATGATTACGGTGACAAATGTGTGCGACTGTTTGTTTTTACGGTGACAGAGTTTGATGGTGAACCCACCGGTGCTGAAGGACAGCCAGGCAAGTGGTTACCGCTGGCTCAAATCAATGCAGAGGATTTCCCGGCCGCTAACCGGGAAATTATAACGCAACTTTTAGCCGTACAATTTAAAAACGATAACGCTTAATTTTATCCTGAGTACGGGCTATTTCGCTTACCAGCTCGGTACATTTTTGTGCAACTTGCTGGGCGTACTCATAATTTTCACTTCCAACACTTTGAATTCGGTTTAGGCGTTGTGTTACTTGCCCGGTAATCTCGGCCTGATTACCGGCCAGGCTGTTAGCTTCCTGATTAAGTTGAGTGATGGTGGCAACGGCGTGTAAGGACTCTTCCAGAGACTGTCCTGCCTGTTGTGTGGTTGCTACTGTCGTAAATGCATTGTCTTTATTTTTCTGCATTTTTTCGGCAGCTTCACGACTACCTTGTTGCAGACGTTCTATCATTACCCGGATTTCCTCCGTGGAAGACTGGGTGCGACTTGCCAGTGAACGTACTTCATCAGCAACCACGGCAAAGCCGCGACCTTGCTCGCCGGCCCGGGCTGCTTCGATTGCTGCGTTCAGGGCCAGCAGGTTAGTCTGTTCAGCAATATTGCGTATCACATCCATGACACCGCTAATTTTTTCACTGGCCTCAGCAAGTTCATTAATGACTTGTACTGAGGTGTCAATATCCTGAGCCTGTGCCTCAATATCTTTAATGGTGGCGGTCAGCACGTTTACGCTATTGCGGGTGCCTGAGTCGGCGGCACTGGCGGCTTCATTAGACTGATGAAGATGCTCCGACAGCGCATTTGTATTGTTTTGCAAGCTGGACAGTGCGTCGTCAATTGCGTCAGTTTCCCTGGTTAATGTCGATACAGTTAAACTGGATTGACTCGCAGTAGTACTCAATTGTTGAGATTGTTCGTGCATGACCTCGGTGGCAGCACTCACGCCTTGCAAGGTTTCCTGTAGTTGTGACAACAGCGAATTAAATGCGTCGGCCATTTGGCCAAATTCATCACTACGGTTTGCATTGAAGCGGAACGTCAAATCACCATCGCCAGAGGCCAGATCCCTGACCACACCAATAAACTCATTCAATGGCTTACCCACAATATAGTTTATTAAGAAATACAGGGTAGCCAGAATAGCGACACTCGCCAGAATGATTTTAGCCAGTACGGTTACTAATGCGGTGGTCACTAGTGCTGATTGTTCAGCGCTGGATGCGGCCAGAATAATATCGTAACCCCAGGCTTTAAAGGGGACTACAGTAATTTCCCAATCATCGTTTTTACCATTCAGAATCTGCTCAACGGTGCTGGCAGAAACATGGGCAGATTGCATGCGAAGATTACCTTTACTGTCTTTGATAGCGACGAAACCATCTTCAAGCAACCGGCTCTGAGCAATGGCTTGTTCCAGTACGTTAAGATCGGCAGAATAACCAACGTACCATATGCCAATAACCTGTTGCTGCGCGTTAAGCATGGGTTCATAGGCAGTAAGGTAAGGACTGCCGAGTATATCGACAGCGCCGTAAAATGCCTCTGCATTTTTAATATTAGCCATAGCTTTACCTTGCGGGGCAAGCTTGGTACCGATAGCTCGTTCTCCGTCCTTGATAACGTTGGTGCTGACCCGGATAAAATCATCACCGGTTTTACTGAATAACGTGGCTGTTCCGCCCATTACATTCGTTAAACCATCAACCAGGCTAAAATCATTGGCCTGGGGTTGGTCGCCAATATAGAGTTGGCTGGCGGGTGTTTGTTTGACCATTACCTGGGAACCTTGTGATGGCGTACCCAGTTTGTTGCCTCGTTGTTTGAGTAGTTTCATACTGCTGACAACGCGCTCATGCATTAAGCTGTCGGTAACCGTGAGTATATTGATTAGGCGGTCAGCAGTTTGTTGTTTTTGTTTTGCGATTTGCTCGGTAATAGTCGTTGACGCCGAGAGTGCAGTTATAATGGCAACCGCCATTGAAAAGACGAATATGACTACCGCAATGGCCATAAAAAATTTTCGCTGAATTGACATAGTAACTCCGACACGTGCTATCAACTACAAAGATCAAACGTTCGCTTTGGGGTAAAGTAATTACGATTGACACCAGATTACAGACTATAAAGACGCGGCCGTAAAGCCAAGCGTTACGTCCTTTATAGCTTAGAATAAAATACGCAAACGGCTAGCTGTAAAATGACTTAATTTGCTTTCTGATGTCAGTAATTAAAAAATCAGACAAATGCACTGAGTAATGAATTGAGATAGCGTCTGCCGAGCGGTGTCACTAGCCAGTGTGAATCAGTTTGGGATAACAACCCTTGTGCTATTGCCTTGTCGATAGCCTGCGCTTGTTCGTCAGTCAGCATGGTACCGGTAAAAGCGTTAAAGTCGGCTATAGGGCAAGGTTCAACCAAGCGGAACCGATTCATAAAAAACTCAAAAGCCAGATCGTCCTGGGCAACATTGTTTGCAGTATCAAGATAGGGGCGGTCGAGGGTCATATAGCCGCGCGGGTGTTTTACTTTGACTGTACGGGAAATTGTGCCGGTATTAATATTGGTGATTTTCCCGTGAGCACCACAGCCAATGCCAAGGTAGTCGCCAAAGCGCCAGTAGTTAAGGTTATGCTGGCATTGGAAACGGGCTTTACTATAACCGGAAATCTCGTATTGCTGGTATCCGGCGTTGGTGAGCAACTGGTGCCCCTGAGATTGTATTTCCCACAAAATATCGTCATCAGGTAATGTGGGCGGTCTGGAGTAAAACGGTGTATTGGGTTCAATGGTTAACTGGTACCAGGATAAATGCTCAGGCTGTTGATTAATCGCCTCTTTTAGGTCGTTCAGAGCATTGTTGACAGACTGTTCCGGCAATCCATGCATTAAGTCAATATTAAAGCTGGTGACGCCACTTTGCCTGGCTTGTTCAATAGCAAAATGTGCCTGTTGGGGATCGTGAATCCGCCCCAGAGTGGTCAGGTGTTTAGCTTCAAAACTTTGTACACCAATTGAAAACCGGTTAACGCCGGCGTCGACATAGCCTTTAAAGCGAGCAGCTTCGATAGTCCCCGGGTTTGCCTCAAGCGTAATTTCAGCATCAGCAGAAAAAGGCACCCGCTGTCGCGCCTCGGTCAGTAAGTACGCGATGCTTTCCGGACTAAACAAACTCGGGGTTCCGCCGCCGATAAAGACGGTTTGCACTTCGCGATCACCGGTTAGCCTGGCATCCTCGGTTAAATCTGCCAATAAATGCGCAATATACTCACGCTCCGGTAGACCTTGTTTTAATGTGTGAGAATTGAAATCACAGTACGGGCACTTTTGAACGCACCACGGAATATGAATATAAAGTCCAAGTGGCGGATTACGCATAAGATGGTGCAAGCTGCTTTAACAAACTCTGCATGGCCTGGCCGCGGTGACTCACGCTATTCTTCTGGCGCTTTTCGAGTTCTGCGGCGGTACACTTAAACGCATCAACATAGAAGATGGGATCATAGCCAAAACCGCCTTCACCATGACGTTGGCGGGTAATACTGCCATACCACTGGCCTTCACTAATATAGGGGATAGGATCGTCACCGTGGCGCATCATTACCAACACGCACTGAAAGTGAGCCCGGCGTTCCTGCTCATCTTCGCCAAGTGCATTTAATAAACGATCAATATTGTCGCTGTCCGTCGCGTTTTCTCCGGCATAGCGGGCTGAGTAAATCCCCGGCGCACCTTTTAGGGCATTAACCACCAGTCCCGAATCATCAGCAATGGCAGGTAAACCCGTTTCACGTGCTGCATGGCGGGCTTTTATAATGGCGTTTTCCACAAAGGTTGTACCGGTTTCAGGCACACCGGAGACATTGAAGTCACTTTGCGGCACCACCTCAATATTAAGCGGTGCAAATAAACTGGCAAACTCTTTTACTTTGCCGGCATTGCCGGTGGCCAGAACAATTTTGGGAGGCAGTGTCATGGCGGTTACCTTTTCTTTTTAGCTGATTTTGCTTTGCCTGATTTGGCTGATTTCTTAGCGGGCTTTTTCTTTTTAGACGATATTGCCGGTGCTTTATGTTGTGGTCGTAAACCGTCAATAAAGCGCGCTTTCATGGGTTCGCCGGTGTAACGGGCCACCTTGGCTATCATTTCAAAATCGTGCGCTTCTACTAATGAGATAGCGGTACCTTTGGCGCCCGCCCGCCCGGTTCGACCAATACGGTGAACGTAAATGTCAGCTTTACGCGGCATGTCAAAATTAATTACGTGACTTACATTGGGTACGTCTATGCCGCGCGCAGCAACGTCGGTAGCCAGTAAAATGGATAACTTACCGCTTTTAAAGCTGGCCAGCGCGGCAATACGTTTATCCTGAGGCATCTCGCCTTGCAGGTAACATACATCAATACCCGCGCTTTGGAGTCGCTCTCTGAGCCATTGTAAGCGTTCGCGGGTTTTAACAAATACCACGGCGCTGGTAATTTGCTCCTGCAAAATGCGTTCAAGGAGCGCGAATTTATGCGCCAGATCATCGGCCAGGTGATACCACTGTAATATTTTAGCTTTTTCGCGGCGCGGTGGGTCGGCTTCGATGACGGCTGGCTCATTGAGCAAATCCTTAGCAAATATACGTACGCCTGCGCCTTCAAGTGTGGCAGAAAACAGCATGTTCTGCTTGCGCCAACGGGCTTCAGACGCAATTTGATTAACGATGCCAGTAAAACCCATGTCGAGCATGCGATCGGCTTCATCGAGGATAAGGCATTCAATATCGCGACAGTCAGCTGATTCCTGTTCGATATGTTCAAACAGCCGGCCGGGGGTGGCGACCAGTATGTCAAGGTTCTGGCTCAGGGTGTCTTTGTCGGTGCCATAGTTAATACCCCCGGTGATCACGCCGCACACCAGGTCGGTGTACTGCGTGACAGCGACAGCCTGTTCATACACCTGTAAAGCCAGTTCACGTGTGGGGGTTAATATTAAAATACGAGTCGCGCCCGGTTGCTGGCGCGGAAAGTCGAGTAAAAACTGACAGGCTGGCAATAGAAAGCCTAATGTCTTGCCCGTTCCGGTTGGCGCTGATGCCAGGATGTCTTTACCTTCCATGGCCAGGGGGATCACCATGCTCTGAATGGTCGTCGGGCGTGTCAGGCCCATCTCGGCCAGCGCCTGACACAAGCTATCGTCTAGTTCTAACTGTTCGAATGTCATAAAAAAAGGTCTTTCGAAATAATGGCGCTATTGTAGCATTATTTCTGTGAAGCGCGCGCTAATGAACTTGCCTGTGCGATCTGTTCGAGACGCTGCTGGCGCAATTGGGTTCTTATCAGGGGGCCTTTATAGCCCGCATTGATTATCGGCTGAACGTCGACGGCCCGGGCCGCAGCCAGCGCAGCCTGTATTGTGTTCAGGTATTGTTTGCTATTATCGCTATAAACCACCGGCAGCAACGCTAACAGTCGCTCGAGTCGCTCAGGGCGTCGCCAGGCATCGCAGGTATCAAATAAATTCAGCAACCACTCATTACTGAGGTAGTGTAGTGGTATCTCGCCAATGAGTCCGGCTGCCAGACGGGCAGTATCTGCTATCTGGTTAGGCACCTTCAAACGGGTTTGCAGTACCTCGAGTTGACTCTGTGGCAATAAAAACAGTAACGATGCCCAACGAGTAACGAGTGTTTGGTTTGTTTCTGCTGCGCGTTGCAGGCTATGAATTAGTGCGCTGTTCTTAATATACGGCGTTAGTTCTGGCATCCAGGCCGCGAGTGCTCCGCTTTGTTGGAGAATGTCAAAATAAACCTGTGGCGAGGATTCCATTAAACTGCGCCGCGTTTCCTGCCAGACTCGCTCAGCGCTTAAAGCAAAAATGTCCTGCGATGCACTCATGCGCTGCATTAACGCCAGAGTTTCCGGTGCAACGTAGAAGTTCAGATACGCATACCGTGCAGCAAACCGGGCGACTCTGAAAATACGCAGCGGGTCTTCAGAAAAGGCATCCGAAACGTGCCGCAATACCCGGTTATTCAGGTCGGCATAACCGTTGAAAGGGTCAATTAATGTACCGTCGCTATGCCGGGCCATGGCGTTGATAGTCAGATCACGACGTTGTAAATCCTCTTCCAGCGACACGTCCGGGCTGGCATTGCAGGTAAAGCCGCCGTAACCGCTGCCAGTTTTTCGCTCGGTACGCGCCAGAGCGTATTCCTCCTGGGTTTTTGGGTGCAAAAACACCGGGAAGTCTTTACCTACCTGTGTATATCCTTTGGCGATCAACTGCTCCGCAGTAGCGCCTACCACCACCCAATCGCGATCGGTGACAGGCCGATTAAGCAAGCTGTCCCGCACTGCACCGCCAACCAGATATACCTGCATAGCGTGTAATCCAAATTCGTAAATAATAAACCGGTATTATGCCCGACTAACGCAACGAAAACACGGGGTTGTTGACTTAAGTCATTAGTCTGATAGTTTACCTGACATATGGAAATGCCACTCGGTTAGTCATGTTCTTACAATATTTTGGATTAACGGATAATCCGTTTTCTATCGCTCCTAATCCGGATTACCTGTATATGAGCCCGCGTCATAAAGAAGCGCTGGCGCATTTGACCTTTGGCCTGCGCGAAAGCGGCGGTTTCGTCATGCTTACCGGAGAAGTGGGTACGGGTAAAACAACGGTTTCACGAAAATTACTTCAGCAATTGCCAGACTCAACGCAAGTGGCGATGATTTTGAATCCTACCTTGTCGGCCATTGAGTTGCTCGCTACAGTCTGTGATGAACTCAACTTGGAATATGACCCGCAACAAGCCAGTCTTAAATATTTTACCGATATGATTTTAACAAAGCTGGCGGCGAACCATACTGCCGGTAAAAACACCATATTAATGATTGACGAAGCTCAGCATCTATTGCCTGAGGTATTAGAGCAATTGCGCCTTTTAACTAATTTAGAAACTAATCGGGAAAAGTTGCTTAAAATTGTCTTAATTGGTCAGCCCGAACTGCAGCAATTACTTAAGCGTAATGAGCTGCGTCAGCTGGCGCAACGGATTACTGCGCGTTATCACTTGTTACCACTGAATGCCGATGAGGTGAAAGCTTATGTTAATCACCGGCTCAGTGTGGCAAATGGCGATATCAGTTTGTTCAGTAAAGCAACGGTTCGAACGATATACAGAGTAACAGCCGGCATTCCTCGGGTCATCAATTTACTCTGTGATCGTGCTATGACTCTGGCTTTCACTCAACAACAGCCGGTCGTAAAAAGACATTTATTTATGGCAGCTGCGCAGCAAATTTTAGGCGATGATATTGTTGAGCAACGGCTACGAGGACCGCGCACCCTGATCTATGCCGTTATTTTTTGCACTGCTTTAGTGGGTGGTTACTTGTGGGGGAGCGCATGAACCAGATTATTGCTATAGAGCAGGCCCGGCCAGGGATGATGATATTGCGTGTAACCGCGCAGAATGGCCCGGTGAAAATCAATAAATCAGGCTTAATTACCAGTGAGGCAATGATTCAGGGACTCATTGAAATGGGCGTGCAGGAAATTGAATACGACCCGGATCAAACCGTTGAAATTTGTCAGGACAGACCGCTTTCTGCCACCGAGCAAACGCCCACGCAGGCACTTTTACGCGGCCAGTTTGATACCCGTGCTCAAAAAACCGATAGCGCCATTAGCGAGCAGTTTAATCGCAGCCTGTTTTTACCTTCAGTGAATGGCTTGCCGGGCTGGTGGCAGCGCAGCGTAAAACCTGTTGCCATAGCTGTATTAATGCTACTTGGAGGGGCATCAACCGGTTATGCGTTGGCGGTATTGCCCGAGGTATTGTCACAAGTATTTACAGCGCCTGCGCCGAGCTCTGCGACATCATCTGGAACACAAAACAGTAGCGCTCTGCGTTCTGCCAATAACCCAAACAATGAACGCCCACAGGACACGGTCAGTAAGCCGGCTGCGATTGAGCCTCAACCGCAAAGCGTCACTGAAAGTCAGTCTTTGTTGAGTGCCGACAAGCCGCAAAACAGCCAGGGTGTTGCTGCAACCACTGCCGGGGAAGTGGTTTCGCAACCTTCCCAAACGGCCGATACAATGCCGCAAACAAGTGAGCAAGCGTCCAACGGGCGGGGCAGTGAGGAAGATGTCGCGGTATCGCCAGAATTAATGGCTCGCTTTAACAAAGTGATGGCGGATCTTGAGCAGGAAGAAGAGCGTGGTGAGCCCCTCAATAACAATACCGTGGTGAATATTCACGACGACATTCAGCGCGTTGATCAGCTCCCGGCCCGATTGCTCACGCGGTTGCCGACAATGGATTTCAGTGCGCATATGTATGCGTCGCGACCCGCAGACCGTTGGGTTAGAGTAAACGGTCTGGATAAGTCCGAAGGTGACTGGATTAACGATAAGGTGCAGATAGTGAACATTGAGGCACAACGCGTTATCCTGCGATTTGAAGGTGAAGTTTTTGCCATGTCAGCGTTAACCGATTGGTAACCCTTCAGTCTGCAGCAAAATTAGTTGTCGACCTGATTAATGAATACTTCTGAGAAAAATTTCGGCAGATTAATAGAAAATTCATCAGGTCCGATACTCGACTCGATCTCATCGCTACTCTTGGACAAATCGATACGCTTAATTTCCTGAAAATTACCGCTGTTAATACTGTAAAACGTCATTACCTGCGGATGCAGCAAACTCGACTCATTTTTGCGACTAATGATACCCAGTTTACCACTTTGCAGTTTGACCAAAGAGCCAATAGGATACACGCCTAATACGCCAATCAGACGATTGACTAAAGACTGTTCCAGTCCCTTATTCTGGGCCAGGGATTTCAACACTTTACTATTAGGATATGCTTTACCAAAGGGGGCTGGCATACCCAATTGGGAAAACTCATCGACCACGGCGGCCAGTTGGGCCAACGGATGAATTTCATCACCTTTTAAACCACGCGGATAACCACTGCCATCCAGGCGTTCGTGGTGCTGACTTATGATGGTGTTGATGACCGCAGGTATCTCATCATTACCGTCTATTGACGCAAGGGATTCATCGACATGGGTTTGGTAAATCAGCGCATCGGTTTCGGCCAACCGGGAAACCGGAATACACAGTTCGTGCGGAATATTAGCCAGTCCGGTGTCCATTAGCAGGCCGGCGAGGCTGGCATGTTCTATCGCTTCTTTATCAAACCCTGCTGCTTCGGCCAGGATTGCCATGTAAATACTGCAGTTAAGCGAATGTTCTAAAAGTAAATCATTGCCACGCTCAACCATCGATAAACAGACCGTGGCGGCCTGGTTTTCCAGAACGCCGTCGATAATATGTTGAGTAAGCGCGGTGAGCTTACTGACATCGGCATTTTTGCCACTGCCCAGTTGTTGCAGAAAACGTTGTTGAACGGATTTGGCTTTACTAAAGAGCGCTTGAGCTGACTTGAGTCCGTCTGCGTTAATGGCCTCTTTGGTGTGCGCAGACTCAGCGACAGATTGATCTTTGGTGACTGCTTCAGTGGTTGCCGGTTCGGGCTCAGGCGCCGTACCTTTAGTAGTATCAATTTCAACAAAATCGACGCCTTTGGCAATCAGTTTGTCTATTACTAAAGCAGAACGAACAACACCTTTAGAGCGAACTTTTACCTTACCAGTGTCATCGAGTACCCGATTGACATACATACCGGGTTTTAATTCGTCGATAGCAATTCGCTGAAGCATTTCCTCTCCGTGATCTGATCATAGCCTTGTGCAGCCATGTGTAACGAGTGAAGGGTTACGTTTATGAGTTTGATATCCATAACTATAGCCTAAGTTGGCTCGGATGAAATCAATTTTATTGAGCTGCTCACTCAAAAAAGTGAGCAGCTACATTAGCATAAGCGCTAAAGCCAGGCAGGTTGTTTTGCTTCAAACGCCGATATCTTTTTCTCCAGTACCAATGTCTGACCAATGGCATCGAGCCCTTTTATCAGATTGTTTTTATGGTGCTCGGCAATCTCAAAAGGAATTGCTGTGTCGCCCACAGAAACCGTTTGGGCGGGTAAGTCAATGGTAATTTCAGCATTGGCATCATTTGCCACCGCTTTGAACAGTTGATCCATTTGCGCGCTTGGCAAAGCGATAGGCAACAACTGATTGTTCATGCAGTTACCGTAAAATATATCGGCAAAACTGGTCGCAATTACCGCTTTGAAGCCATAGTCAGTTAATGCCCAGGGAGCGTGCTCACGGCTTGAGCCGCAGCCAAAATTTTCACGGCACAACAGGATTGTGGCATCTGCATATTCTGGTTTGTTTAAGACGAACTCCGGATTTGGCTCTTTTTCTTCGAGATCCAAATAACGCCAGTCATGAAACAGATGCTTGCCAAAGCCAGCGCGGCTGACACTGGTTAAGAACTGCTTGGGAATGATCTGGTCGGTGTCAACGTTAGCCTGATCGAGCGGGCATGCAGTGCCGGTCAGCGACGAGATACCTGTAGTTGTCTGGGTCATAATTTACTCCTGAAAATCTCTGACATCGGCAAAGGTACCGCGAATTGCCGCGGCAGCAGCCATGGCCGGACTGACCAAATGGGTTCTGGCACCACGTCCCTGACGACCTTCGAAATTACGGTTGCTGGTTGATGCGCAACGATCGCCAGCTGTTAATAGATCGTCGTTCATTCCCAGACACATAGAGCACCCGGGTAAGCGCCATTCAAATCCAGCCTGTTTAAATATTACGTCAAGTTGCTCTTCTTCAGCCTGGCGTTTTACGGCGGCTGAACCTGGAACAACCATCGCCGTAACACTGTCTGCAACTTTACCTTGTTTGGCGATTTTTGCGGCAGCGCGTAAATCTTCAATACGGCTATTGGTACAAGAGCCAATAAAAACATGCGACACTTTCACGTCGGCAAGCTTTTCACCTGCAGTAAGGCCCATGTATTGGAGTGCCTTACGGGCTGATTCCTGTTCTACGCTATCAGTGAAATCTTCAGGGCCCGGAATGGGATCGGTAACACCAATCACCTGTCCCGGGTTGGTGCCCCAGGTTACTTGCGGTGCGATATCTTTAGCGTCAAGTTCCACCACCGTGTCAAACGTTGCATCGGCATCTGAATACAAGGTTTGCCAGTAGGCTACAGCTGCTTCCCAGTCGCCGCTCTGAGGCACGAACTCACGGCCTTTGAGATAATCAAACGTAATCTGGTCCGGCGCAATCATACCGGCTTTAGCACCTGCTTCGATACTCATATTACAGATTGTCATGCGCTCTTCCATCGATAGTGCCTCAATGGCTTCGCCGCAATATTCAATAACGTGGGCTGTTGCACCAGCGTGACCAATCTTACCGATGATAGCGAGGATAATATCTTTTGCTGTTGTACCTACCGCCAGCTTACCGTTAACTTTAATCTGCATGGTTTTAGCGCGGCTCTGCTTCAGTGTCTGCGTTGCCAGTACGTGCTCAACCTGAGAAGTTCCGATACCGAAGGCCAATGCGCCAAAGGCACCGTGGGTAGCTGTGTGTGAGTCGCCACAAACAACGGTCATGCCAGGCAGGATAAGCCCTAGTTCTGGTCCCATAACGTGCACGATACCTTGTTTTTGATGACCGACAGGATAGAGCTTAATACCGTGAGACTCGCAGTTTTCTGCCAGTGTCTGCAACTGCAGTTTATTTTGTGGTCCACAGGCATCGAGTGCCAGACTGCGGGTTGAAATACTGTGATCCATAGTGGCAAAAGTACGGTCCGGGCGGCGCACCTTGCGGCCTTTTTCGTTTAGCCCGGAAAACGCCTGTGGGCTGGTGACTTCGTGGATCAGGTGACGGTCAATATAGATCAGACTGTCATCGCCAATCTGGTCGATAACGTGGGCCTGCCACACTTTGTCATATAAGGTTTTCGCCATGAATAGTTACTCCTGACCTAAGATTGCATTAACGATAGCGTCGCCAACTTGTGCGGTGGTGGCGGCCTGATGGCGCAACTCGGCCGGTAATAATTCACCGGTTAGTGTGCCCGCTTCGAGGACTTTTACTACTGCCTGATCGATGGCATCGGCCGCATCAGTCAGATTTAAACTAAACCGTAACATCATCGACGCCGATAAAATTTGCGCGATAGGGTTGGCAATTCCCTGACCTGCTATATCCGGTGCTGAGCCACCTGCAGGTTCATACATGCCAAAACCGTTTTCGTTCAGGCTTGCTGATGGCAGCAGACCCATTGAACCGGTAATCATCGCACACTCATCAGAAATAATATCGCCAAACAGGTTAGAGCACAGCATGACGTCGAAATGCGCCGGATCTTTAATTAACTGCATGGTGGCGTTATCGATATAGATGTGCTCAAGCGTTACCTCAGGATAGTCCTTAGCGACTTCTTCGGTGACTTCGCGCCATAAGCGGCTGCATACCAGCACATTTGCCTTGTCGACGGATGTGACGCGCTTATCGCGTTTCATAGCTGCCTCAAAAGCACTGATTGCGATACGACGGATTTCTTTCTTGCTGTAACGCATGGTGTCAAAAGCGTATTCACTTTCGCCTTCACCCTCGCGGCCTTTGGGCTGACCAAAGTAGATACCGCTGGTTAATTCACGCACCACCAGCACATCAACACCACTGGCGGCAATGTCAGCGCGCAGCGGCGACAGTGCTTCAAGGCCGGCGTAAATTTTGGCCGGGCGCAGGTTGCTGAATAAGTCAAAATGGCTTCGCAGTGTCAGTAAGGCGGCACGTTCCGGACGTTGTTCCAGAGGTAAAGTATCCCACTTCGGGCCACCAATAGAACCAAATAATATAGCGTCTGCCTGTTCACAGCCTTGCAGTGTTTTCGGGGGCAGGGCTTCGCCTTCAGTATCGATGGCATAGCCACCGACCGGGAAGTCATTGCGGTTAAAGGACACTGCGAACTTTTGTTCAATGGCGTCGAGTACTTTGTTGGCTTCCTGCATGACTTCGGGGCCGATACCGTCTCCGGCGAGTACGGCAATGTTAAACTGGCTCATTTATACTCCTGCTAAGCGTTCTTGTTGGTTCTTTTGCTGATCAATCTGATCGGCTAAATACGTATTGTTTAAAACAAAAATGAGGGCTTTTACGCCGGCTTCAACGATATCAGTGGCAAGCCCGATACCATGGAAACGGCGGCCTTTGTATTCGGTGATGACACTGACCGAAGCCAGGGCATCCGCGCCTTCACCTTTTGAATCAAGTTTGAAGTCAACGACTTCCAGGTCGTTATGGCCAAGCATCGCCATTATTGCTTTATAGGATGCGTCTACCGGCCCGTTGCCCGTTTCTGCGCGTGTTGTTAGTTCATCACCAATCTTTAACTGCACCGTGGCACTGGGAATAATCTCTTTACCCGACGTTGCATGCAGATAGGTTAACTGATAATGCGCCTGATCATGTTTTTGCTGGTCGAAAAACAGCAGGGCTTCTAAATCGTAATCATAAACCTGGCCTTTTTTGTCGGCCAGTTGTAAGAAGGCCGCGTAAATGGCTTCTAAATCATAATCAGTGTCTTTATAGCCCAGTTCCTGCAAGCGGTGTTTAATAACATGCCTTCCTGAACGAGAGGTTAAGTTCAGGTTGTTCTTATTGATACCAACACTTTCAGGGGTCATTATTTCATAGGTATTTTGCGCTTTTAAGACACCATCCTGATGAATCCCGGAAGAGTGACTGAACGCGTTTGCGCCGACAATGGCTTTATTCGCCTGTACCGGCATGTTGCAAAGCTGACTGACCAGTTTTGATGTACGACTGATTTCGCTGCTGTTGATATTGGTATTCAAACCATACAATGCCTGACGTGTTTGCAATATCATGGCGATTTCTTCCAGTGAGCTGTTACCCGCTCGTTCGCCAATACCGTTAATGGTACATTCTACCTGGCGGGCGCCGTTTTCTATTGCGGCTAATGAGTTTGCCACAGCCAGTCCGAGGTCGTTGTGGCAATGCACCGAAATAACCGCTTTATCGATATTCGGTACCAGCTCGAATAATTGCTTAATGATACCGCCAAATTCCGTGGGTGTCGTATAACCCACTGTATCCGGAATATTGACCGTGGTCGCGCCTGCGGCAATGACCGATTCGACCATACGCGCCAGGTAACCAATTTCAGTGCGGCCAGCATCTTCACAGGAAAACTCTACATCGTCGGTATAACCCCGAGCGCGTTTAACCGCTGCAACGGCCATTTCTACAACATCATCCTGAGATTTTTTTAGCTTACTGCTGACATGGATGTCAGAGGTAGCGATAAAAGTATGGATTCGGAATTGATCAGCGACTTTTAAGGCTTCGCCGCAGGCATCGATATCGGCGGGTAAAGCGCGCGATAACCCTGCAATTGTCGAATTTTTAATTTCTCGTGCGATCATTTGTACCGATTTAAAATCACCGGGAGATGATACCGGGAAGCCCGCTTCGATAATATCGACACCGAGACGTTCGAGAGCCAGTGCGATTTGCAGTTTCTCTTTGGCACTTAAACTGGCTGGCAAAGCTTGTTCGCCGTCACGTAAGGTCGTATCAAATATTTTTACCTGATTCGTCATGGCTGTCTCTCGTTGATTTTAGTTAAAAAAAAACCCGTGCTATGCACGGGTTTTGTGTAATGATTCGCTGGTCGCAATCTACCCGTGCAATCTTGCTGCCGTTAGGAGTAGAAGAGATAGTAAAAATGTATTGTAATGCGTTTCAGGCATTGTTACTCACTTGCGTTTTTTACATTTGCGACGTTTTGATGGCCGTAAATGTACAGGCTGGGCCTGATAAGGTCAACTGTTGTTTAAGATTTTCAGTATAAATATTAGTTATAAATTACTGCATTGAAGATAAATTAGGATAAAAATTCCCAAATAAGGATGATATGTCTGTTTTTATTTCAACGTCTTTCTTCCGTAGATTTTAGCTTTCTATTTTACCCTTGCAGCCAAAGGCTTCCTCCGACATTCATCAGGCATCGATGCGTTTATTACGACAAGGTCTGATCAACATGATAAGAAATGTTGACCGTCGCGACTTTTTCAGAACGACTTAAAGTACAGGAAAACAAATGACACAGTGGTTTCTCGCGCTGTATTAAAGGGAATGTCGCCTTGCTGTCGTCTTTGGTAATCAGACTGCTGACTACCCCAGGGCGGGCTTCCGGGCGCCACCGACTTTGATGTCGGTGATTTCTGGTAAAATTTCCCAGCGTAGCATCACTGCCTCGTCCTGATAGGGTTTTATTTGAAGATTTGCGGTTAATGCGTCGCCGACAGATATATGGCTATTATCGCGAGCTTGCATACCGGCCAGTTCAAACGCGCGGTAGGTGAGGTGCCAAGGTCACTTAAAAAGAACAGCGCTATCATTTCATAGCTCGATCAATCATTCACTGATCAATTATACGGCTCAAGGACTAACGGTGTTCGGGGGGCTTAGGTGTAGTAAATCGCTGCCAGTCCAGAGTACTGACCAGAAGTATCTCCCGCAGTGTTAGTGTTCGGGGAGATGTGCGCCCTTTATGATTCCAGCTATGTCCGCAACATGCAGCGGTAACGATAGTTTTTGACGGTTTTAGAAGCGTCAGTCTGAAGTGATTTGCCGAGCGATAACGTGCCGGGCTCTCAACCTGTGTGCCGCTAAAATCAAACCACCCCAGCTTGTTGATATGCAGGGTTTGGTTTACCGGCTGAATACGATCAATCGAGTCAAGCTCAATATGCTCATTATCAAATTCTTGTACCCGAACCGGCACAACCAGTCCGACTTTCGCGTGTTCGGTGTACCATCTCAGGGTTGCCTCCGGCTTGTCATTTCGGGCCGGGCTTTTTACTGCCTGCCTGGCTTGCCAACTGGCATTGTGTTCATCCAGTGTCAGTGGTACTGAGCCATTCGCTAAAAAGCGTGCGGTACGTTTAACGTGATGACTGAGGCCGGCAATACGACGGCGCAGTAAACTAACCTGATTGTGGCTTTGTTGCGCTAATAAACTGAGTTCGCGTTCGTATAAGGCGTTACACAACTCTGCAAGGGTGCGTTGCGAAGCATCAGACTCAACCGCGTTGAAAAAGTCTGATTGATGAGACGCGTCGTCAGGAAGCTGCGTCATAAGCGTGCATTACAGGCAGGCATTATTGATAGGTTAATAGGCGTAAAAAGCAATGGCGGGCAATATTGCCCGCCATAGTCTGTTACTGACCTTTGATTTCGCTGCGGCCGTTATATGCCACTTTTCCAGCCAGTGCTTCTTCGATGCGCAGCAACTGGTTGTATTTGGCTACACGGTCTGAACGACACAGTGAACCGGTCTTAATTTGACCCGCCGCTGTACCGACTGCCAAATCGGCAATCGTGGCATCTTCAGTTTCACCTGAACGGTGAGAAATCACCGCTGTAAAACCAGCGTCCTTGGCCATTTTAATGGCTTCAAGGGTTTCAGTTAGTGAACCAATCTGGTTGAATTTAATCAGGATTGAGTTACCAATACCATTCTCGGTACCGCGCTTAAGAATTTTGGTATTAGTCACGAAAAGATCGTCGCCAACCAGCTGTACTTTGTTGCCAATTTTCTTAGTCAGGCTGGCCCAGCCATCCCAGTCGCTTTCATCAAGACCGTCTTCAATAGATACGATAGGGTATTGCTCTGCCAGTTCAGCCAGGTAATCACCAAAGGCTTCTGAGTCGAAACTCTTGCCTTCGCCAGACAGCACATACTTGCCGTCCTTATAGAACTCAGACGCAGCGCAATCTAGTGCCAGGGTGATATCTTCGTTCATCTTGTAACCGGCTTTTTCTACTGCTTCTACGATTACGGCCAGCGCTTCAGCATTAGAACTTAAATCCGGCGCAAAGCCACCTTCGTCACCTACCGCAGTATTCAGGCCTTTTGCACCCAGTACTTTTTTCAGGTTATGGAAAATTTCAGCGCCCATGCGCAAGGCTTCTTTAAAGCTCTTTGCACCGACCGGCTGAACCATAAACTCCTGAATATCAACGTTGTTATCAGCATGCTCACCACCATTGATGATATTCATCATGGGTACAGGCATGGAGTATTGTCCGGGGGTGCCATTCAAGTCTGCAATGTGTTCATACAAAGCAACGCCTTTTTCTGTAGCAGCCGCTTTAGCAACCGCTAAAGACACGGCTAAAATGGCGTTGGCGCCAAGGTTTTCTTTGTTTTCAGTGCCATCGAGGTCGATCATCGCTTTATCGATATCAGCTTGTGCCACAGGATCCTGACCGATTAATGCTGGCGCGATGGTATCGTTGATTGCGGCAACGGCTTTCTCTACACCTTTGCCCAGGTAGCGGCTTTTGTCGCCGTCACGCAGTTCAAGTGCTTCACGAGAACCTGTAGAAGCACCTGATGGTGCGCAAGCGCGCCCCATAACACCTGAGTCCAGGTATACGTCAGCTTCGACAGTGGGGTTACCACGTGAGTCCAGAATTTCACGTCCAATGATACGCGAGATCTTCGCCATATTTTCTTCCTCAACAAGTAATTGTGGCACTGCGGGAGTAACAGTGCCTGGTTTTAAATTAATGATTTTCTTTTTGATACGATTGCGCTGCGGCTACAAATCCGGTAAATAACGGATGGCCGTCACGCGGGGTCGATGTAAACTCCGGGTGGAACTGGCCAGCAACAAACCATGGATGATCCGGCAATTCAATGACTTCAACAAGTCGTTTGTCAGTGGACAAACCACTTACTTTCAGGCCGGCGGCTTCAATTTGGTCACGCAGGTTATTGTTCACTTCATAACGGTGGCGGTGACGTTCGTAAATTTCTTCACTGCCGTACGCATCAAAAACTTTGCTGCCCGGAATTAAATGGCACAACTGGCTGCCCAGGCGCATGGTGCCGCCTAAGTCTGACGACTCATCACGAATTTCTGTGCTACCGTCTGACTCCAGCCATTCAGTAATCAGGCCAACAACCGGGTACGGTGTGTCTGAATCAAACTCAGTACTGTTTGCGTTTTCCATGCCTACTACATTGCGGGCATATTCGATTAATGCAACCTGCATACCCAAACAAATACCTAAATAGGGCACTTTGTTTTCCCGGGCATAACGCGCCGCGGCAATTTTGCCTTCGATACCGCGCTCACCAAAACCACCCGGCACCAGGATTGCGTCGAGATCTTCTAAGACCTGTTCGCCCTTAGACTCAATATCCTGCGAGTCAATATAGTGAATATTCACTGTCAGGCGGTTTTTAAGGCCGGCGTGTTTAAGTGCTTCGTTCACTGACTTATAAGCATCGGGTAGTTCAACGTATTTGCCAACCATGCCGATATTGACTTCGCCAACGGGGTTGGACTCGGCGTAAAGTACCTGTTCCCACTCAGTCAGATCGGCCGCCGGACAGTCCAGTCTGAAGCGATCAACAACCAGTTGGTCAAGGCTCTGCGCTTTCAGCGCTGCCGGAATGCGGTAAATACTATCAACGTCTTTTAATGAAATAACGGCTTTTTCTGCTACGTTGGTAAACAGGGCAATTTTAGAACGTTCAGAAGCGGGCATTGCGCCCACAGAACGACACACTAAAATATCGGGTTGAATACCAATAGAACGCAACTCTTTTACACTGTGCTGCGTTGGCTTTGTTTTTAGCTCGCCGGATGCCGGCATATAAGGTACCAGCGTGAGGTGCATGAACATCGCATGATCTCGGCCAACTTCAGTACCGAGCTGGCGGATAGCTTCAATAAATGGCTGCGACTCGATGTCACCAACCGTACCACCTACTTCCACGATGGCAACATCAAACCCTTGTGCGCCATCAACAACACGGCGTTTAATTTCGTTGGTGATATGAGGAATAACCTGAATCGTTGCGCCCAGGTAATCGCCACGACGTTCGCGGCGTAATACCTCTTCGTAGACCCGTCCGGTGGTAAAGTTATTACGTTTGGTCATGCGGGTGCGAATAAAGCGCTCGTAATGACCTAAGTCAAGATCGGTTTCTGCACCATCATCAGTAACAAAAACCTCACCATGCTGAATAGGGCTCATGGTGCCCGGATCGACGTTAATGTAGGGATCCAGTTTGAGCATAGTCACAGTGAGACCGCGAGCTTCAAGGATGGCGGCCAGCGACGCAGCCGCTATGCCTTTACCAAGCGATGAAACCACACCACCGGTGACGAAAATATAGTTTGTCATGCGAAACCTAAGACGTTGGGTTGTTTATATGGGTAATACGTTGTTATTTAACAACACAGTAGACGGCGCAACAGTATACCCAATAAGGGCCATGCACACAATTATATACGCTTACCAATTGAAACCAAATTTCGGGGCAATATTTTTAGTCTGATTTCCTCAGCAAGTGGGGCTGACGTTTTTTGGTTTATGGCGCCGCGAATAACGCCACCTTGTTGTCTCGGGGTAGCGTTTGTAGCCGCGGTATGCATTTTATGAGGCGCTGTTTATAGCATCTTTTTTAACTCGTAAATGAGCGCCAGTGCTTGTTTTGGGCTCAGATCGTCGGGATCAACATCGGTGATCGCTTGTTCCAGTGCACCAGGAGCAGAAGAAAACAGGGCTTCCTGCGCGGGATGACTCTTGGCTGCGCGCCCGGCTGTAACCTGGTTTTCCGCGTTCGCTTGGTTCTCAAGGTTATGTAAACACTGCTTGGCCGCAGTAATGACTGCCTTGGGTACGCCAGCAAGCTGGGCCACCTGCAGGCCGTAACTCTTGCTTGCAGCCCCCGTTTCTACATTATGCATAAAGCGAATGGTATCGCCGTGTTCTACTGCACCAAGGTGAAGGTTTTGGGCTCCCTTCAGCGATTCAGCCAGTTCCGTCAGCTCAAAGTAGTGGGTAGCAAACAAGGTAAACGCCTGCAGTTGATTCGCCAGATATTCGGCACACGCCCAGGCCAGCGATAAACCGTCATAAGTGCTGGTACCACGACCGATTTCATCCATCAACACTAACGAGTGCGGCGTCGCGTTGTGCAGTATGTTGGCTGTTTCGGTCATTTCCACCATAAAGGTGGAGCGGCCGGAGGCTAAATCATCTGAAGCGCCTATGCGGGTAAATATTTTATCGATAGGGCCTATTTCGGCATGCTGTGCCGGCACATAACTGCCGATGTAAGCAAGTAATACGATGAGTGCAGTTTGGCGCATAAAAGTGGATTTACCGCCCATATTCGGGCCGGTAATAATCATTGTGCGCTGCGTCTGAGTCATGGTCAGCGGATTAGGAATGAAGGGTTCATTCATGACGTGCTCAACGACCGGGTGTCTGCCTTGCTGATAGTTTACGCCGGGCACATCCACCAGAGTGGGCTGATGATATTCCAATGTCTCCGCTCGTTCAGCCAGGGTAACCATAACGTCGAGTTTTGCCAGCGATGCTGCCGAGGCAATCAACGCGTCCAAATGGGGACTTACTAAATCAAACAGCTCTTCGTACAAACGCTTTTCCAGTGCCAGCGCACGGCTTTGACTGGTGAGCACTTTGTCTTCATGCTCTTTAAGTTCAGGGGTAATGTATCGTTCGGTATTTTTTAACGTTTGGCGGCGAATGTAACTAGCCGGGACCAGGCCACTATTGGCGCGGGATACTTCAATAAAGAACCCGTGAACTTTGTTGTAGCCAACTTTAAGCGTTGCAATACCGGTTTGCTCTCGCTCGCGTTGCTCTAATTGACGCAAATACTCACTAGCACCGTCGGAGAGGTCGCGCAGCTCATCAAGTTCACTATTATACCTCGGGGCTATAACACCGCCATCGCGAATAACGACGGGTGGGTTATCAATGATTGCCGTATCTAACAGTGCTGCCAATTCAGGAAATTCACTGATTGTAGAACGTAGCTGAGCAAGCAGTGGTGACGTGAAGGTCTGTAAACCGCTTTGCAATGCCGGCAGGCTGTTTAATGCATTGCGCAGGCGTGCGAAGTCCCGTGGCCGCGCAGAACGCAGTGCCAGACGAGCCATGATACGCTCGATATCACCAATGTATTTAAGCTGCGCGGTTAATGCCGGGTAGTCGCCCTGAAGCAATTCGCCGATAGCGGTCTGGCGGTTAGACAACTCGTTTCGGTCGGTGATTGGGGCGTGAATAAACCGCTGTAACAAGCGACTGCCCATTGCCGTAGCAGTGTTATCAAGTACCGCAAACAAGGTATGTTCAGTACCGCCTGATAAGTTATGTGTGAGTTCAAGGTTGCGGCGGGTGGCAGCATCGAGCTGCACTTTAGTCGACTGTTGTTCCAGACTAATGGCTCTGATATGCGGTAGCGCTGTGCGCTGGGTGTCTTTCACATATTGCAAAATGCAGCCGGCAGCACCAATACCCAAAGTGGTGTTAGCTAAGCCAAAGCCACTTAATTCGCGGGTACCAAACTGATCGTTAAGTTGTTGCTCTGCGGTTTGCTGATCAAACTCCCATTCTGGGCGTCGCCGTATTCCTTTGATATGGTCAATTTTTGCCAGCCAATCGAAGCCTTCTGGGTACAGCAGCTCTGCTGGTCGAAGGCGTTGTAGCTCGGCGCTAAGCATGTCGGCGCCGTGAAACTCGCTGACTAAAAAGCGACCGCTGGTGATATCAAGCCAGGCTAAACCAAACTGTTCTTTATGTCCTACTACGGCTGCCAGAACATTGTCCTGACGCTCATCAAGTAAGGCTTCGTCGGTGACCGTTCCCGGGGTTACAATTCGCTGTACCTGGCGATCTACTGGCCCCTTACTGGTGGTAGGATCGCCTACCTGTTCGCAAATTGCCACTGACTCGCCCATTTTCACCAGGCGAGCCAGATAACTGTCTACCGCGTGATAGGGGACACCCGCCATTGGAATAGGGTCGCCGCCGGATTTGCCACGTGCGGTTAGTGAAATATCCAGTAAGTCGGCCGCGCGTTTTGCATCGTCATAAAACAACTCATAAAAGTCGCCCATACGGTAAAACAATAAAATGTTGGGGTGCTGCGCCTTTATATTCAGATATTGGCGCATCATGGGAGTGTGTGATTCCAAGAATGCCTCGGCTTGCGGTTGCTTGCGATTATTGATCAGACCACGGCATAATACCGTTCTTCTATATTGAATGTATTATTGCTATGAGTCAGCCAATTTCAACTGTTTCACACTCACAACTTGATTTAAATGTATTATCTGCACAGATTCTGGCCGTGGGTGAGGCACTCCGTGCTCAACAGTGGACCTTAACTACCGCTGAGTCGTGTACCGGAGGCGGCATTGCCTTCGCGCTGACTTCGGTAGCCGGTAGCTCTGACTGGTTCAGACAAAGTTGGGTGACCTATGCCAATCAGGCAAAACAGCATTTGGTTGATGTAAGCGCTGAATCGCTTGCACAATATGGTGCAGTATCAGCGCAGGTTGTCACTGAAATGGCCAACGGGGCAGCAATAAAAGCTGGTGCGGAGTGCGCGGTTGCTGTCAGCGGTGTCGCCGGACCGGGCGGTGGCTCAGACGCGAAACCCGTTGGAACCGTATGGTTTGGCTTTACCATTAACGGCAATACTGAGGCGGTTGTGAAACACTTTAGCGGAGACCGGTCGGCAGTACGAAACCAATCGATAGCGTTTGCCGTATCAACCCTGCACCACAGACTCGTTGCAGTTTAAATTAAGTGTGTTGAAATAGAGAAAAGATAAAAAGCATATTGCACTGTATAACCATACAGTATACTATACAGTCATTAATTAGCGTAACACAGGTAGAGTTTACAGTGTATCTACCACCCCCCTTTTAACAGTTACGTATACAGAAATAAATAACGAGGACACATCGGTGGACGACAATAAATCTAAAGCATTAACAGCAGCAGTCGGTCAAATTGAAAAGCAATTTGGTAAAGGCGCTATTATGCGTTTGGGCGACAACAAAGCCATGGATATTGAGTCAATATCTACCGGCTCATTGACGATTGATATTGCGCTGGGTATAGGTGGATTGCCATGCGGGCGTGTAGTGGAAATCTATGGTCCGGAGTCGTCGGGTAAAACCACGCTCACATTACAGGTTATTGCCGAGGCGCAAAAAGTAGGGAAAACCTGTGCTTTCGTTGATGCCGAGCATGCGCTTGACCCGATTTATGCAGAAAAGCTGGGCGTAAATATTGATGACTTGTTGGTTTCACAACCTGATACAGGCGAACAGGCGTTGGAAATTTGCGACATGCTGGTTCGTTCCGGTGCTGTTGATGTGGTAATTGTTGACTCTGTTGCGGCATTGACACCAAAAGCTGAAATTGAGGGTGACATGGGTGACTCGCATGTTGGTTTGCAAGCACGACTAATGTCACAGGCGTTGCGTAAGCTTACTGCAAACATCAAGCGCTCTAACACGCTTTGTGTGTTCATTAACCAAATCCGGATGAAGATTGGGGTTATGTTTGGCTCGCCAGAAACGACCACTGGTGGTAATGCGCTGAAGTTTTATTCATCAGTTCGATTAGATATTCGCCGTATTGGCGCAATCAAAGAAGGCGATGAAGTGGTAGGTAACGAAACCCGCGTTAAAGTGGTTAAAAATAAGGTTGCGCCGCCCTTTAAGCAAGCCGAGTTCCAGATTATGTATGGTCAGGGCATTTGTAAAGAAGCCGAATTGATTGACTTAGGCGTTAAGCAAAAACTGGTGGATAAGGCCGGTGCCTGGTACAGCTACAACGGCGACCGTATTGGTCAGGGTAAAGCTAACGTAGTAAAATTTTTGAAAGAGAACGTAGATATTGCTAAAGATATTGAGCAGAAGATCCGTGCAGAATTATTATTAAGCAAAAATATTAAAGCAGATGACGTTGAATCAGAAGAAGTGCTGTAACGTTTGACGCGACGATTTCAACTACCCGTTGGAAACTCCCCCCTATAAGCCTTCTTATAGTTTGCCCATCTTAATCAGATGGGCTTTTTTATGCACGAAGAAAGAGAAAGGTAAGCATTATATTTTCTCATCGATACCCGGCATGGCATCCCGCCAGCTTTGTGGCACCTTGCCTTGTAGGACATAGGAATAGGCCAGTAGCTCTGCAATAACATAGTAAAGTGATTCCGGAATAGACTGGCCTAAATCGAGTGTGGTTAAAAACTCACTGAGGTAAGGGTCTTCATGAATCAGCACACCGTTTTCTTTGGCACTGGCTATAATCGCTTCGGCGAGATCGCCATAACCTTTGGCAACAATTGTTGGCGATTCTGATGGTTCGGCCTCGTTGTACTTGATGCCAACTGCGCGTTTATTTTTATTATTCATGCCTGGGTTTCCAACAGTTGAAAGGGTTTGGTTGCAAGGGAATCTGGTATCTTACCGAGTTGAACTTTGTGTTCCTGCACGTCAAGCCCCAGCAGCGCAAAGCGTTTAAGCAGAAATGGTAAAGTCAGACCAACCTTTTCAAGCAAATCCTGATTTGATGTATAAATATCCAGAAAAATTTGCTCCGATTTTATTTTTACTTTAGTGAGCAATTCTCCGTGCTCACCAATACTTAGCTTCATGGTAAGGTTCCAGCTACTGCCTTCGGCTTCTTTTTCATTATTGTCTTTACTGTCTTTATCGCGACGGATTAGTATTTCAGAAGCTTGTTGGTTGTGATGCAGCGCAGGTAGAACATAATAGAATGAATCCTGACCTTGTAATGCCTGATCTAAGTTTGCCAGTTTCGCACTTTGATGACCGGCAAGTAACCCTTTGAGTTGCTTAAGCAGGTTTTGCTGGCTGTCCAGCTGAGCAAATTCTCTGACCTGACGGCCATTAAGACTGCTGAGCAAACCCGAAACGCTGGTTGAGCCTGCAGCACTTTTTGACCGATTGATGGCCTGCTCTAAATCCGTATGCTGCTTGTAATGACGTCCCAGTAAAGACACTTGCAAGACCTGTAGCAAACCGTTAATGAATGACTGGCCCGCCGGCGGGTTAAGCAATGAGCCGGGGGACTGCAGCCAGGCTGGCGAAATCATTAATTGTTTAATGGCAGCACTGACTTGCTGAGCATTGGCAATAGAGACTTTAGGGTTAGTACCCGTCTCGCCGGTGTTGTTTGAGGTTAAACCATGTTCAGCACTGGCCGCTGAAATACTGTGAATATCCAATTGCAATTGCGCAATAATGGCGCTCAGTGCTTTTGCCGCTGTGCCGTTTGTTCCTGTGGCAACCGGAGCCGTGCTGGAGATAGCAGAGGCTGTAGCGCCTTTATTTTGTGCGACACTGGTTTGCTGTTGCGATGTACCTTCGGTGACATTGGCAAACTTTGTCATTTTCTGCAGCGCATCGACTATATTGGCGACACTCGCTGGTTGTGAGTTGGTATTGACTACGTTAAGGCGGTTCGCTGTGCGAATAAAAGTCTCTATGGCTGATTTTGCTTCAGATGATAGCGCCGCAACTTTGAGCTGCGCTAAACTGGCTTCGCGTTTTAAGGTCATTTGTTCCGCGGACGTTTTCCCCGATGAATGTGATGAGGTGTCGCGTTGCAATGTAACGTTGTCGCTTGTTGATCCCTTATCAGAAGTATTCATGTGTGAACTGGCAGGGTTGCCTTGCATGAAACTGAGCTCAGTAGGGGGAAGTTTGGCGCTGGATAACGCCTGCGAATTAAGCTGTTTAATGGTGTGCTGGTTCAGAGTGGGTAAAGCATTAAGCAGCGATTTTGTTGGTGCAGCGTCGACAGCCATAATTTGAGCGCGACTGCCGCTAATCATCAATGAATCACCTTTGAGGCCCACAGATACCGGTGTTAACTGGCTTAAGCTCTGCAACTGCTGTACAGATCTTGCTGGTAAACTATTTTCAGCCCACTGCGTCACAGATGTAAGGTTTGGCGAAACTCCTTGAGTCAGGGCTACTTTAAACAGTGCCTGAAGGGGTTGTGCCGTTGCTTGCAGAGGCGCTTTAAAGGTTATGTTTCCCGGTTCGGCTGCAGCGCCGCCTGCAATACCGGCTGTTGACCGCAATGTTATAGACGCCTGCCATGCAGTTCGTGCGGGTGTCAGTGCCGGCGGCGTTAATGTGAGCGTCGCTTTTGCCGGTAGGGTCAGATTTGCCAGTAAAGCGGCGGCACTTGATTTTGTTGCCGCCCCAGAGGTATTTGCTAACACTTGCGATAACTGCGCAATCGGAATCTCTACCAAGTTTTTTTTACCACCGTCCTGGCCTCCAATTTGCAGATGCAGGGTATTGTTGTTGAGACTCACAATCTCTACCGGCATTGACAGTGGCGTACGATGTGCCTGCACTAAGACTGTTACCAATGATTGTATTTGCGCTTTACTCAATGGTTGACTGAGTGCTTCCGGACTGAGTTTTATAAGCGCTGCTAATGTTTTTTCTACTGCAGGCTGAGACAATAGTTGGGTTAATTCTACCGTTGTTTGCGGGCTTAATTGTACCGGTGTGGAGGTCGGTAATTTCATCAGTACCAGACTGTCAGCAGAAGAAGAACTTACGGCTGGCGTGACTTGTATCGCTTGTTTTTGCGGGGTTTGCAATACTGACGTTTGACGGGTAGCTTGCGAATTCCCGCTGGCGGCAGTTACTGGTCGCAGTACAATGCCTGTGTTATTGATGTCGATTTGCTTTGGCGCAGCTACCGGCGTTTCTCCGGGGCGATGGCTGGATGAACTGCCGGCTGGCTGCTGAGTGGAATTTGAAGGCTGCATGCTATTGTTATCGGCCACGGAATCTAAGAGTTAAGTATAAAGTGTATTTGCTCAACATTTGAATTAGATCAGAAATATGCCAATCAGTCTAACGGGTAAGATGCGCCGGGGTTCAGTTGTGGTAGAATGCGGCGGTTTTATTTAGTCATTGTTAATTAGCTCATTTTAACGGGATTTCTTTTGGCGGGACTCAAAGCCGACAATCTGACTTGTATTAAGCGTGACAGGGTACTTTTCAGCAAACTGTCCTTTTTGCTGGCGCCTGGCACGCTGTTGCATTTGCGTGGTCCTAACGGTGCTGGGAAAACCAGTTTGTTGCGTATTTTAACCGGCTTGTCATCTGCTCAGTCCGGCACAATATATATTGATGATGAGCCCTTTCATGACGCGCGGGAGCGGTTTTATCAGCAATTAATTTATATTGGCCACAAAGCAGGTGTAAACGGCGCGCTGACGGCGTTGGAAAATCTTAAATTCTGGTGCGCGCAACACAATAGTGTATTTGAGGTTGATAGAAGCTTCGCTATCTTAGCCAAACTTGGGTTAGTGGGCTTAGAGGATGTACCCGTGCGAATGCTTTCGGCCGGTCAGCAGCGCCGAGTGGCGCTGGCGCGACTGTGGCTGAAACAAGCGACATATTGGATTCTTGATGAGCCCTTCACTGCATTAGACGTGGGCGGTATAAACATTCTGGAACAACACATGAAAATCCATGTGAGCAACGGTGGTGCCATTATGACTACGTCTCATCAACCCCTGACCGATGCAGCCGGACCGTTTACCGAACTTTACCTGGAATACAACATATGAGTGCATTGTATAAGGGTATATTTAAGCGTGATATCGCCCTGGCATTTCGGCAACGCTCTGAACTTGCCCAGCCATTAATGTTTTTATTAATGGTAATAACGTTGTTTCCTCTGGGGATCGGTCCCGGGCCTGTTATTCTCCAGAAGATTGGTCCCGGGGTAATCTGGATTGCGGCAATACTGTCATCGTTGTTAGCGATGGACCGTATGTTCCGGGATGATTTCTGGGACGGCTCACTTGAACAATATATGCTCAGTGGACAGCCATTATGGGCGGTAACAGCGGTAAAGGTAGCCGTACACTGGTTGGTGAGTTTTATTCCCCTGGCGGTATTTTCACCGTTGTTAGCGCTATTTTTAAACCTGACCATGGAGATGTATGTCGCTTTAATGCTGTCTCTGCTCCTGGGCACGCCGCTGTTATCTTTGGTGGGGGCAATTGCGGTTGGCTTAACTGTGGGGTTGCAGCGCGGCGGCGTGCTGCTAGCGTTATTGCTTATACCGGTGTTTATTCCGTTATTGATTTTTGCTACTTCGGCGGTAGATTCTGCCGCTCTGCAATTACCTTATCGGGCACAACTTGCTATTATTGGCGCCATGTTACTGGTCGCCATGGCAACAGCCCCCTTGGCAATTGCTTATGCACTTAGAGTGAGTCAAAACTGATGTGGAAGTGGTTACATCCTTACGCCAAACCTGAACGCGCTTATCATTTATGTCACCGGTTACAGCCTTACTTATGGTGGCCGGGTGTGCTGGCGTTATTGACAGGGTGCATATGGGGACTGGCATTTGCTCCGCAGGATTACCAGCAAGGAGATTCTTTCAGAATTATTTATATTCACGTTCCCAGTGCTATTTTGTCGATGAGTACCTACGTGGCGATGGCTGGTGCTGCCCTGGTGGGTATCGTATGGCAGTGGCGTACCGCTTTTATGGCAATGATTGCGATGGCGCCAGTGGGGGCTGTGGTGACATTCATTGCCCTGTTTACCGGGGCTGCCTGGGGGAAACCCATGTGGGGAACCTGGTGGGTTTGGGATGCGCGGTTAACGTCTGAATTGATCTTAATGTTTTTGTACCTTGGTGTTATTGCTTTATACGGCGCTTTTGAAGACAAACAGCAAGCGGGCAAAGCGGCTGGTGTTATGGCATTGGTAGGCGTTGTCAATATACCTGTTATTCATTACTCAGTGGAGTGGTGGAACACCCTTCACCAGGGCGCCACAATCAGTAAATTTGATAAACCATCGATAGCACCAGAAATGTTATGGCCGTTATTGATCGCTTTGTTAGGTTTGGCCTTATTTATTGCAGCAGTCAGCGTAATGCGTATGAAAAATGAAATCATTCGACGAGAATATCATCGTCCGTGGGTTAAGGCACTGGCGGCATCGTCAGTGGGAGACTGATATGCAATTTGACAGTTGGCAAGCATTTTTCAATATGGGCGGCTATGCAATGTACGTATGGCTGTCATTTGGCGTCTCAATTGTCGCAATGGCCTGGCTGGTTATTGATAGCCGCATTGCACATAAACAGCTGCTCACAAAAGTACGGGCAGAACAGGCGCGTCAGGCGCGCATAGTGGCCGCTCGCAATGTAAAAGCCGCATCGCCTGATACGCAGCAGGTAGGAAAGTAGTATGAATCCGAGAAGACAACGAAGACTTGCCGCCGTGGGCGGTATAGGTGTACTGATTATCGGCGCTGTAACGCTGATGTTGTTTGCGCTGAATGACAACATCGATTTGTTTTACACCCCCTCTGAAATAGTCGAAGGCAAAGATGGCGTTAAACCTTCGGTGGGCCAGCGTTTGCGCATTGGCGGTATGGTTGTGCCAGGTTCAGTATCCCGCGACAGTGACTCGCTTGAAGTGAGTTTTACACTGGTTGATACGGGGCCGGCAGTCACCGTGCGTTATGCCGGTATATTGCCTGACTTGTTTCGAGAAGGTCAGGGCATCGTAGCGACCGGCGTGTTGGTCGATACAAAATTAATTGAAGCTGAAGAAGTACTGGCTAAACATGACGAAGAATACATGCCGCCAGAATTAGCGGAAAAAATGAAAGGCATTAAGCATGTTAACCCTAACGAAGGAAGCAATGAGTCGTGATCCCGGAGATAGGTAATATTGCCGTCGCGCTGGCGCTTGTTGCGTCAATTTTATTAGCGGTTTACCCCTTGTGGGGCGCTTACCGTGGGCATGGGCCGATGATTGCGACGGCCAGACCGTTAGCCATGAGCATGTTTGTCTTTACCGCCGTTGCCTTTGGTTGTTTGATTTACGCGTTTGTCACCGATGACTTCACGCTCAATTATGTGGCACAACATTCGAACAGCCGTTTACCTGTTTATTATAAGGTCACTGCAGTGTGGGGCGGCCATGAAGGGTCTTTCCTGTTATGGGTATTAATGCTGTCGTTATGGACTGTCGCTGTAGCGTTATTTAGCCGTGGTATACCCAAAATTATGATTGCCCGTGTATTGTCAGTGCTGGGTATGGTTGCTATTGGTTTTTATTTGTTTATCCTGCTGACCTCTAATCCCTTCGACAGTATGTTGCCATTTTTCCCGGTGGATGGCAGAGATCTGAACCCGCTGTTGCAGGATTTTGGCATGATCATTCATCCGCCAATGCTGTATATGGGCTATGTGGGCTTTTCAGTGGCCTTTGCCTTTGCCGTGTCGGCGTTGCTCTCGGGTCAGCTGGACTCAACCTGGGCACGTTGGTCGCGCCCCTGGGTAATTGCGGCCTGGAGTTTCCTGTCGGTAGGCATCGCGTTGGGCAGTTGGTGGGCCTACTATGAACTCGGCTGGGGCGGATGGTGGTTTTGGGATCCAGTCGAAAATGCCTCGTTTATGCCATGGTTGGTCGGCACCGCGTTAATGCATTCTCTGGCCGTCACGGAAAAGCGCAAGGTATTTAAGTCGTGGACGGTGCTCCTTGCTATTGCGGCGTTTTCGCTGAGTTTGCTGGGTACATTTTTAGTGCGTTCGGGTGTGATTGTGTCGGTACATTCATTTGCCAGCGACCCTGAACGTGGGCTGTTTATTCTGGCAATACTAGTGATATTAACCGGTATCAGTCTGGTGTTATATGCACTGCGGGCACAGCAGTTAAAAAGTCCTGGGCGGTATCAACTATTTTCACGTGAAGTGATGCTAATGGGCAATAATGTGTTCCTGTGTGCGGCGACTCTCGTGGTGCTGCTGGGGACGTTATTGCCACTGGTACATAAAGAACTGGGCTTTGGCTCTATATCAATTGGCGCACCGTTTTTTAATCAGATGTTTACCTGGTTGATAGTGCCGTTTGTTCTGTGTATTGGTATTGGACCGCTGATCCGTTGGAAGAATCAGCCAGCCGCGCAAATACTAAAAACGCTGTTATACGCATTTGCATTGAGTGTGAGTGCCGGCATTTTGATAAATTACAGCTACGATGCGCCGACCTACATGGCCGCGCTTGGTCTGGTGTTGAGTGGATGGATACTCATCACTACCACGTTGGAAATCATGCAACGTGTCTCATCTATGAATAATACGCTATCAGCAGTTGAGCGCTTGCGCCGCCTTACGCCGAGCCATTGGGGTATGATCCTGGGACATCTGGGCTTTGCCGTAACCTTGATAGGTATTACGTTAGTCAGCAATTACGATGTGGAGCGTGATGTGCGAATGAAACCGGGGCAGTTAGTAACTTTATCCGGCTATGAGTTTGCATTTCGCGGTATCGAACAGCGAGTCGGTCCGAATTATACCGCTGACGTCGGAATCTTTGATGTGTATGAATCCGGCGAGAAAATAGTCCACCTGGAGCCCGAAAAACGCTTTTATCAGGTTCAGCGTATGCCAATGACAGAAGCCGGTATTCACTCAACGATAGTGCGTGATCTGTTCATTGCGCTGGGTGAGCCACTTGACGGCGACGCATGGGCCGTACGTGTATACATTAAACCGTTTGTAATCTGGATATGGGCTGGCGCGGCGATCATGGCGATAGGGGGCTTTTGCTCTATATCCGATAAACGTTATCGTATGGCCAAAGTAGCAAAAGCAGGGCGTTCTCAGTTATCAGCAGCAGTGAGGGCCGAGGTCGAAGTATGAAAAGACTAGTGATTTTTGGTATTCCGTTAGTGGTATTTTTACTGTTGGTTGTGTTTTTATTTAATGGGCTGTTTTCAGATCCCAGAGCGCTTGACTCGCAACTAAAAGGACAGCCGGTACCGGCGTTTGAATTGCCGGATTTAATGTCTCCTGAGCTCACCTACACACCGGAGATATTTAAAGGGAAAGTCACTTTGCTCAATGTTTGGGGAGTCTGGTGTGTGACCTGTGCAGTAGAGCTGCCTTATCTGACGGAACTTGCTAAGCAACAAAATGTCAATATCGTGGGTTTATATTTTGATCAGGATCTGGATCCCGAGTTTGGTACCAAAACGGTAAGTCGGGTTCAGCAGGAGGTCCGCGAAATTACTGGCCGCTTTGGTAACCCTTATCAGTTTCATATCTTTGATGTGTATCGTGACACGGCGTTGGATTTAGGCGTGACAGGCGCACCTGAGCATTTCTTAATTGACCATAACGGGATCATTCGCATGCATCATATTGGTGATATTAACCAGCGTGTGTGGTTAAACAAAGTGGGGCCGCTTTATCGCCAACTACGTGAAGAGATGACCAGGTCGGGAGAGGCTGAATGAGATTACTGATATTCACGGTCTTTATCATTGTGGCCTGCAGTGCTCTGGCTACTGATGATAGCTATGACTTTGACACGCCACAACAAAGACAGTCGTTTCTGACGCTGACCGAAGAGCTGCGTTGCCCGATGTGTCAGAATCAGAATATTGCCGACTCCGACGCGATGATAGCTCATGATATGCGGCGAAAAGTCTACAACCTGATAAAACAAGGCAAAAGTAATGACGAGGTCATTACGTATATGAAATCCCGTTACGGCGATTTTATTCATTATCAGCCTCCGGTTACACCGGTGACAGTGTGGTTGTGGCTTACCCCGCTGTTGTTCGCTGTGTTAGCCATTGCAGTTGTGATTGGGCGGCGTAAATCGGTGCCGCCGGAAGATATGACGACCAAGCTCGCCGCGGCAGAGAAAATGCTGGAGCAAAATAAATAATGTCATGGATGTTTATTACGACAGTTGTTCTTTTGGCTGCACTTTTAGTTTTGGCCGTTGTTATGCCCTGGTTGCGTGCACGTAAACCACAAGAAAACCTGACGCAAGCAAATATTGCAGTCGTAAAGCAGCGATTAACAGAATTGCAGCGTGAGGTCGAAGAAGGTGTTTTAAGCGAACAGGATATGCGCCAGAGCAGTGATGAAATCAAAGTATCATTGGTCGAGGAGCAATATGCGCAGGTCAGTCGGGCAAGTCCGGCAACCTTAACGCTTTTCATTGGTGCCCTGGTGTCTTTAGGGGTTGGTGGCTGGGCTTATTACAGTGCAAGTAATCTGTCGAGGCTGAATGAAGCGCAAGCGGCGCTTGATGCATTACCACAACTGAGTGCCAAGCTTGCCGACGGGGCCGGAGAGAATTTTACAGAGACAGATTTTAAGCAGCTCACCCTGGCGATACGTAAACGTTTGCAAAATGACCCTGATGATGGACAGGGGTGGATGTATCTTGGTCGTATCTGGATGGCGTTGGGCCAGACCGCTGAGGCTTATGCTGCGCTAGAGAAAGCAGTGTATTACGCGCCTGACGATGCCAATGTACGCATGACATACGCCCGGGCGCTGATGGCTAGTGATGATAAGACGCAACTTCGAAACGCACGGCGGCTGCTAAGCCGGCTAGTGACCGAGCAGCCAGATAACAATAATCTGGAACTCATGCTCGCTGTTGTCGCCGGAAGGCTCGGTGATAGCGAGCAGCTTGCAGCCAGTCTGGCTCGACTGGACGGTCAGTTGCCTGCAGATAATCCGCTGAATATCCAGCTCAGGGAGCGTCTGGCGGTGTTACAGGGAAAATCGACTGCGCCACGGCAAGACAGCCAAAGTGGTTTAACCGGATTTTCGATAACAATCACTATAGATGAAGCGCTAACGACAAATATTCCGGAAAATGCATTTTTATTTGTGTTTGCACAAGATGCCAATAGTGATAACAAAATGCCGGCAGCAGTGCTAAGAATGCCTTTAAAAGATATGCCGGTGACAGTTACGTTAAGCAGCGAAAACGCGATGACGCCGTCTTATTCGTTGGAGCAACTGACTGCAGTGCGCTTAGTGGCCAGAGTCTCGCCGGATGAGCAGGCACCCGCGCAAGCAGGCGACCTGGAAGGGGTAGCTGATGCGCAGGTGGTAACCGGAGAGCTTACCGAACTTGATATTGTGATTAACAAGGAACTGATGTGACATTATTTACCCGCCGTTTGGCGTTTGTTATTTTTTCTTTAGGCCTGTCTGTGTTGACAGGTTGTGCCAGCAATACAGCTAACGAACAAGCTACTGCCAGCAACACCGCTCAGCAAACTCAGCTTTCGGATCCGCGGGATCCATTGGAACCGGTAAACCGCGTTGTGTGGGATTTTAACTGGGAGGTGCTGGATAAACTTATACTAAGACCGGTAACAAAAGCTTACGTAACTGTGGTCCCTGGCTTTGCCAGAACCGGTCTGTTTAACGCGGTAGAGAACCTTTCTGAGCCCAGTAATATGGTCAATAACCTGCTGCAGGGGAAAGTCGGACCATCATTTGACAGCTTTACCCGGTTTGTCATTAACTCAACGGTTGGTGTGGTCGGGCTCTTTGATGTTGCGGGCGCTATGGGTCTGCAGCGTCAGGAAGAAGAATTTGGTGAAGTGCTGGGTAAATGGGGAGTCGGAACAGGGCCCTTTTTAATGCTCCCTGCTCGCGGCCCTAACGATCCGAGAACCTTCACTGGTGATCTTGTCGATAACCTGTATTTTCCGATGACGTTAATGACGGGTAATTTGAATGTGTTGCGTTTTACAGTAGGGGCACTGGAGAGCCGGGCTCAGCTATTGGGTCAGGAAGGTCAGATTGAAAACGCCGTCGATGACTACCAGCAGGTTAAAAACATCTATTTCCAAAACCTCGAGTTCAGAGTCACTGATGGAAAGAACCTCGATAATCAGCCAGATGAAGCAGAGACGGAAGACTTTGAAGAGTTTGAATCGATGTTTGATGATATCGATCTGGAAGCTGAAACCAGTGGTAACAATGATTAACTCAGTCTGTTAGCGAAAAGGTCAGGGCGTTCCTGACCTTTTTCTTTATTAAGAGGCATAGCCCTGTGGGTTATTGGATTGCCAATGCCAGGCATTACTGCACATATCCTCAAGACATTTTTGCGCATTCCAGTTTAGTTCTGTCGCTGCTTTAGTTGGGTCAGCATAACACGCCGCAATATCACCAGCGCGACGCGGCGCAACCTTATAGCTAATCGATTTACCACAGGCTTTCTCAAATGCGGTGATCATTTCTAATACCGAATAACCCTGGCCAGTACCAAGATTGTAAATATCCAGCCCCATATTCAGTGATAAGCGCTCAATCGCTTTAATGTGGCCATCGGCCAGATCCTCGACGTGAATATAGTCGCGTACGCCGGTGCCATCCGGTGTATCGTAATCGTCGCCAAATACTGCCAACTGATCCAGTTTACCGGAAGCAACCTGCGAAATGTATGGCATTAAGTTATTAGGGATACCATTAGGGTCTTCACCGATTTGTCCTGACGGGTGGGCACCGACGGGGTTAAAGTACCGCAGTATGACAATATTCCAGTCCTCATCTGAATTGTGTAGATCAGTAAGCACATTCTCGACCATGAGTTTGGACATACCATAAGGGTTTGTGGGATGGCCGGTCGACATGTTTTCTCGCAATGGTAGCGATACCGGATCACCGTAGACAGTCGCTGACGAACTGAACACAATATCTTTTACACCATGGCGCGCCATAACCTGACACAAGTTAACAGAGCCGTACACGTTGTTTTCATAATAGCTCAACGGCTTTTGTACAGACTCTCCTACTGCTTTAAGGCCCGCAAAATGGATAACAGCATCGATAGCATGTTGGGTAAACACGCTGTCGAGTTGATCTTCATTACGAATATCACCTTCTACAAAAGTCACTGATTTGCCGGTTAGGGCGGATACACGGCGCAGAGATTCTTCTGAAGCATTACAAAGATTGTCAAAGACAACGACCTGATAATTGGCCTCCAGGAGTTGTAAGACTGTGTGACTGCCGATATAACCGGCACCACCAGTGACTAAAATCGTTTTCATTGGTTCTCCTTGCTTAATGATTGCACGATATATTTGGCACTCATGGAATATTGAATTGGCTTAACTAACAATGGGTAAAGTAAAAATACCACAAAGGCCCAGATTAATGACGTCCAACTTGTTGCGGTATGCAATATAAGGGCGAACACGGGCACGAAGACAAGCAACTTTAATATATTCAGAAGTGTTTTCTCAGGTACGGTGAGTCGTTTTGCGGCATTATCTAAGCGCTTTACGCGTTCAGTTAAAGGAAGGCCTTTAAGTGCAGGGATATCGCGAGTAGATAAATAAAAATTCATAAATTGCTCTTAATAAAAAACCGCCGGAACCTGACGTTACGGCGGTTATTGTAGGGCAATCTGCTAGCAGTTAAAACACACTAGTCATGACTTATTGGGTCTTTTCTGCAAGCCCTGCTTTTTCCCAGTATCGGGATTTAAAGCTGAGTAAACCAATAACGATAGCAATTGCGATGCTAAACAGTGCGATTTGAAGGTAAAGGTTTGGCATTTCTTGCAAGTTTTCCGGGTCAAAGTTGCCGGAGAGCAGCCCTGATATAACGTTACCAATGGAGTAGGTCAGTACGAATATGCCCATCATTTGACCAGCAAATCGCTTCGGCGAAAGTTTACTTACCGCACTAAGTGCTACAGGACTTAAGCAAAGCTCACCAACAGTGTGGAGGAAGTATGTTGTTACTAACCACATCGGTGCTACTTTCAGGCCTTGTGCGGCATACTGAGAGGCTAGGAACATCACCAGGAAACCTGACGCCATAATAACAATACCAATCGCACACTTGATAGTATAAGACGGATCAATCATGCGCTTGGCGAGGTTAATCCACAGTGCCGCAAAAAACGGCGAAAGAATAATGATAAACAGTGAGTTTGAGAGTTGAAACCACACCGTAGGAATGGCATCCATCCCAAACCAAGATGTCAGCAAAGAGCCACTTTCGAGCACGCGGTCTGTATAGTTTTGGGCAAATAAATTCAGCGAAGAACCGGCTTGTTCGAAGCCAGACCAGAAACACGCAGAGGCAACACAAACTAAAAACAGTGCCCACATACGCTGTTTTTCATTGTCGTTTAACTGACCAGCAAAGTAGATAAAGCCAAAATAGATAAAGAATATAATGGTGAAGATGATGGCTACTTTTTGTGCAAGGCTAACAGGCTCGATAACGATAGTGCCCATGTGCGCCATAACAATAACCAGGACGGCCGCGGCGACTACGCCAAATACACCTATCCAGGCACGTTTTTTCGCAGCCCCTGTGTAAGCGTTGGCTGGTGCGACAGATTCTTCAGTCAAAGAATGATTGCTAAAGTAATATTGTACAAGACCAATTGCCATACCGACCGCCGCAGCGCCAAAGGCATAATGCCAGCCCCAGCTCTCTTGCAGGTAACCGGTGACCAGGTAAGCAATCAGCGAGCCGATATTAATACCCATATAATATAGCGCGTAACCACTGTCGCGGCGGCGGTCATCGTCACTATATTGCTGGCCGACCATCGCTGAAATATTCGGTTTAAGTAATCCGGTGCCCGTCGCAACAAGAATGAGGCCTACAAAGAATAGATTCTGCAGGTCAATAGCGAGTACTACGTGTCCTGCAAAAATAATCAGACCGCCGTACCAAACGGCTTTTTTACCACCAATGAGGCGATCAGCCAGCCAACCGCCAGGCAGACCAAGGAAGTACACGGCGCCGGTATAAAGACCATAAATAGCACCGGCTGTTGCTACGGTGAAGCCAAGTCCCTGTGTTTGCAGGCTGGCTGTCATGAAGAGCACAAGCAGGGCGCGCATGCCGTAATAACTCATACGCTCCCACATTTCGGTAAAAAATAAGGTTCGCAGGCCACCTGGATGACCAAAGAAGCTGGTGTCGTTAGATGTTTTTGTTGTCACAACAGAGTTCCATATAGTTTTTATTTGAATTTATTATGTCGATGCTGGGTTAACCGATTGCGGTCAATGCATCGAATGCCTCACTTATACTAGATGATTAAACCAGACACAAGCCACCTGAAGAGACGGCCTGAAGTCTGATTTATGAGGTGAGTATCAAAGCTCTTTTATCGTGGCGATAACAATGCGTCCTGCGACAAGTGCCATTATCAGGAATACACCCAATAAAACAAGGTTATAGGTAGTCTTAGGATATTTAGCTTCGTCAGGTAAGCGAGGGCTTTCAATCGTTACCAGATGACGAATTTGCTCATAGGTTTCTACACGAGCATTTTCCAGTGTCATTAACGAGGCACTGTAGGCTTGCAGAGACAGTTCCATTTGTACTCTGAGATTCGAGTATTGCGCCATCAATTGATTGATTGACAGGCTTTCACCGTCACCATCGGCATCATTTATTTTGTTCTTCTGGCTGTCTATTTGGTCTTTGATAGCGCGTATTTGCCGTTTTATAGCGATTACCTGCGAAGCCGTCTCAGACATAATACTCTGCATAGTGCCTAGTTCGGCTTCTTTTTGAGCCAGGGTAGCTTCTAATGAAAACGCTATTTGCTGAAACGCTGCCCCTTCAGCATTGGGGTCAAGCACATTGTATTTCGATTGGAAGTTGAGCAAGGCGAGTTTACTGTCTTGTAACTTTTGTTGGACAATATCATGTTCGCGTTGGGCAAAGGATAAGCGTGACTTCGCCAGGTTATTGCTGATTTCGTTGATAAACCATTCTGCCCGACTAACAATAGTTTGATTGATCAATTGTGCGTAAGATGGTTCAAACGCCCGCACAGACAGCTCTATAATGCTAGAGGTTGAATCAATGATAACCTGAGTATTGTCCTGGTAATAAGCCAGTAAATCCTCTTCGCTGTGGTTGTCAGGTAAGCGGCTAAACACATCGCCCAGATTTGATGTGTAATGTTCGCGAATCGCTATTTTTTCGTCCAGATAGTGCAGCATATCTGCAGATTGAATAAATGATACCACCAGTTGGCTGTCATTTGAGCCAGTCACTCCCGAAACACTCGACATAAACATGGCTGAAGGATCAAAGCTACTCGAACCATCAGACGATTTTACTACTATTTGACTGACACTTTCGTACTTTGGTGCTGCCAGTAAAATTAAATACGCGGCATAAACCAACCATGGAATAATGATAAGGAGCACCGGCCGCCTCGCCACCTGGCTGGTGACTTTGTTGAGTAAAGTATTATTCATTAGGTTCTTCATTCCATATAAATGCTGATAGCTTCTTCGAGGTCACTATAAAACTGTAACTGCCCGTCTTTAAGTAAAATGGCAGAGGTGCAAAACTCCCTGATTTGATCCATTTCATGGCTTACCATGATTAAGCCTGCTTCCTGAGCTTTTACTTCAAGGGTTTCGCGTGCTTTACGGCGAAACTTAGGATCACCCACCGAGGTCGCCTCATCAATCAGGTAGATATCAAAGTTAATGTTAACGCAACAGGCAAACACCAATCTGGCACGCATACCTGAAGAAAATGTTTTTACCGGTAAATCGAAGCGCGCGCCAATCTCTGCAAAATCCTGCACTGCTTCTTCGTACGCATTTAAATTTGCGACATTGTTAATACGGCCTATAAACCGGGTGTTTTCTCTGCCCGTCATAAGTGGGTGTATACCTGTTGCGAGAGCAACGGGCCAGGACATCGATTTGTTGGTGAAAACATAGCCTCTGTCGGGGTATTCACTTTTCGCCAGCATTCTGAACAGGGTTGATTTACCCGAGCCATTTTTACCTAAAATTGCGACATTGTCTTCGGTTGGGAAATCGAAGTTAATGTCTTTAAAAATGTACTGTCTGCCTATCTTGCTAGGGTAAGACTTGGTCAGGTTAATTAGCCGTATAGTCATCGTGAAAGCAAGCCTTTCCAGGAGATGTGGTAAAGCGATACAGCAAAAAAAGTTAAAACCAGGGTAAATTCGAGCGGATAACTGAACGACACGCCTTCATTGCCATAAGACTCATAGCAGGCATATCTTGCCATCTCAATGATATGCACCAGAGGGTTCCAGGTAAACCAGTGCCAGTATTCCCTTGGGATATCTTGCAGACTGAAAAATACACAGGAAATAAAAAACAAAGGCCGGGTGAAAATATTGATGACTTTTTTGACTTCAGGATGATAAGTCATGGCGATACCAAATATACAGCTCATACTGAACGTCATTAACCAAAGCAAATGAAACAAGATGAGTAATAACAGGGCGTCATACACTTCAAAGGTTAAATCAAGCAGATACAAAGCGACTATTGACAACAGCGCAACAATGACCTTGATAGCATATTCAATAAAGACACTAACCAATAAGCCCGAGATAGGTTGCACCTGACGAAATGCGTACAGAGGCTTGTTTTTGGTAAAGGCATTGGACACTTTGTTTAAAGGCGTTATGAATGACTGAATGGTAATTAATCCCACCATCATAAAAATCATTACAGGCATGCCATGAACATCGCCACTGGTAATCAGGCTTCGCATGTAAGCCAGTCCGAAGACCAGTAGAAATGGCTCAACAAACGCCCAGGCAAGGCCCAACTTGTCGTTAAACTGAGATTGGAGCTCCCGCAAAAAAAGGGCGAAGCAAACGGTTCGCCAAACTTTAAGCTGAGCTCTGAACGAAATCTTAAGCGGTTCGGACATCAGTTTAATTAATCGCGACGTTTGCGGCAACGGCTATCTGATAAATGATTTGTGTAATATCTTTGACAGCCTGCAGAGTCTTCGCATCGATTTGAGGTAGCACTATTACCTGATCACCGGCAGCAATATCTGACCTGTCAGAGGCATCATAAAAATCAACCATTCCATTCGCACGAATAACCAAAATACGATCATCGTTTGCCCGCTCGCTAAAGCCGCCAGCCCATGCCACATAGTCAGCGATATTTGCATCGGGGTTAAAGACCACGGACTGAGGCATTAATACTTCTCCGCCAACATGGACCAGATCGGTGTTGGCCGGAATAACAATAGTATCGTTTTCTTCAAGCAGAATATTGGCCACATTCGTGTTATCGGCAATAATCACTTTACCCAAGGGTTTGATTTTTCGCGCCCGGGCAATGAAATCGGTGACTAATTGTGCTTCTTGCACCCGTATTGAGCCTTCACCTGTAGAACGTACAGGTGCCGTGTAAATACTACGCTCTAACCTATCGAGTGATTGATTTATTATAAATTGTTGTTGTTCTGCGACACTTTCACGCAAAATATAGACGTTTTCAAAGTTGGCCAGCGCTGGATCAACCTCAATGCTGCTGAGTACCTGATGCAGGCGAGTGCCTTTATCTACCATTATTCTCGACGCACCACGAAAACTACCGGTCACGTTGATTGGATAGACCTGTTGCTCATGATCGTTTTTAAATTCAACATGATCGCCGGATTTCAGGTCGAAGTTGCTAAAATTGTCGAGTGTTGTGTATCGTGCAAAATGCGCCTCGTTACGTAACCCACTCACCGAAACATGGCTTATAAAGTCGCCAGGCCGGGCGTAATCTACCAGTGCGCTGCCGCTTAAATTTTCGGGCATTAACTCAAAAGTAAAACTATTGCGAGCCCCTTTACTGACAGTGATCGTGGGTCCAATAGGATGAATCAACAATACGTCCCGGTCTTGAAACGAAACGGTGGGTATTTTGCCGTCAGTGATAAAGTTATAGAGGTCAAACGACTCGATGACTTCTCCGTTACGCAACAAATCTATTTGTCTGAAACTGCCTCGTAAAAAGTCGATACCACCTGCACGTTTAAGAAAATAAAGCGGGCTATCTGTTGCCTGACCAGCATACTGACCCGGTCTTAAAACCGGGCCCGAGACGTATACCGATACAGGAGTAGCGGTTAACAAGTTAACGTAGACATTCACATCGTTGGTATAAACTTGTCTGATAGTTCGAGTCACAGTCTGATTAACATTACCCGCTGGCACATTCAGCAAGTTTATCGGACCGATTTTAGGAATAAAAATATTCCCCTGACTATCTACGGTTGCCACATCCGAATAGTCTACAGCGCCCCATATCCAAATTGACACCTGATCGCCGGGCGCGACCAGATAATTTTGATTGATAGCGTTAGCGCGTTCAGACTCAAAGCCACCCAGAAACAGGTTTGCCGCAAAAGGCGGGTTTTCCATTGTTTCCTGTAATGGAAAGACCATATCCATGGTAGGTTCACCGGGTAAAACTAACCCTTCTCTTGGTCGGGTGGTGTATTGCCCTACTGAAGGCCGCGTGCCGGTTTGGGTATTGTTAGGCAAACCAGGTACTGGTGAAAGCTGCATAGGCTGGTTGCCTGTCATGCTTTGACCGCTGGTGGCATTATTGTTTCTTCCCTGTTGCTGCTGCATCTGTTGCTGAACTTGTTGTATTTGCTCAGCAGTTTGCGCAGAAGCAACGGTAATAAAGGCAAATTGAAAAGCGAAGGCAAACCATAAAAAAATGCGCATAATTGTCTTAAGCCTTTATTTATTATTGAGTGCTGGTAGTGACTAAAGCAGGGTAGAGGAGCCAGTAAGAGTCGTAATCACACACTGGGCGAATTTCCAATGTGCCGGAAACACTGGATCTGACTAAACGGTGGCATTTTGTGCCCATTGCTGACATATAACTGGCTGAAGCCTGGTATTCCATACCATCAATCACCACAGGCTGATGAGCGAGTACTCTAAGCTCAGGTATAGCTTTTGCATACTTCAACTGTGAGGAGACTGATTGTTGGCTGCTAAATTGGCCGGAAACGTTGCTGTAACTTTGGTTAACTAATGGCAGATTAGATCTGACATTGTGCGGTTGAGATACGCACCCAAGCAAGCTCAGCACACCCGTTAATACAGCGATGCTTGAAATTAGTTTTCTCATTGTTCAATGAAATACGTCCATTTATGATGGCGATTAGCATAACATAACCTTTAAAAAAGGCATGCATAGATTTAGCAATCTGGACGGTAAGGTTAAAAGGTCAGTTTTTAGTGTAAATAATCGCCGAATGAATTTAATTTGATGTTTGGGGCTGGTCAGTGAGGCAGATGTTTATTATCATTGTGATGAATTTTGGCTATCTCTCCACGGAACTTAGTATAGCTTTCATGATTAACCGAAACTATAAAAATAATATTAATGGAGTCAGTAATCTAATGGATGGTCCCTTTTATTGTGTGGGCACTGGTATAACAGTGTGTGCCTTCTGTGGAGAAATGTAAGGCATGATGAGTTATCTTCAGTTTATACCGTTGTTTACGGCGTTTGTTGTTGCGCTCGTATTGCTTGTGGTGATGACTCCTCTAGCGCATCAATTTGGTTTAGTTGACCAACCGTCCTATCGCAAACGACACAACGGGCTGGTACCCCTTACCGGCGGTGTCGCCATTTTTATGGCCGTACTCATTGCAAGTGTGCTCACCGATGTTTGGATGAAGAATAATCCACTGTTTTTTACGGCGTCTTCTTTTATTGTTCTACTTGGTATGCTGGACGATCGATTCGATCTTAGTGCCAAGGGGCGTCTTGTATGTCAATTTGGCGTGGCCTCAATAATGGCCTGGAGTGCGCAGAACTATATTACCTCTCTGGGAGATATTTTTGGTTTTGGGTCAGTGTATCTGGGACTGGGCGGTTACTTTTTTACGTTGATTTGTGTCGTCGGTGTGATTAATGCCATTAATATGATAGACGGTATTGACGGACTGGCCGGTGGAATGAGCCTCGTTGTACTGGTCAGTGTGGTGAGTTTGTTGTTACTGTCTGGCAATGGCGCAGCCATTATGGAACCCTTGGTAATTATTGCTGCGATAGTCCCGTTTCTGGCCTTTAATCTGAGCCTCAAAGGGTTTAAGGGTAATAAAATTTTTATGGGTGATGCTGGCAGTATGTTTGTTGGCTTGACCATTGTGTGGTTGCTGGTTGATCATACACAAGGTGAAAATGCCTCGTTGCGACCTATCACTGGCGTGTGGTTAATTGGCCTGCCATTAATGGATATGGCTGCCATTATGTTTCGCCGTGCATGTAAAGGACAGTCAGTATTACGTCCTGATACCAAACACCTGCATAATATCTTTATGCGCGCTGGATTTAGTCCTCGTCGTTCACTGGTTGCGATTCTGTTAATGGGTGCCGCTTACTGTGTAATCGGTATCCTGGGCGAAGTGTACAGCGTTCCCGATTATATTATGTTCTGGAGTTTTATGGCATTACTCGTTGTATATAGTGCAGCGATAATGAATATATGGAAAATCATTCGCTTTGTTAGAGATACAAAACGAAAGTTAATTCATAACTAAGTAAATAACAAAGATGCAAATCCATTTTGTAATCCGGTACACTTCGGCACATCTTAGCTAAGCGGATTTTCTTTTGACGCCAAATTTTTCAATTAAGCATAGCCGCTATAAAGTACACGAAGTACCTGCAATTGTTGCAATGGCTGTCTATGGTCAGGATTGCGAAGAATGGGTAACGCAAGCTGTAGACAGTATTCGCCGGCAAACCTACACTGATTTTCTGTTTTTAATAGTGATTGACGGCGAAATACCTGAGTCTTTGTATGACATGATTATGCAACACGCTGATGCTGATGAGAGGTTGGTGATAATGCAAGGTACGGTTAATCGTGGACTTTCTTCATGTATGAATTTCGCTATTGACTGGTCATTGTCATTACAGCCACAATATTTTTTTCGAATGGATGCTGATGATATCTCAGAGGTTAACCGCCTCGAAAAGCAGATTAACTATTTAAACAAACATTCGCATGTGGCGATACTGGGCACCGGTCTGGTAGAAATTAATGAACAGAATGAGAAGGTTGGTACGCGCGTAATGCCGCAAACCAATCGTCAGATTAAGCGGCTATTGCCGCGCCGCTGTACTATAAACCATCCAACAGTATGTATTCGTTATAATGTGTTTACGGACGGTTACCGTTATAACGACTCGTTACGTAACACACAGGACTACTTCTTTTGGATTGAACTGGCCGCTAAAGGGTATATTTTTTGTAACCTTAAAGATAAGCTACTCAGATTTCGCCGTGTTAATGACTTCTATAAACGTCGCGGATTGATTAAATCTTTAAATGAATTTCGCGCCAGAATTTGTGCTATGCGTGAACTAAAACGCCTTACACTTTACAACCTGTTTTACGCGTCTTTAGTTCTGGGGCTGCGTATGATGCCGTCAGGAATTATAAAAATGGCGTATAAGCTTGACAGGCATATACTGGAAAAAATTGTTAAACATTGAATTTTGCAGCCATAATTATTCTGTTTCACCCGGAACAGCGCACACTTTTCAATAACCTGGACCGGCTTACCCAAGCCGGTTTGAAGGTTATCATTGTCGATAACTCCCCCGTTTCTCACCAGCAGTGGTTTCCCTCTGATATTCAGTACCTGCATTTTGCAGACAACGCAGGGATAGCCGCTGCACAAAATGCGGGTTTAATTCTGGCGCAACAATTGCATTTTGACTTCGCTATGCTATTGGATCAGGATAGTCAGTTAGATGCGAATTTCATTGCGTTAGTGGTGTCCCGCACGCAGCAGGCAAACAAACAGTTTGATAATCTGGCGGCATATGGACCAACAATTGTCAGTCAGTTTGATAATCAGGTGGTAAAGGCCGGAATTCAAAAACCCATCAAAAGTGATAATGGGTTCTTAATTTGCCGCCAAATCATTGCATCGGGTATGACTATTCCTTTGGCGGTGCTGGATGATACTGGCTTAATGGAAGCCGAGTTGTTTATTGATGGCGTCGATCATGAGTGGTGTTGGCGAGCGCAACGTGCAGGCTATGTGGTGGTATGTGATACGCAAAACACACTGTTGCATCGTCAGGGAGATGAGCGTAAACGTTTGCTCGGTATCACCTTTAAAATTGGCCATCCACTGCGTCTGTATTACCAGTATCGTAACGTTCTGGTATTAGCAAGACGGTCTTACGTGCCAGCCTACTGGAAAGTGCGAAACTTAGTAGCGTTGCCCATACGTTGGTTAGTAAACAGATTTTTTGTAAAGGATTCAGTCCTACGCGGTCGTTACATGCTTGCCGGTATTAAGGATGGAATACGCGCGCGAACCGGACGTTACAATGACGATTAATGATTTATATTGAGCCAGTGGCGTCATGATGCTTTAATAAAAATATTTTAAATTGAAACCTGTGCTCACTGCAGGAAGTGGTTAATCATAGAGGGAAAGTAAATAATGAAGGTAACAGTCTTCGGAATAGGTTATGTCGGCTTAGTGCAGGCCGCTGTATTGGCAGAAGTGGGTCATGATGTCGTTTGTGTCGATGTTGATCAAGCAAAAGTGGATAACCTGAAAAATGGCCTTATTCCAATTTATGAGCCTGGGTTAACACCACTGGTGACCAGCAATTATGAAGGCGGTCGGGTAGATTTCACCACTGATGCCAAAATTGGCGTTGAGCATGGTGAGCTTATTTTTATTGCGGTGGGCACGCCTCCGGATGAGGACGGTTCTGCTGATTTAAAATATGTACTTGCCGTGGCAGAAACTATTGCTACGCATATGCAGTCACATAAAATTATAATTAATAAGTCGACTGTGCCTGTGGGTACTGCGGATCGCGTGAAAGCTAAAGTCGCCGAGACGTTAGAAGGGCTTAACAAGACCATCACTTTTGATGTCGTGTCGAATCCTGAGTTTTTAAAAGAAGGTGCTGCTGTTAATGACTGTATGCGTCCTGACCGTATAATCATCGGTACAGAAAGTGACACAGCCGAGAAGAAATTACGCGAGCTTTATTTACCCTTCAACCGCAACCATGACAAAGTCATTGTTATGGATATTCGCTCTGCGGAACTTACGAAGTATGCTGCGAATTGCATGCTGGCTACAAAAATCAGCTTTATGAACGAAATGGCTAATTTGGCCGAGTGTTTTGGTGCGGATATCGAAAATGTGCGTCGCGGTATCGGTTCCGATCCGCGAATCGGATATCAGTTTATCTACCCTGGATGTGGTTACGGGGGGTCGTGTTTCCCCAAAGATGTGCAAGCGCTTATTCGCAGTGCAAATCAGGTCGGGTATAAAGCCAAAGTGTTAGAGTCCGTGGAAGCGGTTAATTACGCTCAGAAAGAGAAGTTATTCGAATACATTAACCGTCACTTCAACGGCGACCTGGCCGGAAAAACCATTGCATTATGGGGATTATCATTCAAACCTAATACCGACGATATGCGAGAGGCGTCCAGTCGGGTGCTGATGGAGTTGTTGTGGGAGCAGGGCGTGACCGTGCAAGCCTACGATCCGGAAGCAATGGAAGAAACCCAGCGAATTTACGGAAGCCGTCCCGATCTTAAGTTAGTTGGCACTAAAGAAGCCGCATTAGAAAGTGCTGACTTTTTAGTTGTCTGTACTGAATGGCAGTCATTCAGAGCGCCTGATTTTGAGTTGATTAAAGAGAAACTTTCGATTCCGCTCATTTTTGACGGCAGAAACCTATATGACCCGAAAATAATTTCGGAATACGGATTGCATTACTACGCAATAGGTAGAGGACTTTCAATCAAAGGACATAAATAATGAGTCAGGTAAAAAAAGCAGTCATCCCTGTAGCCGGCCTTGGCACACGGATGCTTCCAGCAACTAAAGCGATACCCAAAGAAATGCTGCCGGTTGTTGATAAGCCGCTAATTCAGTACGTGGTTAATGAATGTGTACAAGCGGGACTGAAAGAAATTATTCTGGTTACTCATGCCAGTAAAAACAGTATCGAAAACCATTTTGATACTTCATTTGAGCTCGAAACTACGTTGGAACAGCGGGTTAAAAGACAGCTTCTGGAAGAGGTTCAGGCCATATGCCCTAAAGACGTAACCATTATGCACGTTCGTCAGGGCGCAGCTAAAGGTTTGGGACATGCCATCATGTGTGCTCACCCTATGGTCGGTGACGACCCGTTTGCAGTCGTGTTGCCTGACGTGATTATTGACGACTATGCCAGCAACCTGAAAAAAGACAACTTAGCCGATATGGTTGCACGCTTTAACACAAACCGTGTGAGTCAGGTTATGGTTGAACAAGTCCCACAGGAGAATATTTCCAAGTTTGGTATTGTTGACCTGGAAGGCGCCGAAATCAAACCCGGCGAGTCTGCGAAAATCTACGACATGGTTGAAAAACCGCCTCTGGATGAAGCGCCATCAGACCTGGCCGTTGTAGGACGTTACGTGTTATCTCATGAAATTTGGCCCTTGCTGGAGTACACGCCACCAGGCGCCGGCGGCGAGATTCAGTTAACGGATGCCATTACCTCTTTGATGAAAGTCGAGCAGGTTGATGCCTATTATATGAAAGGTAAGAGCCATGACTGTGGCAGCAAGCTTGGCTATATGAAAGCCAACGTTGAATATGCGTTGCGTCACCCAACGTTAGGCGAAGACTTTAAAGCCTACCTGGCTTCATTAAATGGTTAGTCGCTAAGCGATGCGCTGACAACAAAAAGGCCACTTTACAAGTGGCCTTTTTAATGTGCTTTTACATGGTGAGTAGGTTACTTCAGGTGCTTCACCAGCCCTTGTACAACCTTAACACTACCGGCAACGATCTCACCTTTATAAAGTGGGTCGTTATTGCCACTAAAATCAGTAACCAGGCCACCTGATTCACGCACCAACAATTCACCTGCAGCGATATCCCAGGGTTTAATACCGCGCTCCCAGTAGCCATCATGACGGCCAGCGGCTACATAGGCTAAATCAAGCGCTGCACTACCAGCACGACGAATATCGCCGCAATCATGGAAGATCTTGTTCAGGCGAACAGCATAATCTGCATACTGGGTTTTATCTTTAAAGGGGAGGCCGGTCGCCAGGATGGTTTGTGATAGGTCACGGGCTTTGCTGGTCCGGATCCGATAGCCGTTTAACTGCGCGCCCTGACCACGCGATGCTGAAAATAATTCACCGCGTATTGGGTCAAATACCACGCCCTGATCCAAACGCCCTTTGTGTAACAGTGCTATGGATACCGCAAAATGAGGTATACCTTTGATAAAATTGGTGGTGCCATCGAGAGGGTCAATTATCCATTGAAACTCTGCGCTTTCGCCCTGGGTTTCGCCGCTTTCTTCGCCTAAAAAGCTGTGGTCAGGATAAGACTGCTTAATCTTGTGAATAATCGCCATTTCGGCTTCTTTGTCAATTTGAGTAACGAAGTCGTTACTGCCTTTAACTTCCTTGACTAAGTCGCCACGATTTTCAAAACCGCGAAGAATAATAGAGCCAGCCACGCGCGCAGCGCGCACCGCAATGTTCAGCATCGGATGCATAACAAACCACCAATTGTAAAAGACCAAAAAATAAACGCGGCGGATTTTAACAGGTCTAAGCTGTAATGCAATGCTAACGACAAATGAGCAGGTAACTTGGCCGGTGTGAAGATGTAAGCGGTATGCTACACTCTGCGGCATTTCCATTACTACTTGTATTCACAGCATGTTAGAAAATATTCGTATTGTACTTGTTAATACTTCCCACACCGGGAATATAGGTTCCACGGCCCGGGCAATGAAAACCATGGGGCTGAGCAATTTATATCTGGTTGATCCGGTTTCCGAGCCGGATGGCAAGTCCAGTGCGCTGGCAGCCGGTGCCGGCGATGTACTGGCTAACGCTAAAATTGTCAGCCGCTTAGAAGAGGCGGTTGCTGGCTGCGGTTTAGTTGTTGGTACGTCCGCACGATCGCGAACACTGAGCTGGCCAATGCTGGAGCCGCGTGGCTGCGGCGAAAAGCTGATAAAAGAAGTGGGTAACTATCCTGTTGCATTGGTGTTCGGACGGGAAAATAACGGTTTAACCAATGAAGAGCTCCAGCAGTGCCACTTTCACGTATGTATACCGGCCAACCCTGACTACAGTTCACTGAATCTGGCGGCAGCGGTGCAAACCTTATGTTATGAAATCCGTATGGCTTACCTGAATCAGGATGCTATCGAGACTGAAGAAAGTGAATACCCGCTTAACGATGACATTGAACGGTTTTATGTGCATCTGGAGTCCACGCTGAGTAAGGTACAGTTTATTAACCCCAGCCACCCCGGTATTGTGATGACCCGTCTGCGTCGTTTGTTTAACCGTGCCCGCCCAGAATCGCAAGAGCTCAATATTCTGCGCGGAATTCTGGCGTCAATTGATAAAGCGGCAGAGAAATAGGCCATGTTCCGTCGAATAAGAGAAGATATCGCCGCAGTTTTTCACCGCGATCCGGCGGCCCGAAATACCTTTGAAGTACTGACCAATTATCCCGGTCTCCATGCTGTGTGGCTGCACCGAATTAGTTATAAGCTGTGGCGACTGGAACTCAAATGGTTAGCGCGCACACTGTCTACTTTCAGCCGATGGTTAACGGGTATAGAAATTCACCCGGGCGCCACAATAGGCCGGCGGTTTTTTATTGATCATGGTATGGGCGTGGTGATCGGTGAAACGGCACAAATTGGTGATGATGTGACACTTTATCATGGTGTTACGCTGGGCGGTACAACCTGGCAGGCGGGCAAACGTCATCCCACCTTAAAAAATAATGTGGTCGTTGGCGCCGGGGCCAAAGTGCTGGGACCAATTGAAATCGGTGAAGGCGCAAAAATCGGTAGCAACTCGGTGGTCGTAAAAGATGCGCCCGCAGGTTCCACTGTCCTGGGTATTCCCGGGCGAATCATTCAGGCCGTGGCAAGTACTGAAAATGAAACCAAAAAGCGCCACGCAATCGCGAAGAAATATGGTTTTGACGCCTATGCCGTAGCAGTTGACAATCCTGACCCGGTTGCCAATGCTATGGGCATTATGGTTGAACACATTCATGCCATGGAAGGACGGGTTGAAGAGCTTTGCCAGGTGATTCAAAAAATGGGTGGTGAAGTTAATACTGAGTGCTTCAATGCTATGACCGCTGAAGACTTTGCTGGCACAGGGATTTCTCCCGTGGTACGCGCAAACAAAGAAGATCACGACGGGTTTGATCCACAAATATAAGTCTTGCTTCATGCTTGTG